>DATAYO010000121.1:0-65894 GCA_036272515.1 Steroidobacteraceae bacterium | reverse complement strand
TGGGGCTCATGACGCGTTATGCCGCCCTCCCGCTGCTCCTCGTCGCCCTCGGGCTTCAATACGCGTACGAGCCCTTCGATAGCCAGTTATTCTGGATCGCGTTGTTCGGATGGCTCGTCATTCACGGCGCCGGTCCGATCTCTCTGGATCATCTCTTGCGGCGCGGCTTGAGCGACAGTGCGTTGCCGTTGATGTCGCCACTCATGCACCTGTCGGGCTGGCTCCGATCCCGCGGCACGCCCCTCTATCTCACCGCCCTGCGCATTTGGCTCGCCTGCGCCTTGCTGGTGGCGGCGACCCTGCGGATCGGCCACAACACGTTATTCATCCACGACACATTATCCAGCGCGCTCGCCCTCTGGCTGCCCCTCGATGTCGCCGTGCGCCTGCCCCCCTACATCGCCTTGTCGGGTGGCGTGCTGTTATTGCTCGGAGCCGGCACGCGCTTTGCGGCAGTCGCGGCCGTGCTCGCGCTCTGTGCGGATTCCATGGTGGATCCGCGCTCGACCGATGCCGTGTACCTGCTCATGGTGCTCGCCATCCTCACCGTGCACGGCGGCGGCGCGCTGTCCTTCGATCGGCTGGTCGACTGGCTCGCCGGAAAAGTATTTCCCGTTCCGGGTTCACGCGACCCGCGCGTGCTCGCGGGTCGTCCGCGCGTGGTCATCGTCGGCGCGGGTTTCGGCGGTATCAGTTGCGCGCGGGCGCTGCGTCACACCCGAGCCGCGGTCACGTTGATCGATCGCACGAACTATCATCTGTTTCAGCCCCTGCTTTACCAAGTCGCCACGGCGGCGTTGTCGCCCGGCGATATCGCCACCCCGGCGCGCCAGCTGTTTCGCGACGCCTTCGGCACGCGCGTGCTGCTCGGCACCGTCACCGGCATCGATCCTCGGCAGCATCAGGTCGTGCTCGCGGATCAAGAAATCGCCTACGACTACCTGGTGCTCGCGACCGGCGCGACGCATAGCTATTTCGGCAAGGACGAGTGGGCGCCGCATGCGCCCGGCCTCAAGAGCATCGAGGACGCCACCGAGATCCGGCGTCGCATTCTCCTCGCCTTCGAGGAAGCCGAGGCGACCCCGGATGAGGGCCGGCGCGCGGCATTGCTGACCTTTCTGATCGTCGGGGGCGGCCCGACCGGGGTCGAGCTGGCCGGCGCGATCGCCGAGCTTTCCCGATTCGGCATGACTCAGGACTTCCGAGCGTTCGATCCGGGTCAGGCCCGGGTCGTTCTGGTGCAATCGGGCCCGCGCCTGTTGCCGAGCTTTCCGGAGAAGCTGGCGCTGAACGCGCATCGCGCGCTCGAAAAGCTCGGCGTGGAGCTACACCTCAATAGTCGCGTGGACCATATCGATGGCGCCGGAGTGGCGGTCAACGGTCGGCGTATCGAAGCACGCACCGTGCTGTGGGCGGCCGGTGTGGCGGCCTCGCCCGCAGCCCGGTGGTTGAATCTCGAACCGGATCGAGCGGGACGTATCCCGGTGGGCCCGGACCTGCGCGTCCCCGGCCTCGCCAACGTCTTCGCAGTCGGCGATACCGCGCTCAGCCACGCCTGGAAGGGAGCGGCCGTGCCGGGGCTCGCGCCGGCGGCCAAGCAAGGCGGCAAATATGTGGCGCGGCAGATTCACGCAGCGATTCACGCGGGCCCGGCGCCCGCCGCCTTTCGCTATCGGCATTTCGGCAGTCTCGCCGCGATCGGCCGTAAGTCGGCCGTGGTCGATTTCGGGAGGGTGCGGGTGTGGGGAGCGCCGGCGTGGTGGCTCTGGGGCATCGTGCACGTCGGCTTCTTGCTCGGGATGAGAAATCGCGTGGCGACCATGGTGAACTGGTTCTGGGCTTACCTGCGCTTCGGCGGCGGCATCCGTCTGATCACCGGTGTGCGCTGATTGTTACACATTTATGACATGAGCGCATGACGCGCAACCGCCTGCTCGCGCCGCAAAACGCGACGTCGCGCTCGGACTCTCGAGCACCGACGCCTTTATCTTCGCCTTTCTGTCAATCATCGCAGAGAGGTCGACGTGCGTGATGAGATCGAAGAGCTGATCCGCTCCCGGAAAATCACGCCCCGATATCAGCCGATCGTCGATCTGCGCACCCGCAAAATCCTCGCCTCCGAGGCATTGGTGCGTGCGCCCGAGAGTCACGCGCTGTGCAATCCGTTGGATCTCTTTGCGGCCGCCGATCGGGCCGGCTGTCTGGCCGAGCTTGAAATCGCCTGCCTCGACATCGTCCTGGAAGGCGCTGCCGCGGCCGGTGTCACGCAACGGATCTTCCTGAACCTCTCGCCGGCCGCGCTTTTGCGCCCGCTCGATTGGGCGGCGGAGCTCGCGCGTCTGTGCGAGCGTCATCGGGTTGCCCCGGAGATCTGCGTACTCGAGCTCACGGAGCGCTCCCTGGTGGACGATTATGTGAAAATTCGCGCCACCCTGGACCAGGTACGGCAGCTGGGTTTCGATTTCGCCATCGACGATCTTGGAACGGGCTACTCCGGCCTTCGCATGTGGTCGGAGCTGCGGCCCGATTATGTGAAGATCGATCGCTACTTCATATCCGACATCGATACCGATCCGGTGAAGCTCGAATTCGTGCGCTCCATCATGGCCATGGCTCGCGCCATCGGCAGCCACGTCATCGCCGAGGGGGTCGAGAGATCCGAGGAGTGCCGGGAGCTCCTGGAGCTCGACCTCGACGCGGCGCAGGGTTTTCTCTTCGCCCGCCCGGGAACCGCCATCCGGGACGAGCGCGAGGTGCTCGCTCCGCTCCTGGCGTTGCGGCCGAGCGAGGGCGGCCCCACCGCGCATCAGCTCGTCGTCCAGCAATCGCCGCTGTCGCCGGACCTTCTGGTGCGGGACTTCGTGAAGCTCCTGCGCGCCCAGACCCAGTGCGACGCGTTTCCCGTGGTCGACCCGGGCGGCATGCCGCTCGGCATGATCTGGCGCAACACCTTTCTGCTGAGGTACTCGAAGCCGCTTCAGCCCGAGCTCATGAACAAGCGGCCGGTCCGCGAGGTCATGGACACGACGCCGCTGATCGTCGATGAGCGGCTCCGGCTCGAACAGGTGAGCCAGCTGGTGACTCGCCGCGCGCGCGAACGGCTCACCGAGCAATTCATCATCGTGAGGGACGGCCGGTACGTCGGGATCGGTCAAACCATCGAGCTGCTCGAGCGAATCACGCAGGAACGGGTTCGGACCGCCACGTACAGCAATCCACTGACCCTGTTGCCCGGCAACGTACCGATTCGCGACACCCTGGATCGCTGGCTGGGCCAGCACCGGCCCTTCGTGGTCTGCTATGTCGATCTCGATAACTTCAAGCCGTTCAACGATTGCTACGGTTATCTCAAGGGAGATGAGGTATTGCTCCACGTCGCGCAGTTGCTTCAGGCCGCGGCGGCGCCTCAGGTCGATTTCTTGGGGCATATCGGCGGCGACGACTTCGTCCTGATCATGCGCTCTGCCGACTGGGCGGCGCGGCTCGAGCGTCTGGTGCACGACTTCGAAGCCAGCGTGCGCTTGTTCTACAGCGAGGAGCACCGCGTCATGGGTGGCATCGAGACCCATGACCGCCACGGCCAGCGGCGCTGGTTCGAATTCTTGACCCTCTCGGTGGCGATCGTGAGCACCGCCGATGAGCGTCTCTCGACGGCCGAAGAAGTCTCCGAGCGGCTTCAATTGATCAAAACCGAGGCCAAAGCCATTGCCGGCAACTGCCTGCTCATCCGGGCGGGGGACGGCTACATCGATCTGTTGGGGCGGGCGGATCGCAGAGGCCGTGGCGAACCCGAATCACCCGAATCACCCGAATCCCCGGCGGCCCCGGCGCTGCTTCGCGCCAACGCCTGAGCACCCTCCCCGCCCCGAGAACCCGGCCCTATGGCAAAACCCTCGCCGGCCTTTAGCTTCGGCCGCCTTGGCCGATAAGCAGGGCTGTGGCGACCAGAAGCCCGCATATGGCAGGTTGGAGCGGCTGACAAATGGAGGGCATTTTCATCGGCCGGCAGCCCATCCTCGATCGGGCCGGCAATCTATACGCATACGAGCTCCTGCACCGGCGGGGCGACAACGACCACGCGACGGACGATGACGGCGACCGGATGTCGTCGGATATGCTGCTGAACGCGGCGCTGGAAGTCGGCATCAAGAAAATCAACGCCGCCTGTCCGGTGTTCATCAACGTCACCCGCAACATTCTGCTGAACGGCGGTCTCGATTCGCTGCCGTCCGAGCGCCTCGGACTGGAAGTCCTGGAAACCGTCAGCGTCGATGAGCCGCTGCTGGAGCGGCTGCGGGTGCTGCGTTCGCTCGGATTCAAGATCGCGCTGGACGATTTTGTCTTCTCGCCCGAGCGCGCCCCGCTGATCGAGCACGCCGACATCATCAAGCTCGATGTCCTGGCCTTGAACGATGCCGAGCTCGAGCGGCACGTGCGGCTGCTCAAGGGCCGCGGTGTTCGGCTGGTCGCGGAAAAGGTCGAAACCCGGACCATGCATGCGCGCGCCCTGGCGCTCGGGTTCGACCTGTTCCAGGGCTATTTCTTTGCGCGGCCGGAGAAGTTCAAGAGCCAGACGATTCGTCCGAACAATCTGGTGCTGCTGCAGCTGCTCGCGAGAGTTCACGACCCCAACATCACGCCGGAGGAGCTCGGCAGCATCATTCGCGGCGATGTCTCCATGTCCGTCACGGTCCTGCGCTGGGCGAATTCCCCGCTCTATGGGCTGCTGCACGCCGTGGAATCGGTGGAGCGCGCGGTGATCGTGCTGGGCCTTTATACGATCCGCAACTGGGTCTCGCTCTTGACCTTGGCGCGCATCGGCGGCAACGCCACCGAATTGCATACCACGATTCTGGTGCGCGCGCGGACCTGCGAGCTCCTGGCCACGGCGGCGGCCATCGCCAACCCCTCCAGTTACTTCACCGTCGGCCTGCTGTCGGCGCTCGACATCATTCTGCAGGTCGATATGGTCCAGGCGCTCGAGTGCATCCCGCTGGTCCCTGAGCAGAAAGCGGCCTTGCTCACCCGATCCGGCTCATTCGGCGATGCATTGAACTGCGTGATGGCCTTGGAGTCGGGCGACGAGGCGGCGGTGAAATTCTCACGCCTGAAGGTGGCGGACATCAGCCGCTGCTATTTTTCGGCGATCGACTGGGTCAATCAGCTCGGCGGCACCTCGGCGGCTGCCCGCCTGCAGCCCATGCCTCGCCCCAAGAAGAGGGCTCCGCCGCGCAGGCGCCGTGCGTTCATGTGACTGCGCCGATCTCGCGCAAGCGGGCGATTTCCGCTCGAGGAGGCGTGCCGAACAGGCGCCGATATTCGCGGCTGAATTGCGAGGCACTTTCGTAGCCGACGCGATGTCCGGCCGCGGCACAGTCGACCCCATTGGCGAACATCAGCCGCCGCGCCTCATGCAGTCTCAGATGCTTCTGATACTGGAGCGGCGACATGGCGGTAACCGCTTTGAAGCGGTGATGCAGGCTGGAGGGACTCATGTGCACGGCCTGCGCCAGCTCCTCGATGCGCAGCGGATCGGAATAGCGCTGCTTCAACCACTCGATGGCGCGGACGATGCGGTTGTTGCCGCTGCCTCCCTGCGCCAAATCGACCAGGCGATGCCCGAGTTCACCCCGTAGCACGCGATAGTAAATCTCACGCCGCACGACCGGTGCCAGCACGGCAATGTCATCCGGCGTTTCGAGCAAGCGCACCATCCGCAGCACCGCGTCCAGCAGCGGCTCGTCCATGCGCGCGACGAATAGGCCGCGATCGGGCGGTGCCGGCAGCGGCGCTCCGCGATCGCCCAATTCGAGCAACAAACGCGCGATTTCCTCGAGGTCGAGATCGAGCCGCAAGCCCAGATACGGCCGCTCGGCGCTGGCCTCGAGAATCTGCCCCATGCCCGGCAAGGTCACGGACACCACCAGGTAGTTCAGCGCATCGTAATGAAATACTTCATCGTTCAGGAGCGCTCGCTTTCGACCTTGTACGACGATGGCCAGGCACGGGTGATAGACCGTCGGCATGCACACCGTCGGCACGCAGCTGCGTGTCAGCGAAAGCGAGGCGACCGCCGATTCATGCGTGCCGTCGACGGGCACGAATCGGGCAACCCGCGCGGACAGCTCCTGTTGTCGCTCAAAGGTCCCGTCGAATTCACGGATGCTTGGCAAGTTACTGTCGAACATGGCTATTCTCACGTTCCGGGAGGAGATGGGATGCTAGTCTTCCGCGCGCAGAAGCGATATCAATCATCAGACCTATTGCAGGATCAGGCAAGAACTACGCAGTAATGATCTAACGCCCCCGGGGCCGGGTTATCTAGCATGAGGGGTCACGATAAACCGCAAGGGGTCCACACCATGGCCATGAAAATTCCGCGTCGCACACTGGGTTCGCAAGGACTGGAGGTTTCGGCCATCGGTCTCGGCTGCATGGGGATGTCCGACTTTTATGGCCCCTCGGACGAACAGACCAATCTCCAGGTGCTGAACGCCGCCATCGACATCGGCATCGACTTCCTGGACACCTCCGACATGTACGGCACCGGTGCCAACGAGCGCCTGCTCGGTAAGATTCTGAAGGAGCGGCGCAAGGAGGTCGTGATTGCCACCAAGTTCGGCTACGTGCGCGGCGCCGACGGTGCCTTGTTGGGAATCAGCGGAACGCCCGACTACGTGCGCGCGGCCTGCGACGCGAGCCTCGAGCGCCTCGGCGTCGACCAGATCGACCTGTACTACCAGCACCGCGTCGACCCGAAGGTGCCTATCGAGGAAACGGTGGGCGCCATGGCCGGGTTGGTCGCGGCCGGAAAGGTACGCTATTTGGGCCTGTCGGAAGCCTCGGCGCAAACCATCCGGCGCGCCGCGCAGGTGCATCCCATCGCCGCTCTGCAAAGCGAGTATTCGTTGTGGACGCGGGATCTGGAAGCAAGCATTTTGCCGGTGTGCGAAGAGCTCGGCATCGGCGTCGTGGCTTACAGCCCTCTGGGTCGGGGCTTTCTCACCGGCGCGTTCAACGCGCCGGACAACTTCGCCAGCGGCGACGTACGGCGCCAAAATCCGCGCTTTGCGGAAGAGCATTTCGCCAGCAATTTGCGCCTGGTGGAGGTGGTCTCGGAGATCGCGCGCGAAGAGGGCTACACGCCGGCTCAGGTGGCGCTGGCGTGGCTGCTGGACTGCGCCCCGTACATCGTTCCGATTCCGGGGACGCGCAGCATCAAGCGGCTCAAGGAAAACGCGCTGTCGGTCATGGTGCGGCTCAGCGATGCGCACCTGGAACGGTTGTACGGGCTCCTGCGTGAGAATCCGGTGAGCGGTGCGCGCTACGCCCCGGCCAGCATGAGCAGCATCGACGCTTGAGCGCTGCGCGCACCTGGCATTTCAGGGCAAATCGAACACCAATACTTCGGCCTCTCGCCCGTCCTCGAGGCGCACCTCGGGCGCCTCGGTGACTTTGAGCGCATCGCCCGTAACGAGCTCGACGCCGTTCGCCCGCACCGCACCGCGCACCACGTGCACGTAGGCGCGCCGCTGCGTCTTGATCGGTAGCGATGCCTGTTCCGCCCCGTCGAATCGTCCGGCGTACACCGATGCGTCTTGATGAATCCGCACCGACCCGTCGGTGCCATCCCGCGAAGCAATGAGCTGCAGGCGCCCCTGCTTTTGCGCGTCGGAGAAATGCTTCTCCTCGTAGCTGGGCTCGATCCCGATGACGCTCGGCTTGATCCAGATCTGCAGAAAATGCAGCCCTTGCGTGCGCGAGGAATTGAACTCGCTGTGCCGCACCCCTGTTCCGGCGCTCATTCGCTGCACGTCCCCCGGACGGATGACCGAACCGGTGCCGAGCGAATCCTTGTGCGCGAGCTCACCGGAAAGCACGTAGCTGATGATCTCCATGTCCCGATGCGGGTGAGTGCCGAAGCCGGCGCCCGGCGCCACCCGATCCTCGTTGATGACCCGCAACGGGCCAAATTCGACCTGCTGAGGGTCGAAATAATCCGCAAAGGAAAAACTGTGGTAAGAATTCAGCCATCCATGGTCGGCATGACCCCGTTCACCGCTGCGTCTGACGATATTCATATGGTCCTCCTGTCGCAGCACCATGGGGTCGCTATTGCAATTAAAAAGCGCTATTTTTGGATGGTATCGATCTACTAATCCAATCTATCGGGGACTTCGCTCTCGTGTCGCGCAAATGAGTGAACCTCATCCGGTCGCCCTCCTCATCGAGGATGAACGCCAGATTCGGCGCTTCGTGCGAGCGGCTCTGGAGGGGCAATCCTGGACCGTTCACGAAGCCGAGACTCTGCGGCAAGGCCTCTCCGATGCGAGCACGCGGCGACCGGATCTCATCATTCTCGATCTGGGATTGCCCGATGGCGATGGCATCGATCTGCTGCGCGACCTGCGCCAGTGGTCGAAAGTCCCCGTGATCGTGCTGTCGGCGCGCGTCAGCGAGCACGACAAGATCGAAGCCCTCGACGAGGGTGCCGATGACTATCTGACCAAGCCCTTCGGGGTCGGCGAATTGCTGGCGCGGGTGCGAGCGACCTCTCGTCGCCGCCAGGAGCATGGCTTGAATCCGTCGGTGCCGTTCGAGTTCGGCGATGTCAGCGTCGACCTCACGACCCGCACGGTCCTCCGAGCCGGCGCAACGATACACCTCACACCCATCGAATACCGGCTGCTCGCCCTGCTGATCATCAATGAGGGCCGCGTGCTGACCCATCGGCAGATCTTGAGCGAGGTCTGGGGCCCCTCGCACGCCGGCGACGCCCATTACCTGCGGGTGTACATGGGACACCTGCGCCAGAAAATGGAGGTCGATCCGGCACGGCCCCAGCACATTCTCACCGAGACGGCCATCGGATATCGGTTGGTTCAAAAGCCCAGGGCGTGACGCCGGTCGGTGCGGCGCCGCTCTTTATGCTTTTTTTATACGGGTCGCAATACTATCAAGCTCATGGGAACGGAAGACAAACAGCGGCCGGACCCCGATGAGCTGCTTGCCAGGGTCAAGCAGCAAGAAGCCGACGCCCGGCGCGGCAAGCTGCGCATCTATTTCGGATCCTCGGCCGGCGTCGGCAAGACGTACGCGATGCTCGTGGCGGCCCGCAAGCTGTTCGGCGAAGGCCGCGATGTCGTCGTCGGCATCGTAGAAACCCATGGCCGCAGCGAGACCGAGGCAATGCTCGAGGGGCTGCCGGTGATCGCGCCGACGATGCTGCTCTATCGCGACAAAGAACTCCCCGAATTCGACCTCGATACCGCCTTGAAGCGCCATCCGGCACTGATTCTCGTCGATGAGCTGGCGCATTCGAACGTGCAGGGCGTGCGCCACCCGAAGCGCTGGCAGGATGTCGACGAGCTGCTCGCGGCCGGAATCGACGTCTTCACCACGCTCAATGTCCAGCATCTGGAGAGCCTCAATGACGTGGTGGGCGGCATCACCAACGTCCGCGTCTGGGAGACCGTCCCCGACAAGGTATTCGATCAGGCCGATGAAGTCGTGCTGGTCGACATACCGGCCGACGAGCTGCTCGCGCGGCTCAAGGCCGGAAAGGTCTACATCGCCCACCAGGCCGAGCGCGCCGCCGGCAATTTCTTTCGCAAGGGCAATCTCATGGCGCTGCGCGAGCTCGCGCTGCGGCGGACGGCGGATCGAGTCGAAGGCGATGTGCAGGCCTATCGCGTCGACAAGTCGATAGGATCGGTCTGGAAGACCGGCAATGCGCTGCTGACGTGCATCGGTCCCGACGCGGGCGCCGAGCGCGTGATCCGTGCGGCGGCACGGCTGGCGAACCAGCTCAACGCCGATTGGCACGCGATCTATGTCGAGACACCCGCCTTGCAACGGTTGTCGGCGCCACGGCGCGAGAGAATTCTCGCGGCCCTGAGCCTCGCCCAGCAGCTCGGCGCGACCACTGCGGTCATCGCCAATCCGCAAGTCGCCGAAAGCGTGGTCTCGTACGCGCGTGATCACAACCTCTCCAAGCTCGTGATCGGACGCAATCCCGGCAGACGCATGTGGCCATGGCAGCGCTCGAGCGGCCAGAAGCTCGCGATGCTGGCGCCGGACATCGACCTGGTGGAAATCGGCCAATCCGGTGGTACGGTGAATGGCGGACCGATCCAGCGGATCACGGCGGACTCCGTCGAGTCGGTCGAGCGGCGGCGGCGCAAGAGCCTGCGCTACGTGTGGGCGGCGCTGGCCTGCATGGCGATTTCGGTCGCGACCATGCCGCTGGCCCTGCATTTCGATCCGGCCAACATCGTCGCGATTTTCATCCTGGGCGTGGTGCTGGTCGCCGTGAGACTTGGCCGGGGGCCGGCCGCGCTCGCGGCGGTGCTGAGCGTCTGCGCGTTCGATTTCTTCTTCGTCCCGCCGCGCTTTGCGTTCGCGGTGAACGACGTGCAGTACCTGTTGACCTTCATCATCATGCTCGCCGTCGGGCTCATCACCGGTCAGTTGACCGCGGGATTGCGCTTTCAGGCGCGGGTCGCCTCGCATCGCCAGGAGCGCGCGCAGTCGCTCTACGAAATCGCCCGGGAGCTCTCGGGCGCGGTCCAGATAGATCAGGTCGTCACCATCAGTTCCGAGTCGATCGAGCGCACGTTCCGTGCCCAGGCTGCGCTGCTCCTGCCCTCGCCGAATGCACAGTTGATCGCCGTGCCGTCGCGGGACCAGACCTCGCTGGCCGTCGATATCGGCATCGCACAATGGGCGTTCGACAAGGGTCAACCCGCCGGCTTCGGCACCGATACGCTGCCGGGAAGCGACGTCCTGTACATTCCGCTGCGCGCGCCGCTGGACACTCGCGGCGTGCTGGCCATCAAGGCGCAGAACCGCCGGTTGCTGCGCATCCCCGAGCAGCGCCGCCTGCTCGATACCTTTGCCGCCCTGATCGCCATTGCGCTGGAGCGGGTTCATTACGTGGACGTCGCACAGCACGCGGTCGTGACCATGGAATCGGAGCGCTTGCGCAATTCGCTGCTCGCGGCCCTGTCGCACGATCTGCGCACCCCTCTGACGGTGCTGATCGGGTTGGCGGACATGCTGGCGCTCAGCAAGCCTCCCTTGTCCGCGGAGCAGCGCGAGACCGCGGAGTCGATCCAGGACGAAGCTCGCCGGATGAGCGCGCTGGTGACCAACCTCCTCGACATGGCGCGGATCGAAAGCGGCCAGGTGCAATTCAATTTGCAGTGGCAACCCTTCGAAGAAGTGGTCGGCGCGGCGTTGAACGGCATGCAGCTCATGCTCAAGGAGCACAAAGTGATCGTGCGCCTGCCCCTCGACCTGCCGCTGGTCCGCTTCGATTCCATGCTGCTCGAGCGGGTGCTGGCAAATCTCCTGGAGAACGCCTCCAAGTACACCCCACCCGGCACCTCGATCACGCTCTCGGCGCGGGTCGTCGATGACCGCTTGCGCGTCACGGTGGAAGACGATGGTCCCGGGCTGCCCAAAGGGCGCGAAGAGGCCGTCTTCCAGAAGTTTGCGCGCGGCGAACGCGAATCGTCCACGCCCGGCGTGGGGCTCGGCCTGCCGATATGCCGTGCCATCGTCGAGGCACATGGCGGCACCATCACCGGGCGCAATCGGCCCGAGGGCGGTGCGACATTCACCTTCACGTTGCCCCTGGGGCAGCCTCCGCCGCCCGAACCCGAGGAAGACGCGGGAGAGCTTTCGTCGGCGCCGAGGGGGCGCTCAGAACCTCTTGCTGAATCCGACCGTTAGTCCGCCCGGCAGAATTTGCACCGATAACGGGGTGTTGAAGCGGGTCATCCAGTAGCCGAATCCCGCCCCGAGCAATCCGCCTGCGATCACATCGCTCTGCCAGTGGGCCTGGCTCTTCAAGCGGGCGACGGCATCGTAGACCGGCAAGGCGGTGAGCGCCCAGATCGCCGGGGTGTCCTTGTAATAATTGGCGATCAGGGGAGTCACGAATGCGGCCTGCAGGGTCACCTCACCGCTCGGAAAGCTCTGGTTACCGTGGCCCTTGAACCAGGCATTGGGATTGTCGCCCTGGTAAGGCCGCGAGCGGCTGAAGCCATACTTCAGGATCTCCGCCGCGGCCCCCGACAGAGCCGTCGCGTCGATGTCCTGCCAGAACACGTGTCCGAGCCTGTCGTCGTTGCCGAACCAGAGGGCCCCCGCCACCTCGACCGCAATCACGCCGTTTTCGAGACCTGTCTGATACTTGCGTGCCCATATGCCGTTGGTATCGAGCGGCAACTCGGAATCGATCCCGAGCGGACCGCCGCCCGCCTGTGCGAAAGCGGGCAGAAGAAGAAAAGCCGCCGCAACGCGAATGGAGCAACGATGCCGGATCATACTCACGCCTCTTTGCACCAAAGTACTTTGGTTCACAAAGTATCGCGACTCGCGCATTTGGCGCAAGAGGGTCGAGCGGCGGCTTGTTCAAGCCGCCGCGGGATTCAACGCGATTCGAGCGGCGCCTCGCCCCGCTCGGCGGAGCGACGCGGCCACATGCGTCCCATGACCCCGTCTCGCAACACGAATTGATGCCAGAGCGCCGCAACGATGTGCAGGCCCGCCAGCACGAACAGTGCGTACGCCAGGTAGCCGTGGATGTCTTCGGTCGGCTCGAAGATGGCCGGGTTCTTGCGGATGCCGAAGTCGATGTGAAACAACCCCGCATCGAGGATGCGGCCGTGCCAGATGAAGGTGATGATCCCCAAGATGGGGGTGATGAACATCAACGCGTACAGTCCCAGGTGTACGGGCGCGGACAAGCGCCGCGAGACAACGCCGATATCCGCCGGCAGCGCGGGAGGCGCATGACGAGCGCGCCACGAGAACCGCCACATCAGCGTGAACCACAGCAACAGCCCGCAGAGCGCATGCATATTGATCCAGAAAGCCTGCGTTTGCTTCGGCCACGAATCGTGGAGCAGACCGAGCACCCCCACCACCACCAGAAGCGGAGCCATGAACCAGTGAAACGCGACCGCTCCGGGACCGTAGCGGCTGTTCGAAGCATGCAAGGCTCGGGCCTGCTGGTCCATTATCGGCCACCTACTTCATTGCCGGATGCGGCGTCGTTACTTTGCGCGACAAAGTACATGAAATACCGGCCGTCGCGCAAATCGGCGGCCGGCCGGCGAATACCAATGCCATTCATTTCCAAGTTCACCCCAGGTATCTTCGCCGATGCTACGGCTTCAACCAGCCGAGTCCGACCAGGACCGTAAGAATACCCAATATCGCGGAAGCGAACGACGCCACGGTCACCGCCCCGGCCGCACAATCCTTGGCGATCTGGATCGAAAGGTGATTTTCCGGATGCAGGCGATCCGCCAGCCGTTCGAGGGCCGTATTCACGAGCTCCAGAGCGAGCGATGTGCCGGCCGAGAGCACGCAGAGGGCAATCCAGATGAGCGGCGGCCGGAGCCACGCAAAGATCACGATTGCCGCAAGCCCGAGAACCGATTCCGTTTGAAAGCTGGCTTCCTGGAAGGCCGCCACGCGGATGCCGTTCAGCGAGTATTTGAATCGCGTCCAGAAGGATTGATTCTTCACCCCTTCGACCCCTGGCTGGATGAGCTTTCTTCGTGCGATGCGCTTGCTCGTCCAAGAGCGTCGAATTCTGATCCGATGCACTTTCCATTGCAAAGGCACGCGCCAAAATGGCGCACTGCATTACCGATCGCCAATCTTTCAGCAACAAATATGTCATCTGCGGTCCGCATCATGCGCGGCTTCGTCGTGGCCTATTCGCTACGACCTAACCGAGGTTTTCATGACGTCCGCCACACCGACTTCGCGCTTCTCGTTAGCGCGCGCGCTGCCCTGTCTTGCAGCGCTCCTGCTCGCCCATTCGCCGCTTGCGCTCGCGGATTTAGCCCAAGACAGCGACCAGGGTCCGCATAGCCTCGACCCGGTGCTGGTGACCGCACAGGCTTTGAAGGGACCGCAATTCACGCCCTCCCAGGGCTCGCTTGTTGCAACTCAGCCACAATCGGTCGTGAACTCCGACTTCATTCAGGCGAACGATGCGCCCTCGGTCAACTACACGGACATCATCAAATTCACGCCGAGCGTATGGACCGTCGACCCCAATGGCCCGGGGCTGATGGAGAATCTCGGCACCTCCATCCGCGGCTTCCAGGACGGGCAGTTCAACGTCACCCTGGACGGCATTCCGTGGGGCGACTCGAACGATTTCACGCACCATTCCACCAGCTACTTCATGGCACAGGACGTGAATAACGTGGTGGTCGACCGCGGTCCGGGTAACGCGGCCACCGTGGGCGACGCGACCTTCGGCGGCACGATCTACATGCAGTCCGCGGAGCCGAACAAGACCCAAGGATTCGACGTGCTCGCAAGCTACGGCAGCTTCAACACGCAACTCTACGGAGCGCGCTTCGATACCGGTGAAATGAGCCAATGGGGCGGCCTGCGCGCCTTTCTGAGCATCAAGAACCTGTCCTCCGACGGTTACCTCACCGACGCGTTCCTCAATCGCACCAATGCGTTCTTCAAGGCCGTCCAGCCGGTGAACGACACCACGACGCTCACGTTCATGTCCAACATGAACAAGCTCAAGCAGAGTCCCGCGATCGGCGCCACTCCGGACCAGATGGCGGCGTTCGGCCAGAACTACGCCTATAACACCGATCAGAACAGCCAGGGCTACTACAACTACAACGTCGACAAGATCACGACGGACTTCGAGTATATCGCGCTCAATTCGACGGTCGCGGGCTGGACGATCGACAACAAGCTCTACACCTACGCCTACTACCATGATGGCTGGAACGGTTACGACGTGGGCGGGGCGCTGCCCAATGGAGCGACGGACACCGGAGACACTCCGAACGGCACGTCCAACGGCGCGAATAACGTTCCCGGTCAGCAGTTGACCAACAACTATCGTTCCTTGGGCGATATCCTGCGACTGTCGCGGGACCTTGGACCGGGCACGGTCCAGTTCGGCGGCTGGTTCGACCATCAAACCAATCTGCGTGGGTTGATCGACGTGGACTTCACCGACCACCTCGCCTACAACACGCTCTTCCTCACCCCGGTTCCGGCAGGCGCGCTTCCGGAGGCGGCCTACACGGATCGATTGCAGCACAATCAGCTTTTCTCGCGCGAAGCCTATGCGCAATACATCTGGCACGTGCTGCCCTCGCTCGACGTCACCGCCGGCGACAAGTACGTGGACTTCGAGCGCGTCATCGTCGCCCCCGTCAACCAGGGAACGGAGCTGCCGATCGACTGGCACCAGAACTGGACCCGCAACCTGCCGTCCGCCGACATCCACTACAAGATCATGGACAACTGGTCGGCTTATGCCCAGTGGGCCAAAGGATTCCTGGCGCCGAACCTGAACGTCCTGTACGTCGATGTCCCGGGCCAGAACACGCTGAAGCCCCAGTCCACCACGAATGTGCAGGTGGGCACCACCTGGGTCACTCAGGCGTTCAACCTCTCGCTCGATGTCTATACCATCAACTTCAGCAACGAGATCGTGCCCGGTTCGGCGGATGTCGGCGGCCAATCCGTGAAAATATTCCAGAATCTGGGCGTAGTGAAATACAAGGGCGTCGAGGCGGAAGGCACCTATGTCATCGGCTTCGGACTCAGCGCATACGCCAATGCCACCCTCAACAGCGCCCGGCAGCAGGCGGATCAAACCTGGGTGCCCGAAACTCCGAACCGCACCGCGGCTCTGGGACTTTTGTTCAACGAAGGTCCGGTGCAAGCCTCGATCATCGACAAGTACGTGGGGGTCCGCTACGGCGACGTCGGGGATGCCTACCGCCTGAGCGCCTATTCCTCGATCGATGCGGCGGTCAACTACATGTTCCGAGATGCCTTCGGGCCCCTCAAGCACGCCAAGGTGGGCGTGACCATGCAGAACCTCACGGACCACCGGTCGATCTACTTCCAGAACGGCTATTCGAACGCCAATGAGCCGCTGTTCTTTACGCTCCCGGGGCGCAGCGCGCAGCTGAATCTGTCGGCGTCCTTCTAGGCGCGGGCGGCATATCGAAGGTGCATCGGGGGCTGGTCGATACGAACCGGCCCCCGACTTCGCCGGGACGGCCTGCAACGACTCCCGGCTATTGGGCGACCGTTCCGCACACGGCGGCCCGGCCCAGCAAGAGCGAACTTTCGCGGGTGTTGCGCGCAAGTCTCGCGGCGCGTGAAAACTCGGCCCGCGCCTCCTCGAAACGTCCCACCTTCTCGAGCAAATCGCCGCGAACGCTCGGCAGCAAGTGGTAGGTCCTGAGGCGGTCGTCCCGATTGAGCGCGTCGACGAGCTCGAGCGCCGCCGCGGGTCCGAATGCCATGGAGACCGCGACGGCGCGGTTCAATTCCACGATGGGCGAGGGCATCAACTGGACGAGCGCATCGTAGAGGGCGACGATCCGATTCCAATCGGTGTCCGCCGGCGTCGGCGCCTGCGCATGACAGGCGGCGATCGCCGCCTGGAGCGCATACGGTCCCAGAGCGTCGCCCATCGATGCGGCACGCTCCAGCGCCATCAGGCCGCGCCGGATCAACAATCGGTCCCATCGCGCCCGATTCTGCTCGAGCAGGCGGATCGGATTGCCCGCCGCATCGATTCGCGCCGCGGCGCGCGAGAACTGGATCTCCATCAGCGCGACCAGACCGTGCACCTCGGCGTCCTGCGGGATGAGCTCCGCGAGCATGCGACCGAGCCTCAACGCGTCCTCGCAGAGCGCAGGCCGCATCCAATCATCGCCGGCGGTGGCCGCATAACCCTCGTTGAAGATGAGATAGATCACTTCCAGCACCGAGGAGAGCCGCGCGATACGCTCTTCCGCCGGAGGGACTTCGAACGGCACGCGCGCCGCCGCCAGCGTGCGTTTTGCGCGCACGATGCGCTGTCCGATGGTGGGCTCGGGCACCACGAAGGCGCGTGCAATCTCCGCCGTGGTCAGGCCGGCGAGCAGCCGCAGCGTGAGCGCCGTGCGCGCCTCGGTCGACAGCACCGGATGGCAAGCGATGAACATCAGGCGCAGAAAATCATCGCCGATGTCATCGTCCGCTTCATCTTCGGGCTTCGATTCCTGCGTCCCGGTGAGCGGCGTCTCGTTGACCAGGGCTTCTCGATGACGCTGATCGACCTTTCGGCGCCGTATTTCGTCGAGCGCGCGATTCTTCGCCGTGGTCATGAGCCAGGCGCCGGGGTTCTCCGGAGCGCCGGTTCTCGGCCACTGCTCGAGCGCCGTGACGAGCGCGTCCTGTGCCAGCTCCTCCGCCAACCCGACGCTGCCGAGCATCCGCACAAGCTTGGCGATGATCTTGGCCGATTCCATGCGCCAGATCGCTTCGAGACTTCGGTGGACGGCCGACTCAGGCATGGCGAGGGCCGCCGCTCACTGGAAGCACGGCCCGAGCTCCCGGACTTCGACGGTGGCCCACGTCGCGGCCGGACAGGCCCGGGCAATCTCGATCGCCTGGGTGCGAGTGTCGCAAGTCAGGAGCAAGAAGCCCCCGATCATCTCCTTGGATTCGGCAAACGGACCATCCACCACGGTCGGCTGATCGCCCCGCACGGTCACTCGAGCGCCGGCCGTATCGGCTTTGAGCGATTGGGAGAGAGTGAGCAGCCCACGGCTCTTCAGGTCTTCGCTGAAGCGCAGCATCTCGTCGTAGCGGTCGCGCCCTTCCGCCTCGGTGCGCTTCTGCCGCTGTCCGGGCGGCTCCAGAATCAAGAGTACGTAACTCACGGCGCCACCGTCAGATAGAGCTGGATATACATGGCTTTTTCCTCGCTTGATCAGGATGAAGCAGCGGCAAAATCTTCCGGCGCCAGCACCGGCCGAATTTCGATCACCGACTCCTCGGGCATCGGATTCGGACAGCGCTTGACCCATTCCACCGCCTCGTCGATGGATCTCACTTGCCAGAGCCAGAAGCCTGCCACGAGCTCCTTGGTTTCGGTGAAAGGGCCATCCAGCAGTGTCCGCTGCTTGGCGGAGAACGTGACCCGCTTGCCACGAGAGCTCGGATGCAGTCCCTCCGCAGCGAGCAATACGCCGGCTTTGATGAGTTCCTCATTGAACCGGCCCATGGCTGCCATCAGCTCCTCGCTCGGCATCGCACCGGCCTCGCTGGAAGGGGTCGCCTTTACAAGTACCATGACTTTCATCGCCCATCTCCTCACTCAGGTGTAGGACCGCCGCCTCATCGGGAATTTTGGCGGCTGGTCATGGGTACGACGAATGAGGCAGTCCGATTTCGACGGCTGGCCGATTTCGACCTCTAGCCGAATTTGGCCTTCATGCGATCCGACAACTTGGCCCTCTGGATCACCGCGCGCTCGTGCGTGCCCGCTCCGATCTCCTCGTCCCCGTCCACCGCCCGGATCGAGAACTCTATCCGGCGGTCGTTGACGCGAGTCACCTTCGCCTCGCCCGTGACGCGCCGACCGGCGGGCGTCGCCGCCAGATGGCGCACGTCGACGTGCGTGCCAAGCGCGCTTTCGCCGGCGTCGAGATAGGGTTTGATGGCATTCAGGGCCGCGTTTTCCATGATCATGATCATCACCGGAGTGGACAGCACCGGAGGCAGGGTCGCATCCTTGAAGCGGCTGGCAAGATGCTCGGGCTCGACCACGAGGCTGAACGAGCCGGTGGCTCCAACCGGTATCGATTGCATGGTTTATCCTTGTCCTTGCGGCGGGAGCACCGCCGCGCGTGCGTGCAGCGCCATGGAAATCAGCGCGGAGCCACCCACGACCAGATTAATGCCCACCAGCAAACCGATGGCCCAGGCCGCGGTGCCGGGCAGACCCAAGAAAATGATGGCCGCCAGAACGATATCGACGATGCCGCTGAACAGCAGCATCGCCCACCGCCCCGAAAACTCGCGTCGGTGGTGCAACGCAATCATGATCGAGGCGATGCCCTCCACCAGCAGGAAGACCGACAGCACCAACGTCAGCGAAACAGCGCCCGACACCGGCCATGCGAGCAAAATGACGCCTGCCGCGATCCCGACCAGTGCCGAGAGCAGCGACCAGCCGAAGCCCGGTGCATGACGCATGCGAAAGGTGCTGATCAAGCCGACGACACCGCTCACCAGCAGCAGCCAGCCGATCAGCACCTCGACCGCCAAGGTCGCGATCGGCGGGACGATGATGGCCAGCATACCGAGCACCACCAGAATGATGCCTTCGATCAGGAACGTCCGCCAATGTCGCTTGAGCGAGGCGGCCACGGCCGCCTGCGCTGTCTCCAGATCCAAAGGATTGGTCGCCATGAGGTTTCTCCGTGACGCTTGAGGCTCCCGCTGACCCTACGATAACCCCGCCAGGGGAGCTTGAGAACTCCGATCGGGCCGGGGATCGTGGGTGCCCGGAGTGGACGGTTCAGGCGGAGTTAATCAGAATACCCGGATGACCCAGCGCAAGCCCCTGACCCTGCACCGGCTCCGTGAAATGCACTCCAACGGCGAGAAGATCGCCATGTTGACTTGTTACGATGCAACCTTCGCTCGCGTGCTCGATGACGCGGCCGTGGACGCGCTGCTGATCGGAGACTCCCTCGGCACGGTGCTTCAGGGCCGCGCGACCACCCTGCCCGTCTCCATCGATGAAATAGCCTATCACACGGCATGCGTGGCGCGCGGGAACCGTACCGCCTGGATGATCGCTGACCTGCCTTTCGGCAGCTATCAGGAGTCGACGGAGCTCGCAGTGCGCCACGCCGTCCGGCTGATGCAGGCGGGTGCCCACATGATCAAGCTGGAGGGCGGCGGCTGGACGACGGCGATCGTGCGCTCGCTGGTGGATCGCGGAATTCCCGTCTGCGCACACCTGGGGTTCACGCCGCAATCGGTGAATGCTCTGGGCTATCGCGTACAAGGTCGCGATGAAACGGCCGCCGTGCTGCACAGACACGCCGAGGAGCTCGCCGCCGCAGGCGCCTCGCTCCTGGTCCTGGAGATGGTTCCCGCTCAAGTTGCGCGGCATCTGACTCAGCACCTGTCGATCGCGACCATCGGCATCGGCGCGGGGGTCGGCTGCAGCGGCCAGGTACTGGTTCTCCACGATATGCTCGGTCTGACGCCCGGTGAGCCGTATCGATTCGTGCGCAATTTCATGGACGGTGCCGGCAGCATCGATGCAGCCGTGCGGCAGTTTGTCGCTGAGGTGAAGGCCGGCCGCTTCCCGGACGACAAGATTCATAGCTTCTGAATCGATTGCCGTGCACATAGCCCGGTCTGTCGCCGATTTGCGCCGCGCGCTCGCCGCCGAGCGCCGCATCACGCTCGTCCCGACCATGGGAAACCTGCACGATGGCCACCTCTCGCTCGTGCGCTTGGCGCGCGAGCGCCCCGGACTCGTGGTCGCGAGTATTTTCGTCAATCCTCTGCAATTCGCGCCCCACGAGGATTTCGCCACCTATCCGCGCACTCTCGAGCGGGACTGCGAGCTGCTGGCGGCCGGCGGCTGCGACGTCGTGTTCACGCCGCCGGAACGGGAGATTTACCCCGAGCCGCAGGAGTACAAGGTGCATCCGCCGGCTCGCCTGGCGGACATCCTGGAGGGAGCGACCCGGCTGGGATTCTTCACCGGCGTTTGTACCGTGGTGCTGAAGCTTTTCAATCTCGTTCAGCCCACCGCCGCCGTGTTCGGAAAAAAGGACTATCAGCAATTGCTGCTGATCCGGCACATGGTGCACCAGCTCGCATTGCCGATCGAGCTGATGGCCGCAGAAACGGTGCGTGACGCCGCGGGGCTCGCACTGTCATCGCGCAATGGGTACCTGAGCGAGACACAGCGGGTGGAAGCAGCCCAGCTCAGTCTCGCCCTGGGCGCAGTGGCGCGTGCCGTTCAAGGCGGGCGTACGGATTGGACGGCACTCGAGGCGGAGGCAGTCGATGCCCTGTCGGCGCGTGGCTGGAGCCCCGACTATGTGGCGATTCGCCGCCGGGCGGATCTCGGCGCGCCATCGCCGGACGATCCATTGGTGGTGCTGGGAGCTGCCGTTCTGGCCACTACGCGCCTCATCGACAATCGGGAGATCTAGTCGGCGCTGCGCACTCGCGGCAGGCAATTTCTTGCAGCGCACCGCGCGTTCAAGCCGCTCGCACATTTGCCGTTACCGCACTAATATCCGTGCATGCCCACGCTGCCCGTCGCTCCCGTCGCGCTGGATCCCGACGACCCGTATGCGCGCGCTGCGCAGACCTTCCCGTCTCTGAATCCGGAGATGGCGGCGCGTGTTGCGCGCTTCGGATCGGACGAGGCCGTGCCCGCCGGAGCCCTGCTGTTCGAGCGGGGACAGCGCGGTGTGGATTTCTTTCTCATCCTCTCCGGTGCGGTGGAGATCTTCGAGACCGACGTGTGCGGCAAGCCCAACGTCATAACGGTCCACACCGAGCGAGAGTTCACCGGCGAGATGGACTTGTTCAACGACCGGCAAGTCCTGGCATCGGCCCGCGCCAAGGAGGAATCGCGCGTCGCTCGGGTCAAGCGCGCCGACTTCCGGCGTTTGGTGACCAGCGAGCCGGACATCGGCGAGATCATCATGCGGGCCTTCATCTTGCGCCGCGTGGGCTTGATCCGGCACAGCCATGCGATCGCGCTGGTCGGACCCGGTCATGGCGCCGACACGCTCCGCATCCGGGGGTTCATGACGCGCAACGGCTACCCGCACTGGGTGCTGAATACCGAGGCCGATCCGGCGGCAGCAGGCTTTCTCGAATGCTTTCATCTCTCGCAAGACCAGCTCCCGGTGCTGATACTGCCGGGCGGGGTGTTGCTCAAGAATCCGAGCAATGCGGCCCTCGCCGAGGCGCTCGGCTTGGTCGAAACGCTCGATGAGCAGTTGACGTACGACATCGCGGTGGTCGGCGCCGGACCGGCGGGCCTGGCAGCCGCGGTGTACGCCGCCTCGGAAGGCCTGACGACGCTGGTGCTCGAAAGCATCGCCCCCGGGGGACAGGCCGGCACCTCATCGAAGATCGAGAATTACCTCGGATTCCCCACCGGCATCTCCGGTCAGGCGCTCGCGGGCCGGGCCCAGAGCCAGGCGCAGAAATTCGGCGCACGGCTCGCCATCGCGCGCTCGGTGACCGGCATCGACTGCTCTTCTCATCCCTACCGGCTGCAGTTGGACGGCGTGCAGCAGGTCAAGGCGCGTTCGGTGGTGATCGCCTCGGGCGCGCGCTATCGCAAGCTCGACTTGCCGGATTACGAGAAGTACGAGGGTCATGGAATTCACTACGCCGCCACCGCCATGGAGGCTCAACTTTGCGGCGGCGAAGAAGTCGCCGTGGTGGGCGCCGGCAACTCGGCGGGTCAGGCCGCGGTATTTCTGTCGCGTGCCGTTCGCCACGTGCACATGATCGTGCGAGCCGGCGGCTTGGCGGCCACCATGTCCGACTACCTCGTGCAGCGCATTGCCAGCTCGCCCCGGATCTCGGTGCACGCGAACAGCGAAGTGACCGAGCTCGGCGGGGAGCCCGCGTTGAAGGAGGTGGCCTGGACGAACCGCCGGAGCGGAGAGCGCACCCTCAAGCCCATCGGCAATCTGTTCGTGATGATCGGCGCGGAGCCGAACACCGAATGGCTGGCCGGCTGCCTGGCACTCGACCCCAAGGGCTTCGTGCGAACCGGCCGAGACGAGTCCGGGGAGGCACTCGACTCGCCGTTCGCAACCACGAAGCAGGGAATCTTCGCGATCGGCGACGTTCGCGCCGGTTCGGTGAAACGGGTGGCCTCGAGCGTCGGGGAAGGCGCGGTGGTGGTCGCGTCCGTCCATCAGTTTCTCAATCCGGTTCCGCAAATTGCTTGAGTCAGCGAGGCTCCGGGAGACAGTCATGGCAAATCAGACCTGCACGCACCGCAAGCACATCGCGCCGGTCAAGCCGAGCGCCCGGGGCTGCGAGGAGTGCCTGAAAACCGGCAGCGAGTGGGTGCATCTGCGGATATGCCGCAGCTGCGGCCACGTCGGATGCTGCGATCAGTCGCCGGGCCGGCACGCCACCAAGCACTTTCAGTCGACCCAGCACCCGGTCATCGAGGGCTACGATCCGCCCGAGGGCTGGGGGTGGTGCTATGTCGACGAGATCTTCTTCGATCTCGGCCGAAACGTGACCCCGCAGGACGGACCGATCCCGCGCTTTATTTGACCGCGGGCGTGCGCGCGGTCACTTCGATCTCGATGCGCAGCCGCTCGTCGACGAGGCCGGCGCTGATCATGGTCGCCGCCGGACGGATCTCCCCGAAATACTTGCGCAGAACCGGCCAGCATCGCGGAAACTCCTGCGGGTCCGGAAGTATGTAAGTCACTCGAACCACATCGGACAAACGGGACCCCGCCTCCCGCAACGCCGCCTCGATATTCTGTAAAGCCTTCTCGGCCTGAGCAACCACGTCATCCGCGAGCGACATGTCGGCGTAATCGAACCCCGTGGTGCCGGAGACGAAAATCCACTCGCCGTCGACCACGGCTCTCGAGTAGCCGATCTGCGCTTCGAAGGTCGAGCCGGAGCTGATGAGTCGACGAGTCATGGCGGGTTCCCTCGAGAAAAAGAAAAGCCCATGGTATCGCCTGTGTCGTATGGTGTCGCCCGTGTCGTAATTCCTATCAAAAATGTCGGACTTCTAACCTCCGGGCCGCCTCCGAGCTGGGAACATGGTGGATTGAGGTCGACGGATGCTGCATCCTGCAGGCGATTCACCCGCGCCGGCCCATGACATGTATTGACAAAAAGAAATCGATCGGACGGAATGGGACAAAAGGGGGAAAGCCGCGGGCATTGAACCGAGCGGCGGCGAATTCGACTTGGGAGACGAACGATGGGCAATAGAACATCCTTGAGTGCCGCGGTACTTTTCGCGCTTTACGGCGTGCCGCAGATGGCCGCCGCGCAGCAGCAACCGCCGCCGGCAACCACGACCACGACCAACGAGCTCGCCGAAATCACCGTCACGGCGACTCGGCGCGAGGTGACGCTCGAATCGGTGCCCTACAGCCTGTCGGTGGTGAGCGGCGACGATCTCGCGCGAGCGGGCGTGACCGATATGGCCTCCCTGGCGAACGAGGTACCGGGACTCGCCTATTTCGATTTCGGCGCCCGGCAGGCCGGCGCGGAAGTGCCCATCATTCGCGGCCTGAACGCGAGCGACGTGCAGGTCCAGGGGAGAAGCTTTCGCACCTTCGAGCAGAGCCCGGTCGGCACGTACATCGGCAACTCCCCCTTCGACGGCTACGTGCAGCTCGACGACGTCCAGCGCGTCGAGGTGCTGCGCGGCCCGCAAGGGACTCTGTATGGAGCCGGCGCGCTGGGCGGCGCGCTCAGAATCATTCCGAACCCTCCGGAGCTCGGGAAATTCTCCGGAAGCATCGATGCGAGCAGCGGCTACCTGCAGGGTGCCGGCAAAGCCGCCTATACCTCGAGCGCCGTTCTCAACATACCGATCGGAGATACCCTGGCGCTGCGCGCGGCGGCCAAATACGGCTATCAGCCCGGCTACATCAACGTCTATGGGCTCTTGGAGCGCACCGGCTCGCCGCTCACCGGGATTCCCGTGCTGGCTGATCCGAGCGATCCCGTGAACAGCCCCGGCGTCTTTTACGGCAAGCACGATTGGAACTACCAGGATTCGTTCACCGGGCGCGTCGCTCTGCTGTGGAAGCCCACCGATAATTTCAACGCGAACCTCGCATTCATCTATGCCAATACCAACGGCGACGGCGGCCCGTGGGCCAATCCGAGCTTTCCGGGCGGCGCGTATACGATCGACCCGCGAATCACCTTTCCGCCGGGCGGTCTGAATCAGACGTACAGCGCCGTCGATCAGCAATTCTGGCGCAGAACCACGCTCTCGAGCATCGATTTGAGTTACGACGCCGGGTTCGCCACGCTGTCCTCGACCAGCAGCTACGCGACCACGACCGGATTTACCGCCTCCGACGGCACGTACATCATCGGCACGATCACCGGTTTCAACACCCAGAATTATTACGGCGGCAACCCGCTCAATCCACGCTTCATCCAGCCCGGTATATTCACCGACAACGCGCATACCTTCGATCAGGAAGTGCGGCTGGTCTCCAAGACGGGTCCCGACAACCTGTTCGATTATGTCGTCGGCCTGTTCTATGAGGATCAGACCCGGGTCGGCGGCTGGGACAACCCGAATCCCGGCTCACCCGAGCGCGCCGTCGCGCAAGGCTGCACCGCGCCCTATTACGCCGGCGCGAGCTTTCCGAACTGCCTGCTGTCCACCGGACCGGGCGATGAGAACTTCGTGCAAGTGGACACCCAGAACTTCACCGACAAGTCCGAGTTCGGAGAGCTGACCTATCATTTCACCAGCAAAGGTCAAATCACCGCGGGCTTCCGGCACTTCGAGCAGCAGTTTACGGATGCACAGTCGTACCTGGTGTACACCTATGGGCTCCTGATCCCGGCCTCGCCGCACAGCTCGCCGGCCTCGAAGAATACCTGGAAGGTCAACCCGTCCTACGAATACGCGCCGGACCAGTACGTCTACGCGATCTGGTCGCAGGGCTTTCGGCGAGGCGGCGCGAACTCGGTGCCGCCGGTGGGCCTCTACAAGGAGAGCCCTTTACTTCAGAGCTATGCGCCGGATTCGGTCAATAACTACGAGGCCGGCTTGAAAGGCCGTTTCCAGAACGGATTCAGCTATACGGTAGCGATCTTCGACATCCACTGGGACAAACCCCAGATTTCCTCGACCCTGCCCGACGGCAATGTGGCCGTCTACAACGCCAATTCGGCCATTTCAAAGGGATTCGAATTCGAAGCGCGAGGACCCTTGTTCCTGCCGGGCTTGACCTATTCGATCGGTGGCGCTTACGCGGACGCCAGGCTGAACAGCAATTTCTCGCTGCCGGCGAACGACGGCAGCGGGGTGATCGTCCCGGGTGCGATCACCGGCTCCGCGGGCGATCGGCTGCCCGGCAGTCCCCAGAGCAGTCTGTCGGCGACGTTCACCTACGTGCGGACCCTCATGCCGGGGTACGACCTGGGGCTCTCGCTCAACGGGATCTATCGCAGTACCGTGCCGATGGCGCTCACCCCGCCGCTCTCCCAGTACTATTCCCAGGCGAATGCGCTCGCGAATGTCAGCGCGACCGTCACGCACAACTCCTGGCACACGGGGCTCTACGTCACCAATCTCTTCGACAAGCGCGCCGACCTCGGGCCCTTCCTGCCCAACGTCTTCACCAATGGCGGAGGCTTGATTCAGAACAACATCTATAACCCCCCTCGTGAGGTTGGAGTGCGGGTGGGTTACTCCTTCTAGAAGGGTCCTTCGACATGACGACCAGACGGCGCGTTCTCGGAATGATCGGCGCAGCGGTTCCCGCCTGGGCGATCGCGGCTCGCGACTCGGACCGGCACACTGTCACGACCAGCGTCGCGCTCGACGATCCACAGATCAAGGTCATCGAGAACGTGTGGATTCCGATGGCCGATGGCGCGCGGCTCGCGGCGCGGGTGTTTCTGCCCGCTTCCGCAAGCACCAAGCCGGCGGGCGCCGTGCTGGAATATCTGCCCTACCGCAAGCGCGACGGCTATCGATACCGTGACGATGTTGCCGGTCCCTTTCTGGCCAAGGGCGGAATCGCCCTGATTCGCGTCGACATTCGCGGCACGGGAGAGTCCGACGGCAGCATGATCGATGAGTACTCCTCGATCGAGCAGGCCGATGCACTCGCGGTGCTCGACTGGATCGCGCACCAGCCGTGGTGCAACGGCAACGTCGGGATGCGCGGCATCTCGTACGGCTCTTTCACGGCATTGCAGGCATCCGCCAAGTCGCCCGCCGCCTTGAAAGCCATCGTCTCGACCTGCGGCACCGAGCAGCGCTATCCCGACGACATCCATTATCGGGGCGGCTGTCTCATCGCCGACCAGTTCGCCTGGGGGATGGAGTGGCAGGTGATCATGCGCGCACCCCCCGATCCCGACATCGTCGGAGCGGATCGCTGGCGCACCCTGTGGCGGCAGCGGCTCGAGGCCGCCGTCGCACTGTCGATCCTGTGGAACGAGCACCAGACGCTCGATGCCAAGTGGAAGGACGGATCGATCCGGGACTACGGCGCCATTCGCTGCGCGATCTACAACGTCGGCGGCATGCTCGATTCCTATCTGCCGTCGGTGACCCGCATGATGGAGCGCGCACCTCAGGTGCCGCAAAAGGCCTTGATCGGACCGTGGGCGCACAAATGGCCGGGCTATCCGCAGCCCGCGGGCCACCGTGGCTCACCCACACCGGCGGCGAACGGCGCACCGGGTCCCGGCGTCGACTGGCTGCCGGTGGAGGTTCGTTGGTGGCGCCACTGGCTCAACGGCGAGAAGAACGGAATCATGGAGGAGCCCCGGGTTTGGGCGTTTCGCGAGGATTCGCCCGCCGGCGTCAGCTACCCGCGCGACACGATCGGCACGTGGGTGTCGGAGCCGGGCTGGCCGAGCCAGGAAATCAAACCCCGGCGATGGCACCTCAACGCGGACGGCCTCGCCGAGCACGGCGGCACCGAGACCTTGCTCACCCACCATACCGACCTCACGATCGGCTTCGCCAACCGGACCTTGAGCCCCTCGGGCGACCCGGAGACCTGGTGGCGCGACCAGGCGCTCGACGACGCCCGGAGCCTCGTCTTCGATTCGGCGCCGCTCGAGCAGCCGATGGACATCATGGGGGAGCCGGTCTTCACCGTGCGGCTGCGCTCCGATAAACCCATCGCCAAGCTCTGCGCGCGGCTGACCGAGGTCATGCCGGACGGACGCTCGAACTTCATCAGCTACGGCCTCCTCAATCTCACGCACCGCGACAGCGACGAGACTCCGAGCGCGCTCGTCCCGGGACAAGACTACGATGTGCGCATCAAAGGGCATTTTGCCTGCTACCGATTCGCGCGCGGCAGCCGCATCCGGGTGGCGCTGAGCGAGACATGGTGGCCGGTGGTCTGGCCCTCACCGGAGCTCGTCACCTTGCAGGTCACCGCGGGAGTGTCGATGCTCGAGCTGCCGGTGCGTCCCACCCGCGCCGGCGAGACGCCGCCGTTCGACCTGTTCCGCGACCGCTACGCGGTCCCCGGCACGCTCCCGGCGCCCTTTCGGCACCCGCTCGAGGGCGTGCAGATCTCGGGTGATCCCGGAAGCCGAACCTTCAGCCTGACCGAAGGCTCGGTCGACCCCTCGAATCAGCGCATGATCACCGGGATCGGCACCGTGTTCATGGAAGCGTATCGCTTGCGCCGGTCCATCCGCGAGAACGATCCGAACAGTGCCGAGATGGAAGCGGAGGCCATCAACCTGCTGGTGCGCGGCGATTGGCGCATCAAGTTGCATGCTCGATGTCTGTGTCGATCGACACCGACGCATTTCATTTGCTCCGAGACCTTCGAGGCGTGGGAGGGCGACCGATCGGTGTTCTCGCGCAGCTGGGAGAAAAAAATCACCCGAGAGCTGGTCTGATGCCCGTCCGGCTTGCGGGCGCGGATTATCTCGCGGCATCGCTTCGTCGGCCGGATCAGGCGTCTGCCGGAAGCTCGCCTCCACGCAAGCGCAGCTCCCGGATCAGCGGCGCCAGATGCACCCGGTAGCTTCGCCAGCGCCCGGAGGAAGAGCCGTAGATGGGCCGGCGGATCTGCGCCGCGCTAGCAGTCAGCGACACGGCGGCGTTCGCCTGAACCTGGATGGCCTGCGGGTCCCAGGCAAGGCCACAGTACTGCGCCAGGGCCGCACCTGCCTCCGCCGGATCGCGCACCAGGTTCTCGTAGCAGACTTCGTGAATGCACTCGCCGAACGACGCGCGCCAGTGATCGACCAGCGCTTCGTAGGCCACGTAGTAGCGCGCCAGCTCGCCCAAGTCATAGCTGAAGGGATAGGCATCGCCGAACAAGGTCCGGTACATCGCGAAACAGCTGTCGAGCGGCGAGCGTCGGAGAAGAACCAGCCGGGCGTCGGGCAGCGCACGATGAATCGCGCCAAGATACAGATAGTTCATCGGCAGCTTTTCCACGATCTTCTCGCCGCCATCGGCGGGCGCGAGCTTGCGGTAGTTGCCGCCCACGACGTCCGGATCAGCGGCCGCAGCGCGCGCAAAGACATCGCGGGAGTCGTTTGGCGCGGCCGCCAGCAATGCCCGGGAAAAGTTCTCCGTCTCGCCGTTCGAGCGAACGCCTGCAAGTCCCAGGAGAATTCGTTCCACCAGCGTGGTGCCGGAGCGCGGCAAGCCGACGACGAAGATATAGCGGCTCGAGTCGACGCCCGGGGACGCAGCGCGCGCGGCGCCCGCCGCGCCCGCGGCGAACACCTCCTGGATGCGCCGCAGCTTCCGCTCGTCGGCCGCGACATCGTAGGACAGATGGCGCCGGCGCGTGCTTGCCGCCTCGTGGAACCAGCGAAACGCCTCGTCGAAGCGACGCAAGTCATCCAGCTCCTTGCCGAGCGCATACCCCAGGAACAAACGCGCCCGATCGTCGATTCCCGGCCGCGAGAGCTGCGCCTGCAGCGCCTCGACATGGTTTGCCTCCTCGCTCTGAACGCGCAGCTCGGAGCGCAGCAGATAGCTCGGGTACTGGGTCCGGTCGAGCGCGATGGCACGGTCGCAGGCCGCCTCCGCTTGCGCGAGCCTCCCGAAGCTTCGCTCGCTGGAGGCGAGGTTGTACCAAAACCGCGCAGCGCCGGGCTCCAGAGTCACGACGTGACGGTAAAGCGAATTGGAGCGCTCGTACCGGCCGAGCAGCATCGAGACATGCGCGAGGCCGTCATAAGCATCGGCCGTGCCGGGTTTGCAGGCAAGCGCATGCGTCGCCACCCGCTCCGCCTCCACCGCGCGACCCAGCCTCAACAGTATGGTCGCGAGCATCGCATGCGCCGGAATGCAGGTGTCCTGCCCCGCCACGGCGCGCTCGGCGAACGGCAGCGCCTCGGCGAAACGCCCGGCGCACATCAGGCGATAGGCCTCGATATCGGGGGACAATGAGGTGGCCATGGAGCTCCGGGACTTAAACGCGGCGTCATTCTATATCTAGGGGACGTATGGACAAAAAGCACTACCGTTCACTCGGACTGGATACGCCCATCACGCGCCGGGACTTCGTGGGCGCCGCCCTGGTCGGCTCGGGGGCGGTGTTGCTCGGTGCGGCGGCACCGAGCCGCGCCCAGGGTCTCACCGCGCAGTGGAATGGCTACGCGGGAATCGGCGACTACGCGCGCTCCAACGGCAATGTTGCCTCGGTGGTCAATGCCGCCCACGGCGTCCGCGATGGAATCTACGAAGCGCGGCTTGCCTCGGCCCCGAGGGTCGATGAGCCCTACGACCTGATCATCGTCGGCGGCGGCTTTGCCGGGATCATCGCGGCTTACGAGTTCCACAAGGCACGGCCGAAGGGGCGCTGTCTGGTGCTCGACAATCAGCCCGTGTTCGGAGGCGAGGCAAAACAAAATCAGATGCGGGTCGACGGCGTCATGCTGACCGGGCCTCAGGGCTCGAACGGCGCCGTGGTACCGCGCCCCGACAACACTTATGCGCACGTCGTCGGTCTCTGGGATGAGATCGGTCTGCCGCGCTCCTACGACTACGTCGCCCCGACGGGCAGCGCGGCGTCGCTCAAGTTCGCCCGCGATCATTACGATCCGATGTACTGGCGCGAGGATGCGACCTCGCTGGGGTATTTCTTCGACCGGCCGTTCGCGGCCCGCAAGGCCTGGGTGGTCGACCCGTGGTCCGACGATCTGCGTCGCGCGCCGCTCTCGGCCGAAGTGCGCCAGAGCTGGCTCAAGTGGAAGCATGCCCCGGTTCTTGCGCACGGCGACCAGGCCGCGACCGACCGCTGGCTGGACTCCATGTCCTATGGCGACCTGATCGTCCGCGAGCTCGGTCTCTCCAAAGAGGTATTCCGCCTGTCGGACCCGCTGGTCGCCACCGCCGATTTCGGTGTCAGCTCGGACGCGATCTCCGGATATGGCGCAAGGCTCCTGGGCCTGCCCGGCGCGGAACCGAGCGGCACCGTCTCGAGCGGCGCGTTTTCGTTCCCCGGAGGCAACGCGGCGATCCTGCGCCACATCGTCAAAGCGCTGCTGCCCGAGGCCATCACCGGCTCCCGATCGTTCGCCGACATACTGTATGCGCCGATCGACTTCAACGCCCTCGACCGCCCGCAGCACACGCGCATTCGTCTGGGGGCCACCGTGGTCGCCGTCCGGCACGACGGCGATCCCGACACCTCCTCCGGCGTCGATGTCACCTACGCCGTCGATGGCGAGCTGAAACGGGTGCGCGGACAGGCAGCGATCGTGGCCGCAGGCGGCTGGATCACGCGCCACATCGTGCGCGACATGCCGCCCTCTTACGTGGCGGCCTATGCGCAGTTTCACCACGGCCCCATCCTCGTGGCGAACGTGGCGGTGCGCAACTGGAAGGCCTTCGCCAAGCTCGGCATTACCTCTGCGCACTGGTTCGACGGCTTCGGGTTCTTCGTGAACGTTCGCCAGCCCATGAAAGTCGAAGGTGTCGCGGTGCCGCTCGACCCGTCAAAACCGGCAATGCTCACGCTGTACGTGGGCTTTCCGCAGTCGGGGGTTCCGATCGATCGGCAAACCAGCGCCGGGCGCGGTGTACTGTTCGCGACAACCTATGCGGATTTCGAGCTTCAGATCCGCAAGCAGCTCCAGCACCTGTTCGGCGACGCGGGTTTCGATGCCAGGCGCGACATCGCCGGTATCGTCCTAAATCGGTGGGGCCATGCGTACATCGCTCCGCAGCCCGGCTTTTATTTCGGAACCGCGGAGCGACCGGCGCCGCTGGAGATCATCCGCAAGCGCTACGGCCGCATCGCATTCGGACACAGCGAGCTCTCCGGGCGGCAGAGCTGGGGACGCGCCGCCCAGGAATCGAGGCGCGCCCTCCGGCAGGTGCTCGAGGTGATCTAACCCCGGGGCGCAGCACTCGGTGGCCCCTCATGTCGCCGAAAGGTGACAGTATTGGGATGGCGGCGCTTGTTGCAAAATCCACACATGGTTGGAGGGATCCTGCTGCGGTCGTTGGTCTGGGTGGGCGTGGGCATGGCCGCTCTGCCCTGCGCCCATGCCTCTCTGGGCGGGAACGCCGCGAGCATCGACGGTGAAACTCTCGCGTGGCAAGGGGTGATGAACGCCGAGCAGGGACCACACTATCTGGTCCGGGAAATCACCAACGGTTCCGGAATGGACATTCGCGAGTACTCGAACGCCCGCGGCATCGTGTTCGCGGTGAGCTGGAAAGATCCTGCCCCTCCGGACCTGCGCCGGCTTCTCGGGACCTACTTCGGGGGGTACGCCGCCGCTCTCGCGTCGCTCGATCACCCGGGGCTGCACCGCTCGGTTCGCATCGCGGCGCCGGGCGTGGTGGTCGAGTCCGGCGGCCATCTTCGCGCATACGCGGGACGGGCGTACTTGCCGGCGGAGATTCCTCCGGGCGTAACGCTGACGGCCCTGCGCTGAGAGCCGGCCCGTGTCCCCGCAGTCGATCATTCGTCCCGCGGTACCCATCGCGGTGTGCCTGTTGAGCGGCTGTCTCGGCGGCAATGGAACGTCGGTCCCGGCCGCCAGCCCCACACCCGTCTTGAACACCACCGTCCTGGTCGTTGATGGAGGTCCTGCCGGCACGAGCGGCGCGATCAACCACGCCTATGTCACGGTCAATGTGTGCGCGGCCGGCAGTCAGATGCAATGCGCGGATATCGATCACGTGCTGCTCGATACGGGCTCCAGCGGCTTGCGCCTGGTGCGCTCCGTGCTGGCCGCTCACACTGTCGCGCTCACGCCGCTCGCCGACGCCGCGAACCGCACCATCGAGGAATGCATGAGCTTCGTCGGTGGGCAGACCTGGGGACCGGTGGCGCTGGCGGACGTGCGGCTCGCCGGCGAGACCGCGGGCAAATTGCCGGTACAGATCATGGACGATACATCGAGTGACGCACCTCCTCCGGCGACTTGCGGAGCCAACGGCACCCTGATCAACGCGGTCTCCGGCTTCGACGCGAACGGTGTGCTCGGTGTCGGCGTGTTTGCCCAAGATTGCGGACAGGCGTGCGTGGCCGCGGCATCGCCATTGCCCGTCTATTATGGCTGCACTTCCGCCGGTGTATGCACGGCGGAGAATACCGGACTCACCGAGCAGGTCGCGAACCCGGTTGCCTCCTTTGCCGCCGACAATAACGGCATCATCGTGAGCCTCCCCACCTTGCAGAGCGCCAACGGGGATGCGTCGGTTCAAGGAACCCTGACGTTCGGGATCGCGACGCAAACCGACAATGCCCTGCCCGCCGCAGGCGTGGTCGTGCTCGGCACCGACGCGAGCGGAGACTTCTCGACGGTGTACAACGGCGCCGCGGCGGCGATCCCGGCGTTGATCGACTCGGGTACGGACTCCTATGGATTCAACGATCCGACCATCGCGGTGTGCGCGACGGGAGCGTTCGTCGGCTACTACTGCCCCGCAATCGCACCTCTGAGCGCATCGGCCGTCAATACGGGGGTGGGCGCCAATGCGATGAGCAGCACGGTGAATTTCGCCCTCGCCGATCCGAACACGTTCGTCGCCAACGCGACCGCCTTCATCGATCTGGGGGGCGGCGGCGGATCGACCACTTTCACCTGGGGGATGCCCTTCTTCTACGGTCGCCCGATCTACCTCGGAATCGATCAGCGCACCGCCGACATCTACACCGGCCCCTTTTACGCCTATTGATCGGCGCCGGCCGCACTCAGCTCTTGCCCGCAATTTCCTTGGCGATCGACGCAAAGCCGCGCCCGGAAGCGACGTCTTCGGCCGATACGCCGGCGGCGTTGCGCAGCGCCCGGTTGGCGCCCGCGGCGAGCAATAGATGGCAGATGCCGGAATGGCCGCCGCGGCTGGCCGCGATCAGCGCGGTGTCCCCGGCATTGTTCTGAAGGTCCAGATGCGCCGAATGAGCGAGCAGGGCCTGCACCACTTCCGCATGCCCCGTGGCCGCCGCGACCAACAGCGGCGTGTCGCCGATCAGGCTGCGCCGGTCGACGACGGCATCGGACTTCAGCAGCGGCTCGAGCACTGCTGCATCGGCTTGCCCGGCGGCGGCGTGCAACAGCGTGAGCCCGTGAGAATCCACCACGTCGCGGCTTGCCCCCGCAGCGAGCAAGCTCACCACGATCTCGCGTGCCCCCGCCGAGGCCGCATACCACAACGCGGTGCGTCCCTGATCGTCCTGGACATCGATGCGCGCATGATGCTCGAGCAGCGCCTGCACCGCGGCCGTCTGCCCGACGGCTGCGGCGAGCATCAGCGGGGTGTGGCCGCGCGGATCCGATGCGTCGACACTCGCCCCGGCGCCGAGCAGTTGCTGCAGGACCTCCGGATTCGACGCGCGCAGCGCCGCGAGCAGCGGTCGTTGCTCCGTGATCGCATGAGCATCCGCGGCGATGCCCCCCGCCAGCAGCGCCCTCAGCACCGGGAGGTCGTTCCGCGTCGCGGCGAGCCACAGGACGCTGTGGCCGGCGCGGCCGGTCGCGGTCGCGTCGGCGCCGTGCGCCAGCAGGAGCGAGAGACTCGACATCGCATGCGCGTCCGCGGCCACCTTCAACAACGGATCTCCCGACGGCAGCCGTAGGTTGGCATTGCCGCCGGCGTCCAGCAATTGCCCGACGCTTGCCGCGTCGTCACGCGAAATGGCGAGCTCGAGCACCGACCAGCCGCGATAGATGTCCCCGGGCCGGGCCGCGTCGAACTTGCCGGCCTGATGGCTCCCCGGACCGCTCACCACGCTTTGTTGAGCTCCCTGCGAGCGCAACTCCGCGGCAGCAGCGGCGGCGTCCACGGTCAGCGCCGCATCGAGCGCCGTGTAACCGCGCTCGTCACGCGCCCCGAGAACGGCTCCGGCACGCAGCAGCGCCTTGATGGAATCGGGCCGGTCCGCTCGCGCCGCGTAGAAAAGCGCGCTGCGCTTCTCGGCATCGACCGCCCGGCTGTCCGCTCCGCCCCGTATCAGCAGTTCCAGCATCGCGGCATTCGGCTGCCCGGCAGCCAGCATCAGCGGCGTGACGCCGTACCCATCGGCCGCGCGCGGGTCTGCACCCAGCTCGATGAGCGCGGCAGCCGCCGCGAGCTTGCCGCCCTGCGCCGCGTACGAGAGCGGCCCGCGGCCGAACTCATCGCGTACGCTCACCGCGGCCGCGCCGATTTGGTGTAGCCCGGCGACATCGTCCTGCTCCACGCAATTCATCACCCATGCGGTCTTGAGCGCAGGCTCCGACGCGCCCAGGGGCTCGCGCTCGAGCGGCGGCTTCCCCGACCTCAGCGCCTCCACCGCCCGCGGGTAGCCGAGCCGGGCTGATCGCTCGAGCCAGGAATGCGCGGACGCGGGCGAGGCATCCGCGCCCCGCGACAGCTCGGCAGCGAGTACGTACGCCGCTGCACCCTGGCCGTGCTCCGCCGCGGATTGAAGCAGACTACGCGCACGCGCCGGATCGGAGATCGTGCCCACGCCGTTCAGGTACATGAGCGCGAGCAGATATTGCGCCTCCGGATGGCCGGCGCGGACCTGGGAGTTCAACAGCTCCATCGCCTTGTCGAACTGCAGAAGAACAAGCGCCGAGCGCGCCTGCTGCAGGGGATCCTTGACCGGGCTCTGGGTCGAGGCGGCACCTGCCGGCAGCGCGGCCACGATCAGGAGGCCGCCGCATACGGCGCGGACGATTCGACGCTTGAAAGTCGCGAAGCTCACGCGGTTCCGTACTTGGTTTCGACGGTGATGCCGATCGAGCGCAGGAAATCGTTCGGCAGAATGCCGCCGGCGCTCACGATCACCGCGTCGTTGTCGACCTTCAAGTCCTTTCCGGAGTGCTGCAACAGGACCTCGGCAGGACGTATCTCGCGGAGCTGCGAATTGAACAGTACCCGCAGCGCACCGTTGCCGGTGGCGTCGTCGACGCGCTGACGGTTGCGCTGCTTCGCGCGCTGAAAGGCTTCGCCGCGATAAGACAGGATCACCGAGGTGTCGCCGAGCTCGGCGATGCTCGCCGCCGCTTCGAGCGCGCTGTCGCCGCCCCCCACCACGATGACCCGACGGCCGCGGTACTGTTCCGGATCAATGAGGCGATAAACGACTTTCGGCAATTCCTCGCCGGGCACCCCGAGCTTGCGCGGCGTGCCGCGCCTGCCGATTGCCAACAGCACGTTCGCCGCGACGTATCGATGCCCGCCTGCGCTCACATGGAAGGCTCCGTCCTTGGTTTCGATGGTTTCAACTCGCTCCCGGTAGCGGATATTCAGCGAGTTTCCCATGCAGGCCTCGGTCCAGAACTGCAGCAGCTCCTCTTTCGAGGTATTGCGAAACTGCACCTTGCCGATAATCGGCAATTCCACCGGTGCGGTCATCACGAGCTTGCCGCGCGGATATTGAAACACTGCCCCGCCGAGCGAATCCTGCTCGAGAGTCTGATAATTCAATCCCCCCTGCTTGGCGGCGAGCGATGCGGCGAGCCCCGCGGGTCCAGCCCCGACGATCAACACATCCAGCACTCCGGCGCCTTTCCCGCCGCCCTTCCGCTTCGCGATCGCCTCGAGCGCCTGCTGGCCCTGCAGCAGCGCATTGCGGATCAGCCCCATGCCGCCGAGCTCGCCGGCCACGAAGATGCCGGGCACGTTGGATTCGAAGTCAGGCTTGAGCACCGGAATGTCGAGGCCGCGCCGCTCGGTGCCGAATACCAGCGTGATCGCATCGAACGGACACACGACCTTGCACGCACCGTGGCCGATGCATTCGCTCGGGCCGACCAGCACGGCCTTGCCGTTGATCAATCCGAGCACCTGATGATGCGGCTGCTCCGGACAAGCCTTCACGCACGCGCCGCATCCGAGACAGCGGCTCGGATCGATGAGCGGGTGGAGCGAGGCAGGCTCGGTCATCCCTGCGGCGATCGCCTCCTGCTGCGCGTGCCGATGGCGCGCGTGAACGCGCCGCTGTCGGATGAGGTACGCACCGACCACGACGGCGAGCGGCAGCCCGTATAGCACGAGCGAGAAAACCACGTCCATGGGGTGCTTACCTTATTGCGGCTGCGACACTCGATAATTTAAAGCGCATACAGCGAACAATCGTTGAATCCCGTCACCGCTCATCAGTGTGAGGCACATCACATCCGAACGCCGAGCCCCGGTAAAGTGTCGCTTTTCACACACATTTTTGTGCAGCTGATTCCGGGATTACTCTTTGTAACGCAAAGAAAAGAATTGAAAAGATGAATCCTGCGTCAGGCCGATGGCGCGGTTCTTGGTGGTGACAAGGAGTACCAACTTGCCGTTGTTCTGGTTTCTCGCCGGAGTGCTGAGCACACTCGCCGCGCTCACGTTGATGCTGCCTTGGCTGCGGACGATCCCGCGGCTCGGCCCGCTGCCCTCGCCTTCTTGGCAGGCCGGAGCCTGCGCCGTGATCGTCCTGTCCGGCGCGTACGCTCTCTATCATTGGCTCGGCCGGCCCGATCTCGCGGCGGCGCAGCCCCTTCTACCGAGCCTTGCCTCCATGCCGCCCCTCAATGCGGCCGCGGCAACGTCGCCCGCCGGCTCGATGAGCAGCGCGATCACCGGGCTGCGCGCACGTCTTGCAAAGGGCGGCGGCACGCCTGACGACTGGGAGCTGCTGGCGAAGTCGTACGACTTCCTGGGACTGCCCGCCGCGGCAAGCGAGGCGCGGGCGCATCGACTGCCGGCCGTTTCGCCCGATGGCGACGGTGACGGCGGCACGGTCGCGGCCGCAGCCGCAGCCGCAGCCGGCCCGTTGCCGGGCGCGTCCACGGGCGCCGTCGTGCACGGCGAAGTGTCGCTGGCCCAGCCGCTGCGCACCCGCGCAGCGGCAGCGGCCGCGCTGTTCATCGTCGCGAAATCCACCGGCTCACCCGGCCCACCGGTGGCCGTGTTTCGCACCACCGCGGCCGAGTGGCCGATCGAATTCACGCTCGACGATTCGCAGTCGATGCTGCCCGGCAGGAATCTGTCGAGCGCCGGGCGCATCACGGTCGAGGCCCGCATTTCACAAAGCGGGCAGGCCATGCCCGCACCGGGCGATCTCGTGGGGACGAGCGGAGTGATCGACCCCGCCGAGCATCGACCGCTCGCCATTCTCATCGACCGCGTCATGAAATGAGCGCCGTGGCCGCCCACCTTCCGCACGCGAAGACCCGCCACATCCACTGGCCTCTGGTGTGGACGTTGGCGGTCGGCGGCGTGCTGATCTGGGGCAGCCATGCGCACCTCGAGCGCTACATTACGCCGCAGCGGGGCATCGGCTATTGGCTCGGCATCGTCGGCGCCTCGATGATGCTGCTGCTGTTGATCTATTCTGCGCGCAAACGGGCCGCGTGGCTGCGTTGGCTCGGCGGAGTGCCGGTCTGGTTCGAGATTCACATGACGCTCGGTCTGGTCGGGCCGATTCTGGTGCTGTTCCATGCCAACTTCAGACTCGGCGCCACCAACAGCAACGTCGCCCTCATCTGCATGCTCGTGGTCGCGGGAAGCGGCGTCGTGGGCCGCTACATCTACACGCGCCTGCATGCCCATATGGACGGCAACGAGGACACCTTCGAGGAGCTCAAGAAGGTCGGCGACCGGATCCGCTCACAGACCACGTCGATTACGTTCCTGCCCGGGTTGCTCGATTCGATCGAGGCCATCGAGCGGCGTTTGATCGAACCGCCGAAAGGCACGATACGGCGGCTCTTGCATCTCTTTTCCGGTGCCCCGCGGCTCGCGATCGCGCGCTGGCAGTTGCGCCGGGCCATCGATCAAGCGGTTGCGCTGGCCGCCAGAGACGACTCCGCGGTGATCGCCCGTCACGCACCCCGCATCGCTCAAGTCGCGCGCCGCTATGCGGCGCGGCGGCTCGAGGCCGGCCGGCGCCTGGCCGAATATCGAACCTACGCCAAGCTGTTCTCTTTCTGGCACGTCCTGCATATACCTCTGTTTTTCATGTTGTTGATCGCCGGCGTAGTGCACGTGATTGCGATAAACGTGTACTGACGCCGCGCCATGGACGGACGAGGACTTTGTGCGATGGGAATCGCTTGGATGGCAATGTCCTTGATGAATCCAGCCTCGGCGGCTTCGGTCGAGACGCTGCTCATGCCGGGCAAGGTGACCCGTGCGCATCAGAAGCAGGAGGAGACTTGCGCGAACTGTCACGACCGCTCCAACGCGCGCCCGCAATCCTCGCTCTGTCTGGACTGCCACAAGGAAATCGCCGGCGACGTGAATCAGCGCCGGGGCTACCACGGCCGCATGGTGAATGCCGGCAACGGCGAGTGCCGTGCCTGCCACACCGAGCACAAGGGGCGCGACGCCGACATCGTGCAGCTGAGCCCGGCGCAATTCGATCATCGCCAGACGGATTTTCCGCTCGAGGGCGCCCACGCCGGGCTCGAATGCGGCGCGTGCCACAAGCCGCATGATCCGTGGCGCAAGGCCGCGGCTGCCTGCGCCGGCTGCCACAAGAACGACGACGTGCACTCCGGTCAACTCAAGCAATCGTGTGGCGAGTGCCACGGCCAGGTCAGCTGGACCGGCGCACGCTTCGATCACGACAAGACGGACTTCAAGCTGACCGGCGCGCACACGACGCTGACTTGCGACGCCTGTCACGTGGGTGGTCGTTACGAGCACACGCCGGGCACCTGCGTCGGCTGCCATGCGACGGACGACGAGCATCGCGGCGCGCGCGGCTCCGACTGCGGCAAGTGCCACGTCACGAAGGAGTGGAAAGCCGCGAAATTCGATCACCTGAAGGAGACCGGATACGAGCTGCTCGGGGTACACGCCCGGATCGACTGCCTGAGCTGCCACCGCAGCGGCAACTACAAGGACAAGATTCCGAAGGACTGCAACGGCTGCCATCGCGCCGACGACGCGCATGCCGCGCGCTTCGGCGCGAACTGCGAGGATTGCCACGACAACACGCGCTGGCGCCCGGTCGAGTACGACCATGCCGCACGCGACCACTTTCCGCTGGTGGGAGCGCATGCCAAGCTCGACTGTCACGCCTGTCACACCGCGCCCACCGCCACCCAGAAGCTCGCCAAGGATTGCATCGGTTGTCACCGCAGCGAGGATCCGCACGGCGGGAAACTCAAGGGTGGCTGCGACCGCTGCCACGGCCAGAATTCCTGGTCGGCGGACATCGCCTTCGACCACGACCTGACGGATTTCCCGCTCGTCGGACTTCATCGCGTCGTGAGTTGCGCTCAATGCCACACGAGCATGGCCTTCGAGCAGGCGCCGCTCCAATGCCTCGGCTGCCATGCGCACGATGATGTGCACAAGGGAGGCCTCGGCAAGAAATGCGAGGACTGCCATTCCGCCGGCGGCTGGCCCCTGTGGGTCTTCGACCATGCCAAACAGGCGCATTTTCCGTTGCTCGGCGCACACGCCAAGCTGCAGTGCGCCGCCTGCCATCGCGAGCCGCCCGGCACCGTGAAGCCGTCGAAAGAGTGTGGCGTGTGCCATCACAAGGATGATCGACATCTCGGGCAGTACGGGCCGCAGTGCGACCGGTGCCACACGAATTACTCCTGGAAAGGGGCACGGGTTCAATAGATGCGTGCCGCGAGCCACCACAGCAAGATCCCCGCCACGCTGTACGCGGCCCTGGCGGTGCTGGTGCTGCTCGCGGCCGGCGGTCGCGCCGCTTCCGCCGCGGCCGCGCCGATCACGGTGCCCTTCGATCATCTGACCACGGGCTTCGAGCTCGACGGCGTGCACCGCGATCTCCCTTGCGAGGCGTGTCATCTCAACGCCGTCTTCAGGGGCACTCCACGCGACTGCGCCACCTGTCACATCAAGGGATCACCGTTCGAGGCGACGCCGAAGCCCACGAATCACGTGACCAGTACCAACAACTGCGCCGCCTGCCACAGCACCATCTCGTTTCGCCCCTACGTGCATTTCGATCATGCCGAGGTGATGGGCAGCTGCGTGAGCTGTCATAACGGCACGATCGCGCAGGGGGTGGGACGCACCCATCCGGCCACCAGTCAGAACTGCGCTGCCTGTCATACCGTGATTTCCTGGAATCCGCCGAAGACGGTCGATCACGCCCAGATCCCGCTCGCGGTTGCCGGCTTCTGCATCATTTGTCACAACGGCACCCAGGCCTCCGGCAAGCCTGCCGGGCACATACCCACGGTGCTCGAGTGCGGCGATTGCCACACCACGATGAGCTGGCTCGGCGCCGATTTCGACCACACCGGCATCCGCACCGGTTGCGTGAGCTGCCACAACGGAGTCAAAGCGGTGGGCAAGCAGGGCGGCCACATGCCCACGAGCAACTTGTGCGAGAACTGTCACACCACCGGCATCGGCACCAAGGCTCCGAGCTGGGTACCCGCCGTGTTCGACCACACGCAGATGAGCGTCTCGACCTGTCAAACCTGCCACGCCGGCACGGTGAGGATCTCGACGGGATTCGTCGAGAGCCAGCCGCCCACTCACGTGCCGCCGATTCCATCGGCGATCGATTGCGGGATCTGTCACGGCAACAACCCGAGCGCCGAGACCTGGACCGTGCTGGCCGCGAGCATTGCGACGCTCCACTCCGGGCTGCCCGTGAGCAACTGCCTGCAGTGCCACGCGGGCGAAACCTTTGCGGGCGTCCCGGCGCCCTATATTCCGATGTCGGTGTCCGGCGTATCGCCGACCAAAAAGACCCCGCTGTCGCCGCCGCACATTCCCATCCTGGTCGGCACCGATTGCAGCGCCTGCCACGGCGCCGCGTATCAGGCCGGGGGCTTCGGCCCGGCGACGGCCATGAGCGCCGCCAAGCACGCCTTCGTCGCGACCACCTGCGACACCTGCCACGACACCGGCAAGAGCTTCTACGTCGGGTCCGGCACGCCGCTGCAGCTGCGGCCCGCGGACCATGTGAACAGCAGCGACCCGCGCATGGCGACCGGTGACTGCTCCCTCTGTCATGAGACCACGGACTGGGTGAGCACCGCGCTGCCGGCAGGCCACATGCCGAATCCGGCGAATCTCGGCTGCTCGCAGTGCCATGCCTCGGCGCCGAGCGACTACACACCCGCCACCTTGGCTGCCGTTTCCGCTCTCCATAGCGGTATCACCGGCAATTGCGGGCTGTGCCATGGCAGCGCCGGCGCCGCCCTGACCTGGTTCAACAACTTCACGCCCAAGGACGCCATTCTCACGCCCTCTCACATCCCGTACCTGTCCGGATCCGACTGCGGCTCCTGCCACGCCAAGAATTACGTGACGGGGGGCTTCGGTCCCATGAACATGACCGAGGCGACGCACGCGTTCGTGCCAACCGCCTGCGCCACCTGCCACGAGGCGGGATTGGCCTTCTATATGGGCGCCGCGAGCCCGCCCCTGCAAGGGCGGCCCGCCGATCACACGCAGGGCCAGCAGGTGGCACCCAACGATTGCGGTATGTGTCACACGACCGCCAACTGGATCAGCACGGTCATGCCCGTGGGACACATGCCCAATCCGGCCAACCAGACCTGCTCGGTCTGCCACACCGCCGCCCCCACGAGCTACGCCACGCTCGCAAGCGTCGCGGTTCTGCACACCGGCATCACCGGCAACTGCGGTCAATGCCATGGCGCGACCACGCAGCTCGCGTTCTACAACAACAACGACAATCCGAAGGACGGCGTGCTCACGCCCGCGCACATCCCTTACCTGAGCGGCACGGACTGCGGCAACTGCCATGCGCCGAATTACGTCGTGGGCGGCTTCGGGCCCACCAGCATGAGCGCCGCCAAGCATGCGTTCGTGCCGACCACTTGCGATACCTGTCACGAGGCCGGCTTGAGCTTCTACCTCGGTGCATCCACACCGCCTCTGCAGGGCCGCCCGACCGATCACCTGGCCCCGACCGGGACGCCGCAGCAGCAGACCGGCGACTGCTCGGGATGCCACGAAACCACCGACTGGAGCTCCACCGCCCTGCCGGCGGGCCACATGCCCAACCCCGGCAATCAGCAATGCACGACCTGTCACACGGCAGCTCCGGCCAATTACACGCCGCTCGCCTCCAATGCGGTGCTGCATACCGGCATCACCACCGGCTGCTCGCAATGCCATGGGGGCGCGACCGCACTCAGCTTCTACAACAACAACGACAATCCGAAATCCGCCGTGCTGTCGCCGCCGCATATTCCGGCGTTCACCGGCACCGACTGCAGCGGCTGTCACTCCTCGACTACGTACGCGGTCGGCGGGTTCGGGCCGATGAACATGACCCAGGCGACGCACGGCGGCGTCGGAAGCACGTGCAATCCCTGCCACGAAGCGGGCCTGAGCTTCTACATGGGCGCCGCCAATCCGGGGCTGCAAGGCCGCCCGGCGGACCACACCACGGGTCAGCAGGCGACGCCCAACGATTGCAATCTTTGCCATACGACGGCGAACTGGAACACGACGGTGCTACCGGCCGGGCACATGCCCAACCCGGGCAACCAAGCCTGCAATGTTTGCCACACCGCCGCGCCGGGCAACTACGCCACCCTGGCGAGCGTCGCCGTGCTGCATACCGGCATCACCGCCGGATGCGGCCAGTGCCACGGCGGCAGCACCCAATTGACCTTCTACAACAACAACGACAACCCGAAAGCCGGGGTGCTCACCCCGCCCCATGTCCCTTACCTCGCGGGCACGGACTGCGGTTCCTGCCATGCCAAGAATTACGTCGTGGGCGGATTCGGGCCGATGAACATGACCCAGGCCACTCACGCTTTCGTCGGAACGAGCTGTATCACTTGCCACGAAGCAGGCTTGAGCTTCTACATGGGTGCGGCAAGCCCGGCGTTGCAGGGCCGCCCGGCCGATCACACCTCGGGGCAGATGGTGGCGCCGAACGACTGCAGCCTGTGCCATACGACCGCGAACTGGAACAGCACGGCTCTGCCCGCCGGCCACATGCCCAATCCGGCCAACCAAGGCTGCAGCGTCTGCCACACGGCGGCCCCGTCCAACTACGCGACGCTCGCGGCCACTCCGGTGCTGCACACCGGCATCACCAGCGGCTGCATCACCTGTCACGGCGCACCGAATGCAACACCGCCCGTGTTCTATCTCAACTACACGCCCAAGGACGCGGTGTTGAGCCCGGTGCATATTCCCACGGCCGCGACGCCCTGTGAGAAGTGTCATGCCGTCAGCTTCACCTCGTTCAGCGGCACGGCCATGAGCGCGGCCAAGCATACGGCCATGTTCGCCTACATCGGTGGCACGTGCGATGCCTGCCACGAGTCCGGCAGGGCGTTCTACGGGGTCAACAACTTGACCACCCGACCGAACGGACACCACGTGGGGCAGGACTGCAGCGGCTGCCATAGCCCGAACAACTGGAACGGCGGTGCGGCGAACGCAAAAGCGGTGATCAAGACGTCCGCAGGCGGCAGGGTGACGGCCGTGGCGGCGGCGCCGGTCGGTGCAATCCCCGGGGCCGTGGCGGCGCCGGTCGGTGCAGTTCCCGGGGCCGCAACGGCCGCGGTCCCGGCGCGCGGCGGCGCCGCGGTGCTGGCGGCGCCCGCCGCCGCCCGCGGCTTGGCAGCCGCCCTGCCTGCCGCCGCTGCACCGCTCTCTCACGCCGGTGTCACCGGCAACTGCGCCTCCTGCCACAACGGCCTGCTCGCCGCGGGCAAGCCGGCCTCGCACGTCGAGAGCAACGACCGGTGCGAGAATTGCCACAATACGAACGGCTGGCTGCCGGCCCGATTCGAGCATCGCGGCATCTCGGCCGCCTGCCTCGGCTGCCACAACGGCGTGCAGGCATCGGGTAAGCCGCTCAAGCACGTCCAGACGGTGAAGGACTGCGGCGCCTGTCATGGCGTGATCACCTGGACGGCGGCGACCTTCGATCATCTCGGCGTCGGTGCCGCGTGCGCAAGTTGCCACGACGGCATCACCGTCACCGGCAAGCAGCCCCAGCACCCCATCACCGCGCTCGATTGCGGCTCCTGCCACGGCACCCTCAACTGGACGATCACCTCCGTCCCACCGGCACCCCGCCGAACCGTCCTACCGGCGCCTCGCGGCGCGAACTCGAACAAGTGACGGCGCCGAGTAGAAATGACCGCCTCGAGTAGAAATGACGGCGCCGGGTAGAAATGTCCCATCGCTCGCGCGCGCCGGGTCCGGCTTGGCGCTGACGCTCGTGATGATGACGATCGCCGTCCGCTCTCCGGGCGCCACGCCCTTGGCCGTTCCGATGGGCCAACTGGTTCAGGTGATCGACACCGACGAGCGCGACGATCACGCCGACATCACGGTGCAATTTTCTTGTACCGCGCGCTACATCACCAACATGCCCTTGAATCACGGCAACAGCGTTCGAATCACGCTGAGGCTCGGACCCGATTGCGGCTCGCTGCTGGGCGCATTTCCGCCGGAGATGCCCCTGGTCGGCGGTGGCGGCCGGCTGGTGACCGATGCGCGCGTCGAATCGACCGTTCCGGGCGAGGTCGTGCTGGAGCTCACCTGGGCAAGGGAACTGGATTTCGTGATGGCCCCGACGACGGCCGGCACGGGCCTGCGTATCCGACTGCTCGGCACCCGCCATCGCAAGGCGGAGGTTTACCTGTCCGCACCCGAGGCTCCGCAAGGCTATGCGGTCAATCTCGAATCCTCGCCGCAAAACTTCGAGCGGGCGGCGGTCGAGGCGGCGGCGGCCCGCCTGCAGACTCAAGCCTATGTATCCGAAACCGATATCGAGGACGAGCATTGGTACCGGTTGCGTGCCGGTCCCTTTTCGACGCGCGCGGAGGCGCAGCGAGTGCTGGAGATCGCACAATCCAGCTATCCTCGCGCTTGGCTTGCCGTCAATGACGAGACGACCGATCTCAACGTCGTCGAGCGCGCCAGCGTGGCATCGGCGGCGGCAAGCGTCCCCACCGACCCGCCGCTTCCCGAGGAGCAGCGCGCGACTCTGTTGCGCGAGGCCCGGGACGCGCTGGAAAAGCATCAATACCCGCAAGCCGTCGACCTGCTCGGCCGCCTGCTGCGGCAACCGGAATATCCCGCCCGCGCGGATGCGCAAGAACTGATGGGATTGGTGCGGGAGCGCGCCGGCCAGCTGGCTCAGGCAAAGGCCGAATACGCAACGTATCTGAGCCGCTATCCCGATGGTCCCGGAGCGGCGCGCGTCCGCAGCCGGCTGCAAGCGCTCGCCGCCGCCTCACTCGCACCGAAATCCATGGGAGAGTTCGGCGCGGCCGCGACCGATCACTGGGGGGTCGCGGGGAGCGTCGCCCTCGCCTATCAATACGGCCGGCAGCAGACCACGTCCAACGGCACGTCCACGAGCGCCACTGCCGTCAACGGCGCGCTGGTATATACCGACGTGCTGGTGCGAAACCGCGGGGCACGCTATGACTTCACGGCCCGCGCGGACGCCGGCTACACGCAAAACCTGGTGCCCGCCGCCGGCGGCAATCAGGATCGTACTACCGCCGCGTTCGTCGAGCTGACCGACCGGCAGCTCGGGCTCACCGGCCGGCTCGGCCGCCAATCGCTGGCCAGCCAGGGCGTGGTAGGCCTCTTCGACGGCCTCTTCGTCGGCTACCAGTTCAATCCCGTCCTGGCGGTGAGCGCCGCCGCGGGCTATCCCGCCTACACGAGCTATTCGACGTTCTCCACGCAGCAGCAGTTCGGCACCGTGTCGGTCGAGTACAGTCCGTTTCGAAGCTGGATTTTCGACGCCTATGTGTTCGACGAGACGGAAGCGGGATTCACCGACCGGCGCTCGATCGGCTTTCAAACCCGCTACTCGCAGCCGGGACGCTCGGCAGTCATGCTGGCCGATTACGACGTCGCCTTCAACCAGATCAACTCGCTCACGCTGATCGGCAACCTGGGAATCGCGCAGTCCTGGATTCTCGGACTCGATGTCGACCATCGCCGCAGTCCGCTGCTCGAGCTGAACAACGCCTTGCTCGGTCAGAGCGCCACGGAATTGGACGCCCTCGAGCACCAGTACACGCCCTCGCAAATCCGGCAGCTCGCGTTCGACCGCACCGCCACGAGCGACACATTGGTCATATCCGCCAGTCGCTCGTTGAGCGAGCGATGGCAATTCATGGGGGATGCTTCGGCGTTGCGTCTCGGCGGGACGCCCGCTTCCGGCGGCGTGGATGCGACGACCTCGACCGGCCTCGACAAGAACGTGTCGGTGCAATTCGCGGGCTCGAACCAGCTGCAGGCGAGCGACCTGCAGATTATCGGCGTGCGCGTCGACGATTCTCCCATTGCGCGCAGCACCACGCTTTCCTGGGACGGCCGTTTCGCCTTGCCGGGCGCCTGGAGATTCGGGCCGCGCTTCTCCGTCGAGCAGCTCAACGAGCCCGCGCTCGGCGGGAAGCAGAGGCTGTATCTGCCGGAATTGAGGAGCGACTGGACCGGCCGGCTGTCGGTCTTCGAGATCATCGCCGGCTACCAGCTGCAGACCCAGCAGACGCTGCTGCAACAGCAGTCCGTCACCGGGCAGGCTCAAACGGGGGCGCTCGAGCAGCGCTTTCTCTATTTTTCCGCCACCTATCGATTGCGGTTCTAGGATGTTCACGGCTTCGCGCAGGATCTTGTTGGTGGCGCTGGCTGTTATGGCCGGATGCGCCTCGCGTGCGCCGCTCACCCGGGAGATCCTCGACGAGCAGAGCGGCAATACCCTGCTGGTGGTGACCGTGCCGCTCGAATTCGCGCGCGAGCGCAACGATGTCGCCGCGCACGCACGCGACTACGCGACGTTGGTGGCGGTGGAAGTCGACAATGCGGGAAAGTACGGCGATTATCTGCTGCTGTATCGCTGGTCGACCGTGGACCGGCGCATGTCGCCGCCGCCCGACCCGGGGCAAGGGCGGCTGCACATCTTCGCCGACGGGCGCGAACTCGATCTCGCGCCGCTCGCCGATCTGCCCGTCGGTCCGGCAAGGCTCCGCGAGCTGCACCTGCCGCCGCATGGAGACCCGATCGTGCACGCATATCCCATCGCCGCGGAGACCTTGCGCTATATCGCCTCGAGCAGCGAGCTCACCGTCCGCATGCCACAGGAGCCGCTCGACGCGCCCTTCTTGCTGCGGGAAGACGGCCGGGCGGCGCTTCGCGCCTTCGTCACCCGATGATCGCGGTCGAACCGCCGACCGGATCACGTTTCTCGCGTTCACCACATGAAAAATTTCGCACGACCCGCGATTCTTTGTCGCGTGACATCTTGTCGCAGCGCCGTAATATGGGATGCGCATACTCATCGAAAGGTACATGCCATGCCCGCTCCGCTCCGACACTATCTTCTGGCCTCGGATTTCGACCAGACCCTGAGCTTCAAGGATTCCGGCATGGTCCTGGCCGAGATCCTCGGCATCTCGGGATTCGAGGAGCGCGTGGCGGGGCTGGCACGCAGCAATCTCGTGCAGCAGGGAGGCGAGCTCGCTTATTTGATCCGCCACGATCCCGAGTTTCGCAGCGTACGCCGCGAGCACCTGCGGGAGACCGGCCGGCGAATTCGGCTGAAGCATGCGATTCCGTTCCTGGTCGATTTCATGGCTCGAGGAACCGCCCACTGCCGGTTCGAGTTCTTCGTGATCTCGGCCGCACCGCGCGAGATCGCCATCTCGGCGCTCGACGGCATCCTGCCGCCGGATCACATCTATGGCACCGAACTGGAATTCGACGACCATTCCGGGGAGGTCCGTTCCATCCGCCGCGTGCCCGCCGGCTACGGCAAGGTCGCCGTGATCGAGGAGCTCGAGCATCGGTTGGGGATTACGCCGGATCGCATGATCTATGTGGGCGACGGTAGCTCCGACGTGCACGTGATGTTGCACGTGAATAATCATGATGGGTTCACCATTGCAGTGTCCGAGAACCGACAGCTCGCCCAGATCGCGAAGAGTACGGTGCTTAGCGACAATGCGTTCAGCATCATGGTGCCGATTCTCGACCAGGTCCTCAATTGGGAAACTCGTCATATCCGCGATCTGTTCGAATCCTATGGTTTGAGCCTGAGTGGCTGGGAGCGCGAACGCACGGATCGCGTGCGGATCATCGAGATGCGGACCCAGCCTCTGCCGGCGGAAGTGGTGAACGGATGAGCGCCTCCTGGGTCAGCGCTCTCGGGTGGACCGCGACAGCGGTGTTCGTGGGCTCGTACTTCTTTTCGCGTCCGGCGCTGTTGCGCGCCACTCAGATGATCGGCGCCACGCTCTGGATCACCTACGGATTGCTGATCGGCGCTTCGCCGGTCATCGTCGCGAATGCGCTGGTTTTTTCCGCCGCGGCCTGGACGATGCTGCGCCGATCGGCCTCCTCCGGCGAATCCCAGCGCTGACAGCCGCGCCGGCGGAGCGCAGGCCTCCGTCCGCGGCGACATCGCCGGCGCCGTAGGGCCGCGCCAGCAACTCTCAGGAGAATCGAGAAAAATCCGCGGCGCGCTTCTCCAGGAATGCGCTCAGTGCCTCGCGTGCCTCCGGCAAGGACAGCTGCCGCTCGAAGTGCACGCGCTCCTCCTCCAGTCTCGCCGAGATCTCCGAGCGCAAGTCCTCGGCCTTGAGGAGTTGCTTGGTCAGCCTGAGCGCTTGCGGCGGCTTGGCGGCCAACGTGCTTGCGCGCTCGGCGACGACCTGATCGAGCAGCGCACGCGGATGGAGGGAATTGACCAGACCGAGACGCAACGCCGCCTGCGCATCGAAACGATCGCCGAAGAACAACAACTCCGCGGAGCGATGGGAGCCGATCATCCGCGGCAGCAGCAGGCTGGAGGCCCCCTCCGGTACCAGGCCGAGATTCACGAACGGCAGCTGAAAACCCGCTCCCTCCGCCGCGTACACGAGATCACAGTGCAGCAGCATCGTGACGCCGATGCCGACCGCGAGCCCCTCGACGCTTGCGATCAGGGGCTTGCGCACCTGGGCGATCGCCGACAGGAAGCGCATGACGGGATTGCTCGACCCCATCGCCGGAGCCTCGAGAAAATCCTTGAGGTCATTGCCGCTCGTGAAAACATCTCCGGTGCCCGTGATCACCAGGACGCGAATCGCCGGGTCCGCGTCGGCCTGCTCGATCGCTTCGGCCATCGCCACATACATGGCCCGGGTCAGCGCATTCTTCTTCTCGGGCCGATTCATCCGAACGCGCCGCACGCCGGCGGCATCCGATACGACGACATGATCTGTCACAGCGGCATCTCCCTGGCAATTGCGTCTTGCGCTACATTATCCCCCATGAGCCGCATCGTGCAGCAGGCGCACAGCAAGGAGCTGCCGTTCCGCGAGCGGTTCGCCGGCGGCGCCGCGCAGGGGCTCATGTCGGCGGCTGCCGCCCTGATCGCGTACCTGCCGGCCAAGCCGCTCGGACTTCACGAGGGATTTTGGGCCTCGATCACCGCGATCGCGGTCGTCCAGGCGCAGCTCGGCGCGACCCAAACGTCGGCGCGCGACCAATTCGCGGGCGCGGCCGTCGGTGGGCTGGTCAGCGCCGTGATCGTGGCCGTGGCCGGCGAGCACCTGGCCGCGTATCTCACCGCCGTGGTCCTGGCGATGTGGACGTGCTGGCTGTTGAACGTGTCGACCGCCGCACGCCTGGCGGGGTCGACGGCGACGATCGTGCTGCTCGTGCCGCACACAGGATCCGCCGGCTGGATGATTCTGTCACGGCTGGCCGAAGTCGGTTGGGGCGTCGCGGTCGCCCTCGGCACGGTTTGGCTGGTGAACTGGGCGGAATCCAAGATCAGGCCGCCGGCGCGAGCCGGGTCGCCGGACTGACGGGTCGCTCACGCGCCGTCTGCTGTCGATGCCGGTGACTCGAGTTGCCAACCCTTACTTGCTTGCGCCGAATTTATCCGTCACCTTGGCCGAAATGGCATCAAGAAATGGACGACCGGCGAGGTCCGGCCGCTCTTGTTGGAGTTGCTTGGCATAGCGCATCGCGAACTGCGTTCTGGAATAGTCCGACCCGAACCAGGGGTTGTCTGCTTTCCAGCTCTTGAGTTCCAAACGCTGTACGGGTTGATTCGCTGATTTCTCATGCTCCAATTGCTTGCTGAGAATCTCAATCTTACGTTGCATACCCTCCAATTGCTGTTGATTTTGCGGCTGTTGTTGATTTAGCTGGTTCTGTGCGTCCAGTTGCTGTTGAAGCTGTTGTTGCTGTCGCATCAACTGTTGTTGCTGTTGCGCCAGCTGTTGCTGCTGCTGTGTCAGCTGTTGTTGCTGTTGAGCCAGTTGTTGTTGCTGTTGCGCCAGTTGCTGCCGCTGAAGCTTCTGCTGATCACCTTGGCACTGGCCTAGAGCAGCACCCACCAATCCGGCGCACGGATCTGCCTCTTGGGCGCCAATCGTCGCGGAAAAAACTGCAAGACAAAACGCCGGCAAATACCACTTCATCGGATTCTCCGCGAGAAACCCTGACCTTCGGGCCAGGGACGTGGGGAGGAACTCTCTGCCCAGGTGTGGGGAATTTCAAGCCTCTGCTGCGGCTGGCTCGCCGCTCGTGCGGCCGAAGATGACCGCCGCGCGCCCGGATAACTGGGCCCCGGAAGTCGCTCCAGGCGCAGCGAATTCAGCACCACCAGCAGACTCGAACCGGCCATGACGGCAGCCGCCAGGATCGGCTGCAGCAGCCCGAGCACGGCGCAGGTCAGCGCGATGAGGTTGTAGCCGAACGCCCAGGCCAGGTTGGCGAGGACGCTCGAACGCACCGCACGGGCCCGGCCGACCACCCAGGGCAGCAGCCAGAGGCCGCCCCGTGGAAGCACCAGATCGGCAGTCTCGCGCGCCAGATCGGTCGCCGAGCCGACGGCGATGCCGACATCCGCCCAGGCCAGCCCCGGGCCGTCATTCAGGCCGTCGCCGACCATCGCCACGGCGCCGCGGCGGGGCCGGCATTGATCGAGAGCGACCCGTTTGGCGTCCGGCGCGAGGCCCGCCTGCCAATCTTCGACGCCGACCGTGGCCGCAACACGCGCGGCCGCGCCGGCGTGATCGCCGGTCAACAACATCACCCGGATTCCGAGAGCGCGCAATGCCTCGATGGTGGCGCGCGCCTCGGGCAGCGGCGTGTCGTCGAACGACAGCACGGCGCGGGCCCGCCCGGCGCAAGGCTTCTCGCTCCAACCGATGAATACGACCGAATGGCCGCTCGTCGCCATCACATCGGCGCGCTCGACCAGGGCCGGGGGCAGCTGCCAGCCGAGCTCATGCATGAGCGCCGCACTCCCGGCCGCGACCACCTCGCCATCGACGACGCCGCGCAAGCCGCGCCCGGGAACGACCCGGACATCCTCGGTGGCGATCGGATCGAGCCCGCGCGCTCGGGCTGCCAGCGCGATGGCACGCGCCAAGCCATGCTCGGAATGGCGCTCCAGACCTGCCAGTCGGGCCAGTACCTCCTCCTCCCCGACCCCATCGCTCGCAAGATCGACAAGGTGCGGCGAGCCCAGAGTCAGCGTGCCGGTCTTGTCGAAGGCGATCAGGCGCGTGACGGCAAGTGCCTCGAGCGCGCCGGGGCTGCGGACCAGGCAGCCGTGCCGGGCCAATTGCCCGATGCCGAGCGAGTGCGCCATTGGCGCAGCCAGGCCGACCGCACACGGACAGGCCACCACCAACACCGAGAGAGCGGCGAGCATCGCCCGATCGAACGGCAGACGCTGACTCCAATAGGCCAAGGTCAGGCCTGCAAGAACCAGCACTACCGGCACGAAAGCACCCACCCAGCGGTCGGCGATACGCTGCGTGCGGCTCGACTGCTGTAACGCGTCACGCACCGATCGGCAGATATGCGCCCAGCGACTTTGGTCTCCGGAGCCGCTGCTCCGGATCAGCAACGGACCGTCGAGATTGATGCTACCTGCGAGGACGGAGTCGCCGACCGCTTTTGCGATCTGCCTGCTCTCGCCGCTGATGACCGAGTCATCAGTGTGCGAGCAACCCTCCACGATCAGACCGTCGACCGGGATCCGCTCGCCCGGCCTGACCCGGATCAGCATCCCGGCACGCACCTCCCGCACTGACCGGCGATGCTCTTCTGCCCCTTCGACCACCGTTGCCGATTCGCTTTCCGCGGCCAACAAGGGAGCGAGATCGCGCGATGCCCGCGCGCGCCCCGCCGCTTCGACATAGCGGCCGACCGTAAACAGCATCAGCACCATCGCGGCGGTATCGAAATAAAGGTAGCCGCCCAGGCGGAAGACCGCGAGCGTGGAATAGGAGTAAGCGGCAAGCGAGCCGAGGACGATGAGCGCGGAGGAGCCCAAGCGCCCTCGCCGGATCTGCGACCAGGTCTCACGCAGGAAAGGTTCGCCGAGGATCAGCACCGCCGGCGTCGCGAGTCCCCAGAGCAGCAGATGAATGGTGGGAAGCACGCGCCGGTCGGTACCGGTGAACGCGCCCGAATACACCAACAGACTGAACAGCATGATGTTCATGGACAAAAAGCCGCCCGCGCCGAGACGCACCAGGAGCCACGCCGCCTCGGACGCCTCGCCGCTGCCGCTCTTCACCTGATAGGCGATGCAGCAGCCATAGCAACAGAACTGGCAACTCTCGCCGTTTACCGGGTGGACAAACCCCCGCCGGCCGAGCGGCAGCAGGCAGTGGCGGCACAGAGCGTTGGGGACTGAGGTCACGCGAGAGGTCACGCGAAATGCCAGATGTGGTGCGGGTGCGCCGTCATCGGCACGATACCCCGGGCGAGCGTGACGAGGCCCAGCGCCAGAATGAAGCCTCCAGCCAATCGGACGCCATGCTGCCGCCACCTCGGCGCGAGCAGCCGGCCGAGCCCGCCCATGACGAGCATGGTCGGGAAGGTTCCCAGACCGAACGCCGCCATGGTGAGACAGCCCGACAGCACGTCAAGGCTGCTCGCGGCCTGGGCGACCATGGCATAGACCAGGGGGCACGGCAGAAAGCCGTTGACCACACCGAAGGCAAGCGGCGCAGCGTGACCCCGCGTGCGGAGGAGGCTCCGCAGCGCGGTGGCGAGCGTCGAGCCGCCGAATCCGGTCGTGAGGCGGCGCAGATTTCGGAGGCCGAAGAACTGCAGCGCCATGACGATCATCAGCAGCCCGGCTATCACGGCCAGACCCCGCTGCACAGCCCCGAGTGACTCGCTGAGGACCGGAACTCCCGGCTGCGACCTCGTTCCCAGGCATGTGTAGATCGCCCCGCCCAGGCCGCCGGCGAGGCCCCCTAGAAAACAGTAGGTCGTCAACCTGCCGGTATTGTAGAGCGCATGACGAACGGCGGTGGCACCGCGCCCGCGCGGATCACCCCCCAGCGCACAGGCAAAGCCTCCGCACATCCCGATGCAGTGGAAACTGCCCGCGATGCCGGCGACGAACAGCAACGCGTAATAGCTCATGCCATGTTCCCCGAAAAACCGCCCACTCCGGAGCGAAGGGAGGCGACTGGCCGCTATTTTCTCCGCGCCAGCATCGCGACCCAGATAAAGAACCCGATCGTAAAGATCGCGAAGCCGACGAACGCGATCTCCTGCAGCAAGCCAGCCCTGGCGAACGAGAATGAAGTCTGAGCCAGCATGATTTCGTTCTCCTCAGCCGGTCACGGTGCGAATCACGTTCATGGCGAACTCAAACGCCAGCACCATCAGGTTAACGACAGCGACCCCGAAAATTATCTTTATGCCCCGCACAGCTTCGATCTCCGCTTGAGAAACTTTAGGCGATCGGGAGGCCGCAGAGCACCCCCGATCGAGCGCGCTGATTACCCGATTCGACCCGGCCCGAGTCCGCCCCAGTAATGCAACGCGTAGTAGCACGCCCACCCGAACAGCCCGAAATACACGACCAACAACCAGACCGGGAGAACCCCTTCGCGCGCCTTGATATAGCCACCGGCATACTCGTGCAGCTCATGCGTCTCATGCCCTGCGTTCTCTGCGTCATGACCCGTCATGCTGGTCCTTGAATCGGTCATTTGCCATCTCCGCGTTGTAGAAGGTGAGGGCTGCCCGGTCCGTCTCGCTCAGGGCTCCGCCCATGACCCCCCAGATGAAGATACAGATGGAGCCCAATCCCATCATGATTGCCACTGCGTAGGGGCCTAGTATCTCGTAGTCCGTCATGACTCACCCTGCTCGGCGGGAGCGGTTTTGAACGAGCCGGCCGGCACGGCCGGCGTTAAGGTCGTAGCAGTCCATAGGCTTGCTCCGGACCCGGCGTTTCCAACTTCGGATTGTCGAGCGCCGCACGAGCCGCGGCAGAGATCTTCAACGGCTCCCCACTCAGCGGGTCAGTGTAAGCAGAGAGCGAGAGAATATAATAGGCCAACGCCCAGCGGTCCGCATCCGGAAAGGCGTCGCCATAGGAGGGCATCGGTGTTCCGCTGAGTCCCCTGGAGATGGTCCTGAAGATGTCGGTCACCGACGAGCCGGATTTGAACTGGCCGGCCCGGAGGTTCGCGGGTCGAATGGGAAACCCCGGATCATCCGTCAGCCCGGCCGCCTTCTGGCCGTCGCCCTTGCCCGTCTGGCCATGGCATTCCCAGCATTTGGCCTCAACCCAAACGTCCTTGCCGTGAGTGATCACGGCCATCGTGGGCGGCGGCGGCGGGGGAATATAAAGCGGCTCGCCGGGTGAGTCCGCAAAGAATTGCACCGGCTTCTCGGGATTGGAGTGGTCGACCGCCAGCACGTACTTGATGTACTGGATCACGGCGAGCCGATCATTGAGCGGCAGATCGTACCAGGGGGGCATTGCGGTGCCGCGCACTCCGCGCGTGATGGTGCGCAGCAGATCGCCATCGGTCGGCAGCGAGCCCTCGGTCAGCCTGAACTTGAACACGCCCTGGGTGAAATTGCGCGGGCGCTGCTTGTACATGAAGGTTGCGGCCGGCCCGTTGCCGTCGCCCTGCGCTCCGTGGCAACCCACGCAGCGACGCTCGTAGACCTCTTTGCCATGCTCGATCCACTCCTCCGAGCGCGGCATGCTGATCCCGGCCCCCGCCATCTCCTGCGGCTCGAACAGATCCCGCCACTTACCGCGGTTCATGCCGAGCTTCTGCACGTACGCGATCAGCGCCTCGACGTCCTGGGTCTCGACGGCAAGTTTGACGCTACCGCCGGCGTATTCCTTGTTGGGCGTCCAGATCAGCGGGTATTTGCCCCGCGCGGCCAGGGGGACGAACAGCAGACCCTCGGCATTGGGCGTGAGCTTCACCTGCTCCTTGCTGGCGAAATCAAACAGCTTCTCGGTCACCGCATTGCGCTCGAGCGTCTTGCCCGAGGCTGCGTCGGTGACGATCTTCACAGCTTCCGACGGCGCGTCGAACAGGCCCCGGTAAGGGTCCATGATCGATTCCGGCGTGAGCATGCGCGGATCCCAGAAATGCGCCAGATGCCACTCGTCCCCGTATTTGAGCCCCACCCGGGTCAGGTCCGGGCCGATGCGCCGTGTGCCGAACAGATGCGGCACGTCGTAGGCATATTCACCGGCTTCGCTCACCGGTCCCCAGCGGCGCGTCTCACCGGTCACCGGGCGCACGTACTGCGAATGGCAATACCAACAGCCGTCGCGCAGATAAACGAGCCTTCCCCGGTTCTGGAGGGGCGTGTAGTCGGTGGCCGACGTTTCCATCCATTTGAGCTGGCCGAGATCGTTGCGGATCACGGCCGTCACGTGCGTGGTCGTCGCCGAGGGCTCGAGAAAAGGCAGCACACCCTGGGTACCCAAGGCGAGGAAGAAGAAGCCGACCCCGGCCACCAGCGCCACCATGCGCGCGTTCATCGGATAAGCCCCCCGGCCGCAAGCGGAGTCGACCCGCTTGGCGCACGTCTTGCCGGCTCAAAGCCAACCGCCCCCGGTGACCTCTTCAGCGCCGTCATCATGAGGTTGATCACCAGCAGCGACATCCCGACATCCATCGAGATCCCCGCCAGCGTGCGTACCAGCCAGTAGGCCCGCATCTGCACCACCGTATCCACCCACTCCGCGCCGTTCATCCACTGGAAGCCCTGCTGAAGACCGGCGGCGCTCAGCACGAGGCCCATGGTGGAGATACCGGCGGTGATCAGCCAGAACGACCAGTTGCCGAGCTTGAACGACCACAGTTCCCGCCCACACATGCGCGGCCAGAGATAGAGCAGTCCGCCCATCGCCCACACGACGAAGGTTCCGAACACCGTGAGATGCGAATGCGAGATCACGAAGTCGGTGAAATGGGTCGGCTGCTGGATCGAGCGCAACGCCTCGGTCGAGCCCTGAAAGCAGCCAAACAGGTACATGATCGCGCCCATGATCAGGAACTTCGCCGGCAGGTTCGCGCCGAACTCGCGCCAGCGCCCGTTCACCGTGCCGAAGAAGTTGACCAGCACGGTCCACACCGGAATGATCAGCAGCATGGACGTGATGATCGCCAGCGTCTCGGCCCAATCGGCTATCGGGCTGTAGAGATAGTGGTGGATGCCGACAAAGGGATAGAACAGGGCCAGCGACCAGAACCCGACCAGCGAGAGTTTGTGAGCGTAAAGCGGATTGCGCACACTGAGCGGCAGGAAATAGTAGATCAACACGTAACCGGCCGGTGTGATCCACAAGCCGACGATGTAGTGAATATAGAGTCCGTGGAACGCTGCGCTGTTGATGCCCGCGATCGTGTAGGGCAGGATGAAGCTTCCCAACACCAGATTGAGCGACGTCCACACGAAGGCACCAATCAGGTACCAGAGCGACACGTAGAGCGCCGGATCGAGCCGGCGGCCGATCGTCGTCAGAAATTGCAGCGTGACGACGACAGTGCAGATGAAAATCGGAATTTCCCCGAGCAAAGGCAGCTCGCCCGCCTCGAGCCCGTGGTTGTAGCCGAGCGGTATCGAAATCAGTCCGGCCGCGAGGAACACGTTCCACACCCAGGCGAAAACCACGCCCCAGCGATTGAACGCAACCCGCACCCCGCACAGGCGCGGCACCAGGTAATAGCATTCCCCGATGAATAGGCCGGAGAACGCGCCCAGGATGACGCCGTTGACGTGCACCGGGCGGAGTCGCCCGAATGTCAACGGCAGATGCGTGCCGAGGTACTCGGGGTAGTTGAACAGCCCGGCCAGCAGCGCGCCCACCGTCGGCGCGACCATGAGCCAGAACATGCCCCAGAACAGCCAGGTGCGCACCACCGGCCAATCCACCAGTGCATCCAGATCGAGTCCCGCGTATGGACCATGCAACGCCTCTGTTGTTGTTCTCGTTCCCGCCTCTGCCATGAGCTCACCTGTTGTTGGCCGTCGTGTTCGCGGAATTCTTGGGATACCGGGGACTCAAACTTTCGATGAAATGCACGAGATCCCACGCGTCGGCGGGACTCATCGAATCCGAGAATGCCGGCATGGGGGTGCCCGACAAGCCGGTCATGAACACTCGATAGATATCGGTGGGCGTGTCGCCGCACTTCACGTGTCCCTTGGTCAAGTCGTACGGCACGATGTCGTTGCCCCAGTCATCCTTGAGATCGTGCGCGGAGGGCCCGTCGCCCCGCCCACCGGCGCCGTGACACTGTGAGCAGTTGTATTTCTGGTAGACCGCCGCTCCGCGTTTGACCGATTCATCGCTATAACCCGGATTGGGCGGGATGCTGATCGGCGCCTGCGGTTTCTCGCTCGCGAATCGCGGCGCAAAGGTCTTGATGTAGGCGATCACGTCCTCCCGCGATCGCTCACCGAGGAAACCCCAGGCCGGCATGTACGTGCCGTAGACTCCGTTCAGCAGCGTGTGTTCGAGGTCGGAGTCGAGCGGCAGCGAACCGGACGGCGTGGTGCGCCATTTGAAGGTTCCTTCGCGATAGTCTCGCGGCTTGGTGCTCATGTACTTGGCGGCCTCGCCCTGGCCGTTGCCCAGCGCGCCGTGACACGTGACGCACCAGCGTTCGTACACCACCTTGCCGTCCCGGACGTCGCCGGTGTCCGCCCCGGCGGTGCCAACCGCGAGCAACAGACCAGCGACCATCGGAACCAATCGTGCGACGCGAAATGACATACGTACCCCCTGACGATGCGGGCCGTTGAAATGTCGCCAAGACACGAAGTGACCAGCAGGCATGATTACTTCGCCGCGAGCTTTATCTTCGACGTCGTGGTTTTACCGGCCGTGACCACGACAGGCTCGGACTTCCCACCTGCGGCCTCGTGCCAGACCGCGAGCGTGTAGCTGCCCGGCGGCACATCCTTGAGGGTGAAGCGACCGTCCGAATCAGTCGTCGTGTAATAGGGATTGTCGAGCTCCATGATCCACGCGTGCATCCACTCGTGTGCGTCGCACTTGACCTTGATCAGCTCCGGATTGGCCGGCAGCGGCTTGGTCACGGAGAACCCTTTGAAGGGCAGCGCGATGTTGTAGATGGTTGCGTTGGTTTCGGCATTCTGCGGATGGGTATTGTGCAGAATCGGGTCGTCCGAGGAGATGGTGATTTTTTCCCCGACCATTGCTCCCTGCACCCGCGGCGAGAACATGCAATGCTCGTTGACCAGCTTTAGCGGTTCGCTGGCCGGCGCCTTGCCCTTCGTGACGTCCTTGAGATAGACAATCACGTTCGCCATCCCGCCGGCAGAATCGACCATGTACGTCGGATTGGGGATGGTGGCTCCGCAGTAATCTTGATTTTTGGTCGTCGTGATCGGCGACTCGGCGGGTGCGGCGCCTGAGAGCGTGACGACCCCGTCGATGGTGCCGCCGTTGCTGACGGTGACCACCTCGTAGTCGGCGGATGCGGGCAGCGCCGCCAATGAACCGGCGATTCCGACCAGCGCCAAACCCGCCGATAGACAAAACGACCGGCGCGCGCACTGCATCGCGCCTTTTCTGCTATTCATTGCGACCCCTCCGCTACACTCATTCCTATTCATCAAGACCCCTCCGGTACACTCATTCCGCGACTATCGCGACTATCACGCCTACGCTGATCGATTGTCAGGCTCTACTTGGAGGCGAGATACTCGGTCACTGCGGCGATCTCATCCTCGGTGATGTTTTCCGTGAAGCGATGCATGATTTCGCTGTCGCGCAGCGGGCGGCCGTTGAACTGCCGCAGCTGTATCGCAAGATAGTCTCGATGCTGGCCGGCCAGCCGTGGGAATGTGTGGATTCCCTCGGCGTTGGGACCGTGGCAGCCAATGCAGCCGAGAATGTCACGCTCGGGCACCCCGTTTTCGTAGATCGACTTACCTTTCGCGGCCAAGGCGGGATTGCGCGACGCCCTGCCTCTCGCGGGTGGTTGGCTCGAGAAGTACTGTGCGAGCGCTTCGATTTGATCATCGTCAAGACGTTGGGCTATACCCCACATAAAGGCTCGCGCATGGGGATCGCTGCGAGCACGCTGGCGAAAGAGCTGCAATTCCATCTCGATGTAGCTCGCTTGCTGCGCGGCCAGAATCGGAAAGAGCGGCGAGATGCTGACCCCGTTGAGGCCATGGCACTTCGAGCACGCCATGCTGATCAGCGTCTTGGCGTCGTACACCGATTGATCGTGCGGCACGAGCGGGTCCGCCGCAGCCGCCTCACGAGCGCACAGCGCTCCCACGGCGATCGCGGCGATGATGACCCAGTTGCTTGTTCGGCTTCTCATCACAAGTCCATCCATAGCCCTAGCACCCAGGTGTTGTTGTCCGATGCCTTGGGATTGGTCGCCTGCAGGAGAATAAACGGGTTCTGATTGTTGCGGACGACTTGGTAGATGTTGTATTGCAGAATGAACCTGAAGTTGAACCAGGGCAGATAGTCGAGTTCCAACACCTCGTATTGATGGCCCGGCGAGCCGTTACCTCCATAGACGGTGCCATCGGGAGTACCGGTCGTGCGGACGAAGTTGATCAATCCGCCATAGTGACGGTCGTAGTAGTACTCTCCGGTCACGTTCCATTCATTGAGACGATCCGTCGGGTTATTGAAAAAATTCGACACCAGCCCGGGATCGTTCTCTTGATTTTCGTGCGTGTAGCGGCCCAGGAAACTAAAAATATTGTGTTGACCGTTGTACTGGTACTGCCAGTCATAACTGATATCCAGGTAGCGGTTGATATATCCAGGGTTGAGTGTCTGGCCCGCAACCACGCTCGGCGTGAACTTCGTGTACATGCCGGAGACGCCGACCGACGCCGAGTGGTAGCCCCAATCGCGCTCGTACGCGGCCCGCCAATACGGGGCCCAGCCCTCGACGGTGCCGCCTCCCACACTGAGGTTGCTGCTATCGAGCGTGTTGTTCCCGCTGCCGGACTTCGCTGCGTGATAAGCCGATAGTCCGAGATACAGTGAATCCTTGTACCAAACGTAGGCGGTGGGCCCGGCTACCAACGCTCCAAGACCCTGAAAGAACGGCGAACTCAGGCCGGCGCCGTCGATTCCCGCACTCCAGAGGGACTGGCTCGAGAAGTCGGGGATGGGATACGCGGCGACCGAGTTCCAGACATCCTGGTTGCCCGGATTGTTGTTGAACAACACACCCCAGACCCAATCATTGTTTTGAGTGTGGTCGGAATATCTGATCTCGGTATTATCGACGCTGAACGTCCCCCCGGGCTGGTCGTAGGTCATCTGCAAAAAGCCGCCGACGTGGTCCGTGATAGCCCCGGCGCCGATAATGCTCCACTGCTGGGGAAATTGAAGATTATCGTTCTGCGCTTTGGCGCCGGGCACCGCGCTATCGGGTGGCGTCCGGTCGTAATGGTTGTAGGTGGCCTGTAACAGAATTCCTATTCCCGGCAGGTCCGTGAGCCACACCGTGTTCTTCTTGTGCTCGTCGATGTCCTGGACCAGCGGCGGTCTCGTGGTCAGGGTGTACCCGTTGAGCTTGAACCGCCGGCCGAATGACGTGAGCTCCGGGGGTATCGTATGGCAGGCCTCGCAGGCCAACCCGGTCTGTCGGGCGAAGGGCGGAACGGCTCGTGCGGGTGTTGAAATCAGCATCAGCGCTGAAGTGCCGAGGACAAACATGGCCACTGCGCCGAGGCGCAATAACCTCACAGCAGCCAACCACGAGCGCAACTCGCGATGATCGCCGGTCATTCAGTCTCCCCCTTCAACTGTCGGCCCAGTCCCTCAGAGCTTCAGCGACTACGCGGTCTGCTGCCGCTATGTCTCTCACACGGTTTAAATCTAACGAACCATCTCTGGCCAGAAGATGACCTCAAGATGACTGATTGGTCATCCTGGGAGCGGGAGACTGAAAGAGAGTGTCAGGCGGAAAAGAGTGTCAGGCGGATTCGATAACCGGCGATAGGCCCGCCGAGAAAACCAACGAGGCCGTCGTGCCTTGCCCTATCGTACTGTCAATGAGCAAGCTGCCGCCATGCAGGGTCATGATGGACCTCACGATGGCCAGACCGAGTCCTGCTCCACCGGGGCCGGCGCCACGGGACGGATCGGCGCGATAAAAGCGGTCGCCCAGTTTGGCGAGATGCTGGGGCGCAATCCCGATCCCGGAATCGATCACGCTCAAGGTCCGGGCGGTGCCCGGGCCCTCGGCCGCCCGCAGCGTCACCCGACCGCCGCGCGGGGTGTACTTCAGGGCATTCGACAGCAGATTGCTGAGCGCACGGCGCAGCAGTAGCGGGTCGGCCGGTATCCTGGCGTGGCCTTCGCAGGCCAATTCGATACCTTGCTCCTCCGCCAGAGCATGGTAGAAATCGCACACCGCTTGCAGCTCGCCGCTCGCTTCCAGTGAGACCGACGCAAGCACCGCAGGCGCCTGCTCTGCTTGGGCCAGAAACAGCATGCAGTCAATCATACGTGCCAGACGCGTGTACTCATCGAGCGCGGACTGAAGCACTCGCGTGTACTCCGCGGTCGTGCGCTCGCGCCCGAGCGCCACCTGGGCTTCGCCCATCAGGTTATTGATGGGAGTGCGAAACTCGTGCGCCACATCTGCCGAAAACTGCGAGAGTCGTTCAAAGGCCTCCTGCAGGCGATCCAGCATGCGGTCGAAGGCGGCCGCGAGGGATACCAGCTCCTTGGGCCACAGGCCGGCTCTAATCCTGTCCTGTAGATGCTGGACACCGATGCGCTCGGTAGCGCGGGTAATATCCGCGATGGGTCGCAGTCCGTGCCGGGTGATGACGGCCCCGACCGCGCTCGCGATGAGCAGCCCGCAGACGAGCACGACGGCGATATCGCGTCGATACGTGCTGAGCAGGCCCTGCTCGGCGCTCACGTTCAGCGCGGCTTGGATGTATAGGCGCGACGAGACGATCGATGCCGGCGGCATGGCGGCTGAGGCGAGGAGAAAATCCTGCCGGGATGCCGAGTGCCAACGCCGCAGCCGCGGTTCCGTGGAGGCCGCCGCCGGGAACGCGGAGATCGGCAGGTTGGATGCCATGCCGGGAGTCTCTGCGACCAACTGCTCTTTTGCATCCAGCACACGCAGGAAGAAAGAAGATTGCAAGCGGCCTGAGATTTCCGCTTCCTCCCACACCTCCTGTTTGATGTCCGGGCCACTGAGCTGCTGGTCTTGCAGGATCTGCCCCAGGATCTGCACCTTCTGAAGAAGGTATTCCCGGCTCTCTTGATCCATGCGCCGCTCCAGCCCCGAGTACAGGAAGGCCGAAGCCGCGGTGAGCAGGACGAAGACGAAGATGGTGTAGTTCAGCGTCAGCCATGTGGACATGGCCCAGCGATTGTCGACGGCACAATTCCCGGCGTCAGCGCGCTTCGAGAACATAGCCCATGCCGCGGACGGTGTGGATCAGTTCCGGGGTGAATGAATCATCGATCTTCCGGCGCAGCCGGCGCACCGCCACATCAACCACGTTGCTGTCACAGTCGAAGTTCATATCCCAGACCTGCTCCGCGATGAGCCGCCGACAGAGCACTTCCCCTTGATGACGCGCCAGCAATGAGAGCAGCGCAAATTCCTTGGGCGCCAAATCCAGCCTCATCCCTCCCCGGTGCGCCTTGTGGCCCAGCAGGTCGACGCGCAGATCCGCCACCTGCAAGATGTCCGCTTGCCGCTCCGCGCGGCGTCTGAGCAGTGCCCGAATGCGCGCCAGCAACTCGGTGAAAGCGTAAGGTTTCACAAGATAGTCGTCGGCGCCGAGATCGAGGCCTTTGACCCGGTCGGATACCGAGTCACGCGCGGTAAGAAACAGGACCGGCGTCGATTTATGCTTTTGCCTCATTTCCGCGAGTACCGACCAGCCATCCTTTCGGGGCAACATGGCGTCGAGAATGACCAAGTCGTAGTCAAGGCTCAAAGCATTGAACAGGCCATCCTCGCCATTGTCGGCGACGTCCGCGATGAATCCGGATTCGGTCAGTCCCTTACGCAGGAATTCGGCGGTCTTTTTCTCATCTTCAATGATAAGGAGTCGCATCCACGGACCCTCATATTGACACCCTTCGGCGTCACACCCCTCCCAAGCTGGCGATCCTAATACTAGTACCTGGCATTGGCAATTTCGCCAAAGTTGGAGAGCGAGCCGACGAGTCCGCTCAGACCCGACGCCGGAAGCGTCCGAGCTGCCGCGCTGAAGGGTCGCTCACTCGCCGTCGAGGAGATGCTCGACGATCGCATCCGCGGCCTGCTGCGGGGTCATCCGGGTGGTGTCGATGCGGATCTCGGGCGCGGTCGGCGCTTCATAAGGACTGTCGATGCCGGTGAAGTTGGCGAGATTCCCGGCCCTCGCCTTCTTGTAAAGGCCCTTCACGTCGCGCTTCTCGGCCTCGGCCAGCGGCGTATCCACGAATACCTCGATGAACTCGCCGGGCGCGATCATATCGCGCACCATCCGCCGCTCCGCGCGGAACGGGGAGATGAACGCCGTGATGACGATGAGTCCCGCATCGGTCATGAGCCGCGCGACCTCGCCCACCCGCCGGATGTTCTCCACCCGGTCCGCCTTGGTGAAGCCCAGATCCTTGTTGAGCCCGTGGCGGACATTGTCGCCGTCGAGCAGGAAGGTGTGCCGGTTCATCCGATGCAGCTTCTTTTCCACGAGATTTGCAATCGTCGACTTGCCGGCGCCCGACAAGCCCGTGAACCAGAGCACGGCGGGCCGCTGGTTCTTGAGGCGGGCCCGCGATTCGCGGCTGATGTCGAGCGCCTGCCAGTGGATGTTCTGACTGCGACGCAGGGAGAAGTGAATCATGCCCGCGGCGACGGTCGCGTTGGTTAGCTTGTCGATGAGGATGAACCCGCCGAGCTCGCGGCTCGAGGCATACGGCTCGAACACGACGGGCCGGTCGGTGGACAGGTTCACGACCCCGATGGCATTGAGCTCGAGGGTCTTTGTCGCCAGATGCTCGAGCGTGTTGACGTTGATCTGATACTTCGGCGCTTGCACGGTGGCCGTGGCCGTCTGTGTGGCGAGCTTCAGCCAGTACGGCCGGCCGGGCAACAGCGCCTCGTCCGCCATCCAGACCAAGGTCGACTCGAACTGGTCGGCGATCTGCGCCGGAGCATCCGCCGCCACGATCACATCTCCGCGCGAACAGTCGATTTCGTCCTCGAGACAGAGGGTCACCGACTGACCGGCCACCGCGCGCGGCAGATCGCCTCCAAAGGCGCCGACCCGGCTCACCCGGGAGGTCTTGCCCGAAGGCATCACGCGGATGCGCTCGCCCGCCTCCACCTGGCCGGCGGCAACCAGTCCGGCAAAACCCCTGAAGTCGAGGCTCGGACGGTTCACCCACTGTACCGGCATGCGAAACGCCGCGAGCGCCTGTTTCGAGGCGCTCACCTCCACGGCCTCGAGGTGCTCGATCAGCGCGGGTCCCGTATACCAGGGAGTGCTCTGCGAACGGGAGGCGATGTTGTCGCCGCCGAGAGCCGATAGGGGGATGGCCTCGAAGGCATCGATGCCGATGGATCGGGCAAACCCACGATACTCCGCGACGATGGCATCGAAGCGCGCCCGATCGAAGTCCACCAGGTCCATCTTGTTGACC
>DATAYO010000120.1:0-22593 GCA_036272515.1 Steroidobacteraceae bacterium | reverse complement strand
ATCGCCTTTACACGGCGAGGGTCGGGGGTTCGATCCCCTCAGCACCCACCAGCATGCGGAGTGGTAGTTCAGCTGGTTAGAATACCGGCCTGTCACGCCGGGGGTCGCGGGTTCGAGTCCCGTCCACTCCGCCATTTCCCTGACGAGAGACCTTGCGCGCGGCCGTTACGGCCCGCGCCCGAGGGCATGCGTGTTGGAGGTCAGGCCGAGAAGGGTTCGAGATCATGCTGCAGACGATTCACGACAAGTTGAAGGGCTGGCTGGCGGGAGTGGTGCTCGGGATCATCGGGCTGGTATTCGTGTTCTGGGGCATCAACTGGACCTTGAGCGCGCCCACCTACGCGGCGAAGGTCAACGGGGTCGAGATCTCGGGCAACGAGGTACGCGAAGCCTATCAGCGGCGCCTCGCGCAGTACGAGCGTCAGTCGAACGCGCCGCTCGACGACGCGCAGCGCGCCGGGATCAAGAAGCAGGTCCTGGATGACTACATCAGCGGCGAGGCGCTCGTGACCCGCGCGGACCGGCTCGGCTACCGGGTGAGCGATCAGCAGCTGCTCGCGGAGATGGCGCAGTACCCGGCGCTGCAGGTGGACGGCAAGTTCGACTACGCACACGCGCTCGCCGTGCTCAAGGCCCAGGGCCGGTCGGTGACGCAGATCGAGAATTCCTTTCGCCGCGACGTGAAGCTCAAGCAGCTCGATCGGGCGATCGACGAGTCGAGCTTCGCCACCGCGAGCGAGGTCAAGCGCTTCCTCGAGCTCACGCGCCAGCAGCGCGAGCTCGCCTGGCTCACCTTGTCCGCGGCGAAGTATGCGGTGGATGCGACGCCGGACGAGCCCCAGATCAAGGCCTACTACGAGGCGCACAAGGCGCAGTACATGACTCCCGAGACCGTGCATTTGCGCTACGTCGAGCTGAGCCTTGCGGGTCTGGCCGCCAAGGTCAATGTCGACGATGCACAGCTCAAGGCGTACTACGAGGAGCAGAAAACCAAGAGTCCGGAGCGCTACGTGCAACCCGAGCAGCGCCGCGTGGCCCACATCCTCTTGCAGGTGCCCGATCCCAAGGACGACGCAGCGGTCAAGGCCAAGGCCGAGAGCATCCTGAAGCGCGCCGAGAGCGGCGAGGACTTCGGCAAGCTCGCGCAAGAGTTCTCGCAGGATCCGGGCTCGGCCCAGAAGGGCGGCGACCTCGGCTGGGCCGACCGCAAGGCCTACGTCGCGCCGTTCGCCGATGCCGCTTTCTCCATGAAGGAAGGCGAGATCCGGGGGCCGGTGAAGACGCAGTTCGGCTACCACATCTTGAAGCTCGAGGGTGTTCAGCCGACCACGATCAAAACCTTTGATCAGGCCAAGACGGACCTCGCCACCGAGTACCGCCAGAACGAGGCGGAGCGGATGTTCAATGACGCGCAGGACCAGCTGGCCGACGCCACGCTGCAGAACACCTCGGACATCGACGTGGTGGCGAAGAAGGCGGGACTGGAAGTGCACGACATCCCGAATTTCAGCCGCAACGACGGCGAGCTCGGCAAGTCGCCAGCGGTGCTGCAGGCCGCCTTCAGCGAGGATGTGCTCGACGGACATCTGAGCCCGATCGTCGAGCTCGAGAAGGGCCGAGGCGTGGTGCTGAGCGCGACCGATCACGTGCTGCCGAAACAGAAGCCGCTCGAGGCGGTGCGTGCCGAGGTGGTGGCGGCCTGGAAGAAGGAGCGCGGCACGGAGCTCGCCGCGCAGGCGGCGGCGGCGGCGGTCAAGCGGCTCAACGCGGGCGAGTCCTGGGACAGCGTCGCCAAGTCGCTGGGGCTGACTCCCGAGGCGCCGAAGTTCGTGGCGCGCGGCGACCAGGCGGTGCCGCTCAGCGTGCGTCAAGCGGCCTTCGAAGGCCCGAAGCCCAAGGGAGCGCCGGTGTACTCGAACCTGCCGCTGAGCGACGGCGATGCGGCGGTGGTCGCGGTGAGCGCGGTGCGCGAGGAGCCGACGGCGGATCCCAAGGTGGGGTATGCGGAGGCGCAGCGCGAATTCGCGCAGCAGGCCGCCTCCGCCGACGCCATGAGCTACGAGGCCGCGGTGCGGGCGGACTCGAAAGTGACGGTCAATCTGCAGGCCCTCGATTAACCGCGGTGTCCGCGCTCCTACACCAACTGTCCGACTGGTACCTTTCGGTGTTGAGTCAAGGCGGCTACTGGCTCATCGCCGGGCTCATGGCGCTCGAAAGCACCTTGGTGCCGATTCCGAGCGAGACCATCATTCCGCCCGCGGCCTATCTCGCACACACGCGGGGCGAGCTGTCGCTGATCGGCGTGGTGCTCTCCGGAACGGCGGGGTCCTGGGTGGGCGCGACCCTGATGTATTGGGGGGCGCGCTGGCTCGGCCGGCCGTTCGTCATGCGTTTCGGACGCTATGTGGCGCTGCCGCCCTCCAAGGTCGAGCTGGCGGAGCGTTGGTCGGCCCGCTATGGATGGGCAAGCGTGCTGCTCTCGCGCCTGCTGCCCGTGATCCGGCATCTGATCGGGATTCCGGGCGGAGTTCTCAAGTGGGATTTTCGCTGGTATTCGCTCGCGACCCTCGCGGGGTCGCTGATCTGGTGCTCGGTGCTTGCCTGGCTGGGAGCCACCTTGGGCGATCATCCGGAGCTGCTTCGGGGATCGCTGCACCGCTTCGTGCTTCTGGTGGTGGCCGTGGCGGCCGTGCTGGGCGCGCTCTACTACGCCTTGGTGCATCGCGCCGGCGCCCGGCCCATCCCGCGCTGAGGCTTTGGCTGCGCTCAGCGTGCCCGGGAGCCAGGTGCGGCGCGGAATGTTCCGCCCCGCCCCTGCCCGGTGATCAGTGTGCCGCAGCGGCGGGGGGCGGAGTGCCGATCGGCATCTTCGCAAAGATTGCTGCTGTGGCCACCTGAATCTTGTTCTCCGCGTTCTGGCCGCGAAGGTCGGCGGCGTTCTGGCTCACCGCGCCGTGCCAGATCGGCTTGTGCGCTCGGGCGTCGAAGACGTCGATGGCAATGCGAGTTTCATTCTCGACCCACGGACCATCGTAGCCCCACGCACCGAAACCGCCGCGGCGGCCCCATCCTCCGTAGCCCCAACCCACGCCCCACCCCGGCCCCCAGCCGCCGTAGTAATCGTTGAACACCTGCCGCGTGCCGATGGCATAGCCGACCACGCAATCGGCGGTACCCGACGGGACGAGGGCGACGCCCCGAGCGGACATGTTGGCCTCGATCGCGGAGCGCAACCGGTCGGCATTCAGGGGGTTACCCCAGGCGCCGGGCTGGCTGGCATTGACCGTGTGTTCCTGCGCAAACATGTAGGTATGGCAGTTCGCGAGGGAGAAAGCGGGATTCGCATCGGTGGTGACCGGCAGGGTGGTACAGGCGCCGAGGCCGAGCGCCACGCTCGCCACGAGCCCAAAGACAGCTACAGTTCTTGACATAATCTCGACCTCCGCTTCATACCCACTCCTGGGCCTCAATCCCACCTGCAGTCAACGCGAAAGGGGCGCCGGCGTTGACATCTGCGCCTGCAATTCACGTCTCACCCGCTCCGTCCGGAAAGCTCATCGCCACGGAATTGAATCCGCCATCGACGTAGGTGACCTCGCCGGTGATTCCGGATGCAAGATCCGAGCACAGAAATGCGGCGGTGTTGCCCACTTCCTCGATGGTGACGTTGCGGCGGATGGGCGAGGCGGCGGCGACGTGCGCGAGCATCTTGCGAAGTCCCGAAATGCCGGCGGCCGAGAGCGTCTTGATCGGTCCTGCGGAGATGGCGTTGACGCGAACGCCGCGCGGCCCGAGGTCCGCCGCCAGGAAGCGCACATTGGCTTCGAGACTCGCCTTGGCGAGTCCCATGACGTTGTAGCCGGGAAGCGAGCGCACCGCGCCGAGGTAGCTCAAGGTCACGATCGCGCCGGCGCGTCCTTGCATGAACGGGAGCGAGGCGCGCGCGAGCGCGGTCAGGCTGTAGCTCGAGATGTCGTGTGCGACCCGGAACGCTTCGCGGTCGGTCGCTTCCAGGAACGAGCCGCTCAATGCCTCGCGGGGCGCGAACGCGACGGCATGCACCAGAATGTCGAAGCCGTCCCAGCGGCTCTTCAAGTGGGCGAAGCCGCGCTCGATTTCCGCATCGCTCGCCACGTCCATGGGAAACACGATGTCCGAGCTCAAGGCTTTGGCGAGCGGACCGACCCGGTCCGCCATGCGCTCGATGTGCGAGAAGGCGAGCTCGGCGCCCTGGCGATGCATGGCCTGCGCGATGCCCCAGGCGATGGAGCGATCGGTGGCGAGGCCGACGATGAGCGCGCGCTTGCCCTTCAAAAAACCCATATTTTTCCCCGAATGGCGTTCGAGCCTATCCTTGCTGATGGCTCGAATCGATGTACATGACGAGCCGGCGCCCGGCTCTGATCTGGTGCCGCTTGTTGAGTCCGTTCCAGCTCTTCAGCTGCGTGACCGAGACCTGGAAATGGTGCGAAATGCTGTACACGGTATCGCCACGGCGCACCGTGTACAGCGTGCGCCGGCCGCCCTTCAGGCCCTCGCCCCGGTAGTGCCGGGTGCTCGCCTGGATGAGCAGCCGCTGGCCCTTCATCAATGAATCGCCGGCCCCCAGGTTGTTGAGCCGTGCGAGCGTGCTTACCGGCATGCCATGGCGGCGGGCGATGCTGCTCAAGGTCTCGCCGGCGCGGACCCGATAGACGATGCGATGCTGGCGCCTGCCGGTGTCGGTCTCCGGGCGATCGACGCGGGCGGCGGCGAGCAGCACCTTCTCCGGCAACTGCACGGAGAGCGACGGAATATTCAAGCTCTCGCCCGGGGTGACCCGCCCGCCGGGCAAGTCATTGATCTTGGCGATGACCGCAGGTGAGGTGTCGTACTGGTGGGCGATCGACGCCAGAGTCTCGTGCCGCTCGACGACGTGCGCCTCGTAGCGCATGCGATCTTCCGGCGCGAGCGTCTGCAGCGCCGCCTCGAAGGCATCGGCATTGTCGATCGGCACCAGCAGGCGGTGCGGGCCGCTGGGGTCCGTGGCCCAGCGGTTGTACCCCGGATTGAGCGCGACCAGCTCGTCATAGCTGGTGCCGGCGAGTTGCGCCGCGACCGTGAGCTGCAGCTGCGAGCCGGTGTCGATCACCGCAAAATAGGGCTCGTTCGGGATCGGCGCAAAATCGAACCCGTAGCGCTCCGGCTCGGCCATCAGGCGCTTCATGGCGAGGAGCTTGGGCACATACGCACGTGTTTCGGCGGGCAGGTTCAGATGCCAGAAGTCCGTCGGCCGGCCATGCGCCTGGTTGTAGTCGATGGCGCGTTGGACCGCGAGCTCGCCGACGTTGTACGCGGCAATGGCGAGCAGCCAGTCGCCGTTGAACTGATCGTGCAGCGCCTGCAGATAGTCGAGCGCGGCGCGGGTCGACTCGATCACGTCGCGGCGTCCGTCGTACCACCAATCCTGCTTCAGGCCGAATCGGGCGCCGGTGGCCGGGATGAACTGCCAGAGACCCGCCGCGTGGCCGACGGAGTAGGCGAAGGGCTCATAGGCGCTCTCCACGACGGGCAGGAGCGCGAACTCGAGCGGCATGCCGCGGGCTTCGACCTCCGTGACCACGTGATACAGGTAGCGCTGAGCGCGCTGGAACACGCGCTCGAGGTAGTCGGGATTGTGCTGGAACCAGGCGAGCTGCTGATCGATCGCCGGCTCCTGGACCTCGTCGAACGCGAACCCCGCCCGCATGCGATCGAACAGATCGTCGTAATCCTCGCCGTTGTGATGCTGCCACTCGCGCGGCATGGCGAGCGAGGGCGGCGCTGCCGCCGCGCTCGCGGCATCGGAAGGCGGAATCCCGGCCGCGGCGCTGGTCGATGGCGGCAGCTCGATGCGCGCATGAGAGGCGGCGGGCGGCTTGGCGGCGCAGCCGGCGAGGAGCAGGGCGGCCGTGGCTGCGGCGCAGAAAGTTCGCAGTGACATCATGCCGGCCTCAACGGAATTGATCCTTCCAGGCACGCAGCACGCCGAAGACCTCGGCCGGCTCCTCGAGCCGACGGCCCGCGTGCGCCGAGGCTGCGGCGCGCACGGTGCTTTCGTCGCAGCGCAAAAACGGATTCACCTGACGCTCGAGCGCCATGCGCGAGGGCAAGCTCGGCTCGCCCGCCTGCCGCAAAGCGGCGACGCGCGTCTGGTAGTCGAGCGCGTTGCGGTTGCCCGGCTCGACGGTCAGGGCGAACTTCAAGTTGGCTGCCGTGTATTCGTGCCCGCAGTACACCGCCGTCTCCGGCGGCAGGCTCCGCAGGCGGTTCAAGGAAGCGCTCATTTGTACCGGTGTACCCTCGAACATCCGACCGCAGCCCGCGCTGAATAGCGTATCGCCGCAAAACAGCGCCCCGTGCCCCCAAAAAGCAATATGGCTTAAGGTATGTCCGGGAACGGCCAAAATATCGAAGCCAAGTCCCAACTCCGGCAATTCGCAGTGCGCTCCTTCGCCGACGGTGCGGGTCCGGACGGGGACGCGGCGGTCGTCGGGCGCGATCACGGGCACCTCGCCCCGCTCCAGCAGCCGCGCCACCCCGCCGATGTGATCGGGATGGTGGTGAGTGAGTAGAATGGCGGCGAGGCGGGAGCCCGAGCGCTCGAGCTCGGCTTCGACGGGCTGCGCTTCGCCGGGATCTACCGCAACGACAGAGCCGGCCTGAAGCGGCGACTCGATCAGCCAGATGTAGTTGTCGGCGAATGCGCCGACGGGCCGCACTCGAAGAGGCGCGGTGGATTTCGCTGCTTGGTTTGACATTTTGCGCCGTATTTAACCTGTAACATATCCAGTGCGCTAGTATTTTCATGAGGTACCGAGCTTGAGAGCGACGCCCGACAATGCGGCGGCAAATTGGTTCGAGGGACCGTTGGGCGGCCATGTGCTGAGCGAGGAAAGTGCGCTTGCACAACGCGTGCTCGACGATGTCTTCGGATTCGAGCTGCTCCAGGTCGGAGGCTGGGGGCCCGCGCGACATCTCCTCGACGGGGCGCGCACCCAGCACACGACCTTGCTGGCGCCCGAGCCTGGGGCCGGGGTGAGCCTGTGCGCGCCGCTCACCGCGCTGCCGTTCGCCTCCGACTCGATCGATGCGATTCTCCTGCCGCATACTCTGGAGCTGGTCGAGGACCCCTACGCCATGCTGCGCGAGGCGGAGCGCGTGCTGTGCGCCGAGGGGTGCCTGATGATCTGCGGCTTCAATCCCTGGAGCGGCTGGGGGGTGCGACGCCTGTTCGCGCATTATTTGCGGCGACCGCCGTTTCCGCCGCAGACCCGGCGCTTGCTCGCGGAGCGGCGCCTGCGCGACTGGGTGGCGCTGCTCGATTTCGAGGTCGAGAACGTCTACGGCTATCTGGGAACGCTGCCGCTCGCCGCTCGGCAACGACCGCCGGGCGCCTCCGGCGAGCCGCTGCCGCGACGGCGCCTCGCGCTGACTTGCGGGGGCTATCTTCTCAAGGCGCGCAAGCGCGTGCAGACCCTCACGCTGATCCGGCCGAAGCGCAGGACGCGCCAGCGCGTGTTGGTGCCGGCGACGGAGTCCACGAGCAAGGTCGGATCGCGCAAAGTCGGATCGCACAAAGTCGAATCGTGACGCAGGTGGAAATGTATACCGACGGGGCCTGTCGCGGAAATCCGGGCCCCGGGGGCTGGGCGGCCCTGCTGATCGCCGGCAAGGAGCGCAAGGAAATCTCGGGCGCCGAGGCCGAGACCACCAACAACCGCATGGAGCTCATGGCCGCGATCAGCGGCCTCAACGCGCTCAAGCGGCGCTGCTCGGTGAAGCTCTACACCGACTCGAAATACGTGCTTCAGGGACTCACCGAATGGCTGCCGCAGTGGAAGGCGCGCGGCTGGCGCACGGCGGCGCGCGCGCCGGTGAAGAATCAGGATCTGTGGGAGCAGCTCGATGCCGCCGCTGCCGCTCAGGACATTGAATGGCACTGGGTGAAGGGGCACTCGGGGCATGACGGCAACGAATATGTCGATGCATTGGCGAATCGGGCCATCGATAAGCTCCTGGCGGGCGCATGAGGCAGGTCGTGCTGGATACGGAGACCACGGGGCTCGAGGTGGAGCTGGAGCATCGGATCATCGAGATCGGGTGTGTGGAGATCTTCAATCGGCGCGTCACGGGGCGACACTTCCATCGGTATTTGAACCCGGAGCGGGATATCGATTTGGGGGCGGTGGAGGTGCACGGGCTGACGATGGAGAAGCTCGCGAGCGAGCCGACCTTCGCTGCGATTCGTGAAGAGTTTTTGGAGTTCGTGCGCGATGCGGAGCTGATCATCCACAACGCGGCGTTCGATGTGGCGTTCCTGAATGCCGAGCTCGGTCGCGGCGCCTCGAGCGGCGAGCGCATCGAGGCTATGTGCCGGGTGCTCGATTCGCTCGCGCTCGCGCGCCAGATGCATCCCGGGCAGCGCAACAGCCTGGATGCGCTGTGCAAGCGCTACTCGGTCGACAACTCGCGGCGCGATTATCACGGCGCGCTGCTCGATGCGCGGCTGCTGGCCGAGGTCTATCTGGCGATGACCGGCGGCCAGGCGGCGCTGATTCTCAGCGCCGAGCCGGACATGGTGTTCGCCCGCAGCCGGGTCGACACCGACGGCCGGGTTGCCAATGCGCCGCCCATCGTCGTGATCGCGGCGAGCGAGGAGGAGCTCCAAGCGCACGAGGACATACTCGTGCTGCTCGACAAGGCCTCGGCGGGCAAGACGGTGTGGCGGACGCTGTGACCATTCTCGTGACCGGAGCCGCGGGCTTCATCGGGTTTCACACGGTCCGGGCATTGCTCGAGCGGGGCGATGAGGTGGTCGGCGTCGACAATCTCAACGGTTACTATGACCCGAAGCTGAAAGAGGCGCGCCTGGCGCTGCTCGAGCGCGATGCCAGGTTCCGCTTCACCCGGCTCGACATTGGCGATCGCGCGGCGATGCAGGCGCTGTTCGATCGGCAAGCGTTCGAGCGGGTGGTGCATCTGGCCGCGCAGGCGGGCGTGCGGCATTCGCTGCTCGACCCGCATCTGTATGTGCAGAGCAACATCACGGGCTTTCTGCATGTCCTGGACGGCTGCCGCGCGCAAGGCGTTCGGCATCTGGTGTATGCCTCGACGAGCTCAGTTTACGGTGCGAACACCCGCATGCCGTTTTCCGAGAAGCAGAACGTCGATCATCCGCTGACCCTGTACGCGGCCACGAAGAAGGCCAACGAGGCGATGGCCCACAGCTACTCCTCGCTTTATGGCCTGCCGACGACGGGGCTGCGCTTTTTCACCGTCTACGGCCCCTGGGGCAGGCCCGACATGGCGCTGTTTCTGTTCACGCGCCATATCCTCGCGGGATCGCCCATCGAGGTATTCAACGAGGGTCACCATCAGCGCGATTTCACCTACATCGACGACATCGTCCAGGGAGTGATCGCGGCGCTCGACCGCACCGCGATGCCGGACCCGCAGTGGAATTCGGCCGAGCCCGAGCCCGACTCGAGCTACGCGCCGTATAAGATTTACAACATCGGCAATCAACGGCCGGTGGCGCTGCTGCGCTACATCGAGGTGTTGGAAAAATGCCTCGGCCGCAAGGCCCGAAAGAATCTGGTGCCGATGCAGCCCGGTGACGTGCGCGACACCTGGGCCGACGTGGCCTCCCTCGCACGCGACGTGGGATATCGGCCGCGCACGGAGCTGGAGGAGGGCGTCCGGCGGTTCGTCGACTGGTACCTCGAGTATTACGGCGTGTCGGCTTGAGCGATCGCCGCGCGGCGTAGCCGAGTCGCGCGGCCCTGGTTTAGTCGTGCCGGCGTAGTAAGATCGGCCTCCCCTTAACCTGTGCCGCACGAGGTGCCGACAATGACCCAGCTGCATTCCTCACTTCCCGCCTGGCAGGCCCTCGCCGCGCATGCGCGCGAGATGCACACCGTGCACATGCGCGACCTCGATGCCACCGATCCCACGCGCTGGAAGGATCTGCATCTCGAGTACGATGGGTGGCTGCTCGATTTCTCGCGCCAGCGCGTGACGCAGAAGACACTGACGCTGCTCGGGGATCTCACCCGGGCGGTGGGCCTCGAGGCGCGGATCGCGGCCATGTTCCGCGGCGATGCCATCAACAGCACCGAGCGACGCGCGGTGCTGCACACGGCGCTGCGCTCGGACTTCGCCGGATCGGCCGCGATCCGGGCCGAAGTCAAGGATTCCCGGCAGAAGCTCGCGGACTTCGTCGGCGCCGTGCGCCGCGGCGACAAGCGCGGCGTGACCGGCAAGAGGCTCAAGCACGTGGTGAACATCGGCATCGGCGGCTCGGATCTCGGGCCCTTGCTGGTCTGCAACGCGCTGCGCGCGCAGTGGAGCGGCGACGTGACGCCGCATTTCGTCTCCAACGTCGACCGCACGCAGCTCGAAGACCTCACGCGCAGCATCGATCCCGCGGAGACCCTGGTGATCGTGTGCTCGAAGACCTTCGTCACCCAGGAGACGCAGTCCAATGCGAATGCGGCCCGGGAGTGGATCGTGGGGGCGCTCGGGGATCAGGCGCCCGCCCATCATTTCGCCGCCGTCTCGACCAATGCACAGGCCATGGACGCTTTCGGTATCGATCCCTCGCATCGATTCACGATGTGGGACTGGGTGGGCGGCCGGTACTCGGTCTGGTCGGCGGTGGGACTGGTCGGCGAGCTCACCGTGGGAAGCGAGAGATTCCGCGAGTTCCTCGAGGGCGCGAGCGCCATCGATGCGCATTTCCTGAACACGCCGCTCGAGCGCAATCTCCCCGTGCTCATGGGGATGCTCGGCGCCTGGAACAGGACCTTCCTCGAGCTGCCGACGCTCGCGGTGCTGCCCTACGATGAGCGCCTCGCGCGCCTGCCTGCCTACTTGCAGCAACTGGAGATGGAGAGCAACGGCAAGTCCGTGACGCTCGAGGGTGAGCGGGTCGATTTCGCCACGGCGCCCGTGGTGTGGGGAGAACCGGGGTCGAACGCGCAGCATTCGTTCTTCCAGATGTTGCATCAGGGAACACCGACCGCCGCCCTCGACTTCATCGCGCCGCTGCGCGGCTCGTGGGGGGGCACGGAGGGCCAGGATCTCGCGCTCAAGAACTGCTTCGCCCAGTCGCAGGCCTTCGCCTTCGGCCACACCGCCGGGGAGGTCGAGGCGGAGATGCGCAAGGCGGGCGCCGATCCGCAGGAAATCGCGCGCCTGAAGCCGCACCGGATGCATGAGGGTAACCGGCCGAGCTCGCTGCTTTTGTACCCCCAGACCACCGCCCGCACGCTCGGCGGAATCCTCGCGCTCTACGAGCACAGCGTGTTCGTGCAGGGGACGATCTGGGGCATCAACTCGTTCGATCAGTTCGGCGTGGAGCTCGGCAAGAAGATGGCCGCAGCGATCTCACTCGATGGAAGCAAGGCACCCACGGGCACGGGGGCGGGAGGCCTGGCGGCGTTGATCGACTATGTGAAGGAACACCGGCGGTGACGGTGAGGCCGGCCGCCCGTGAAGGTGAGGCCGGCCGCTCGGGCGGTGCCGGCATTCGCGCGATGCCCATTCCGGCGGGGGGCCGAGATCCGGCCCGCCCGCCTCACCGATCCTCTATAATCGCCGCTCCGAATCGATAGGGACGACCGTCTTTTGTCAAAATCACGCAAGGGGATCATCCTGGCCGGGGGTGCCGGCACCCGGCTGCACCCGATCACGCTGTCGCAGAGCAAGCAGCTCCTGCCGGTGTACGACAAGCCGATGATCTATTATCCGCTCGCCGCGCTGATGTCCGCAGGGATCCGCGAGTTCCTCATCATCACCACACCGCGGGATCAGTCCGCTTTCCAGGGTCTCCTGGGCGATGGCACGCAGTGGGGAATCCGTTTCGAGTACGCGGTGCAGGCGCAGCCCAACGGCATCGCGCAGGCGCTCATCATCGCCGAGCGGTTCCTGGACGGGGCGCCGTCGGCGCTCATTCTCGGGGACAACATCTTCTACGGCGCGAATCTGCCGGAGCTCCTCAGCGCCGCCTCGGCACGCAGCGACGGAGCGACGGTCTTCGGCTATTACGTGCAGGACCCCGAGCGCTACGGAGTCGTGGAATTCGATGCCCAGGGCAACGTGACCGACCTCCAGGAAAAGCCCGTGCGGCCTCCCTCGAACTATGCCGTCACCGGCATCTACTTCTACGACTCACGCGCCTCGGCGCTCGCGCGCTCGTTGAATCCTTCCCCTCGCGGCGAGCTCGAGATCACCGACCTCAACCGGGCTTACCTCCGGGAGGGAGCGCTCCGGGTGGAGCGGCTGGGGCGCGGCACCGCCTGGCTCGACACCGGCACGCACAACTCACTCCTCGATGCGGGCGCATTCGTGCGCATCATCGAGGAGCGCCAGGGTCTGAAAGTGGCGTGCGTGGAGGAGATCGCCTGGCGCCACGGCTTCATCGACGCCGAACAGCTCTTGAAGCTGGCCAAGCCGCTCGCGAAGAGCGGCTACGGCGAATACCTGATCCGGATCGTGAAAGAGGGCGCTCTTGTGCAAGAGGTCCGTGCCGTGATGCCGGCGCGATGAAATTCATCGACACTCCGCTGCAGGGCGTGAAGCTCATCGAGCCGCAGGTATTCGGAGATACGCGCGGATTTTTCATGGAGACCTGGCAAGCGAACAAATTCGCGCAGGCGGGCATCGATGCGACGTTCCTGCAGGATAATCAGTCGCGCTCCAAGCAATGGACCTTGAGAGGCCTGCACTTCCAGGTCGCCCACACCCAGGGAAAGCTCGTGCGCGTCTCGAGCGGCAGCGTTTACGACGTGGTGGTCGACCTGCGCAAGAGCTCGCCGTCCTTCGGCTCATGGTGGGGCGTGGAGCTGTCGGAAGAGAACTATCGGATGCTGTGGGTTCCGCCCGGTCTGGCGCATGGCATCCTGGTCACCTCGCCGAGCGTGGATTTTCTGTACAAGTGCACGGATGTCTACAGTCCGGCCGACGAGCGTACTCTCGCCTGGGACGACCCGACGCTCGGCATCCGCTGGCCGTTGCCCGCGGGCGTGGTGCCCGAGCTCTCCGCGAAGGACCAGCGCGGCAAGAGCTTTGCCGATATCGAGAAATTTGCTTGAAGGTGCTGGTTCTCGGTGCCGGCGGCCAAGTGGGCCGAGCGGTCGCGCAAACGCCCAGAACAGGCCATCAAGTCATCGCAAAGACTCGTTCGGAGGTGAACATCTCCGATGCGCCTGCAGTCGGTCGCACGCTGGCCGAGTCGACTCCCGACTGGGTGGTCAACGCGGCGGCCTATACCGCGGTGGACCTGGCCGAGGACGAGGCGCAAAAGGCGGCCGCGATCAACGATACCGCCGTCGGCGTCATTGCCGCGGCGGCCGCGCGCGCTGGCTGCCGGGTGCTGCATCTATCGACCGATTTCATCTTCGATGGAACATCGAGCCGCGCGTACCTGCCGGGCGATGCGCCGCGTCCCTTGAGCGTCTATGGGGCGACCAAGCTGGCCGGCGAGAGAAGGCTGCTCGAGGCCGGTAACGGCGGCATCGTGCTGCGAACCGCCTGGGTGTATGCCTCGGCGGGCCGTAACTTCGTGCTCACGATGCTGCGATCGATGAAGGAGCGGGAACAAATACGGGTGGTGAGCGATCAGATCGGTGCGCCGACCTGGGCGACGAGTCTCGCCGGGATCATCTGGGGTTTGATCGAAGCGCAGGCCCCGGCGGGTACCTATCATTGGACCGATCTCGGGGTTGCGAGCTGGTATGACTTCGCGGTGGCCATCCAGGAGGAAGCGCTCGCGCGCGGCCTGCTCAGCCGCCCGACCGAGGTGGTCCCGATCGCAACGGCGGATTACCCGACTCGCGCCCGCCGGCCCGCATTCAGCGTCCTGGATACGACCGTGACGCGAGCATTGTCGGTCGCGCCGGCGGCTCATTGGCGCGTCAATTTAAGGAAAATGCTGGATGAGCTTCGAACCGCGTAACGTCTGCATCACCGGCGGCGCCGGCTTCATCGGTGCGAATTTCGTGCGCCACTGGCTCGAGCGTGGCGGCGAGGGCCGGGTGCTGGTGCTCGATGCCCTCACCTATGCCGGGAACCCGGAGAACCTGAGCGGCCTCACGCGCGATCGGCGCTACGAGTTCGTTCGCGGCGACATCTGCGACGAGGCGGCCGTGCGGGAGCTGCTCGCCAGCCGGCGAATCGACACCGTGGTGCACTTTGCCGCGGAATCGCACGTCGATCGCTCCATTCTCGGCCCGGATGACTTCATCCGCACCAACGTGGTCGGCACGCACGCGCTTTTGAAGGCGGCCAAGAGCGTCTGGCTCGATCAGAAGTTGGTGGAGACTCATCGCTTTCATCACGTCTCCACCGATGAGGTGTACGGATCACTGGGCGCGGGCGACCCCCCGTTCCATGAAGCGACCCCGTATGCCCCCAATTCGCCCTACTCGGCGAGCAAGGCCGCCTCCGACCATCTGGTGCGGGCGTACCACGAGACTTATGGCCTCGTTACCACGGTCACCAACTGCTCCAACAATTATGGTCCCTACCAGTTTCCTGAAAAACTGATCCCCCTGACGCTCATCAACATCTTGCAGGGCAAGCGGCTGCCGGTTTACGGTGACGGTCTGCAGGTGCGCGACTGGTTGCACGTCGCGGATCACTGCGAGGCGATCTCGCTCGCGCTGACGCGCGGAACGTCGGGGGAGGTGTACAACATCGGGGGCAACAGCGAGACAACCAATATCGAGGTGGTGCGCACGCTCTGTGCGCTGGTCGACGAGGCCGTGGGCGCGCAACCGCAGCTCAAGGCTGCGCACCCGGCGGCGCCCGGTGCGCAGGGCCGGCCGGCCCTCGACTTGATCGAGCACGTGCGCGATCGGCCGGGGCACGACCGGCGTTACGCCATCGATTATCGGAAGGCGGAGCGCGAGATCGGTTACGCCCCCACGCACGACCTGCAGCAGGGCTTGCGGGCAACGCTCGGGTGGTACCTGGAGAACCGTGCCTGGTGGGAAGCCCTGCTGGGTCGTGACTACTCGAACTGGCTGAATCTGAACTACAAGAGCGTATGAGGGAACAGAGGCTTTTGCGGCCCTGAAGCGGGATGGCGTACTTTGCGCCATAGTTTCGCGTCGGTACCGCACCCGCTATGATGCGGCTCCCGAGCACCGAGGTTCGCAGGCAATGTCACTAATTCGATGAAGCAACGTTTAATCTGGGCTTTCTTGGCGCTTTCCTGGCTTCCTTTAGCCGGGTCCGCGCAGTCGACACAGGATTCTCTGCAAGCGCTGAAGGACACCCTGGGCAACGGCCAGCAGTCCGGAGTTCTCCAGGACATTCTCGGGGGCGGGACCCAAAACGGCAAGAAAACCGAGAAAAAGCTCGAGACTCCCGAGACGGTCCGACCGCCGCCGGAAAACAACCAACCCATCATCGACCGGGATATCAAGACGCCCGACGACCGCTTCCTGCGCCAGATGAATCAAGATCCGGAATTGCGGGCCGGTGATTCGGTGATGATCGAGGTCAGGTCGATCGATGAGGTTTGCGAGCGCTACAATTTAGGGCCGCTCGCCGTGCAGGACCAGCAGGCCACTCAAAGCACTTCGCCCCTCGGGGCGCCCAACGCAAGCCCGAGCCAGTTGGCGGCACTGAATGCGGCTGCCGCTTCGGGCGGTGCGGGCCCGCTGAATAACCTTTCCGCGTTGAGCGGTAACGCGATCGGCGGCGTCGGGGGAATCGGCGGGCTCAGCTCCAGCACCTCGGCCGCATCCAGCAGCAACTATAACTGGATCGACCTCAGTCGCTGTCCACTGCAGACCGCCAAGCTCAAGACGGACGAAGAAACAGCGGACGAAAAAAGACTTCAGGAAAAGCTGCTCGCCGGCAATCCCTACAAGCTCAATAAATTCGGCGTGCTCGAGCTGCCGGGACTTCCCGCGATGCCACTCGCCGGACTCACGGCGTCCGAAGCGACCAAGCGGCTGACCGACGACTCCGGTCTGAGCAATTATTTCGTCCGAATGCAGCTGCTGCGTTTGCAGCCTACCGGCAAGGAGGCGTTGAAGCAGTTTGGCTACGATTTGTTCGAGGGGGTCCCGAGTACCTTCGCGCCGGTTTCCGACATTCAGGTTCCGGTCGGCTACCTCGTCGGCCCCGGCGATACGCTGGTCATCCAGCTCTATGGCAACGAGCCCGCCACCTACGAGCTCACCGTGGAGAGAGACGGCCGGATCAATTTCCCGAAAATCGGTCCAATCATGGTGTCCGGCATGACCTTCGATTCGGCCCGAAATGCCATCCAGGAACGGGTGTCGAAGCAGCTCATCGGCAGTCGCGTGAGCGTGACGATGGGCGACCTTCGCTCCATCCGCGTGTTCGTGCTGGGTGATGCGAACAAGCCGGGCTCGTACACGGTCAGCGGGCTGTCGACGATGACGAATGCTCTTTTCGTCAGCGGCGGCGTCAAGAAGATCGGCTCTCTCCGCAATATCCAGCTCAAGCGCGATGGCCGGCTGGTGTCGACCCTGGATCTTTATGACCTGCTGCTGCACGGTGATAACAGCCAGGACCATCAGCTGTTGCCGGACGATGTGATCTTCATACCGCCCATCGGCAAGACGGTGTCGGTCTATGGAGCCGTGCACAGACCGGCGATCTATGAATTGAAAAACGAGACGACCGCGGATCAGGCGGTGGAGCTCGCCGGGGGGTTGCTGCCGGATGCGGACGCGAGCCGTGGGGAGCTGGAGAGAATTCTGCCCTCCCACGCACCCCACATCACGGACGTGAACCTGACCGCCTCGGAAGGACGCATGCTTGCCCTGGACAATGGCGACAAGCTGAGGATCCCGGAGATCCGGCCGACTCTCGAGAACTCGGTCAAGTTGTCCGGTTATGTGTTCCGGCCCGGCGCGTTTGCTTATTATCCGGGGCTCCGGCTGAGCGACATCCTCGGTAATTTCGGGGAATTGCGCCCGGAGGCGGACCTCCACTACATCCTGATTCGTCGTGTGCAGCCCCCGGAGCTCAATGTGACGGTGGTCTCCGCGGATCTCGTGGCGGCGCTCGCCGCGCGCGGCTCCAGCGCCGATCCGGAGCTTCATCCACGCGACGAGATCATGGTGTTCAATCTGGCCTCGAGCCGCGAACGCCTCATTGATCCGATCATCCACGATCTCGAGCTGCAGGCGACTCCGGATAAGCCGGAGCAAGTGGTGACGATCGAGGGCAATGTGAAGGCCCCCGGCAAGTACCCCTTGGAAAGCTCGATGCACGTGAGCGATCTGATTCGCGCCGGCGGAAGCCTGGAGGACTCTGCATTCCGGGGTCAGGCGGAGCTGACGCGTTACGCCGTGATCAACGGCGACGTGCGTCGGACCGAGCTCATTCCGGTCGATCTGGATGCGATTCGACATGGGAATCGATTGGCGGACATGCAGCTTCGCCCCTACGACACCTTGACCATCAAGCCCATTCCGATGTGGAAAGAACAGGGCACCATCGAGGTTGTGGGTGAAGTCCGATTCCCGGGCAAATACCCGATTTTGCAAGGCGAAACCCTGCATTCCGTGCTGGTTCGGGCGGGAGGGTTCGATGAGCTGGCGTTCCCCCAAGGTGCCGTTTTCCTGCGCGAGGAGCTCAAGAAACGCGAAAAGGACCAGCTCGACATGCTGGCCGTGCGCTTGCAAGGCGATCTGACCGCGTTGTCGCTGCAAGCGGTTGCCGCCAGCGCCTATACGAATGCCGGCGGCGGCCAGGCGGCGACCCAGGGGCTTGTGATCGGCCAGCAACTGCTCGCGCAGTTGCATCAGGCCAAGCCCGTGGGGCGCCTCGTCATCAATGCGGAGGGTGCCTACAAGGGACCGCCGGGGGGCGTATACGATGTCGTTGTCAGGGACGGCGACAAGCTCGTCATTCCCAAGAAGACGCAGGATGTGACCATCCTGGGAGAAGTGCAGAGCCCAACGTCCCACGTCTATGAGCCTGGGCTGGACCGCGACGCCTACATTCAAATGAGCGGCGGCGCCACGCAGAACGCAGATCGCAAGCGTATCTACGTGGTACGCGCCAATGGCGACGTGATGGGAAGCTATCGGCACGGATGGTTCAGGCGGTCGCAAGAGTTGAAGATCCAGCCCGGCGATACCATCGTGGTGCCTCTGAATACGGAAAAGATACCCACGTTGCCGCTGGTGCAGGCGATAACCACCATTATTTACAACCTCGCCATCGGGTATATTTTGGTGCATACAAACTTGTAGCGGCAGCGCAACAGAAGGCGGCTGAGCGGCAGGCTTGGTGAGCGGCGTTTGACCGCGAACGCGAAATGGAGTGAACTTTGCGACGCAAAGTAAGCCGCGGGGCCCGCCCGCCTTGTGGAGATCGTCCTGATCGTGAGCTCACGAAACCACATGCTCAGATACCTCGCGTTCGTCGTCGGCCTGGCGCTGCTGACGATGAGGACCGCCGGGGCGGGCGGCGCGAGCGGCTATCTGCCTCTCAACCTCGAGCCGGAGATGGAGCGTCAGATTGAGCGCGTGCTGATCCTCGCGAACGAGCCCATCCTCAAGCGTCCCTTCCCGGTTGCGCTGGTGCAGGCCGCGCTGCCCGCGGCCTGCGAGGTCGACAAGCCGCTGTGCGAGAAGGTGACGCGATATCTGGACCGCTATACGCGCGACTATGCGCTGACTCACGCGAGTGCCACGGCCTCGGTCACCCACGACGGCAAGGGCGATGTGGTGCCGAATGAGTATGGGCTGCCGGTGGACAGCCACTGGGATCTGTCGGCTCAAGGATTCGTCCGGCCGAACGATTATATGATCGCGAGCGCCGGGGCAATTGCCTATTCCGGCCGAACCGTCCCCGTGGGGTCCATGCTAACCCTGGGCTTCAACTGGGCGCAGGTGGACGTCGGCTTCCGTGACCACTGGTGGTCGCCCGCGACCGACTCGAGCCAGTTGCAGAGCACCGAGGCACCGACCCGGCCGTCGATCACCGTGTCGAACTGGGAGCCGCTCACCCGGCTCGGCTTTCAATACGAGTTCTTCTGGGAGCGGATGTCGACCTCCGACCATATTCTCGGCGAGGGTCAGGGCACCCTGCTTCAGAGCCGCGGCAACCCCAAGCTCTTCGGCATGCAGCTCTCCATCGAGCCCTTCAGCGGCTGGTCGATCGGCGTCAACCGCACCTTGCAATATGGCGGTGGGGGCCTGCCGGACACCGCGCATTTCCTGGCTACTGATTTCTTTAAACCGGGCGGAACGTCGCAAAGTCTCGGAAATCAGCAAGCATCCTATATCAGCCGCTTCATTGTGCCGGCAAAGACTCCGTTTGCCGTGTACTTTCAGTACGCGGGCGAGAATACCTTGGACGGCGGGAGCTATCTATTGGGTGAAGCCTCGCTCACCGCGGGCATCGATTTCCCCCGGATCTGGCATCACTTCGACCTGACGTACGAGATTTCCGAATGGCAGAACGGCTGGTACGTCAACAGCGTGTTTCTGGACGGCATGGTGAACAACGGCCTCGTGACGGGCAACTGGGGCGGTGACCAGCGATCCTTCGGTGACGGTGTGGGTGCGAGAAGCCAGATGCTGCGAATCGGCTGGACCCCGCCGTTCGGCGGATATCTGGAAGAGCGCGTGCGGGTGCTGGCGAATCAAAGCTACGCCTACGTGATCACTCCCTCACTGTTCCCGCCACCCCCGCCCTACCGCCATTACCTCGACGTCATGGTGAGGTACAGCCGTCCCTATAAAGGCGTCACCGTGGGGGGCGAGGTCGACGCCGGCCGCGATGTCTTCGGCGGATCGTATTCGCGCATCTCCGGATTCGTCCGCTATGGGGGCGACGTACGCACTCGTGACGATGATGCAGCGGACGATGGGGCTGATGAGGGCGACCACGGCAAGCCGGGGACAGAGGTCTTCGTCGATGCAGGGGTGAACGTCAACCGCTTGCGGATCGATCTGGAAAAGGGCTTGCCGATAGAGAACACGCAAACCGAGTTCGGTCCGCACTTCGGGATCGGTGCGCGCCGCGCGGTGACCGACAAGAACGACCTCGGCGTGCGACTCGAGGTCGACGGCAACGTAGACGGCCACCTGCTCCTCGGGGTCCGAGCTGTGGACTGGCGCCGCCGGCTTACCGAACATTTTGCGGTCAGCGGCTTTCTCGGGGTGGCACGCTACAACCTGGCGACACCCGCATACTCCCTCTACGCCGGCACCGGCGTGCAGTGGCGCGACATCATGCCGAAATGGGATATCGGGGTCGACTTCCGGTATGCCCAGAACGTCGCGCGCGACCACGTACTGTCCACCGACATCCAAGGCGTGAGGCCGGACAGCTTCTACAAGATTGAGAGCGGCATTCTGTATCTCACTAGAAGGTTCTGACACCGCCGCAAATGTCGATTACCCGCGGGTTGTGGATGATCTTCCCGAGCGGTGTCGGATCATAGACTCAACGGAGGAGATCGCACAGTGGCGCATGGCCTGGCTCCGAGAGGACCTTGCGGACAGATTGGCAATCCCTCGTTAAGCCGTTTAGCCGGTCCAAGCCTGCTGGTGCTACGCGGCCGGTTTTCGATTTCCTTTGTAAAGCGGCCCGCTGAGCGACGGCCCCGAGCTTTTGTAGGACTACAATTCTCGTGTGACCGTCCTACGTCAGATGCATGTCTGCAGCCACGTGAACTTCTGACTATTGCGTTGATACTGGACGAAACCTGCGCCAGCAGGTCGCCCGTAGGCAACCACGGTTTCGGAGAGTTCCCAATGAAAATAGTTCTACTCATCGGATTAATGACGATCACCGGCGGTATGGCTTTGGCGCAGGAGTCTGCCCAACAAGCGCATAAGACTGTTGCCACCGACTGTAAGTCGGATTTGCAGACATTTTGCAAAGACGTGAAGCCTGGCGCCGGACGCCTCTTGAGCTGCTTAGACGCACATTATGCGCGCTTGTCTGCTAGCTGCAAGACCGCGCTTGACAACGCTCACGCGGAGGGTAGAAACGCGCCTGCCGCCCCACACTAACACTAAATGAAATAAGCCGATGACGTTACCTTGTCCAACGCCTGCTCGCGCGGTAAAGGAAAACTCCCTTCGACGCCACGATGCACTTCGAGTCAGCGCAGAAATCTCCAATCGCGATAGCGCATGGCGCGGCGCAGACAGGTTCCAGTCGTGTAGAGATAGCAAAAATTCCGGCGGAAGAAGCCGCGCCGGTTCAGAAAGCGCAGGGCTTTGATATTCTGACGGTGGCGCCACAATCTCACGTCATTCGGTTCGTCACCGAACTGCGCAAGGTCATGCTTAATGGTGGTATCGACGACGAAGATCCACCGGTTCTTCTCGGCATATGATTGGCAGAGCCAGTTGTCGGTTCCGTAAAATGGAATCTCGGGAGGATAGCCGGGAAAGCCGTTCGTCAGATAATCAACCGATATCATCATGCCGCTGTTGATGGCGGTGGTGAAGCGCGACTTGATCAGTCCCAGCCGCAAACGCTTCCAGGCGCTTCCCCTAAAATAGTATAAATTCGCCGGACTTACGAGGCGCCCATCGGCACCAGCCCTGACCAAGGGCAAAAGCAAATTTACATCGGGATGCTGCACGGCCGCCGTGCTCATTTTCAGAAGAAATGCAGATTCCAAGTTCGAATCCTGGTCAAGCAAGATCAAGTAATCATGCTTTCGGACCGGATGGTGGAGATGCCGCTCGATAACGTGGTTGTACAAAGCCGAGAGGGGCGTGTTCTGCCCATCATGGCGATAACTCACGTGCTCGAATTGAGCCGACAACCAAGCTCGCTCCGCGAAGCTCGCCTCATGCGGGCTGTTATCCCACACGAGCACCTCCAATCGTCCCGCACTATTCTGCCTGGAGAGAGTGAGCAGCGTCTCGGAGCAATCTAGCCGGGTCTTGTACACCACGATCAGGGCGAGGATGTTCACGATCGGCCGACAAGGCCGGCCAAACGGCGCTTGAGCCCTTTCCATTTGCAATCCAGCCAAGTGATCGGCACGTACGCGAGACCGTAATTCGACGCCACGACCTGATAGAGCTCCCCCGCGTTTCGCCGCTGATATGAAGCGCCGCCAGACGTATGCAGAGCAACGACGGTTTTGCTCAATCGGACACGAATCTCTTTGAGCGCCAGGCGCTGGTTCGCGTCGAAATCGGCGAAAACCTTGTACTTGAGGTCATATCCCGGAAACGTCGATTTTCGGTAGAAAGTTCCCTGGTGATGCCAGGTGTTGTTGATCCTCAGTCGCCATCCGGCAGCGGGAACAAAGTATCGAACGCCATCGACGGAAACGGCAAATGACACCACGTCGAATCCTTCCGCATCGGCTTCCAGTAACTCGCGGGTCGGGAGGTAGAGCAGCCGGTCGCCCGCATTCAGGTGGTATACGAACCGACCTCGCGCGGCCGCGATCCCTTTGTTCATTGCATCGTACAAGCCGCGATCGGGCTCACTTTCCCAGTAGTCGATTTCCGAATCGTGCTGTTTCAATAGCTCCACGGTTCCGTCGTTGGAGCCGCCGTCGATCACGACGACCTCCATGTCGCGCGACTTCCGAGG
>DATAYO010000119.1:0-6890 GCA_036272515.1 Steroidobacteraceae bacterium | reverse complement strand
GGGACGGAAGCGTCCCGACATCTCATAGCGAGCGCCGGGATGGTGCAGGCGGGCGACCGAAGCGATCGCGCCGTGCGTCCAGGTGCGGCGGATCACCAGCAGGCACGGCTCGTCGCGTTTCATGGCCAGGAGCCGGCGGGTCGTATCGTCGGGCATCACGGCACGCAGCACGTGCTCGGCCTCCTGCAGCGGCGCGACGCGGATCAAGTACTCGTAGGGCGTGGTTCGGGTGAAATCGACGTTCAGGTAATCGGGCGCGAGCGCGGGCGACACGTAACGGTCCTCGAGCTGCACCGCGCGGTCGTTCTCGTAGTGCACGATCAGGGAGCGGTAGAGCTCGCTGCGCGGTGCCACGCCGAAGTCCGCGGCGAGGTCCGGGGCCGCGCGTACCCGCTCGAGGCTCACGATCTCGGCACGATGAATGTGGCCGCGCTCGTGGATCTCGTCGGCGATGCCGCGGATTTCCAGGGGATGCGCGCGCGCATGCCGGTCGGCGACGAAACTGCCGACGCCCGCGATGCGCACCACGACGCCCTCATCGCTCAGCTCCTTGAGCGCGCGATTTGCAGTCATGCGCGACACCCCGAACGTCTTGACGATCTCGTTCTCGGACGGCACGCGCGAGGATACCGCCCATTTGCCGGAGCCGATGTTGTCGAGGATGTGGCGCTTGACCTTCAAGTAGAGCGGCTGCAAGGCCGCGCTCGCCTTCGTGTTCATGCGTCGAGACTAACCTGTATATACAGGTACAGTCAACCTTGCGGGTAAGTCATCTTTGCGGGTGATCAAGGGCTGGCCGTGAGCGCGGTCGGCGCGCCGTCCGCCGCCAGCCGCCGCATCAGATCCTTGAAAGGCTCCGCGAGACGCTCCTCGGCGCCGTGCCGTCGATTGCGCACGACCCAGTGGCCGCCCACCATGACATCGCGAATGGCGGCGCTGCCGCCGGCGAAGATGAGATGATCGAGCGCCGTGGCCTCGCGCGCTCCGACCATGCTGGCGTGGTCCGGATCGAGCACGACCCAATCCGCGCGTGCGCCCGCCGCGATCACCCCGGCCGGTTGACCCAATGCAGCGGCGCCATGGCGCGCGGCATCGCGCCACAGGCGCGTTCCGACGTGCGGCTCGCTCGACTCGGCGAGCACACCGCGCCGACGCTTACGCAGCCGCGCCTGGTATTCCATCCAGCGCAGCTCCTCCGCAGGGCACACCGACGCCTGACTGTCAGAGCCGATGCAGAGGCGGCCATTCGACCCAAGAAAGCGGGCCGCATCGAAGAACCCATCGCCCAGATTGGCCTCGGTGCTGATGGACACGCAGACCGCCGCGCGCGCGGCTGCGATGCCTTGCAGCTCGGCGGGCGTGGCGTGCGTCGCATGCACCAGACACCAGCGCTCGTCCACGACGCCGGTATCGAGCAACAGCTCGATCGGCCGGCGCCCGGTGCTCGCTCGGCACGCCTCGACCTCTTTCAGCTGCTCCGCGATGTGGATATGCACCGGCAACTGCGCATCGATGGATTGCAGGCTGAGCGCCACCTCGCGCACGGTCTCGAGCGGCACGGCGCGCAGGGAGTGAAAGGCGGCGCCATTGCGCAAGAGCGGAACGGGCTGCCGGCGCTGCGCGCCGACGCGCGCTTCGACGGCGCGCAGGAACTCGTCCGTGGCCATCGCGAATCGCGATTGCTCGCGCCTCAACGGCTGCGCGCCGAAGTCGCTGGTTTGATAGAGCGTCGGCAGAAAGGTCAGGCCGATGCCCGCGGTTGCTGCGGCACTCGCGACCGCCTGCCAAAGCTCATTCGGCTCGGCATACGCCGCCCCGTCGGCCCGGCGGTGCAGATAATGAAATTCCGCGACCGTCGTATAGCCCGATCTCAGCATCTCCACGAAAAGCTGTGCCGCGAGCAGCTCGAGGTCTGCCGGCGTGATGCGATTGGCGAGCGCGTACATGGCGTGGCGCCAGGTCCAGAAGCTGTCGCGCGCGGAGAGCCGGTATTCGGTGTTGCCGGCCATGCCGCGCTGGAATGCATGGCTGTGCGCATTCGCCATGCCGGGCACGACGAAGCCTGCAACCGGCTCAACCATGGCCGCGCCGGCGGCCTGCTCGGCTGCACGGGCGGTCTCGATGCGGGCGATGCGCCCCTCGCCGTCGACCGCGACCCGCACGTCGGGTTGCCAACCGCTCTCGAGTAGCGCCCACTTCAAGCGAAAGTGCCGTTCCATGCTGCCTGCCTATACCTGTATAGGCAGGCGAGCTTGCCGTATCATCGGTCGAAGGGCAACAAGTACGGGCGGGTCAGTGCAGCGGACATCCTCCAGCGACGATTGGGACCGGGTATGGGTCGGCATGAGCGTCGCGACCATGGTCGCGGGGCGCACTGCCTATGGCAGATTGGAGCACGCCGCGCTCGCAGTGAAGGGCGAGAATATCGCCTGGATCGGCTCCGCCGACGACGGACGCCGCCTGGCCGCCTCGCGCGCAGTGCCCACCGAGGATGTCGCGGGACTTTGGATGACCCCGGGCCTGATCGACTGCCATACCCATCTGGTCTACGGGGGCAATCGGGTGGCGGAGTTCGAGCAGCGCCTGTGCGGCGTGCCCTATGAGGAGATCGCGCGCTCGGGCGGCGGCATTCAATCCACCGTGAACGCGACGCGGAGCGCCGACTTCGAGACCCTGAGCGCGGCTGCGCGGGGGCGCGTGCGCCGGCTCATGTCCGAGGGGGTCACCACCCTCGAGGTGAAATCGGGATATGGACTCGACCTGCCGAGCGAGCGCCGCATGCTCGAGGTTGCCCGCGCGCTCGCGCGCGAGTTGCCCATCTCGATCGAGACCACGTTCCTGGGCCTGCACGCCCTGCCGGTCGAGTTCCGCGATCGGCGCCGCGAATACGTGGCCGCCGTGAGCGGCCCGTGGCTCGAGTCGCTCGCCGCGGCGGGCCTCGTGGATGCGGTGGACGCGTTCTGCGAGACCATCGCCTTCACCTTGGAGGAGACAGAAGCATTTCTCGGGGCGGCGCAGCGCCTGGGTCTGCGTGCGCATGTGCATGCGGGACAGCTGAGCGACATGGGCGCGGCGGAACTGGCGGCCCGCTACCGCGCGCTCTCCGCCGACCATCTGGAGTATCTGAGCGCGGGCGGCGCCCGCGCCCTCGCCACAGCCGGCACCGTAGCGGTGCTCCTGCCGGGCGCCTACTTCACCTTGCGGCAGACCACCTCCCCGCCGGTGCCGCTGTTGCGCGCCGCCGGCGTGCCGATAGCCGTCTCCACCGACGGCAATCCCGGGACCTCGCCCGGGATGTCACTGTTGCTCGCTCTCAACATGGGCTGCACCTTGTTCGGACTGACGCCCGAGGAGGCGCTCGCGGGCGCGACGCGGGAGGCAGCTCGCGCCCTGGGCCGGGAGGGGCTGATCGGCACCCTCGAGGTCGGCAAACGGGCGGACTTCGCACTGTGGCGGATCGAGCGGCCGGCGGAGCTTTGCTATAACCTCGGCGCCAATCCCTGCGCCGGCGTCGTTTACAAAGGAAAGGCCCGCGCGACGTGAAGCGCGGCGCACGGTTCGTTCCAAGCTTTCCCGATGCTGGCCACAGGCGGGAACGTTGCAGGGGGAAGGTGCTTCCAGAGCACCGGGAGGACGCGGCGCAGCTCGATTCGACTGCGTGACTCTCTCTCAGCGGTCAGCCTCCCCCGCTGGTCGATGGTCTCATCCTGGAAGCGGGAGCAATTGCCCTGGTAGCTATTTACCCCTCTCCGCGCCGGGGCCGTCAACCCATGAATCGACCGTGATCCCGCAGAAATGACTCCTCCCGGCGCGCCCGGGCGGGAAGTCCGCTACCCTGGCGGCGTGCGCCTTGACACCCGGGCATGCGGTTCCTAGAATCGCCGGCCTTGTCGCCTTGGACCAAAGGCGCGGAATGCTTTACGTTTTTTCCACCGGCCGGGCTTGTGTTAGAGCCGGCTCTCAAAGGTATTTATGGCGACGACGACCCAACTGATCCGTACCGGACGCAATGAGCCCGCCTGGAAGTCCAAAGTTCCGGCGTTGGCGGCGTCCCCGCAGAAGCGCGGCGTCTGTACGCGGGTGTACACCACCACGCCGAAGAAGCCCAACTCCGCCCTGCGCAAGGTTTGTCGCGTCCGCCTGACCAATGGCTACGAGGTGTCGAGCTACATCGGTGGCGAGGGCCACAATTTGCAGGAGCACTCGGTCGTGCTGATCCGCGGCGGCCGCGTCAAGGATTTGCCGGGCGTGCGCTACCACACTGTCCGCGGTGCGCTCGATTGCGCCGGCGTCGGCGACCGCCGCCAGGGGCGTTCGAAGTACGGCGCGAAGCGTCCGAAGAAGTAAAGCCGGAATCAAGGCATAAGAAGGTTTCCCCATGTCTCGCAGAGCAGCAGCCCCTCATCGCACCATTCTTCCGGATCCGAAATTCGGAAACGACATGTTGGCCAAGTTCATCAACATGGTGATGGAGCGCGGCAAGAAGTCGGTCGCGGAAAAGATTGTCTACGGCGCCATCGACCGGATCGGCGACAAGACCGGCCGAGCGGGCGGCGACGCCATCGCGGTCTTGCAGCAGGCCCTCGACAACGTGAAGCCGGTGGTCGAAGTGAAGTCTCGCCGCGTGGGCGGCGCTACTTACCAGGTCCCCGTCGAAGTGCGTGCGAATCGGCGCCAGACCCTTGCCATGCGCTGGGTCATCGAGGCCGCGACCGATCGCAGCGAGAAATCGATGGCGCACCGGCTCGCCGCCGAACTGCTGGAGGCCGCCGAAAACCGCGGCGCCGCGGTCCGCAAGCGCGAAGACACCCACCGCATGGCCGAGGCCAACAAGGCGTTCGCGCACTACCGCTGGTAAGCGGCGAGAGGCGGCGGGTGGCAAATCGCCGGCCCGACCTCATATAGAAGTGAGCTGGGCGGCAGCGGGTCGCCTACACCGAGGTAAAGAACCGTGGCACGTACGACGCCCATCGAGCGATATCGCAACATCGGCATCTCTGCGCACATCGATGCGGGCAAGACCACCGCGACCGAGCGCATTCTTTTCTATACCGGCGTCTCCCACAAGATCGGTGAAGTGCACGACGGCGCGGCCGTGATGGATTACATGGAGCAGGAGCAGGAGCGCGGCATCACCATCACCGCCGCGGCGACCACCTGCTTCTGGAAGGGGATGGACAAGAGCTTCCCCGAGCATCGAATCAACATCATCGATACTCCCGGCCACGTCGACTTCACCATCGAGGTGGAGCGGAGCCTGCGCGTGCTCGATTCGGCGATCGCCGTCTATTGCGCGGTTTCCGGCGTGCAGCCGCAATCGGAAACGGTATGGCGGCAGATGAACAAGTACCGCGTGCCGCGCATCGCGTTCGTCAACAAGATGGACCGGGCCGGCGCGAACTTCCTGCGCTGCGTGGACCAGATCCGCACGCGTCTGCGCGGTAATCCCGTCCCCATCCAGCTGCCCATCGGCGCCGAGGACGCATTCGTCGGCGTGGTCGACCTCCTCAAGATGAAATCGATCTTCTGGGACGAAGAGACCCAGGGCATGAAGTTCGAGTACCGCGAGATTCCGGCCGACATGCTGGAGGAGTGCCAGACCTGGCGCGCCAAGATGATCGAGGCGGCGGCGGAAGGCTCCGACGAACTCCTCAACAAGTACCTCGAGAGCGGCGATCTGTCGGTCGAGGACATCAAGCGGGGCTTGCGGGCGCGTGCGCTCAAGAACGACATCTGTCTGGTCACCTGCGGCTCGGCCTTCAAGAACAAGGGCGTGCAGGCGGTGCTCGACGCCGTCGTCGAATACATGCCCTCGCCCGTCGATGTTCCCCCGGTGAAGGGACACGGCGAGCGGGGCGAGGAATTGACGCGCAAGGCCGACGATGCGGACCCTTTTTCGGCACTCGCCTTCAAGATCCTGAACGATCCGTTCGTGGGGAATCTCACCTTCTTCCGCGTGTACTCGGGAACCTTGAGCTCGGGCGATCAGGTGTTCGTCCCGAACAAGAACCGCAACGAGCGCATCGGGCGGCTGTTGCAGATGCATGCCAGCGAGCGCTCCGAGATCAAGGAGGTGCGCGCGGGCGACATCGCGGCCGCGGTGGGGCTCAAGGATGTAACCACGGGCGACACGCTGTGCGATCCGCACAAGGTCATCGTCCTGGAGAAAATGGAGTTCCCGGAGCCCGTCATCTCGGTGGCGGTGGAGCCGAAGACCAAGGTCGATCAGGAAAAGATGGGTCTGGCCCTGCAGCGCCTGGCGAAGGAAGATCCTTCGTTCCGCGTGCACACCGACCAGGAGTCCGGACAGACCATCATTTCCGGCATGGGCGAGCTGCACCTCGAAATCATCGTCGACCGCATGAAGCGCGAATTCAAGGTCGAGGCGAACGTGGGCAAGCCCCAGGTCGCCTACCGCGAGACCATCCGCGGCAGCGTCGAGTCCGAGGGCAAGTTCGTGCGCCAGTCGGGCGGCCGCGGCCAGTACGGCCACGTGTGGCTCAAGATCGAGCCCAAGCCGGCAGGCACGGGCTACGAGTTCGTGAATGCCATCGTCGGCGGGTCCGTGCCGCGCGAATTCATTCCGGCGGTGGACAAGGGCGTGCAGGAAGCCGTGCAGACGGGCGTCATCGCGGGCTATCCCATCGTCGACGTGAAAGTGACGATCTTCGACGGCTCCTATCACGACGTCGACTCGAACGAGATGGCGTTCAAGATCGCGGGTTCGATGGGCTTCAAGGAAGGCTTTCGCAAGGCGAAGCCCGTGCTCCTGGAGCCCATCATGAAGGTCGAGGTCGTGACGCCCGAGGACTATTACGGCGATATCGTCGGCGACTTGAACCGCCGGCGCGGCCAGATCATCGGGATGGAGGACTCTCCGTCCGGCAAGG
>DATAYO010000118.1:0-187256 GCA_036272515.1 Steroidobacteraceae bacterium | reverse complement strand
CGATCGTGGCAGTGGCAGCCGGCGCCGGTGTTGCTACTGGCAAAATCAATGCCGGTTATGCCGCCGCAATCATCGCTTTCGGCGCGTTCTTCCAGGACACGGCCTACTACTGGCTCGGCCGTTGGGTGGAGAGCAAACCGAAAGTACGCGCGTTCGCCGAGCGGACGCGGCTTTTGCGTGACACGGTCCTGCCGCTCAAAGCCGCCTGGCGAGACAATATGTTCATGACGCTTGTGGTCTCTAAATTCGCATACGGACTCTATGGACCCATCCTGGTAACGGCGGGCATGGCGGCGGCTCCGTTCGGACGTTTTCTCCTCCAATCTCTCGCTGTCTCGGCCGTGGTGCTTGGCGCGTGGTTCGGCGCCGGAGTCGGGTTGGAGCGCATGTACGGTGCCCTGGGCCACGAGAGCTACGCCTCCTACGCGATGGCCGGCACCGGTGTACTCGGCCTTGGCGCGCTCTTCTTGGTGGGTCGTCATGCGCGCAAGCGCCTCGATCCGTCGCACGGTCGGCAAAACCAAAAATAACCACCCGGCCGCTTATGGCTGGCTGCCGCAAGCGGCATGGCCCCGAACAATATGGTTACGCCGCGCCGCTGCATCCGCGCCGCCGCAAATGTGTAACTACATCGCGTTGTGCGCGAAGTACGCTAGAACCTCTGCGAAAACTTCAACCCGATCAGGCGTGGCTTGTAGACGTTGGCATACACCGCCTGCGCTCCGCATACGGTGGAGTTGCACTCGGCATAGCGATAGTTCTCAGCCAACCGATCGAACACGTTATTGACGAACAACTCGACCCCAAGCCCGCCCTTCTCCGCACCGATGCTCGCGTTGACCAGCGCGAAGGCGGGCTGCTGGCCGAGGGCCTCGCGATCCGCAGTGCGCAAATCATCCCAAACCGCCGACTGATACACCAAGGAGCTTTGAACATGGGGCTGCCATTCGCCGGCCCAGGGGAGTTCGTACCGCGCGGTGAGATTACCTTTGAACTTGGGCGTGTTGGGGAGTTGCTGTCCGACAGGTGCCGCAAAGGGTTCCGCGACCGGCGTAGTGCCGTTGTAGTTGATGCAGCTCGCCGCTTGGACGTTGCCGTTCTGATCCGGATACTTGCAGTAGGGCACCGTCAAGATCGGATTCAGGAACGTGAAGCCGCCGCCCAACGTCAGCTCATTCGAGGCCGCCCAGTCGACCGAGGTCTCGATCCCGCGAATCCGCGCACCGCCCGCGTTTTTGGTTTCGATGATGCCGTACTGCCCCGGGTAGGAGAACTGGAACTCTTTCCAGTCTTCCTGGAAGATCGCACCATTGACGCGCAGCGTGTTACCCAGCCAGCTGGTCTTCCAGCCCATTTCGTAATTCTGCAAAGTGTCCGCCTGGTACTGAGGTCCTATCGTATTGGGTCCGCCCGGACGGTATCCCTTCGAGACAGTCGCATACACCAAATGGTGGTCGTCGAACTTGTAGGTCGCGGTGAATTTGGGCGTCGTGCCGCTGCCCGTCGCCACCTCGAATCGATTTTGGCACGGGCCGCCGTATGGATCGCGCAGCGTCGGATCCGCGCACTTCGACTCCGACGATTCAAAACCGGAAAAGCCCTGTGACGCATTATCGTACGTATAGTAACGAATTCCGCCGAGCAGGCTGATGTGAGACGTAACATCCCACGTCACCTCACCGAATCCCGCGTAGTCGCGCCGGAGCTCCCGCTGATCGGTCAAATACCAGGTACCCGGCCAATCGCCCACGCTTTCGGAAGTGGCGAGGCCCGGGATGGCGTAGTTTTGTACGTAGGCGTCGTCCTGGAGCTGGGTGAAGGCCCCGAATGTGGCGCGAACCGGAAAGTCCTTCGGCGTCGTGACACGCAGCTCGTGGCTGTACATCTTGTAGCTATCGGTGTCCGTGATCTGCTGCGTCGGGTTGATGGCATTGCCGGCGTTGTCCGCGAAATACTTCGGTCCGCGCGTATAGGCGATCTGATACGCGAGCGCATAGTCGGCGTAATCGGACGCCTGCGTCGAGTTGCGATGCAAGAAGCCCGCCGCGTAGGTCAGATCGAAGTCGCTGATATTGCCCTCGATCGTGAGCGTCGCCTGGGTCCAGTCGTCCGTTTGGGTTTCCGGATAGAAGTGCTGCACCTCGAGATTGCCGAGCGTCGGATACAGCCCCGTGTATCCAGGCACTGTTCTGGTTTGCTCCTCGGCGAAGAGGCCATTCGACTTGAGCCCTTGGCCCTGGAGCGTGGGCGTAACGGTCCAGTTGTCACCCAGTGCAATACGCAACGCCGCCCGTGCACCGACGGTCTCGACGTCGTTGTAGGCATTCTTCGCCGTGCCGGTGTAAGTCGTATACGGAGCCGGATTGCCCGGCGTCGGCGTATTGCTGATGGTAAACGGGGACCCGGGTGCACCGTTGGAATAAGTAGCGGGATAGGTCAGCGAACCCGGGACGTTGTTGATGTAGCCGCCGTCCTTTTCGTACCAGCCGACCAGCCGGATCGCCGCTGCCGAATTGATGGGTATGTTGATGAAGCCCTCGGCCGTGTAGCCCGGGCGGCCGTGTGCCACGTCATTGGCTTGAACGTCGTAGGCTCCCTTCAGCTCGTCGAACTGCGGCTTGTTCGTGATGATACGCAAGGTCCCGGCTTCGGAACTGGCGCCGTACAGGGTCCCTTGCGGTCCGGCCAGCGCCTCTACGCGCGCGATGTCGTATACATGGATGGGAAGCACGCCCTGGATGGTCGTGACGGGCTGCTCGTCCAGATAGACGCCGACGCTCGGAGCCGGTCCATCATGAACGCCGTCGCCGCCGCTCGATACGCCGCGCATGTAAACTTTGTCTTGTCCGGGCCCCGTCGACCTTATGGACACGCTCGGCAGATACTGGACGTAATCGTCGAAGGTCTGGACGTGCAGTTGCTCCAGTTGCTCCGTACCCAGCGCCGTGATGCTGACCGCGACGTTTTGCAGATTCTCCGCGCGCTTCTGTGCCGTAACAACGATATCCTCGAGAGTGCCGGAAGGCGCCGCCTGCTGTGCCGGGGCCGCCTGCTGGGCCTGGGCCGTGTTCAAGCAGGCGATGATCGCGGACGCCAACGGTAGCGCTCTCGCGAGCAAGGAATGTCGCCGGGGCCGCGGCCGCGTCACATCGGGCCGCATGCTGCGGCGTATTTTTCGCTGTCTGCTTCTCGTCATGGATCATCCCTCTCGTTTTCTTCTGTGTTGCCCCGGCGTCGAACGCGCGCCCGCGGCGCCTCTCACGACCTAGGGCCGGCGCACGATCTTGCCGTCCTTCATGACAAAATCGATACGGCGCAAATTCTCGATGTCATCGAGGGGATTCGCGGGCATTGCCACCAGGTCGGCGCTCAATCCCACGGCGATGCTGCCGCGGGCTTTATTGATTCGCAGGAGCTCAGCCGCATCGACGGTCATGGCGCGCAATATATCGGCCGGCGGGATACCGGCTGCACGCCACACGGCGAGATAATCGAACATCAGGTCGGCCCGCGTGCGCCCCGGCATGTCGATCGTCGTGTCCGTGCCGAAAGCCATGCGCACGCCGATCCGGTGGGCGCGCTTCAGTCGATCGATGATTTGCGGGGCGAGCACCGCCGGCTCCGGCAAAAGGCCGCCGTCGTTGCCATAGATGTCGAGATGTGCCCGCGGAATATCGGTGCCGACCAGGAATATGCCCTTCTCCTTCATGCGCTTGAGCTGTGCATCGGTGAGCTCGAAGCCATGTTCGATGGAATCGACACCCGCCTCGATGGCGTTTTCGGCCGCATCCCCGGTGTAACAGTGCACGGCGACCGGGAGGCCGGCACGATGCGCCTCGTCGACCGCGGCGCGAATCTCATCGACCGAATAGTGGTACCGATTGTTGTCCGCCACCAGCTTGATCACGCCGGCGCCGTAATAGATGTTGGTGCGTACGGCCTTGCGGATTTCGGCGGGGCCGTCCGCATCGATGTACTCGTACCGCCAGAACCGTCCCTGCTCGGGTGGAATGTTCTGCGACTGGCCGCCGAAGGGCGCAATGATCTTGCCGGAATCGATGATCGTGGGACCCGCGAACCAACCGACTTCGATGGCGCGGCGCACGTCGCCCATCACCCATTCGGCGCTGTTCCCCACGTCGCGCAAGGAGGTGAATCCGGCTTGCAGCACCTGCATGACGTTGTGCAGACCATGCAGGCCGCGCAAGGTCGAGCTTTGATTCAAGTAGTACGTCTCGAACGGCACCTCTTGGCTGTACTCGGTGAGCGTCATGTGCGTGTGCGCATCGATCAGGCCGGGAGTCATCCATTCGTGAGACAGGTCGATGACTCGTGCGCCCGCAGGAATGGCGAGGCCGGCGCCGATCGCCTTGATCTTGCCATTCTCGACCAGGATGACTTGGTCCTTGGCGCTGACGCCCTGCGCGGGGTCGATGACGGCGCCCGCCCGGATCGCGAGCACCTGCCCATAGAGTGGCGCGGCGATCAACAGCAGAGCCAAGGCGAATAACCTTTTCATCCTTCGAACCTGTACTTAATGTTATGTGGCGTGGGCATCGAGAGAGGCTTGGAACCGGTGCTGCGACCCGACCTTATGCCTTATCGTCTCGCCAGTCGCCATCCTCCCAGAGGAGGAGGCAGTCGAGCGAACGATGCTCGGCGCCCGACCCTCAGGGCGGCGCCGCACGGGTAAAGATTTTTTTCGGTAGCAGCGCGTGTACGCCGACGTTGCCGTCGACGAGCTGCGTGATGTCGACGTCCACCGCGACGCTCGAGAGCATGTAGGCGTCATCGCGGTTCAGATGCTTTTCCTCCACGAGGAATTCGATCATGTCGCGCACCGCGTGCTCGGTGGCTTCCTTCAGATCCTTGCTGAAGCCCATGGAGATGTAGTACTCGGGGGTCTCGGCGCGCGGCCACAGCAGGTGGCGGTTTTTGTGCACGATGAAGCGAAAGGTGCCTGAGAGGTAGGTCTCGAGGGCCTCGATGTCGACCTCGCCATTGCCCTGTCCGGCATGTCCATCGCCGGCCTCGAACAATGCGCCCTTCGCCGCCACCGGCACGTACAGCGTGGTGCCGGCGACGAGCTCTTTGTTATCCATGTTGCCGGCGTGCGCGAACGGCGGCGCGCTGTCGAGCCTGCCCTCGGCCGGAGCGACGCCCATGCTGCCGAAGAAAGGCCGCAGCGGCAATTCGATGCCCGGGGCGAACTTGCCGATCATTGTCTTGCGATCGAGGGGGATGATTTTATAGCGGGTATAGGGATATTCCATGGGCAAGAAGCCGAAGCCGAGACCGAAGGTGTTGCAGGCAAAGTCGACGTCGAGGTCTACTTTGAGAATCTGAACCTCGAGCACGTCGCCGGGCTCGGCCTCGGCGATCGCGACGGGACCGGTCAGAATGTGCCCTCCTCCAATATCCTTCGGTTCCGCCTTGTCGATCGGGTCGGTATAGGGCGGGATGTCCCGCGCCTTGACGCCGTGACTCATCATTTCCGCGCGCGAGCCGCAGGTCGAGAGCGATTGGATTCGTACCGTATCGCCCGAGTGTACGGTCAGCGCGGGCTTCGCGTCGGCGGAGTAGTAACCCCACTCGACGGTCTGCGGAGTTGCGAGCAGTGTGTAGTCGGCGGCTTGAAGCGACGGTGTCGCGCTCATCAACACGCCGACAGACAACAGCACTTTGCGCGTCGGAATCCCTCGATCAAGCCATGAGCTGGTCGGCATGCGCGGACTATTGAAGCAGTACGCTCAGGGACCGCACGATCCGATCTACCTCCGCCGCCGTGTTGTAGTGAGCCAACCCGATGCGTAAGACCCCTTCCTGTTCATCGAGACCGAGATATTTGGCGAGTTCGTACGCGTAATTGTGACCGGACCACACGTTGATCCCCTCTCGCGCGAGAGCCTGAGCGAGCGACGAGGACCGGTGGCGCGGATGGGTGAGGGAGACGGTGGGTACTCGCTCGGTCAGAGAATCAGCCCTCGCGATGCCCTGTATTTGAACGCCGCGTGTCTCCAGGAGCCCATCGATCAAACGTTGCGTCAGGGGCGTTTCATAGTCGGTGGCTGCGCGGTAGGCGCCGTTCAATTTCTCGCGCCGGTCGCCGGCGGCGCCGTTCTGCTCGCCCAGCCACACCAGGTAGTCAACCGCAGCTGTTAAGCCTGCGAAGAGCTCGGTCTGAGACGTACCGATCTCGTGCCGTCCGGGAGGTGCTTGCGGCGCGCAGCGCACCGCGTAGGGATAAAGGTCGGACAGCAGCTTCTCCCTCCCCCAAAGCACGCCGAGGTGGGGTCCAAAGAATTTATACGATGAGCAGGCCAGAAAATCGCAGCCAAGTTTTGCAACATCCGCAAGTCGGTGGGGCACCAGCTGCACGGCATCCACGTACACCAGGGCACCGGCGCCCTGCGCGAGTGAGCTCAATTCCGCTACGGGATTGATGGAGCCCGTCATGTTGCTCGCATAGTTCAGGGCCAGCAGACGCGTCTTATCCGAGAGCAACGGCCGCAGGTCCTCCGGCTCGATGCGCCAACTGTCACGATTGATGGGCAGCCAACGGACTGTCAGGCCGCGCTCCTCCGCCAGCCTGAGCCAAGGCGAGACATTGCCCTCGTGATCCATGCGGGTGACGATGATCTCATCGCCGGGATTCCAGCTGCGACCGAGCGAGCGCGATATCTGGAACGTCAGCATGGTCATCGACTGACCGATGACGATCTCTCGACCCGAGGCTCCGCCGAGCAGTTCCGCCATGGCCTCATGCGCTCGGGTCACGACCGCGTCCGCGTCCATGGATGCCTGGAAATATCCGCCGGTATTGCTGGCGGCGCCGGCCATCGCGGCGGAAACCGCCTCAATCACGGACCGCGGCACTTGCGTGCCCGCGGGGTTGTCGAGGAAGACGGCGGCGGCGCTCAAGGCCGGAAACTGACTTCGAACTCGCTCAATCGGAAAAGCTGTCACCTCGAACCCCTTTTTGCCTGCTACCTCGCGCTGTTATGCCCTCAAGCGCAGGAAATTACCATCCTCCTCGAGGGGGAGGTTGTGCCAATCGTCTTGCCGTCGCCACCCGGATCATCGACACTGCCGCCTCCGCAAGAGTACAAACAAGGGAGCTATGAGAAGATGCTAAGCCTGACCTGCCGGTTGCTCGGCGCCGTTCTCGCGTCCTCGATGTTCATCACTGCTTGGGCTGCGGCCCCAGCCAGCGTCGAGGTCGATGCGCGTGAAGCACCACGCGGTGTCGAGCGGGTTCATCTCGTCCTGCCGGTCAAGCCGGGCAAACTGACCTTGCTGTATCCGAAGTGGCTCCCCGGCGAGCATTCCCCCGATGGCCCCATCGCCGGCTTGTCAGGGCTCAAGTTCTCGAGTAACGGGCAGCCCATCGCCTGGCGGCGCGACGCCGACAACATGTACGCTTTCCATCTTGACGTTCCGACCGGATCGAGCACGCTCGACGTGGCGTTCGAAGTGGATGCGGTACCGGATGCGACCGACAACAACGCGGACCGCACCAGCACCGAGTCGATCGCCCTGATTCTCTGGAACCAATTGGTGCTGTACCCGGCGGGCGCTCAGTCCGACGATCTGCAGTACGAGGCGCGGCTGCGCTTGCCCGCCGGTTGGAGCTTCGGAACGGCGCTGCCGCCGTTGAATACCGCCGGGGATACCACTCGGTTCGCCGAGGTGTCGCTCACCACCTTGATCGATTCGCCGGTGCTGTCCGGACGCCATTTCCGAACCGTTTCGCTGGGAGGCGCGCCGGCGGTGTACCTGCATCTGGCGGCCGACAGCGAGGCGGCACTCGGTATCTCGGCAACCTCGACGGCGCAGCTGCGCAAGCTGGTCCAAGAAGCCACGGCGCTGTTCGGCGCAACCCACTACAACGAGTATCACTTCCTATGGACCCTGAGCGACCAGATCAAATTCGAGGGCATTGAACACCATCAGTCGAGCGACAATCGTAGCAACGAGCGCTCGCTCATCGACGACGAATTGCGCCGCAGCGCCTCCGTGCTGGGGCTGCTGTCTCACGAGTATGTGCATTCCTGGAACGGCAAGTATCGGCGCCCCATTGGTCTTGCCACCGGCAACTATGATGCGCCGATGCGCGGCGAGCTGCTGTGGGTGTACGAGGGCCTCACCGAGTATCTCGGCATGGTGCTCGACGCGCGCAGCGGCTTCGCCTCCCTCGAAGACGCGCGCGATCAATGGGCCGATGCCGCCGCCTGGCTGCAGACGCGCAAGGGCCGCGAGTGGCGTCCTCTCGCCGACACCGCGGTTGCGGCACAGCTGGGCTACATCGAGGCTGCGGGTTGGAGTGCGAGAACCCGCTCGACGGATTTCTACCCCGAATCGGCGATGCTTTGGATGGAGGCGGACGCCTTGATCCGCACGAACACCCACGGCGCCAAGAGTCTCGATGATTTTTGCCGGCTTTTCTATGGCTTGCCCAACACCGCTCCCAAAGTGCTGCCCTACGACTTCAATGACATAGTCAAAGCGCTCAACGCCGTCATGCCGTACGACTGGCGTGATTTCTGGACCCTGCGCCTCAATCGACTGCAGCCCGACGCGCCGCTCGAGGGGCTCGCCGCCAGCGGTTGGCACCTGACGTTCACTGCAGAGCCCACGGCCGTCGAGAAGGGCGAAAACGCCCTCTCGAAGACTACCGACCTGTCTTACTCCCTCGGATTTTTGCTCAAGGACGAGGGAGCGGTCATTTCCACGGTCGTGCCCGGCACGCCCGCCGATGTGGCGGGGATCGCGCCCGGCTCGAACTTGATTGCCATCGATGACCGGAAATATTCAAAAGATGTGCTCGCCGATGCCCTCAAGGCAGGCGGCACCGAGCAGCGCACCATCCGTTTGCTGATACAGAAGGACGACATGTTCAAGACGATCGATCTGCTTTATGCGGGTCATGAGCGCCATCCGCACCTCGAGCGCGATGCGTCCCGCCCCGACCTGTTGACGGCAATACTGAGCCCGCGCACGTGACCCGGTTTTGCGCGATCCTGATGCTGGGTGCCGCGGCCTGCGCCGCGGCGGCGGCCGAGCAGCCGAGGCTGCGGGAAATCGCAGGCTCGCCCGATCCCAAACAGTTGCAGATCACGGTCCAGGCGTTGGTCGGCTTCGGCACGCGCCACACCCTGTCGGATACCGCGTCGCCAAAACGCGGCATCGGTGCCGCGCGCCGTTGGGCGCAATCTCGATTCGAACAGATCAGCCGCGATTGCGGCGGGTGCCTCACCGTCGTGATGCCATCGCAGACGGTTACCGGCGAGGGCGTGCCCAAGCCGGCCGAGATCGTCGACGTGGTCGCGATTCAGAAGGGCAGCACCGATCCCGAGCGGGTCGTCGTGTTGACCGGACATATCGATTCGCGCGTCAGCAATCTCATGAATGCAACCGCCGATGCGCCCGGCGCGGACGACGATGCCTCGGGAGTCGCCGTGGTGATCGAGGCCGCGAGAATTCTGAGCCGTTATAAGTTCCCGGCAACGCTAGTCTACGGCGTGCTGTCGGGCGAGGAGCAGGATCTGTACGGCGGCACGCTGCTCGCCGGCTATGCGAAGGCGAAGGGCTGGCGGGTCGAGGCGGATCTCAACAACGATATCGTCGGCGCTTCTCGCGGGCAGAACGGCATCGTGAACAACACGCGCCTGCGCTTGTTCTCCGAAGGCACGCGCGCCACTGAAACCGTCGAGGAGGCCACGCAGCGGCGCTTCGAGGGCGGCGAGGACGATTCGGCTTCACGCAACGTGGCGCGTTACGCCAAAGCCGTCGCGGAAAGCTATATGCCCGAGTGGACCGTGGCGCTGGTGTATCGTCTCGACCGCTTCGGCCGTGGCGGCGATCATTCGGCATTCAACGCACTGGGCATGCCTGCGGTGCGCTTCACCGAGAATGCGGAGAACTATCGACACCAACACCAGGATTTACGCACGGAGGACGGCATAGCGTACGGCGATATCCCGGCGAATCTCGATTTCGATTATCTCGCCAAGGTGACCGCCACCAATGCGCTCGCCGCCGCGTCGATGGCCTCGGCGCCGCCGCCGCCCACGAACGTCAAGATCGCCGGTGCGGTCACGCCGGATACCCGGCTGTCGTGGACTGCGTCGCCGGGCTCCCCCGCCGCGGGATATCGCGTTCATTGGCGCGACACGACCGAAGCGGCCTGGACACATTCGCGCGACGCCGGTAGGAGCGAGGCACTGACGCTCGCAAACGTGGCAATCGATGATTTCGCATTCGGCGTCGCCAGCGTTTCAACGGATGGCTTCGAAAGTCCGGTGGTATTTCCGGGTGCGGCGGGAGCGTTCTGGGCGCATTGAATGCCGGGGCGCCTGTTAGATATGGCTGCCGTTGCTGATTGAATCCAGGAACAGTGAGAAAAATTCGGACTGAGTGGCGATTCCCAGCTTGGAATAAAGGTTCTTGCGGTGGGTTTTAACCGTCGTGGTCGAGATCCCGAGCCTCAGGCCGATGGATGCGCTCGAGTGGCCGCGCAACAGCAATTGAGCAAGTTCCCGCTCGCGAGGGCTGAGAAGATTTCGACCGAAGGCCCGCAGGGCGTCGTCGGCCCCGGTATCCGGGGTCGTCGACAGATGCATCAATCGGGCATGGCGCCAATAGCGCCGGACCGCGGATGCAAGAAATGGAATTACCGGCGACAAACTCTCAACGTCTTCATCCGCGAAACCGCCTTGGGATGCTTTGCGTGACAGCGTGAGTTCCGCGCATTCGCCGTTGGGCAATTCCATCGCAATGCAAAGTTCCTCGCGGCCGGCCGGCCATCCATCCGTGAGGTAACCAATTTCTTCGGACGATGTGGGGCATATCCTGTATTTGCGCAACGACTCCCTGTCGACCAGTCCCTCGGACGCCAGGTCGCGGAGTCGATAGACTCCGGTTTTAAGGCCACGTTGATACGCGTTGTAGAGGGGGTTCAGTACGTAGGTGTTCTTGACGTAGTTGATGAGTCCGGCCCGGGCCGGCGCGCCGGGAAACGTATCGTGAACGTGGATCGGGTTGGCCTTCCCGCGGTAGATGAACACGACGCTGTATTCGAATTCGATGAGCGTGCTCAACGCTCGCGCGAGCAGGTCGGGCAAAATCGGATCATCGAAGTGATCCAAAATTTCAGCGCTGGCGGCCGCCCATGCCGCGGGTACTGCGGATTTTCGACCCGCCGCTTTGCTCTTGGCTTCAGTCTGCGCCGATGCCGGCATATGGTCTCCCCCGATCGTTCGAATTAGTGCAGGCTCATTCTCCGGTGCGAAATCGGGTCCAGAGGCGTGTCATCAAGCGCTTCAGTTCGGGCGGCTGCATCGTCTCGATGGAGAGTTTGGCGCGCGTTCGGGCGTCGGGATAAATCGCCGGGTCGTTCTTGATCGCATCCTGCACGAACCGCAGCGAAGCCTTGTTTCCGTTGGGATATTTCAGGGTATTGCTGATGTCGGCCATCACCTTCGGTCGCATCAGGTAGTTGAGCCACTGGTGGGCGTTTTCGGGGTGTGGCGCGTCTGCCGGTATGGCGAGCATGTCGAGGCCGGCCACGGCACCTTCGCGCGGCACGAAATAACGGATCTTGACTCCGCCGCCTGCTTCGAGAGCGCGGTAGCGGGCCTGTATGACCTCCCCGCCCCACGTCAAACCCAAACACAGGCTGCCGTTGGCGAGATCTCCGATGATTCCCTCAGCCTCGATCGAGCGCACGAACGGCCGTATTTTCATCAGGACATCGGCCGCCGCCGTCCAATCCGCGGGATCGCGGCTGTTGGGGTCCTTGCCGAGATAGATCAGCACGGAGGGCAGCACGTCTTCCGGAGAATCGACGATCATGATGCCGCAATCCTGGAGCTTGGCCGCGTTTTTTGGATCGAAGAGCAACGACCAGCTGTCGGGTTCGGCCGACCCCAGGCGCTCGCGGACCCTGTCGACGTTATAGCCGAGGCCTGCCTGTGTCCACAAATATGGCACGGCGTACAGATTCCCGGGATCGTGCACGGCGAGCTTTTGCAAGAGCCCAGGATCCAGGTTGACGATGTTCGGCAGCTCCGTCTTGTCCAGCTTGCGAAAAACGCCGGCGTGCAATTGGCGCTCAAAGAAAGCGTCCGCGGACGTCACGACATCGTAATTACTGTGTCCGGTCAGCAGCTTGGTTTCGCTTATTTCGTTCGATTCGTAGGTGCTGTAATGAACCGCTATACCTGTTTCGCGTTCGAAGTTGGCCACGGTGTCCGGAGCGATGTAGCCCGCCCAGTTATAGACATTGAGAGTTTTGTCGGGCGCCACCCCGCCATCATGGCCACCGCAGCCGGCCATGACGCCTGCACCAAACAGAAGCACCGCAAGTAGCGTTGCTCGCGGATGGTGCGTTACCCCTACCACATGCCGCCAAGCGCCACGGTGATCGCCTCTCCGTTCACGCCCCCGGCGGCATCGCTGCAGAGGAATGCAATCACCTGCGCGACTTCGAGGGGCTCCAGTACCCGTTTTTGCGGATAGGTTGCGGCGCGCTCTTCCCACACTTGCTCGACGGTTACGCCGCGCCGCTCGGCTTCGGTACGCGCCGAGGTCTCGGCCATGGCGGTTCGCACCCAGCCGGGCAGCACGGCGTTGGAGGTGACTCCGAACGGCCCCGCATCCTGGGCGACCGCACGCGCCAGTCCGATCACGCCGTGCTTTGAGGCCGTGTAGGCGCTGCCGCACCGCTCCGCCTTCTCGCCCGCGGTCGAACTGGTGAATACCAGCCGCCCGTAGCCGCGCCGGCACATGCCACCGACCGTCAGTCGCGCGAGCTCGAACGGACCGTCGAGGTTGATGCGCATCGTCTCGCGCCAAACCTCGGGATCCTGCTCCCACACCACCCGCTCGTGTGCCGAACCGATGCCGTGGTTCACGACCAGCAGATCAATCGGCCCCAATCGTCGCTCGGTTTCGGCGACGGCCAGCGCGCAACCCTCAGGGGTGCCGAGGTCGGCCGCGACATACTCGAGACCAACGTCCGCGAGCTCAGCCGAGTTGCGTGCCACGGTCATCACCCGCGCCCCGGCGGCCGACAGCAGCAGCGCCGCCTCTCGCCCGATTCCCCGGCCGCCTCCCGTTACCATCGCCACTCGTTGCTTCATTCATCAGCTCCCTGTACCGGCCAATCGTGCGAACTCGATCGAGAATAAGTGAACGATCGATCAATTACAATAAATGCTAGCGCTGGTGCCCGCGAGTCATGCGTGTGAGACTCTATCAACGCCACCAGGACACTCCTCCATGAACCATGCGGGACATAATCGGAATAGAGCGCATACCATCCATCGGCACCAGCAGCATCTGACCTGGGACAATGCGCGCCCTCCCGCAATCACGATTGCGCCGGGGGATTGCGTGGAATTCAAGGATCTCGACGCGATGGGTGGCCAGATTACGCCCAAGTCGACAGTCGGAGAACTCTCGACGCTCGATCCCGATCTGGTCAATCCGATCGCCGGACCCGTGTACGTCGACGGTGCGGAGCCCGGCGACACGCTCAAGGTCACGTTGCTCGGCTTTGAGCCCTCCGGTTGGGGTTGGACGGCAGTGTTTCCGGACTTCGGGCTGCTGGCTGCGGATTTCCCCGATTTCGCATTGCACATTTGGAGCTATGACCGCTCGTTTGAGACGCCGGCGGCGTATGGAAATTGGGCCCGCGTGCCGTTGAAGCCTTTTTGCGGAACCGTGGGTGTCGCTCGTGCGGAGTCCGGTAGCTTCGGCACGCTCCCGCCGTACGAGACCGGCGGCAATATGGACATTCGCGACCTTGGCGAGGGCGTGGAGCTGTATCTGCCGATCAAAGTGACGGGCGCATTGTTCTCCATCGGAGATCCTCACGCCGCTCAGGGAGACGGTGAGGTTTGCGGAACCGCCATCGAGTCGCCCATGAGCGTCACGGCGCGCATCGATCTCATCAAGGGCGGCAATCAGCGCTTCCCGCGATTTCTCTCGCGTCGGCCGGTCAGCCGCCATCTGGATGAAAAAGGCTACGACGTGACGACCGGGATAGGCCCGGATCTCATGGAGGCGTCACAAAATGCCGTACGTGAAATGATCGAGTTGCTCGGCCGCACTCACGGGCTCAGTGCGGAGCATGCCTACATGCTGTGCAGCGTCTGCGGGGACCTTCGCATCAGCGAGATCGTGGATAGACCGAACTGGGTGGTATCGTTCTACCTGCCACGAGTGGTCTTTGAGTGACGCGTCAGAATCCAGGCGGTCTCTCGGAGGCCACGCCAAAAGAGCGTTCCAACATGAGGCCTGCGCGTCCCAGCGTACCTTCATCGAAGTGTCGTCCAATGAGCGTCACCCCATGCGGTACGCGCCGGGGGTGGGTGAAGGTCGGCAAGGGCCGCTGCGGATCGGGTGCCCAATCGCTGCGGGCCTCGGACACCTCGACGAACCCGGCCCGCAGGGTGAGAGACGGATGACCGGTGAAGTTGGTGATCGTGAGCATTTCGTCTCGCAGCGACGGTACGAGCATCAGATCGACTTGCGAAAAGACGCGAGCCATCTCCATTGCAACCTTGCGGCGCAGCCGGTCCGCCTGCACGAAATCCACGGCGGAAAGAAATCGTGACTGCCGAAAGATATTCGGCCACGCATCCGGGACCTGCATCCGTAACTGGTCGAGGTCGCCGCTGAGCGTGAGTTCTTCGAAGGCGGCGGCCGCCTCCGCGAAAAGAATCAGATTCAGAGAGTCATACGGCCAATCCGGGATGGAGATCTCGACGGGAACCAGGCCGATTTCCTTCGCTGCTTCCAGTGCGGCCCGGTCCACATCGGTCGCTTCGCGCATCCACCCGGGAAAGTAGCCGACGCGAAGCCCTTTGATCGGGGCACGGGCATCATAGTCGAGATCACTCGGTATGCTGCCTACATCGCCGTTGTCCGGACCGGAAATGACTTGCAGCACCAGCATCGTGTCTTCCACTCCGCGCGTCATCGGTCCCAGCTTGTCGAGAGACCAACACAACGTCATGGCGCCCGTGCGTGCGACGCGCCCGAAGGTGGGTCGCAGGCCGGCCACTCCGCAACGCATGCTGGGGCTTACGATGCTTCCTTCGGTCTCACTGCCGATTGCGAAGCCGACCAGTCCGGCGGCGGTCGCTGCGCCCGGTCCGGCGCTCGAGCCGGAAGCGCCTTCCTCGAGCAGCCAGGGATTCATCGTCTGGCCGCCGAACCAGACGTCATTCAACGCCAGAGCACCCATGCTCAGCTTGGCAACCAGCACGGCGCCTGCGTCATGCAGTCGCTGAACGACTACCGCGTTTTCCTTCGGAACGCGATCCCTGAACGGCTCGGCGCCATAGCTGGTGCGTATGCCGGCCGTGTCCAGCAGGTCTTTGGCGCCCCAAGGAATGCCGTGCAGAGATCCCCGGTACTTGCCTGCGGCGATTTCGGCATCCGCCCGTTTCGCCTGGCTCAGCGCCAATTCGCTCGTGGGGGTGATAACGCACCTCAACCGGGAATCGAAGCGCTGCAACCGATCGAGATAAATGCGGGTCAGCCGTTCGGACGAAAGCTGCCGCCGCTCGATCCATTGCGACAGCTGCGTCACGGGTGCGAAGGCAATATCTTCGTCCCGCCCCGGCACCGGCGCGGCCGTCATCGCATGGCGCACGAACCGCGGTTTCAACTCGGCCCGACGCTGCCCGGGCAACAGCGGATCCCACCGAGACGCGGGTGCGATCGTCGCCTCGAGAGAAATCTCTTTCGGACCGGTGCGGCGCTCGTAGAGGGGCGCCATCGCCTCCCGCCAGCTGCCGGCGGCTTGATGGCGCTCGGCGTCCGTCAAATTCACCCGCACGAGCTTCTCCGCCTCCGCGAACGTCGAAACGGAAACATCCGGTCCCGCCGCCGGTGATGTCGCGAATGCCGAAGGAGAGCCCGCCGGCGCGCCCGGTGCGGCACCGGCCGGTGCCTCCGGAGGATTCGCGACGCCTCGACGGCTTGCGGCAACGGCCGCCAGTACCCCTAAGGATGTGTGGGACAAAAACTGCCTGCGCGATTTTTCCATGTTCCCCCTGACGGCCCACTTCGGGCCTTTGTTCTATGGGCACCCGCATCCTTATGCCCGATTGTCTCGACAATCACCATCCTCCCGGGATGCCAAGCCCCTGCTCAATCGGCAAGCGGCGAAGGCCTCATCTGCAGGTGCACGAGGAGCGGCTTGCTGCCTTTGCCGCCTTCATGGTGCCAGGGGGTTCGATCTCCGCTCGTAATCCACAGCCCGCGCCCCTTCCAGCCCGCGGCGGCATTATCGATGCGTCCTTCGAGTCCCTTCGGATAGAACCCGAGCGGATAAGGAATACGCAGCGTCACGAAATTTCCCCGGACGAGCGCGTGCACGCCGTCGAATAAATTTCCCGTGGCAATCGGAACGTTCGCGCCCATACCCAGCGTGTCGTGCTGGTCCACCCACGTGTAATAGCTCGACTCGACACTCATTTCGGGCACGTTCACGAAGCCGGGACCCGGCAAACGATGGAAGTTCCAGCCTTCCGGACAATGATTCCCGGTCGCGCGAGGTCCGTTGAGCGGGCCTTTGCACTTGCGCCGGTCGAATTCCCCCAGATGACCACTGGCCAGGGACACCCACACCACGCCATTGCGATCGATATCGGCGCCACGCACGCCGAAACCGGGGGCAGGCACATCGTAAATCTCACTGAGACGGGTTCGCGGGTCGAACCGGACGAGGGCGCCGGGGTATTGGAAGGCGACCGATCCCCACACGCTGCCGTCGGCTGGATTCGGCATGACGGCGTAGATGCTGACGGCCAGACGACGATCGCGCTTCGAATCCGGAGGCTGATCGGGCTCGGTCCAGGAATCGAGCTTGCCGTCACCGTCGATATCGAGCACGAAGGGCGCCCAGCCCTGAGAAGCGGCCGCATCGCCGGTCGAATCGAATTTCTTGGTATCGAGCCAACCTATTACCTGATTGCCGCCGCTCGTCCAGAGGGTGTCGTCGGCATCTTCGGCGAATTGCAGATGGTGAGTGCTGAAGCACGTATCCACGAAGGTGTACTTCCTGGTCTTGGGGTCATACACCGCCAGCTGCCGCCCGGACCTGTCGATGGGAAACTGTCTCGCGGATGCGAGTGGGGAGCCTTGCTTGCAGAAGGCGGGGTTGGGCGCCGCCCGGATTCGCGCCGTGTACCAGACGCGGCCGCTCCGATCGAGCATCGGATTGTGGGCGATCGCCCGGGAACTCCAGATACGCTCCTCTCCCCAATAGGGAGACGGCGCGATGACCGGGTCATCGTGAGTGCTCGGCGTATCTGCATCGCGAACCGGTGCCTTGATGACGGTCGCGACGTTGCGGCCGGGGTCGAGTACCGGAAAATCATCGCTGCTCAGCTCCGGCGCGCCATACAGCGGCCCATTGCCGTTCACCGTGGGGTTGCGACGGTCCGTTCCCGACAGATCGTGCAAATACGCCTTGCCGTCCGACCAGTCGCGCACGGTCGCGACGAGGTTGCGCTCGATGCCGCTCGGCCGCTCGGGGGCCGTTGCCGGCAGCTCACCCGCGGCAACGCGGTCAGTCCAATCCGCGAGATATCGAATCGGGATCCCGGCGAGCGTACCTTGGGCGATGTTGATCATTTGCCCGCCGGCCTGCCCGGACTGAATGCGCCGCAGCCACGCTTGCTGCGAGGATTTGAACGTCCCCAATGAGGCCGGAAGCGTGCGCGTGGCGAGATTGCCGAGCTGATGACATCCGATGCATCCCATGTTCTTCATCCACATGAGATAGCCGTTGCGTCCCCCGGGCAAATTCGCCGTCTCGGCCTCTTCGGGAATCCTCATCAAGGCGTACCAGAAAGCAGCGGGATAGACTTTGGCCGCGACGGCGGCATCCGGAGCGAGGACTGCCGCGAGATCCCGGCGCGCGCCCCGAGCCGCATCGACCTTGGGCGAATCCGCAAGTCCGTAGCCCCTCACCCAGAGGCGGTAATTGGCCGCCGGCAGATCCGGGATGAGATAGCGGCCGGCCTCATCCGTCACAACGATCTTGGCGAAGCGGGTGTGAAAATTCTGCGTTTCCGCGATGACCCACACGCCCGCCTCCGCACCGCGGGCACTGCGCACCGTACCTCCGATGTCGTCGGCACCGATGCGCATCCCGCCGAGCGCCGACGACGACGCGGCCATGCCGGCCAGGGTCAGCGAGATCACGAGGGATACGCGGGGAGCGCCACACATGCCCATGTCCCTTTATACGCTCGGACGCGCTCCACGCGTCGCTATGCGAATGCCAGGCAAAATGATAATTAATCGTATAGGGATGTCAAACTTGTGGGTTTTTCGCGTCAGGAGGCGCCCACGCGATGCGAGGAGGGTTGCGGCTACACAGCGTCGGTCCCGGCGCATTACATTTGACGCCGTACGGGGACTTGATACCCGGAGTTGGGATTAATCCAATTGCGGCATGGCCGCGGGGGTGAAACATGATCGCGCATACCAGCCTTCCCATCAGCAACTACTCCAGATCGAAGGCTTTCTATACCAGCGTGCTTGCCGTTCTTGGCTATCGGAACAATATGGAGTATGGCGAAGCCGCCGGTTTCAACGACGGGAAAAACACGGATTTCTGGATCGGCAAGAAGAAACCCGTGGTGTCCACGCATGTGGCGTTCGAGGCGAACAGCCGCGAGCAGGTCGAGGCCTTCCACAAGGCCGGATTGTCCGCGGGCGGCAAGGACAACGGCGCTCCCGGATATCGGGACTATTCTCCGGGCTATTATGCGGCTTTCGTATTGGACCCGGACGGCAACAACATCGAAGCCGTTTGGTACGATCCGGGCAAAAGCACATGAGATGAGCGAGGTTGATAGCCGGACGCGGTGCTGCGGTCTTGGCCACAGCCCGCTGCTGGCATTTGGATTGCTCATCGTCGGCTTCGGCTACGCCGGACATGCGCTTGCCGGAAAGCTGACCGACAAGCAGCACACCCGAATCGAGGAGCCGCGACCCGCCGATGTCCCGAGCGATGCGGAGCTGGTGGCCGCGCATGCCGTCATCGGAAAGATCGAGATCGAGCCCCGCAACATCTTCAACGAGCACGACCCACACGAGAACACGGGAATTTACCGGCTGGCGGACCGCCTGCACATTCGCACCCGGCCATCCGCGATTCGGTCGCAGCTGCTGTTCAAGAGCGGGGACCCTTACAGTGCCGAGAAGCTCGCCGAGACCGAACGCAATTTACGAACGTTGGTCTACATCTACAACGCGCATGTGGTCCCGGTGCATTTCGCCGACGGCAAGGTCGATGTCAAGGTCATCACCTATGACGTCTGGACGCTGGATCCCAACATCTCCTTTGGGCGTGCGGGCGGCGCCAACTCGTACAATTACAACCTCCAGGAAGAAAATTTCCTGGGGTGGGGCAAGCAGCTCGAGGTCGGACGCCTCGGCAACGTCGATCGATCCAGCAATTTGGCCCAATACACGGATCCGAACGTGCTCGGCTCCCATTGGACGGGGAGCCTGGCGTATGTGAACTCGAGCGACGGCGACCAGCGGTTGGTGACTTTGGGGCAGCCGTTCTACTCCCTCGATACGCACTGGAGCACGAGTTTGTCGGCGCAAACCAACAATCGCACGATCTCTCGCTACTTCCTCGGAAACATCGCCGATCAGTTCACCGACAAGGAGACCACCTACCTGATCGGCGGCGGGATCTCGAGCGGCTTGACCAATGGTTGGAGCAAGCGCTTGTTGTTCGGGATGTATTACGATCGCAACGATTTCGTGCCGACCCCGGGAACGGCGCAGCCCGCCAACCCGCTTCCGCTGCCGCGCACCCTCTCCTACCCTTTCGTCGGCTTTGACCTGGTGCAGGACGATTACCGCAAGCTCGGTGATGAAAATCTGATCGGCAAGACCGAGGATATCTACTTCGGCACCGAGGTCACCGGTGAGCTCGGCTTTTCCGATGCCGCCTTCGGCGCCAACCACGATGCGCTGCTGGTCAAGAGCTCGGTCATCCACGGTTTCGAATGGCCGTACCAGCAGCAGCTGTTCCTGAGTGCCGATTTCTCCTCGCGCGTCGAGAGCGATCACGCGCGCAATCTGGTGAGCGATGCGGCCGCGAGATATTACTGGCGCTGGCGCACCGATTGGCTGTTGTACGTCGCGCTGTCCGGTACGGTGACGCATCGGCTGGACCCCGACGCGCAGCTCCTGCTGGGGGGCGACAATGGCCTGCGCGGCTACCCGCTGCGCTACGAGGCGGGAACCTCGCGCGGCCTGTTCACCATCGAGCAACGCGTGTTCACGGATTGGTATCCGTTCCGGCTGGTGCGAGTGGGTGCGGCCGCCTTTGCCGATGTCGGCCGGACTTGGGGAAGCGGTGTGGTCGGGAACAGCGACCTCGGGTTGCTGAGCGACGCGGGCATCGGCCTGCGGATCGGCAACAACCGCTCGAGCCTCGGCAATGTGCTGCACATCGATCTGGCTTTTCCCCTCCGGAACGTCCCCGACAACCGCAAAGTGCAGCTTATCGTGCAGACGGAGCAAAGTTTCTAGGGCGGTGGTCCTGATACTTGCCCGGACCGGGTGTGCAGATCGAGCCTGATGGCACCGCGCCCAACGAGTCGGCGCCGAGACCTGTCGGTCACGCGAATGTTTCCCTGCCGCAGCTCGACGACGATTCGCTGCAGTGCGCTTGCCGGTACCCGGACGGTGGCCGCCGCACTCAGATCGGTGATCCAACCGTCTTCCTCGATCCGAAAAATCACGGTCGGAACCGGGCTCGGGTGGAACTCCGTGGTGTTTTCCAGCCGGCTTCCCGGCAGGCCGAATCCGTGCAGCTCTCCGTCGGCGCGGATTTTCGAATCCGGCGCATCGACGATGACGAGGTCGACGTTGGCGGTACGTGCGACGATCTCGAACACCCGGGGTTGCGGCGCGAATCGCTCGAGGTCGATCTGCAGGGCGAAGCGCTTTCCATGCGGCGTTATGAACAATGCCACCAACACGAATGCCGCTCCGAGCACGCAGAGCACCGTGAGCACTCGAGCTCCGGGGAGCCACGCCGGCCGGCGCACGGGGGCATCGTGCCCCGGATCCTCCTCCGCGAGGTGCAGAACATGGTAGTAGAGCAGGTGTGCCACCCCGAAGGCGAGCAATCCCGACCAGATCACGTCGGAGAGGAAATGACCGCCCGCGGCCATGCGCCCGAGGCCCAGAGCAACTCCGGCGGTCAGTCCCAGCGCGAGTGAGGCCCGTGCCAGCCGCGGTCGACGTCGGCGCCAAATCCACCAGCCACCGGCATATAGAAACCCGACGGAGCAGTGTCCGCACGGAAATGAACCGCCCCCTTCGCCGCGCCACGGCGCCGGCGTGTAGTGCAAAGAGCCGCCGAACTCCATCACGTCGCGCGGCCGCGGCCGGTCCCAATGGTCTTTGAAGACCGTGTTGACCAGCAATCCTGGCCCGATAACGACACAGACGATCAAGAACACGCCGCTCTGCCGCCACCGCTCGCATTTTCGCAGATGTCCGATCAACAACGCGAGCAGACCGATCGCCAGCAGCGATGCGGTCATGAATGGCGGCAGCCGGTACAAAATGGACCATGGCCGCAGCATCCCGAGCGGCCAGTGATCGGGAGCTTGCGTCCGATAAAAAACGCGCGCGGCCATGCTATCGAGCGGTGTGACGGCGAAAACGAGCGTGACCGCGGCGGCGGTCGCCGATAAAAGGCAGAGCTCGGAAGACCACTCGCGTCGTAGCATTCGATCGACGATGCGAACTGCGGGCATTGGTTCGTGACTAACAGTGCACCTGCCCAGAGACGAGGGCAAGTCTATGAGCGTCGCATCGCAAAGTCCACGCAGGCCGGCCGGGGTATTTTGCCGTCGACTCGCCGGTGTCTGGTCCGACCTGATCCAGCGGCATCCACGGATTGTATTGTCGGTCCTGGTCGCGGCGCTCGGCCTCGCAGGTCTTACGAGCATCCCACCCGTCGATCGGGACGAACCTTTGTTCGCCGAGGCGGCGCGTGAGATGCTCGAGAGCGGCCGCTTCAGCGACATACGCTTCGAGCATGCACCCCTTTACGATAAGCCCATCCTGAGCTATTGGGCGCAGGCAGCCTCCGCCGCCGTATTCGGCACCTCCGCGCGGGGTCAGATAGGAGTGTACCGGCTGCCCTCCGTGATCGCGATCTGGCTCGCGACGCTCCTCACCTATGGGCTCGGCGCCACGCTGTTTGATCGGCGAATCGGCCTCCAGGCCGGGTTGCTGCTGGCGAGCTCCGTGATGGTCCAGTCCCAGGCACACCAGGCACGCGCCGATGCGCTGCTGCTCGCGACGATGCTCGGGGTCCTCTACCCGCTCGCCCGCCTCTACATGGCACGCGACGCACCCGCCGGCCGGCAGCCGATGTTCGTCATCGCGTTGTTCTGGGCGAGCCTTGCCGCGGCGATACTCACCAAAGGCCCGGTCGTGCCCGCGCTCGTTCTGCTCACGATCCTTGCATTATCCGTCGCCGATCGGCAATCGCGTTGGCTCGTGGGATTGCAACCCCGGTGGGGCATCCCGCTGTTCCTGCTGATCCTGATGCCCTGGCCGATCGCCGAGTTTCGGCTGCATGGCGCGACTTTTTTCGTGCAGGTGTGGCAGGGCGATATTCTGCCCAAGCTGGTATCGAACGACCTCTCACACGGCGCCCCTCCGCTCAGCTACGCGTTGCTCGCGCCGCTGACGTTGTGGCCCATCACTTTGCTGCTCCCCGCCGTGATGGAATCGGGGTGGCGCGCACGCAGGGAAATGGCGGTCCGCTTCTGCGTGGCCTCGATTGTGCCGGGATGGCTGCTTTTCGAGCTCGCGCCCACGAAGCTTCCGCACTATGTGATGCCGCTCATTCCACCCCTGGCCGTACTGGCAGCGGCCGGCGCCGGGTCCAGGCTCCCGTCGGCCTCGCGAAACTCGGTCAGGATCGGATGTGTGCTTTTCGGTGTCGCCGGCTCGTTGATCGTCACTGCGATCCCTTGGGCGCTTGCGAAGCTCGGCAATGGACTCGACCCGCTCGCGGCCTTCGGCACGCTGGCCATCGTCGTGCTGATGGGGCTCGCCGCCTCCGCTGCCTGGCGCGGACGTCTTGCCGCTGCGCTCGGTACGGCGGCCGCCTGCGGTATGTTGACCTCGCTCGTCGTATTTGCAGTGGTGATCCCCCGGCTGCAGCGGCTCTGGCTCACCGAGCGAACCGCAGCCGTCGTGGGCACCATCGCATCGCCCGACGCCGCGGTATGGGTGGTCGGTTACCGCGAGCCGAGCCTGGTGTTCCTGCTCGGGCCGCGCACGCGCTTCGTCGATGCCGGGCAAGCCGTAGCCGGGCTCGAGACGGATCGCAATGCCGTAGCCATTGTCGCGAGCCCCGCAATTCCGGAATTCGCGAAGGCTGCCGCGGCTGATTCGCTCCGGTTGCAATGTGTCGCCGCTATCGACGGCATCGACTCGGTGCATGCGCGCGCGCTCGAGCTTGACGTGTGGCGCCTCAGCCCTTGAATGTATGCGAAAGAGCTACCGCGCCGGGCGATCCGGGCTGCCCGGCACCGCAGCCTCAGCCGCTTTGAATCCGGTTTTCGAGTGAGTCCCGTCGCAGAACGGTTTGTTGGTGGACCCGCCGCATCGGCATAGAGCGAATGGCCGCTTCGTCACGGGGTAGCTGGCCCCATTCCAATCGACCACTGCGATGTCGTCCCCTGTCACCAGGTAGGGTCCGTTCTCAAAAACCTTGATAGTTGCCATGTCGTTCGTCTCCTTTGATTAACCTCGCCTCGATTTAGATCCGGTTGGCTTCCGGCGCAGACTGCGGTCCGCACCCGCTTCTAGCAGCGCATGGATCTGGCGAGCTCGGGCCGGCATGCCCAAATCACTACTCGGTTGGAACACGGACTGCTGCCGGGTCTTCAAGTCGATCGTGACGCTGTCGTCCGGCGCCTTGGTGCCGGAGCCGTCGCTCGCCGGATGATATTCGATGCGCAGCTGCCCGCTGTTCACGATGATGCGCAGGTAGCCATAATCGGTATCATCGTAGTTCTCGAAGGTGACGGCGTCGTCGGTGTCGCTCGCTGCTTGAAACAGCTGCGGGGCGCGCAGCGCGGCGCCATCGACACCTTTCAGCTTCTGCACGTTGTGCCCGCCGTTGCCGCAGACGATGTAGGGGATATCCGAGCCATCGGGGCGGTGGCGGGTGAAGCGCTGGTAGTTGTGTGCGTGGCCGGCCAGCACGGCGTGGGGCCAAACGCCCGCCGCGGCACACACCGCATCCATTTGCCGGCGCATCTGTACGCTCGAGCTATGCTGACCTCCCGTGGCGTACGGCGGATGGTGGTGCGCAAACAATAGCGCGCCGCTAAAGCCCTCCTGCTTGACCCGTGCCAGCGCGGCTTTGAGAAATTCGATCTGGGCGGAGCCGATGTTGGCATCGGAGATCACGCCCGGATCCTCCAGGGTGTTGCTATAGAGCAGCAGAATGCGAACGAAGGGAGCATCGAACGAGAAGAATACTCCCGGCTGAATCTGCGCCGTGCGGGACAGGCCGCCGGCCTCCGGCGTGACGGTATATCCGTCGGCGGGATCGGCGCAGAAATTGCGCAGGTAGGCGGCAAGGCTGGTCGCGTGAGCCAGCGGCGAGATCATGCCGTCATGGTTGCCCGCCGCCGCCAGCACCGGCGCCGGATAATTCCGATAGGGCTCGTAGAATTGGTCGTAGTAATACTGGGTCTCGCCGAAGTTGTAGACGATGTCACCCAGCAACAGAGCGAATTGCGGCAGCTCCGCCGGCGAGGCGGCCGCGAAGTCCGCGACCATCTTGTCGGTCACCTCGTTCTGCGTCCGCGGCCCGCGTGTGCTTCCGCAGTCTCCGGTCGCATGGAAAACCACCTGGGCGTTGCCCTCGATCCGCTGAATGGCCGACGTATTGCCGCCGAAGACCTGGAGTAAATCCAGCTGCGGCTCGGTCGCGCCTCCCCGGGGTGCTGGAAACGGCAACGGGTGGATCTTGTGCTCCGCATTGAGCTCATCGATGAGTTTGTAGGCGGGATCGTCCGACGGGTGGTTGACCTTGAACGTCGACGGATCGGGGGTCGGCTCCGGCTGGCCGAATACCGGCGTCGCCAGGGTGCGGACCGATTTCCTCTCAGGCGGCGAGGCACCCGCGCGTTGAGATATCTTCCTGCGGCGTTTGGCCATGCATTGCGTCTCCGGCAGCTCCGACGAGCATCCAGAATATAATCGGGAGAGCTCTCAGCACAATTGCAGTTTGGTTTCAGCGGCCGACGCGCCGAGATTCATCGGCTCATTCGCCCGGCAACCCGCCCGGGTGTATCGGCAGACGCACGATGAATCGCGAGCCGATGCCCTCCAGGCTTTCCGCGAATACCTCCCCTTGGTGCAGCGAGACGACCATCGCCACCAGATGCAGCCCCACGCCCGTGCCGGCGACGCCGGTCGCATTGCTGCCGCGAAAATAACGCCCGAACAGCCGTTTACGGTCGCGAGCCGGAATGCCGATGCCGTGGTCGCGCACCTCGACCACCATCCATTCCTGCTCCTGGTGCGCCGACACCTCGATCGGACTTCCCACCGGCGAATATTTGAGGGCGTTGGAGATCAGATTGCTGAAGGCGTGGAACAGCAGTTTCGAGTCGCCCGAGATCGCCGGCGGCAGCGAGGAGTAGTCCTCGATGATGACCGCGCCCCGGGTCGCGTCGCGATGCGCCTGGCAGGCATCCAGAAGCAGGCTCGCCGGGTTCAGATCGCTCGGATGAAATACCATGTTTCCGTCGAGAAATCGCGAGGCGCCGAGCAGGCTGTCCATGATGTTGGTGATTCTTTGCACGGCGCTGCGAATGCGCACGCCGCGCTCGGCCACGTCCGCCGGCTCGAGCCGCTCGCTCGTCTTGATGAGCCGCTGGGCATGTCCGTCGATGATGGTCAAGGGGGTCCTGAATTCATGCGAGGTCATCGACACGAAATCCCGCTGTTGCGCGGTGATACGCCGCTCGTTCTCGAGACCTTCCTCGAGAGCGGCGGCCTGCTCGATCAAGCGCCGCTGACTGTTGGCCAGGGCCACCGCGTTGTCGCGGAATATCGTCACGGCGCGGGCCATCTCCCCGATTTCATCCTCGCGCCCGCTTCCGGAGATGAAAATGTCGGTGTTCTGCGCTGCCAACGCACGCATGCCGGTTGCGAGCTCGAGCAGGGGAGTCAAGATGCCGCGGGTGATGTAGATGATCACGCCGAAAAGCAGGCACACCGCGAGCACCATGGCGGTCAGGATCATGCTCTTGGCACGCACGTAGGTCGATGCGGCATGCTCGCTGTCGCCTCGCGCCTTGACCAGGGTCTGGTCCGTGAGCCGGCTCAAGGTATCGCTCGACAGGTCGAACGTCCGTCTCGATTCGTTGTTGTACAACCGGACGGCCTCGGCCGTCTGCCCGGCCTGCGCAAGAGCGACCACGCGGGCGGCGACCGCTTGATAGGCGGCCCATTGCTGCGCGAATTGTGCGTAGAGCCGGGACTCCTCGGGGCCTTGCGGGATCTCCTCATAAGCACGCTGGCTCGAGGCCACGGTCGCACCGAGCTGGGCGAGCTCCTTGGCGCTGGCCGCGAGCTCCACCGGCGTCGAGGACAGCAGATGCGTGGCCTCGGCCGTCCGATAGTCGGACATGAAATTGGAAAGGTCGCCGAGGATGCCGGTATCGCGCAGCCAATGATTGCGAATCACAGCCGAGGCATGATCGACGTCGCTCAGGCGCGAAAATCCAAAGACCCCGAGGCCGGTCACCAGAAAAAACAGCAGCACGAACACGGAGTACAGCCTGACCCGGATGGAGTGAGCTTGAAACCAGTGGCGCAGCTGCCGCCAAGCCTTCGAATGGGCGCCGCGATCTTGCACGGAGAGCTCGAGCCGATCGTTCACCAAACGGTCCATCACCGGCTCAAGGATCAATGAGACGGCCGGAGGACGCCTTGAATACCGCCTCGGTACGTGTGGACACGTTCAGCTTGCGGCAGGCGTTTTCGATGTGAAAATTCACCGTTCGCTTGCTCAAGTTCAAGATGGCGGCAATTTCGGGAGAGGTTTTGCCGCGTGCGGACCACGTGAGGCACTCCAGCTCGCGATCGTTCAAGGATACGTGGCGCGACCAAACCTCCGTCCGGGCCCCCTTCCCCAATCGGGAATCGATGATGGCGGCAAGAATCTCGAAGTCGACCGGCTTGGTGACGTAGTCGTCCGCTCCGAGCCGCCTGCCCTTCAGCTCGCTCTCCCGATCGGTCCGGGCGGTCAGAAAGATGAAGGGAACGGGCTCGGCCTGAGGTGCGAGAGCGGTCAATCGCTCGATCAGCTCGAATCCCGAGATTCCCGGCATGTTGATGTCGCACAATACGAGATCCGGGCCGGTTTTGAGGATGGACTTGAGCCCGGATTGCCCGTCCGTCGCAATATTGACCGCATAGCCCCGGTCCTGCAGATCTTCCGCGATCAATTCGGCGGTTTCCGCATCATCCTCGATGCAGAGAATCTGTTTGCACGGGGTATTCATGCAGGCTCGGTCAATGGGTCTCCACAACCGGTTTGGCCGCGGCCGATGCAACGGCAGGCTCACGATTCCACCAGCCTCCGCCCAGCGCCTGATAGAGCGCGGCGGTGTCGCCCAATTGTACCGCTTGTTGCTGGAGGCGGGTGAGGATGGCTTGATGGTACGTCATGGATGCCGCGAATTCGGCCAGAGCATCGCTGTATCCGCTCTGCATCCTCCGGTGCGTCAGATCGAGGACCGCCTTGGCGGCACGTTCCGAGGCGACCGCCGCGTCGAGCGCATCGGCATCGGCGGTGATGGCATGTAGCGTATCGGCCACGTTTTGGTAGCCTTGAATGACGGTCTCTTGATACTGCGCAGCCGCCTGCCGCAGAGCCTCATCGGCGGCCTTCTTCGTGTGCCAGAGGGTGCCGCCATCGAACAATGGCTGGCTCACATCGCCGATCAAAGTCCAAAAAGGGCCGCCGGAGCTGAACATCTGGGTGAACTGGGTGGCCGTGCCGCCCATCGTGCCGGTGATGGTGAACTGCGGCAACATCGCGGCGATGGCCACGCCCACCTGCGCGTTGGCGGAGCGCAGCTGCTCCTCCGCGGCCCGGATATCCGGGCGCTGCCGGATGATCTTGGATGGCAGACTCACGGGCAGCGGTGACGGGGTCTTCAAGGCGTCGAGCTCCACCGTCTCCGTCACGTCTTGATTCGGGAGATTGCCCACCAGGGCCCGGAGCAGATCACGGTTCAGCTCGAACTGCTTCTGCAGCGGCGGCAGCAGCGCCCTCGCCTGCGCGAGCTGCTGCTGCTGGACGGCCAGGTCGATGCCGGTGGCAAATCCCTTCCGGTGCTTATCGCTCAGAATGTCGAACGATTTCTCGTTGTCCGAGATGATCGCCTTCACCGCCTGGATTTGCGCGCGGGTGGAGGCATCCTGGATCGCCGCGGCCACCACGTTCGAGGCCAGGCTGATGTAGGTCGCCTCGAGCTCGAAACGCTGCATCTGAGCCTGCGCGTCCAGCGACTCGACCTTGCGGCGATTTGCGCCGAATACGTCCGGCACGAACCCCACGGTCAAATCGGCCGTATGGAAGTTGTAGTACAGCGGCTGGTTGTACGGCGGGGTGCTGAGCTGGACTGCGGTGATGGAGGTGCCGTTCCCCTGGACACCGGGCGCGTTGCTCCCGGTCAGATTGCCGGCGAGCTTTTGGCGCTCGAAATTGTAGTCCGCGGATACGCTCGGAAAGAAATAGCCTTGCTGAGCGTACACCAGCTGCTGCCCCTGACGAAGCGCCGCCTGCGCGGCTTTCACGGTCGGGTTCGCACGGAAAGCGCTCTGAACCAGGGAATTGATTTCCGGCGAGCCGAGCGTTTCCCACCAGTTGAAAGGAACGTCCTCGCCCATCGCGAATTTCTGATGCTCGATCCCCCCCGGGAAGGAGGCCGCGCCGGTGAGCGGCTGGACCGTGTATCCGGCATCGGGCGGTGCCGCGGGCCGGTGGAAATTGGGGCCCACGGCACAGCCCGCCGCGACGGCGGTGATCAGCCCGAGCACGGAAGTGGCGCAGCGTCGCAATGCCGTTGTCATGAGTGCGGGAACCGGGAGTGATGGCGGGCCGATGCAGCTCTCACCATTGTCCGGTAACGGCACACCGCGCGGGAACTGTGAATGTTCTCAGTGTGCATTCTCACAGTAGCCGCGGATGGCGCTCATGAACATCATTCGCCGGTTCCGATGAATGGGATCCCCAATGAGCGATCAGAGCTTATTCACGAGATTCGGCCGGCGCGGGACGCTCCTCGGCCTGACCTTGATCGTCGCCGTCTTGCTCGTCTGGTACTTGACGGAACCGGCGAGAAGGACCCCTGCCGGGGCTCTCCCGTCGGCGGCCGTCACGCCGGCTGCGGACATCGTGACATTGTCGGATTCGCAGCTCGGCTCGATCACCGTGGGCACGGTTGCCGAGCGCGACTTCCGCGTTGAAAAGGAAGCCGTCGGCAACATCGATTTCAACGAGGACAGGAGCGTGCAGGTGTTCTCGCCCTATCAGGGGCGGATCATCAAGGCCTATGTCGACCTGGGTGACGAGGTCCGAGCAGGCCAGCTGCTGTTCACCATCGAGAGCCCGGACTTCGTCGCCGCGCAATCCACCCTGATCACCGCGGCGGCAACACTCGACCAGGCGGCGAGCGCTCTGCGGCGTGCCGAATCGCTGTATGCGGGCAAGGCCATCGATCAGAACGACTACGAGACCGCTCTCGCCAACGACAAGAGCGCCGATGGAGCGCTGCACGCCGCGCGTCATGCGGTCGCCATTTTCGGCAAGACCGAGGCGGAAATCGACCATATCGTGGCGTCGCGCCAGGTGGAGACCGCGCTCCTCGTCAAGAGCCCGATCATCGGCCGCATCACCGCGCGCAACGCAGCGCCGGGTATGCTCGAGCAGCCGGGAGTGGCCCCGGCGCCCTATTCGGTGGCGGATCCGTCGACCATGTGGATGCTCGCCGATGTCCCCGAGGCGGATATCGGTGCCTACAAGCTCGGAGATCCGCTGCGGGTCTCGGTGATGGCCTATCCCGGTCGGGTGTTCATCGGCAAGGTAACGGCGATCGGAGCGGCGGTCGACCCCAATTCTCGCCGGGTCACCCTGCGCTCCGTGATAGAGGATCCCAAGCACGAGCTGTGGTCGCAAATGTTCGCGACCTTCGTGACCCGAACCGCCCCGCCGATCCGGTCCCCGGCCATCCCCCTCAACGGCGTGGTCCGGGAGGGCGACGGCACGATGTCGGTATGGGTCGTCGATGCCGATCCGCACCGGTTCACCCGTCGCATCGTGAAGGTAGGCCTGCAGCAGGATGGCTATGACCAGATATTGGATGGACTGAAGGCGGGCGAGAGAGTGGCCGTCGACGGAGCAATTTTCCTGAGCAACATTCTTTTCGGCGGAGCTTCCTGACCTCCTCGGGATGCGACCTCGCCCCTACCCGCAAGCATAGTCCATGATCAGCGCCATCCTTCGCTTTGCACTCAGCCGACGCGCCATCGTTCTATTGGGCCTCCTGGTGTTCATCGGCGCCGGGATCATCGCGTACACCAAGCTCAACATCGAGGCCTATCCCAATCCCGCGCCGGTGATCCTCGAAATCACGGCGCAGGCGGCCGGACTGTCGGCCGAGGAGATGGAGAAGTACTACACGACGCCGATGGAAATCGGTCTTTACTCGACCCCGGGCATCGCCAACATCCGCTCCACCTCGTTCTACGGGCTGTCCTTCGTCCGTGTGACGTTCAAGTATGGCGTCGACTATTATTTTGCCTATACCCAGGCCGCCTTGAGCCTGCAGCAAAACGTCACGCTTCCCGGCAATCAGGTTCCGCAAATCCAGCAGTCGAGCCTGGTCGGTGAAGTGTATCGGTATCAGGTGGTCGGACCGCCGCATTTCGGGCTGACCAATCTTCGCACCGTGCAGGATTGGATCGCGCTGCGCCGCCTGTCGACCATCCCGGGGGTGGTCGCGGTCAACAGCTGGGGCGGCACCACCAAGGAATTCGAGGTCTCGGCCGATCTCGACAAGCTGCAGGCCCATGGCATCACACTCGGCCAGATGCTGACGGCGCTCGGCAATTCCAATATCAATGTGGGCGGCCGCGAGATCACCGTCGGTCAGCAGTCGGTGAACATCCGCGGCCTAGGATTGATCGACGATGGGGGGAGCGACGATCTCACGCAGGGTTACCACGTCGATGACATTCAAAACGTGGTGCTCGGTCAGTTCAACGGCGTGCCGGTCCGGGTGAAGGACGTGGCCCGGGTCCACGTCGGTTACGTTCCACGCCTCGGAATCGCGGGGCGGGACCACCAGGACGATATCGTGGCGTCGATCGTGGTGATGGGCCGTACCATGCACACCAACGACGTGGTTCCGCGCATCAAGGCCATGGTCGCCGAGCTCAACCGCGACGGCAGCCTGCCGCCGGGCGTGAAGCTGGTGCCCTACTACGATCGCACGACGCTCGTGGACGTGACCACGCATACGGTGATTCACAATCTCGTGTTCGGCTGCCTGCTGGTCTTCTTCATCCAATGGATATTCCTGGGGAATCTGCGCAGCGCGATCATCGTCGGCGCCAATATTCCATTCGCTCTGTTCTTCGCCATCATGGTGCTGGTGATGCGGGGGCAGGATGCCAACCTGCTGTCGATCGGTGCGGTCGACTTCGGGATCATCATCGATTCCGCCGTGATCCTGGTCGAGAACGTGTTCCGCAATCTGCAGGCCATGCCGGACCTGCAGGCGCAGATGGTCGAGAGCCTGCACGCGGGCGCCTACGGCATGGATCCCACGTTGCAAAGCCGCTCCTCGTGGCCCGTTCGTCTGCGAATGATCTATGTATCCGCGCTGCAGGTCGATAGAGCCATCCTGTTTTCCACCGCCATCACCATTGCGGCATTCGGGCCGCTGTTCACGATGCAGGGGGTCGAGGGGCAGATTTTCGGACCCATGGCCCGGACCTACGGCAGCGCTCTGGCCGGTGCGCTGATTGCAACCTTCACGGTGACACCCGTGCTTTCGTCCATCCTGCTGCCCGAGAAATTGCGGGAAGCGGAGACCATGCTGGTGCGCATATTGCACAGGATCTACCGGCCGGCGCTGGAATTCGCTCTGCGCAGATGTGCCCTGGTGGTCGGCCTCGGAACCGCCGTGCTCGCACTGGTGGCCTGCCTGATTCCGTTCCTCGGCAGCGAATTTCTGCCGGCGCTGGAAGAAGGCAATTACTGGATCCGCGCCGCGATGCCTCAGTCCATGTCTCTCGATGCCGGGACCGAGGCGACCCGCAAGATGCGCGAAATCCTGCTCAAGCATCCCGAGATCATCACGGTGGTTTCACAGCACGGCCGTCCGGACAACGGCAGCGATGCATCGCCGTTCTCCAATGTCGAGCTGTTCGCTCCCTTGAGGCCCTATGACCAGTGGCCTGCCGGCATGACCAAGGAGAAATTGACCGCCGAGCTGCAATCGGAGTTCGACGCGGCGCTGCCCGGAGTGGTCTTCAACTTCTCCCAATATATTCAAGACAACGTCGAGGAGGCGCTGTCCGGTGTCAAAGGCGCCAATTCGGTCAAGGTGATCGGGCCCAACTTGAATGTCCTGGAGCAATATGCCGGCCAGATCCTGAAGGAGATGCAGCAGGTCCAGGGAATGCAGGATCTCGGTATCTTTCACATCGTCGGACAGCCCAATCTGGACATCAAAATCGATCGCGTCCAGGCAGCCCGTTACGGTCTCAATACCGGTGATGTCAATGCCGTGGTGCAGGCTGCGATGGGGGGAGTGGTGGCCACCACCGTATTGGAGAGCGATCGCCAATTCACTCTGGCGGTGCGCCTGGAACCCTCGTACCGGGACAGCGTCGAAAAAATCGGCAACATCCCGGTCGGATACCAGACCCCCGCCGGCACCACCGCCTACATTCCGCTCCGTGAGCTCGCCCACATCAGCGTGGACTCGGGAGCGTCCTTCATCTATCACGAATCCACCCAGCGCTACATCCCGATCAAGTTCAGTGTCCGCGGCCGCGATCTCGGCAGCACCGTCGCGGACGCTCAGGCTCGGATTGCGAAGAATATCCATCTGCCCGTCGGTTATCGCATCGCGTGGGCGGGTGAGTTCGAGGATCTGCAGACCGCGAAGCAGCGACTCGCGATATTCGTGCCGATGAGTTTGGCACTCATCATGATACTGCTCTACAGCCTGTTCAATTCGGTGCGCGACAGCTTGCTGGCATTGGCCGGAATTCCCTTCTCGGTCGCCGGCGGCGTGCTCGCCTTGTTCGTGACCGGCCTGCCCTTCAGCATCTCGGCAGCCATCGGATTCATTTCCTTGCTCGGTGTCTCCGTCATGAATGGCATTCTGGTGCTCACGTATTTCAATGAGCTCAAGATGCAGGGCATGGGACCGTTCGACGCCATGGAGCGCGCCGCCGAGAAGCGAATGCGTCCGATGCTGATGACCGCTCTGTCGGCCTGCCTCGGTCTGGTGCCCGCGGCGATCTCTCACGGTATCGGCAGTCAAGTCCAGCGCCCATTGGCGACTGTGGTGGTCGGCGGCATGCTGATCGGGCCGATCATGTTGCTCGTGGTGGTCCCGGCGCTGCAGCTGCTGTTCTTGCGCAAGCGGGGCGAGCCGGGCGGAGACGCGTCATCAGAATCCACGATCGCTTGATGCACACAAGCCGGGCTGTCGCCCTCCTCGCCCTGTGCGGAATCGGCGTCAACGGCGCTTACGCGGGCACCGCCGGCCCGGGCACACGCAGCTCTGCCGCCCCGCCGCCCGCCGCAAGAGCGCACACGGAGCGGGTCGTCGGTTTACGTCCGATCTCACGGAAGCATGTTGTCTCGGGAATCGCCGCAACGTCCGGCAAAGCGACGGGGGCACACCCGCCGGCCGGCCATGGCGCCGCGCGCGTGGGCACGGGCCCACCCGGGAGTGCCACCGCGCAGCGACCGTCCCTGTCTCGCGTTCCAGTGCGGCCCTTGATCGGCGGACCCGCGAAGTACGATGCCAAGCGGGGCGCCATGCTCGGGGGCCCGCCGGTGAAGCCGAAGCGCTGACCGCTTCACTGCATCGCCGCTCCGAGGCCGCCCCGACGACGACGCCTTCAGGCCAAGGCCGGATAGTCCGTATAGCCCGCGGGCCCCGGCGAGTAGAACGTGGCGGTGTTCGGCGCATTGAGCATGGCGCGCTGGGCGAGCCGTGCCGGAAGATCGGGATTCGCCAGGAACGGCCGCCCGAATGCGATCGCGTCGGCCTCGCCGAGGCGCAGAGCCTGCGAGGCATCGTCGAGCGAATAGTCCGAATTGAGGATGAGCGGACCTTTGAAGGTGCGGCGGATCGCCGGAACGAGCTGGCGAGTTGCAGGTCGAAACGTGCTTTCCGGCCGTGATGCGCGCATCTCCAGGAATGCGATCCGAAGGTCGCTCAGCGCGGCGGCGGCAGCCGTGAACAGGGACTCCGAGTCGGAATCGCCGCACCCTTGCGGATCGTCATTTGGAGAAAGTCTGACACCGGTGCGATCGGCACCGGCGATTCCGATGAGCGCCTCGGTCACCTCGACCAGCAACCGGATGCGGTTCTCGATCGGACCACCGTAGCGGTCCGGACGCCGGTTCGTGCCATCGCGCAGAAACTGATCGATGAGATAGCCGTTCGCGGCATGCAACTGCACGCCGTCGAACCCCGCCGCCATCGCATGGCGCGCGGCTTGCCGGTAATCTTCGATGATTTGCCGCATCTCGTACGGCTCGAGCGCACGCGACTCGACGTAAGGCTTGCCGCCCTCATAGGTGTGAGCGCGTCCCGGAGCCGTGGTCGCGGAAGCCGACACGGGCGGCGAGCCGCCGAGGAAATCAGGGTGCACCAGCCGGCCCATGTGCCAGAGCTGAGAAATGATGCGGCCCCCGGCATCATGGACCGCGCGCACGATCGGCTTCCACGCCATCATCTGCTCCTCGGACCAGAGTCCCGGGGCGCTCGGCCAGCCCAGGCCCTGCTGGCTGATGCCGGTCGCCTCCGAAATAATCAATCCGGCGGAGGCACGCTGGCGGTAATACTCCTCCATGAGCGGCGTTGGTACGTGCTGGCGTGTGGCGCGCCCGCGAGTGAGCGGTGCCATCAGGATTCGATTGGGCGCATGGATCGCGCCCAGGCTGATCGGGTCGAACAAATTGGACATCAACGGGCTCCTCTATCGGTTCGGTATCTTTGACATCGGGTGACGGTAATGCGAGTGCGGACGCGGTTAGCGCGTGCCAAGGTCTAGTCGAGCTTTTGATTCTCGCCGATCACTCCGACCGGAACCCCGCTGAGCGCGGCGCGAGCCGCCGCGACCAGATACGATACCCGTCCCGGCGCAATCCAGTATTCCGCGCGCTCGATCTCGACACGCAGCAACGCGAGCCGTGCATCCTCCGGACCGTCGGGATAGTAAGCGCGCTGCTCGATGGTCCACAGGTCACGCGCCTTGTCGGCGTCCTGAAAAATGCTTCCCGTGCCGCTCACCGCCGCGTACGTGTGGCGGCCCGGATCGGCGTAGCTCAGGCTGACGCGCACGTCGTGCCGCAATTCCTCGGCTTTGGGACTGGCTCTATCGGTGAAAAACCACAGCACGCCGCTCCGTTCCAATTTGAGCGTCTGGACCGGACGGGTATGGAAATGTCCGGCCTCGTTCACCGTGGTGAGCATTGCAATTCGAATGGATTGAATCAACTGGACGAGCTTGGCGAACTCGCCCGCCTGCTTGTGCATCATGCAGCGATGATATCGCGAACTCGGGCCACGCGCAGATCGCCAGTGTAAACTTGGACCCCTACCTTCGGACACGGGGCTCGCCCTTGCCGGCATCCATATTCCTGAGCTATGCATCCGAGGATCGCGAGGCCGCGCGATCCATCGGCGATGCGTTGGCGAAGCTCGGCGCGGAGGTTTGGCTGGACGAAAGCGAGCTCGGCGGGGGCGACGCCTGGGACCAGAAGATTCGCAAGCAGATCCGCGAATGCGACTATTTCATGCCGATCGTGTCCGCCCATACCGAGGCACGGCACGAGGGCTACTTCCGCCGCGAATGGCGCCTCGCCGTCGAGCGCACGTTGGACATGGCGGACGATCACCCGTTTCTGCTGCCGGTGGTCATCGACGGCATCGATGAGGCCCACGCACGCGTGCCGGAGAAATTTCTCACGGTGCAATGGCTGCGGGTTCCCGACGGACGACCCACCCCGGCGCTCGAAGCCTTGTGCCGCCGCATTCTGTCGGGCGATGCGCCGGACCCGCAACCGACGCAGAAGCAGACCGCGAAGGCCGCGCCCGTCGGCTCGACCGGACGCTCGGGCAAGCCGCCCTACCCGCCTTTTCCGCGCCAGGAGCCGGGCCAGCCGGTGCAATTCTGGGTACAGGTGTTCGGCTGGCTGGCCCGCTCGGTGTGGACTTCACTGCAACGCCGGCCTCGCTGGCTGCGAATCATGGTGTATCTGTGGGTCGGTATTTTCCTGCTGTCCCGCGCGTTCACGCCGGGCTCGATTCATTCCGATATGTCGTATGCGGATGCCGAAAAGCTCAAGGCAATCGCCGGCGAGTATCGGGGCAGCACCCATCCGGCGGACATTACCAAGCTCGCCAGCCAAATCGCCGACGAATTCTCCGAGGATGCCGGGCATCACCCCGGCGCGGCTGACCCCGCCCAGCAACCGGTGCTCGCGATACCGTTCAGCGCGCCGGCCGGCGACCCGGCCGCCGCAAAGCTCGCCGATGCCACCTTTGCCCAAACCTACGGAAGGCTTGCCGTTTCCCATCGCGGGCGGATCGAGCTGGACAAGGACTCCGCCGCCGGGAGCGATTCGAGCGCTGCACTGGCGCGCGCGCGCGCCAGTCACGCCGCCTATGTGCTGTACGGAGCCGTCGAACCGGAGGGCTCGGTACTGGTCTTGACCGTCACCATCGCCAGGGCCGACGACGGATCGATCGTCTGGAACGCGTGGTTCCCGGCCCCCAGCGCCGATCCCGTCAGGATCGCCGAGGAGGTCAATACCAAAATACCGCCGACTACCGCTCGTCCAACCAGTACGCCACCATGAACCCCCGCCGTGCGAGGCTCAGGCCGCTGAGGGCGGGATCTGCCGCCCGCCGCGAGCGCCGCTCAGGAATCGCGCGCGCCGGCCGATAACACGCCGATGGGCATCACTTCAGGAATCGCGGGCAGATTGGCCGCGCTGGCGACGCTGGTCTGCTTCACCCTGCCGGCAGTGCCGGCTCCTGCGCTCATCAACAATCTCACCGGCTTGCCGACTTACCCGCATCTCGACAAAGCGGCGATGGACGATCGCTGGCACACCGAGAGCCTCGGACGCTGGTGCGCAAGGTTCACCGGCGTAACGAGCGATTCGCTGGATGCGGTGGCGGACTGGTACCGCAGGAGCTTGCGTCAGGCGAGCGAGATCGATCTGGCTCGCGATCGCCGATTCAACGCCTATCCGACGCTTTCCGGAATCAAATTGGTGGTCGGCACCGATTACGTCGCCCTGTATCGGATGCCCAATCAGCCCACCGTCATCGAGTTGCACCGCTGCGCCGGAAGCCGCTGAACGAGCGCGTCCCGCTCAGCGTCGCGAGTCGGGATGAGCTCTTGCCCTCTGCGGAATGACGAACAAGCAAACCAGCATGGCGCCGGCTATCACCACGGTCGCCAGCGTCCGGCTGAGCGCGAGCCCTCCTTCCGTCACGGGCTTGTCGAGAAAGTCTCCCAACGTCGCTCCCAGTGGGCGGGTCAGGATGAACGCGGCCCAAAACAACAGCACTCGCGAGGTGCGGGTCCAGAAGTAGGCGACCGCCAGCAACGCGAGCGCCGCGCCGAACAACAATGCAGCGCCCGAGTATCCAAGTCCCGTATCGTCGGCCGTCCAGTCTCCGAGCGCGGTGCCGAGGGTCTGCGAAAAAGTAATCGTCGCCCAATAGAATGCTTCGGCCTTCGGGGTGTCGACCCGGTCGACCGACACCGTTCCCTGCGAGCGGTACCACAGGCCGAGCATCGCGAGGACACAGATCAGCAACAAAGTCGAGCCGCCCGCATAACCGATGCCGAGCGAGCGGTCCGCGAAGTCCGCCAAGGTCGTGCCGGCGGTCGTCGAGGCCACGATCGTCGCCCAGTACAACGCCGGATGAAAGGCTCGGGCGCGAATCTGCAAGGTGACCAGCACGATGAGCGCCGCCAGGAAAATCGCGGTTCCCACGAGATAACCGAGATTCATCGTCATGGTCACCGTATCGCCCCCGGTCTCCCCGAGGGTGGTCGCGAGAATCTTGATGATCCAGAATCCGAGCGTGACGGCCGGAACTTTGCTCATCGCCTGCGCGGGGCTCTGCATTCGAAGGTCCATGGCCTGCATTATTGGCCGGTCGCGGCGCGGCGAAGTGTACAACTTCGCAATCTAGCGCGCGGCCATCAATGGACTTGCGCGCGGGTCATCTCTCCGATCTTGGCCGCGAGGCTGTCGATGGCGAAGGGCTTCATGATCATCGCCATGTTGGACCCGAGGAACCCCGCGCGGATTGCGGCATTCTCCGCATAGCCGGTGATGAACAGGATCGGCAGCTGCGGGCGGTGTCTGCGCGCCACTTCGGCGAGTTGCCGGCCGTTCATTCCCGGCAACCCCACATCGGATATCATCAGATCGATGCGCTGGTCGGAGGCCAGGATGGGCAGCGCACTCTCCGGCTCCGCGGCTTCGATCGGGAAGTACCCAAGCTCCTGAAGCACATCGCGGATCAGCATGCGCACGGCGGCGTCGTCCTCGACGAACAGCACCCATTCGCCATCCCCGCCGTCGGCCGGGTGCTCCGCCGATTCCAGGTGGTCGGCCGGCTCCGTGTTCGTTGCGGGCAGAAACATCGTGACCGAGGTACCGGCGCCGGGCTTGCTCTGGATCCGCACCTGCCCGCCACTCTGCTTGGCGAAGCCGTATACCATGGATAATCCGAGTCCCGTGCCCTGGCCCAGGGGTTTGGTCGTGAAAAACGGTTCGATGGCCCGCGCGAGCAGATCGGCATCCATACCGACACCGGTATCCGAGACCGACACGGTGACGTAACGGCCGCGGGCGAGCCCGAGCGATGCCGCAAGCTCTGCGCTCACCTCGGCCAAGCCGGTCGCCACCGTCAGATCACCTCCGTGGGGCATGGCGTCCCGGGCATTGATCGCGAGATTGAGGATGGCGCTCTCCAGCTGGTTGGCATCGACGATGCCCGACGGCAAGCCCGCCGCCAGCTCGATCCTCAGGGTGCATTGTTCGTTGATGGTTCTACGCAACAGCACCTCCAGGGATCCCACCAAGCCGTTCAGATCGATGATTTTGGGATCGAGGGACTGGCGCCTCGAGAAGGCGAGCAGCCGCTGCGTGAGGGAGGCCGCGCGAGTCGCCGAGCTCCACGCCGCATCCATGAAACGCTGAACGTCATCCAATCGTCCCGCGGCGATGCGGCGCTTGAGGACTTCGAGCGATCCGATGATGCCGGAGAGCATGTTGTTGAAGTCGTGGGCGATGCCGCCCGTGAGCTGACCGACTGCCTCCATTTTCTGGCTCTGCTGCCGCGCCGCCTCGGTGTGCGCCCGATTGGTCATCTCGGCCTTGAGCTCCGCGGTGCGCTCCGCGACTTTGATTTCGAGCGCCTCGCGGCTTTCCCGCAGCTCCTGAATGCGGTCTCTCAGATCGAATTGCCGCTGCCGGTTTCTCAGCGCCATATCGATCGCGCTCAACAGGGACCGCGTGCCGAGCGGCCGTTCGAGCATGACCACGTTGGTCACCATCCGCAGCAGCCGCTGCCCCGCTTGCTCCGGAAGCAGCATGCCGTCGGGATGGCAGGAACCCAGCAGAATGAACGGCGCGTCGGACCAGGGCGGCTGACTGCCCACCGCGTCCGCCAGGGCGCCGACATCACCGTTCAGCGCTTCATCGGTCAGCAGCACGGCACCCGTGCGCTGATCGAAGGCCGCCGCGACTTCGCTCACGTCCGCGCAGACCCGAACGTCGTAGCCCGACCCGCTCAATCGAGCGGCGACGCCCGAGGCGTCGCGCCCGAAAGGGGCGCAGACCAGGATGCAATGGCCCTCGGAGGGTTGCTTGGTTATAACCACGTAGCTACGGGCACTAATAGGTGAAATAATCCGCGCCCGAGACCGTGGTCGCATGCAGGCTTTGCTTGCGCTCCGGCTCCCGATGCAAATAATACATTACCGACATCAATCGCTTGCGCATATCCCCCGAAAAGACGAAGCGTCTGTCGGTAAATCCTTACGCATGGCCCGGGATGCCCCGGCCTATTCGCCGCGCCGATCCCTGCGTGGCCGCCATCGATCGCGACGACCTGCGGCGGGAATTTGCGCGCCGTGCCACGGACTAAGGGGAATGCGAAAGACAGCCGGTACCACGCTTGCGGCGGCGATGCTGACGCTCCCCTGGTGCTTCGCTACGCGCGCCGAGGAAGCGGCGCAAGCGCCGCCCGCGCAGCTCGGGGAGCTGACCGTGACGGGCGAACGCACCGGACCGGGCATGTGGCACGTTCATCGCGGCAATTCGCAATTGTGGATTCTCGGCAGCATCTCACCGCTGCCAAAGGACATCACGTGGCGCTCCAAACAGGTCGAGCAGGTGCTCGCGACCACTCAGCGCGTTCTGGTTCCCAAGCCTCTGGAAATCGGCATCATCAGAATTCTTTGGCTGCTGATCACCGAGCGCAGCCTCATCATGATCCCGGGCGGCAAGCGACTCGAGGACAAGATGCCGCCGTCCCTGTACCAGCGATTCGCCACGCAGCGGGTGCGCTTCGCGCATGATCCCGACAAGTGGGAGCGCTATCGCCCCATCGTGGCGGCTGCATTCCTGCAAAGGGAGGCCTTCCACTCGGCGCGGCTGTCCGCTCGCCTCGACCTGGGAGCCGCCGTGCGCCAGCTCGCGAAGAAATACGATGTCCCGGTCGAGGAGGTAAAGGTCGCGGGCGTGGGTGATTTCCTCGATACCTTGAAAGTCATGCCGCCCGCCACCGAAGACGCGTGCGTGGACGCCTCGCTGGTGATCGACGAAAGCGGTTTGCCGCGGCTCATCGAGCGTGCCCGCGCCTGGTCCACCGGCAACGTCGAGCGCATCCAAAAACTCCCACAGCCCGCTGAGCTCGATGCCTGCCTGACGGCGATCGATTCGGGCGCGGCCAAGGGCGACCTCATCGCCCGGGTGCGTCTGGCGTGGCTCGCGGCGATGGAGAAGGCTCTGCAAAGCGACGGAGTGACCCTGGCGGTGGTGAACATGGATCTTCTGCTCGGGCGCGATGGATTTTTGGACAGCCTGCGCTCGCAGGGCTACACGGTGGACGCACCGTGATATAAATACAAATAATGTTATTTAATCAATAAGCTACAATACTTTATTAAAGCACAATAGGGAGATCACTTTGACCACTGTTCCAACCGCGCATCGGAATCTCAGCACCGGAGGCGAGCCGTCCCGCGCTCGCGTCGGAACCGGTTGGGCTCGGTATGCACTTGCCGCGCTGCTGGCAGCGGCGCTGCTGGCAGCCGGGCCGCCGGCGTCGAACGCGGCGGCTCCCTCTGCCGTCGGGATCGATCCCGCCCCGATCGCCTCTCTCGACCGGGACATCCGCGCCGACAAGCTCAAGCTCGTGGACAGCCTATTGATCATGAGATGCGGCGATGTGGTGTTCGACAAGAAGTATGCTCACGACTATGCCCGCATCTACTCCAAAGAGGCGCACACCAAGGGACCGCTGAACGCCCGTCTCACCGGTCCCTACAACTACTTCGATCCTCGCTGGCATCCGTACTACCACGGTACCGACGAGCACAGCATGCAGTCGGTGTCGAAGACCGTCACCTCGATATTGATCGGCATCGCCATCATGCGCGGCGATTTCAAGGCGCCGTTGTCGACGCCGGTGCTCCACTATTTCGAGGGGATCAAGGTCGACCATCTCGACGAGCGCAAGCGGCGCATGACGCTCGAGAATCTGTTGAGCATGACCAGCGGGCTGGACTGGAATGAAAATGTCGCTTATGACGATCCCAACAATCCCTCGGATCTGATGGAGGCGACCGACGATTGGGTGCAGTTCGTCATCGATCGGCCGATGGTGGCCGAACCCGGGAGCGTGTTCGCGTACTCGAGCGGCGTGGCCGAGCTGTTCGCATATATCTTCAAGAAGGAGACGGGGTCGGACATCGAGGAGTATGCGCGGCGCTATCTGTTCGGACCGCTGGGCATCGTTCGCTACCATTGGAAGCGCACGCCGCTCGGCTTGGTGGATACGGAGGGCGGCTTGTTCCTGCGCACCGAGGATCTCGCCAAGCTCGGTGTTTTATTTCTTGACGGCGGCAATTGGCATGGACAACGCATCGTGTCGGCGCAATGGATCAAGGAGTCCGTGACACCGAGAATCGACGCCGGCGAAGGCTTCCAGTACGGCTATTACTGGTGGCTGTTGCCTTACGGTCAGCCCGCCCGGATGGCGTGGGTGGCCCGGGGTTTCGGAGGCCAGCGCCTGATCATCTTCCCCGATGAACAACTGATCGTGACGTCCACGGCATGGCACATCGTGGGCGACGACACCTCGATCGAATTCGACGTCGTCAAGCGCCTGCTGCCGGGGGTCCGCCCCTACCAATGCGCCGCCCCGAGGGCCGACCGGACTCCCACGTCATGAGGCCGGCACGTCATGAGGCCGGGGTGACCGCCGCGTTGCGTCGAGACATCAACGATAGATGCGCGGATGATACGGATCGGCCGGATCCGCCGGGTCGCTGACGTACGGATCCTGATGGGGTATATAGCGGGGATCCCGCGCCACGCGGGGATCCGACGTATAGCGCGGATCGGTGGTGGCCCGGCGGTCCGCCGGATCCGCCGCGGGGCTCTCTCCCGCCGAGGCGATGTCCTGCGCACCGGTCTCCCGGAGCAGGTTCTTGGCCGCTCTGATCTGCTTCGAGCTTTCGCAGTGAACCGACAACAGCGTTCCGCCGGCCCGCACGCGCCCCTCGCAGCGTTTCGCTTCATATTCGGGGATGCCCATCCCGATCAGCGCTCCGACCAGGCCGCCCACCGCCCCGCCGACCCCGAGGCCGGCGAAGCCGGCCAAGATCGGCCCCGCAGCGATGACCGGCCCCAGGCCCGGAATGGCGAGCGCACCGACGCCGGCAAGCACGCCCAAGGTTCCGCCGATCACGCCACCCGCCGTCACGCCGGCCGTCGTGCCCTCCGGCGCCTTCGTTTCCTTTTGATGAGCGAACTCGCGGCTGCTGCGGATGTCGGGCAGGAGTACGGAGATGTCTCCGCTCGGGAAGCCGCCACGGATCAAGGTATCGACCGCGCGCTCCGCAGCATCGGCTGTTGGGTAAATTCCGAAGACGGCCGTGTTTTTCCGAGTCATGAAGGTCTCCTTCCTCGAATACGCATGCCATTAGGCTATACACATCCGGGAATCTCTGTAGGAAGGGGGCCATAAATGATTTGCGGCATGTCCTATACTACCGTGCGGCAATGAACACACCGGCCGACAAGACCCTACCTAGACAGGCGCGCGTGGTGATCATCGGCGGCGGCGTGATCGGCTGTTCGATAGCGTACCATCTGACCAAGCTCGGTTGGCGCGACGTGGTGCTGCTCGAACGGGCCCAGCTCACCTCCGGCACCACGTGGCACGCGGCCGGATTGCTCACCTCGCTCCGCGACACCGAGACCCAGACCAAGCTCGCGAAATACTCGCAGGATCTGTATCGAAGGCTCGAGAGCGAGACCGGCCAGGCGACCGGGATCATCGATTGCGGATCGATCCAGCTGGCGATGACCGCAGACAAGGCGGAGGAGATGCGCCGTGGCATGCACATGGCGCAAAGCTTCGGCGTCGAGGCCCAGGAGATTTCGCCCGCCGAGGTCAAGAACATGTGGCCGCTCGCCGAGGTGAGCGATCTCAAGGCGGCGTTCTATTTTCCCGGCGACGCGCGCGTCAATCCGACCGATGTGACGCAGGCGCTGGCCAAGGGGGCGCGCCAGGGAGGCGCCCGGATCTTCGAGAATACTCCCGTGACCGGGATCCTGCGCGACCAGGGGCGCGTGCTCGGGGTACGCACGGATTCCGGCGAGGTGCGGGCGGAAATCGTGGTCAACTGCGCAGGCATGTGGGCGCGGGCCGTGGGGCGCATGGCCGGTGTCAACGTGCCGCTGCAGGCTGCGGAGCACTACTACTTGATCTCCGAGCCCGTGCCCGGCGTCCACCCGCTGCTGCCCATTCTGCGGGATCCGGGCAACTCCGCCTACATCCGCGAAGAGGCCGGCAAGATCATGGTCGGTTTGTTCGAAGCCAAGGCGAAAGCCTGGGGCACGCGCGGTATCCCGGAGGATTTTCGCTTCGGCGAGATATCGCCCGACTGGGAGCGCATGTATCCCACCATCGACAAGGCGATGCGCCGCGTGCCGTGCCTGCTGGATACGGGCATCAAGCTTTTATTCTGTGGACCCGAATCCTTCACCGCCGACCACAACTACCTCATGGGCGAGGCGCCGAACCTCAGGAATTTCTTCGTCGCGGCAGGCTTCAATTCGCTCGGCATTCTGTCCGGCGGCGGCGTCGGGTATGTGATGTCGCACTGGATCACGGAGGGCCGGGCGCCCATGGACGTGTGGACCGTGAATCTGCGCCGCACTCACTCCTGGCAGAACAACGATCGATACCTCGAGGATCGGGTGGTCGAGACCCTCGGCATCGGATACCAGGACCATTGGCCGTTCCGGCAGGCCGAGACTGCGCGAGGCGTCAAGAAGAGCGTCCTGCATGATCGGGTGGCGGCGGCCGGGGCGTGCTTCGGCGAGTCGGCCGGATGGGAGCGTCCGAACTGGTACGCGAAGCCCGGTCAAAGCCCTTCCTATACCTACGGATGGGGACGGCAGAACTGGTTCGCCAACAACGCCGAGGAGCACGCGGCGGTTCGCGAGCGAGTCGGCCTGTTCGAGCAATCCTCCTTCGCCAAGCTGATGGTGATCGGCCGCGACGCCGCGCGGATCCTCAATCGAATCGCGAGCGCCAATGTCGACGTCCCCGCCGGGCGCTGCGTGTATACGCAGTTCCTGAATCCCGCGGCGGGAATCGAGGCGGATCTCACCGTGACGCGACTTGCGGCGGATCGCTTCCTGGTGGTGACCGCAGCCTTTACCCAGACTCACGTCGAGGCATGGATACGGAATTCCATCTCCGCGGACGCCTTCTGCACGGTCGTCGACGCCTCCGATGCTTATGCGATGCTGAACATCCAGGGACCCGCCTCCCGAGCCCTGCTGCAGGAGCTGTCGGGCGACGACTTCTCCACCGAGGCCTTTCCTTTCGCCACCTGCCGCGAGGTGCGCATCGGTTACCAGACGCTGCTCGCCCTGCGCTTGACGTTCGTCGGCGAGCTGGGCTGGGAGCTCTACATTCCCACCTCGTTCGCGCAGCCGGTCTACGATGCCTTGATCGAAGCCGGCGCGGCCCATGGCCTGCGCCACTGTGGCTACCATACCTTGAATTCCCTGCGCATCGAGAAGGCGTACCGCGACTGGCCGCACGACATCGGGCCCGCCGACACGCCCCTGGAGGCCGGCCTGGCCTTCACCTGCGATTGGACCAAGCCGGGCGGATTCGTCGGTCGCGAGGCGCTCGAGCACCTGAGGCGCCTCGGCGTGCCGAAGCGGCGCCTGGTGCAGTTCCTGCTCGAGGATCCCGAGCCGCTGGTCTATCACAACGAGCCCATTTACCGGGACGGCGAGCGGGTCGGTTTCGTCACCTCCGGCATGTACGGTCACACGCTCGGAGCCGCGGTGGCGCTCGGCTATGTCGCGAACGCGCATGGCTGCACCGATCAGTATCTTCTGAGCGGTCATTACGAGATCGAGATTGCGGATCGCAAGGTTGCGGCCCGGGTATCGGTGACGCCACTGTATGATCCGAAGAGCGCCCGCGTGCGGTCCTGAAGCGCGATGCGCATCGATTCCGACGTGGTGATCGCGGGCGGAGGCGTCGTCGGATCGGCCTGCGCCTATCACTTGAAATGCGAGCTCGAATTCCCGGGGTCGGTACTGGTGATCGAGCCCGATCCGAGCTACCGCCACGCGGCAAGCGCTCGCTCGGCGAGCTCCATCCGCTTGCAGTTTTCGACTCCGCTCAATATCGCGCTGTCCGACTACGGCCTCACCTTCCTGCGCGATGCGCCCGCGCGCTTCGGCCGCGGCGGCGTCCCGGCGGACCTCGGACTGGTCGAGTCGACTTACCTCTACCTCGCCACCCCCCGCGGACGCGCCTCCCTGGAGGCACGGGCGGCCATTCAGCGCTCCCAGTCGGTGCCGGTGACCTTGCATGGTCAGGCCGGACTTGCCGCGCGCTATCCGTGGCTGAATACCACCGATCTTGCCGGCGGCTGCGATACGGCACGTGGCGAGGGATGGTTCGACGGCTACGCTCTGCTGGCCTTTCTGAAATCGGCCGCCGAGCAAGCCGGCGCCAGGTACCTGGCCGATCGGGTAACCGGCATCGCGCGATCGGCGGACGGGCGCATCGACTCCGTGGCACTCGAGCGCGGCAAGACGCTACGTTGCGGTTACCTGGTGAATGCGGCGGGTACCCGATCCCGGGAGGTGGCGGCGTCGGCGGGAGTCGATCTGCCGGTACACCCGCGCAAGCGCAATGTGTTCGTATTCACTTGCGAGACGGCGCTGCCGCAGATTCCGCTGGTGATCGATCCCGGCGGCCTGTGGTTCCGGTCGGAGCGCGACCGATTCCTTTGCGGTCCGCCCAGCGATCCGGACCCCGATGTGGCGCCCGACGATTTCGACGTCGACTACGGCCTGTTCGAGCGCTCGGCATGGCCGGCGCTGGCGCATCGAGTGCCGGCATTCGAGGCCATCCGCATGACCTCCGCCTGGGCCGGTCACTATGACTATAACGGCTTCGATCAGAACGCCTTCGTCGGACCGGTTCCCGGCATTCCCAATTTCCTGCTGGCGAGCGGGTTCAGCGGACACGGCTTGCAGCACGCGCCGGGCATCGGGCGCGGGCTCGCCGAATACCTGTGTTTCGGCGCTTATCGGAGCCTCGATTTGACGCCGCTGAGCGTGGCTCGATACGCGGCAAACGCGCCGCTGCGCGAGCTCAACGTAATCTGACCTCGAGGGTTCAAGCATGCTGCAGATCGACGCGGCCGCGCTCGCCGCCAGACTCAATCGCGAGACGCTCATCGATGCGCTCGAGAAGGCGTTTCGAAGCACCGCAGTGGTGCCCGAGCGCCGGCATTATCAAATACCGTCGGCGAATCCGCATCAACGGCCCGGTGCGCTGCTGATCATGCCGGCGTGGCGGGTCGGCGGGGGCATCGGAATCAAATTGGCGACGGTGTATCCCGACAACTCGATTCGCGGTATTCCCGCGGTGGCCGCGACCTATGTGCTTCTCGACGCGGAAACCGGACAACCCCGCGCGCTGATCGACGGCGGCGAGCTCACCTTGCGTCGAACCGGAGCCGCATCCGCGCTCGCCTCGCGCAGGCTGTCGCGAGCCGATGCCTCGCGTCTGGCCATGATTGGAACCGGCCGGCTGGCGCCCCACCTCATCGAGAGCCACGCGCTCGTTCGCCCGATCCGGGAGGTCAAGATCTGGGGCCGGCATGCGCAGCACGCACGTTCGCTGGCGGCCTCCTTGCAAAGACCCGGATGGAGCGTCGAGGCGTGCGACGATCTCGAGAGCGCGGTGCGCTGGGCCGACGTGGTGAGCTGCGCGACGCTGTCGACCCGTCCGCTGGTGCTCGGGGAATGGCTCGGAGCGGGCCAGCACCTCGATCTGGTCGGCGCATTCACGCCGGACATGTGCGAGGCGGACGACGCGGCACTCGCGCGCAGCGAGCTCTTTGTCGATACCCGCCAGGGTGCGCTCAGCGAGTCGGGCGAGATCCTCGGGGCCATTCGTCGTGGCGTGATCGATGAGGGGTGGGTGCGCGGAGAGCTGTCCGATCTGGTGTGCGGACGAGCCGGCCGGTCCGGCCCATCCGCAATCACCCTGTTCAAGAGCGTCGGCACCGCGCTCGAGGATCTGGTCGCGGCCGAACTGGCAGTCGGTCCCCAGTAGTTCGTCAGAAAAATTCTTCCACACCGGAGAGCGCATGAGGTTTGAGGGTGAGGGCGAGGGTATCTCATCCAATTTCTTGAAATCCTAAAGAAATTGGATGAGATACCCTCGCCCTCACCCTCGAACCTCCGGCGCCAGGTATGCGGAAACACCCATTTTCCGACTACTAGCTTAGCTGGAGCCGGCATCGCTATTGCAGGCCGGCCTCGCTCGTGAGGTACACCGCGAACGTGCCGAGCCAATGCGCGCCGACATAATGCTCGCCGGTGATGTTGGGAAGCGCGGCCTCGCTGTGCATCAGGGCCGCCGCGCGCAATGCAGCGATGCGCCGATCCGAGGGCGGCAATCCGCTCGCGATTCCTTCGAGCATCCACGCGCGGCTCAAATTGAGACCATCCGTGTGGGCGAGCTTGGGATCGGCCCGATCGACCACCACCGCGGGATCGAGCCAGGCCTGGCGCGCATTCTTCGGAATCTTGGGCAGAAAGCCCGACAGCCAGTGGGCGAAAGCCTCCGGTGCGAGCACTCGGCGCATGAAGTCCGCTTCGCCGAGACAGGGAGAGAGAAAATCCTCACCCGACGGCTCGTAGCTCAGGGGGCAGTCCCGGTCCTGCTCGTAAAAACGCCGCGCGGCATACGCGAGCACACTGCGCATCTGAGGATTCTGTGCCACTCCCGCCCAATCCCATACCAGCCCGAACGAGAAGGCGGTTTGATCGTGCTCACCCACGCGGATCGGGTAGCGCAGCTTTCCCGCCCAGTTTTCCAGTCGCATCGCGGCCTCGCTCTCGAGCGGCTGCAATATGGCCGCCCATTGCTGGGCCTGCGGATCCTGCCAGGCACGCAGCTCCGCGCACAGAGCGAGGAGCCAGGCGAGACCGTAAGGCCTCTCAAAGGATGCCCGGTCCTCGTGCTCGAGGTATCGGACCTCGCCCTCGACGTGAGCCGCGGTCAGACTCTCGGCGATTGCGGCGCGCGCCGCGGTCGCGAAATCGGCGTCGGGAAACAGATGCAGCAGACGCGCCAGCAGCCAATGGGCATGCACGGCGGAGTGCCAGTCATAGCATCCGTAGAAAGCCGGCGTGAGCTCGCGCGGCGGCTTCACGTCCGCATCGCCCGACAGCGTGTGCGAGATGTGATTGGGATATTCCTCGTGCAGGCACTTCAGCGCGAAGCCGGCGAAGCGCCCGGCGGTCTGCGGGTCGATCGGCGCGGGCCGCGCCGGGGAATCCGCGTCCGCGCCGGCGCCCATCGAGCCGAGGACCCCGATCGCGACGATGGCGCATCCCGCACTTCGGCCCCAATTCGTCAATGTTCGGCCACGGCAGTCACGCGGGGAACATAGTAATCCGTGCGGCTGAGAGGATCGGCGCTCCCCAGAGCCAACAAAACCAGGAGCCAGAATGCCGCCGCCACCGCAAAAGCCCGCACGATGACCGGACCCTTGCCGACCTCCATGAAATTCACCGCCACGAGGATGATCATCAACACACCGGGAACCGCGATCAGCGGACGCATCGAGTGGCCGATCGGAAGAAAGCTCGCTCCAAACTCGACCCCACCCAGAACCAGCAGCAGTACCCAGGTCAACAGCAGGCGCCCGACGTCGGGCGGTGTCTTTGGTTGCGTCCCGGTTTGCCGCATGGGAGTCTACCGAATCAGGTATATGAGAGGATAGAGCGCCAGCCAGACGATGTCGACAAAGCTCCAGTAAAGGCCGACGAGGTGAACCGGCGTGTGATAACGAGCCGAGAACTCGCCCCGGCGGGCGCGCAGGATGATCCAGATGACGAGCGCCACGCCCACGGTCATATGGAGCCCGTGAAGCGCGGTGCCGATGAAATAGAAGCTGAAAAACAGCCGCGCTCCGCCGTTTTCCGCTCCGACGATCTTGAAACGGGCGTCGGTCGGAAAGAGATGATTGCGGAAATCATCGTGCCACTCGAGGCCGAACTTGAGCGCGAGGAAGGCGGCGCCGAGGAGGAGCGTGAGCGCCAGACAGTGCAACAACCGGCGGCTGTTGCCTGCCCGCAGGAAGCTCAATCCGAGCGCGTAGGTGAAGCTGCTCGATATGAGGATCGCCGTGTTGAGCGTGCCGACCCGGAGCTCGGTCTCCCTGGCCCCTGCCGCGAAGCCGAGGGGATTGAAGTGGCGCGCATAGATCCAGCTCAGGATGAGACCGCCGAACAACAGCACCTCCGTCGCAAGGAACAACCACATCCCGGCGACGGCGGTCTCCGCCTGGTGCGACGGCCCGGCGTACTGAAAGCCGTGCGCGAGCGTCGGGCTAGCCGCCATGCTGCACCGGCTCGGGCGGCTGGTACGAATAGGGATCCTGCGTGATGACCGGGGTCCTCAGAAAATTGATCGTGGGCGGCGGCGATCTGGTCTGCCATTCGAGACCCGTCGCTCCCCAGGGATTCGCGGGCGCCCGCTCGCCATATACCAGCGACCAGAGCAGATATCCGAGCGGCATCAAATAGGCCGCCGCGAGAATCGTGGCACCGGCCGAGGACAGCACGTTCAGCACCTGGAACTCCGGCGCATAGGAGAAGTAGCGCCGCGGCATGCCGAGATAGCCCAGGATGAATTGCGGAAAGAAGGTCAGATTGAAGCCGATGAACATGATGAGCGCCGCGATGCGCGCCCACATCTCCGGATACAGCTTGCCGGTGATCTTCGGCCACCAGTAATGCAGGCCGGCGAAAAAAGCAGATACCATCCCGCCCACCATGATGTAGTGGAAATGCGCGACCACGAAATAGGTCTGGGTCAAATGCACGTCGGCGGCGAGCGCGGCGACCCACAAGCCCGTCAGGCCTCCGATCGTGAACAACCCGATGAACCCCAGCGCATAGAGCATGGGCGCATCGAAGGAAATGTAACCCTTGTGCATGGTGCCCAACCAGTTGAAGACCTTGATCGCCGACGGGACCGCCACCAGGTAGCTCAAGATCGAGAACAGCACCGCGGAGTAGATCGACGTACCTGCCACGAACATGTGGTGTCCCCACACGAAGAAACTGATGACGGCTATCGAGATGCTCGCCCACGCGACGAATTTGTAGCCGAAAAGACGCTTGCGCGAGAACGCCGGGATGATTTCGCTCACCACGCCGAAACCCGGCAGAATCATCATGTACACCGCCGGGTGCGAGTAGAACCAGAACAGGTGCTGAAAGAGCAGCGGGTCTCCCCCGATCGACGGGTCGAAAACCCCGACGTGAAACAGCCGCTCGAGCATCACCAGCAGGAGCGTGATCGCCAGCACCGGTGTGGCGAGCACTAGCAGCACGCTCAAGGAATACATGGACCAGATGAACACAGGCAGCTTGTACCAGGTGTATCCGGGCGCCCGGAGCCTGTGGATGGTCACGATGAAGTTCAGGCCGGTCGCAATCGAGGAGAAACCGGAAATGAAGATGCCCACCGCCGCGAGAACCACGTGACCTTTCGCGTAAGCGGTGGACAGGGGTGTATAAAAGGTCCACCCCGTGTCCACTCCTCCCGCGAACAGCGCCCAGAGCGTGATCGCGCCGCCTGCCATGAACAGATACCAGCTGAACAGGTTCAGGCGCGGAAACGCGAGATCCCGGGCGCCCAGCATGAGCGGAATCACGAAATTGCCCAGCGTCACCGGTACGGCCGGAACCAGGAAAAACCACACCATGACGATGCCGTGCATGGTGAACAGGCGGTTGTAGGCTTCCTCGGAACCCAGCAGACCTTCAGGCACGAGAAGATTCAGGCGAACCAGCGCGGCGGCGATGCCGCCGATGAAGAAGAAGATCGTAATACTGCCGAGATAGAGAAGCGCAATACGCTTGTGATCCGTGGTCAAGAGCCAGCTGCGGATGGTATATCCATCCTGGAGGTAGGAGCCTTCGGTCTCCCCGGTGGGAACGGCGACGCCCTCATCGGAGGCGACGCTGCTCACGGCGTTGTGTCCGGCGCGAGCGATTTACCCGCTCCGAGAGACTTAATATAGTCGACGAGCTGCAAGATCTGCTCCTCGTTCAGCTGGCCGGCGAATGACGGCATGATCGCCGCGTAGCCCGCGACGATCTGTTTGTCGGGCTCCACGATGGAGTCATGAATGTAGAGATCGTCGGCGATGATGACGCTGCCGTTCGAGAGGGGAACGGGGTTCCCGTACAGACCCGCGAGCGGCGGCGCGCGCACCGTGCTGCCCGATTGGTTGCCGCCGGCGCCCTCGCCGCCGTGACACCCACTGCAGCCGTAGCGCATATACAGCACCCTGCCCGCCGCGGCGAGGGTTCCCGCCCCGCCGTTGCGTTCGAGCCAGCCACCGAATTGTGCGGGCGGTAGCGCCACGATCTCGCCCACCATCTTCGAGTGATCGAGACCGCAGAACTGCGTGCAGAACAGATGATAGGTTCCGGGGCGGGTCACGGTGAACCACAATGTCTCGTAGCGGTCGGGCAGAACGTCGTGTTTGACGCGAAACGCAGGCACGGAAAAGTCGTGGATCACGTCTTCCGAGGTCATCACCAGCTCGACGGGGCGTCCCGTGGGCAGATGCAGGGTGTTGATTTCGCGCTGCCCCCCGGCGTGCTCCACCTTCCACATCCATTGCTTGGCGATCACATAGATCTTCAGCGCACCTCGAGGCGGCAGAGAGAGCCTCAGATACAGGTCCGCTCCCCAGACGAACAGACCGAAGAACACCAGCAATGTGGCGGCGGTCCATGCGGTCTCGAAGGTCCACGTCTTCTCGGCCACCGCGCCGCGGTCGAGCGTGCTCGAGGCCCGGTACTTCACGATGTAACGAAACAGCAGACCGAATACCAGCGCCAGCACCGCGAGCGACATCAACAGCAACGCCCACAACAACCGGTCGGTGTCCACGCCACCGGCGGAAGCTGCGGGCAGCCATAGATTCACGGCCGTGCCCCCTTCGGGCGCCGCCGCAACAACCAGAGCATCGTGCCGAGCGTGACTACCGTCAGCAAGCCGGCGAGCCGGATCAGCTTCATGATCTCCAGGGAGTAACGCCCCGTCGTTGCGTCGAAATGAAAGCACAGCAACAGGACCGGAGAGGCCACCGCCGCGAGGGTGCCTGCATTCGCCCGCTCGACTGCGGCGCGCACCTGCACCGGCGTGTATCCCACCCCGAGCAGGTAGCTCGAGACCACGCCGCGCGGCGTCAGAAAGATGAGTCCCGCGGGATGCAGAAACTCCCGGCTATGCGCATCGCGCCTCTCGCGAAAGCCGATCGCATCGGCCACAGCGTGGATATTCTCCACAGCGCCGGTGAGATAATGCCAACCCTGTGCCGACCCCGGCAGGTCGAACGCCGCCCTGTCGCGCGCCAGAGCGTCGCGCGCATCGGTGCTCGTCTCCTGCGGATCGATCGAGATCACCGCCAGGGTGTAATCGCGCCCCGCGCGAAATCCGGTCGACCGCAGCGCCTCGAACAGGCTCGCCCGCACCACCGAGCACAGATTGGGACAGTTGAAATAGGCCGGAATGAGGATCATCGGCAATCCGTGCAACTGCTCTCCCAGGCTGCGGATCTGACCGTCGGCGTCGCGGAACACGAGTTGCAGCGGCACCTGGGCGCCGGGACGCTCGTGGTATGCCAGACCGGAGACCAGCGTGGGGTCGAGCTGCGGCGCTGCCGCCGCGAACCCCGCGCCGAGCGCCAGCATGAGCCCGAGCCAGCGCCTCACGGCGGCTCCGTGCGGTCGTGGGTCGCCGGCGCTGCGCCGCGAGCAGCGGACGGTGCGTCGCGAGCGGCCGGCGCCGGCCAACCCGCGATCCCTTCCTGGACGAGCTGTTTCATGGCCTGCCCGATCGGGATGTGCACCACGCCCTGCGCCTTGTCGACCCAGCCGACGCCGTTCAGGCGCTGCAATTCACGCGCACGGAAGTTGCGCATGTCCGCGGCCGGATCCGATTGCAGGCGCGGCTCGGGATAGACGGGCAGCGGCAAGTCCAACACTCGGTCCAAGGTGGATCGCGGATACAGCCACAGGACCAACAGCGCGCAGGCCAGCAGCACCCCCAGACAGGTGGCGACCGCGCCCCAGATGAACCCTTCGCCGATATCGGTGCGCTCGAAGCGCGCCGCCGGCACGACTCGTCGTTCTTCAGCCACGGGCGCATACCGCGCGCGCCTGTCGCGGGCCATGAAAGGCATGCAGCGCCACCGCCGCCGCCAATCCGAGCAGGCCGGCCATCGCCGCGACATCCACCCAATCGAGACCGTGGCCGGAGGCGGGAATCACATTCCACCATGCGCGCGGAATCTCGATGAGCACCATGAGCGCCGCGATGCTCCCGATCGCCGCCCGTGAGCGCTGCAGCGGCGGCCAGATCAGCAGGAAGAACGGCAGCACGAAATGCAATCCGGCGATCGCGACGGCCAGATAGACCCACCTGCCGGCCAGACGGTGCAGATACCAGCCCGCCTCGTCCGGCAGGTCCGAGTTCCAGACGATCAGAATTTGCATGAAGTCGAGATACGCCCAAAGTACCAGGAGCGCGAGCAGCAATCGCCCCAGATCGTGGATGACCTTCTTTTCGCTCGCGAGAGGAGCCGCCGCCACGCCGACGATCGCGATCGAGAGCGCGAGAAGCACGGCCTCGGCGCAGACCAGCATCCCGTAGACGCTCGACTTGAACGTGGGCTCGAGCGACAAGGTCAAGTCGATGGCGGAAAAGGTCACCGTGAAGCCGAGCAGTATCAGCGCGGGCGGCGCGAGGCGATACAGAGCTGCTTGCGGGTCTTCGGTTCGCAGAACCCTCAGCACTGTGACCGCGAGACCGAGCCAGACGGCGAGCTCTATGCCGCCACGGGCATAAAAAAACGCAGCGTTCAGGTAAAATCGGTTGTGCAGATGAGCGGCAACCTCCGGTTGCATCCAGGGATACAGCTCCCGGGTCACGAACAACAGCGGCAGCGCAGCGGGGACGATGAGCGGCAGGGTCGCGATGCCCGCCGCAAGCTGCGATCGAATGGCGAATCCCCAGCGCCCGCCCGTGAGCGCGTGGATCAACACCAGCGCAAGGCTGCCGAGCGGCCACCCGAGGAAACAGGTCAGGGCCGCGAGCCATGCAAATGGAAATCGCGACGGTGCCATGACCCATCCCGTCATCGCGCCCGCCAGCCCGACGACTCCGACGATCCAGGCGCTGCGCTCCGAGGACGCCCGGGTCATGGCAGCGCACCGCGCGCATCGGCAGGCACGTCGGTCGTGGAGGCGTTCTGACTGCGTTGGAGCGCCTTGATGTAGGCTGCGATCGCCCAGCGATCGGGCGGTTGAACGCGATTCGCGAACGAATACATGACACCGTGGCCCCGCGTGATCACGTCGACGAGATACTGAGGCGACGCGAGGCGCAACCGATCGATGTGATAGGACGGCGGCGGCGGGAAGCCACGCTCCACCACCATTCCGCGCCCGTCCCCGAGCTCCGAGTGGCACGGGGTGCAATAGATCCGGTACCGCTCCTGTCCTCGCTCCAGGAGGGCGAGCGTCAGAGCCGGCGCTCCCTGGGGCCTCTCGTCGAATTCCACGATACCGGCGGGAATCGCCGCGGGACCCACCAGCGGGGAATAGACCTTTTGCTTGGGCTGCGCGACCATGTCGTCGCAGCCGCTCGCGATCAGCAGCGCAAGGATCACCAGGCACCGGGCGCCCGCGTTCACGCGGAGAACTCCTCGAGACTCGCGGGGTCGAGTGCCTGCAACGTGCTGCGCACCCGATCCAACAGCTCCGGATCGTCCGAGTGAACCGTCAGGAACCAACCGTTGCGCGACGCCTCCCGGAAGCTCTCGCATTCATCGACCGGATCGTAAAGCACCGGCATGCGGCAAAGCGCAAAGTAGCCGAAAAATCCGGTCACCATGGCACACAGCGCGCCGAGCTCGAAGGCTATGGGGATGAATGTCGGCCAGGCAAACGTCGGCCGGCCGCCGATGTCGAGCGGATAGGCGCGCACGTCCGCATAGGTCATGAGCAGAAAGAACCCGATGAACCCGAGCATGCCGCCCACGAACATCCAGAGCGGCACCGGCGATCCGGACGCATCCGCATCGGGCGGCATCGGAGTATAGGTTTCCGCATAGTCGATGCGCGCCGCCGACAATCGCTGCAGCGCGCTTTTGAGTCCCTGCTCGGTTGCGAAACCCGCCAGCAGAGCCTTCATGCACCCGTCTCCTTGGCCGAGCGATTCTCGGCGATCAGGCTGCGCATTTCGTGCATCGAGACGATCGGTATGTAGCGCACCGAGAGCAATATGCCGCTCAAGAACAACCCGATGGTACCGAACAGCGTCGACCAGTCCCAGAAGGTTCCGTGGAAATTTCCCCACGCGGACGGCAGGTGCGGGCGGTGCAAGCTGGTGACCACGATCTCGTAGCGCTCGAGCCACATGCCAACCACGACGCCGAGGCACACCAGCACGATGGTCGGTATGTGCCGGCGCAGGCGCCTGCTCCAGAAGAGTTGCGGGAGCAGACAATTGAACAGCATGGCACCCCAGTACACGGGCCTGTAGTCGCCGAACACCCGTGCCTCGAACATCGTCCGTTCTGCCTGGTCGCCACCGTAAAACGTGGTGAAGGCATCCATCGAATAGGCATAGCAGATCAACAGGCTGCTGGTCAGCAGGAGCTTGCACAGCACATCCAGGTGCCGGCCGGTCATCATGTCCTCGAGATTCAGGAGCCTGCGCATCGGAATGACCAGCAGCAAGACGATGGCGAAGCCGGACAGCAGAGCGCCGAAGACGAAGAACGGCGGGAACTGGGTCGAGTGCCATCCGGGCGTGGCCGCGCCGGCAAAGTCGAGCCCGACGATGCTGTGGATCGAAACGACCACCGGCGCCATGATCGCGGCCATCACGCCGTAGGTCGCGCGCAGGTGCTTCCATTGGCGGCGCGTGCCGCGAAATCCCAGCGCGAGCGCGCCGTAGATACGCTGCTTTCGCGCCGTGGTAGCGCGGTCACGTACGCTCGCGAGATCCGGCACCAGGCCGAAATACCAGAAGAGAATCGATGCGAACACGTACGTGAACAGCGCCCAGAAGTCCCACAGCAGCGGACTTCGAAATTGCGGCCAGAGCGTCATGACGTTCGGATAGAAGAACAGCCAGTAGAAAAGCCAGGGGCGTCCCAGGTGCAGGATGGGGTAGATGCCCGCCGCGGCGGCGCCGAACAGCATCATGGATTCGGCAATGCGATTGATGGAATCACGCCAATCCGCACGCACCAGAAAGAACAAGGCCGAGATGATCGTGCCGCCCGAGGCGATCGCGATCCACCACACATAGCTCAGGATGGCGAATCCCCACATCACCGGCCAGTTGATGCCCCAGATGCCGACACCGGCGTAGAACAAGTACACGATGGATACCACCAGAAGCCCGACCAGCGCCGCGCACGGTATGAAGGCGATCCACCACCATAGAAACGCGTGCTCGCGCAGCGCGATGGCGCAAATGCGATCCGTCATCGAGGCCATCGTGAGGCTGGCGTCGACCACCGGCTCATCCGCGCTCATGCGGGCGCCCGCCCCGGAGCCGGCGGCGGGAGATCCGCGGCAATGGCGGGATTCGGGTTTCGCACCAGCGCCTCGTAGGTGGTGCGTGGCCTCGTGTTCTGCTTCTCGAGCATGGCATAGTCGAGGGGGCTTTGCTTGCGCTGAGACACGGCGCTCGAGGGATCGGCGAGATTGCCGAACGTGAATGCCTGCGTGGGGCATGCAACCTGGCAGGCCGTTTTGACCTCGCCGACCGGCAGGCTGTCCCGATCCGCGGCGATGCGCGCCTCGGCGATGCGCTGCAGGCAATAGCTGCATTTTTCCATGACCCCGCGCGCCCGTACGGTCACGTCGGGGTTCCATGATTCCGCGGGCCGGTACTGCTCCCGCCCATAGGCGAAGAAATTGAAACGGCGTACCTTGTAGGGACAATTGTTGGAGCAAAAACGCGTACCGACGCAGCGGTTGTAGACCATCACGTTGAGCCCTTCAGCATCGTGCACGGTGGCTCCGACCGGACACACGTTCTCGCAGGGGGCCTCCTCGCAATGCATGCACAGTACCGGCTGCAGGAAGCTTTGCGGCGCCGTGGCGCTGCCCTCGAAGTATCGATCGATACGCAGCCAGTGCATCTCCCGCTCGCGCAGCACTTCGCTCTTGCCGACCACGGAGATGTTGTTCTCCGCCTGGCAGGCGATGACGCAGGCATTGCAGCCGATGCAGGCATTCAGGTCGACGCTCATCGCCCAGACGGCCGGACCGGGGGGCACCGTCCGATACAGATGCGGCTCATGATCGCTGTCGGCGGCGAAGCGCGGATTGGCACGGTACTCGGCGAGGGTTCCGTGGCGCAGAATCTCCGGGGGTGTCTCCAGGAGCAGGTTGTGATGAACGGTCGAAGCGAGATCTACATGGCCGGAGGTCTTCGTGAGCTTCGGCGTTCCGGGCAGCGCGAGCAGCGGGGTGTAATCCACACCCTGCCCGTCGCCGATGCTGCCGGCAAATCGCCGCCCGGACCCGAGCAGCGCCGTGATGCAATGCCGGGCCTGGCCCGGCAGAATCCATACCGGAGCGAGAACACTCGCCTGTCCGATCGACAGGCGCGCGACATCGCCGTTGTGCAGCTCGAGCTCATGCGCCAACGCGGGCGAGATCAGCAGCGGGTTGTCCCAGACCAGCTTGGTCAGCGGCCGCGGCAGCTCCTGGAGCCACGGGTTGTTCGCGAAGCGACCGTCCCACAGAGAAGGATCCGCGCGGAACAAAACGCTCAGCGCATCGGCGCCGCCGCCGGGCAACTCGGGCGAAGTTCGCGCAGGCGCCGCGCGCAGCGCCGCGTGGCTGGTCGGGCTTGCACTGCCGGGAATCACTCCCGCAGCCAGAGCCTCCCGCCAGCGAATCTCGAAATCGCCCGTCATCCGCGCCTGCCACGTCGCCCGCACGGCGGCTTCGCTGTCTGCGGGGGCTGACTCAATGTAGCGGCCCAGCAGCTCGAGCTCGCTCATGCCGTCGTAGAGCGGCAGCGATTGCGGCTGCAACACACCGGCCGTGCCGTCATACGCACGTGCATCGCTCCAGGCCTCCCAGTCGTGCGCCCGCGGCACGAACCACGTGGCAGAGCGGCCCGTCTCGTCGGCGCGGCGCGACAGTGCGAGGCTGAAGGGAACCTGTCGCAGCGCCTCGGCGTAACCCCAGTCGGCAGGAGCGGCATAGACCGGATTGCTGTCCAGAATCAGAAGGCTCTCCACGCGGTGCCCCTGCATGTCCGCGATCAGCTCGCGCAGCTCCTGTTGCCGGCCGCTCATATGCGCCACCGGCTCGATCAGCTCGAAGGTCTCGCCGCGCGCGCCCAGCGCCTCGTTGATGGCGTGCGCCAGCGCATGGATGCGCGGCGGCTGCGAGGCGCCGATGTGCATGAAGACTCGCCCCCGGGCCGCCTTCATATCCGCGACCATCGGTCCGAGCCAGGGCGGCACGCCGGCCATGGCCCTGCCCTGGGCCGCGCCGCTGTCCGCAGCGGAGCTCCCGAGAATGAGATCCGCCATTGCGGCAGTAATGCCGATGATTTCCGCCGGACCGGCGATGAAGCGATGATCGGCCACCGAACCGAGCAGGGTCGGCGTGGACTCGATCGCATAAACCCGGCTCATCTCTGCGGTGCGCGAGGGATTGCGGCGGCTCGAGAAATCTCGGGCATGGCGCGATCGCCCCGGGTCCGTATCGAACAGGTCGCCGTCGATGGCAACCAGAACATCGGCGCGCTCCAGGCGCAGCCGCGTTTCGAGCGGCCGCCCATACGCGAGCGCGGCTCCCTGCCGCACGCCGCTGCGCGAGATCGGGTCCCACGACACCCAGCGTGCTTCGGGATAGCGCTCGAGCACGGCGTCGATCCGCCCTGCGAGCGTCGGCGAGGTCACGGTACCGGTCAACAGTCGCAGGCCCGTGCCGCCGCTCCCGGACAGTGCGGAGCGCTGCGCCTCGAGCGCTTTCTCGAGGCTTGCCCTATCGGACGGGATGCCTTGGCGAGACAGCCCGGCGGCGCGGTCCGGATCATAAAAGTCCAGCAGCTGTGCTTGCGCGAAAACATCGGCAGCCCCGAGGCTCGCCGGATGATTCGGATTGCCATCCACCTTGATCGGCCGTCCCATATTGTGTTTCACGACGATTCCGCTCGCGTAACCATCGAGCACATGGGCGCTGGCGTAGAAATTCGGCATCGCCGGAATGATATTCGGCGGGATTTTCACGGCGGGAATCAGCTCTCCACCGAATTTCGATCCGCACGCCTGGAGACCATTCATGATGAGGACTGCGCCCATGAGCTTCAGCACCTGGCGTCGATCGACGGGCTTCCCCAGTGAGGCGGCGAGCTGCGGAAATTCCTGCGCGACGCTGGCCAGAAAGCCGGGCTCGGCGGCCGCCTCCTCGAGGCTCCGCCACAACCTATCGCTGCGCGTGTTCAGCGATGACATAGCGAGCAATCGGTCAAGTTGCGGTCCGGCACATGATAGATCCCGAGCAATGTCGCCGGACTGGGAGTGTCGGCCGTGCGGTGCCACTTCGTATCGAAGATCGCCGATTTCGGCCGCAGCCGCGGTCCGGGATTGCGATGGCAGTCCAGGCAAAACTTCATGGTCAGGGCTTTTGCCTTGTAGGTGAGCGCCATGGTCGCAACCTCCCCGTGACAACTCTCGCAACCGACGCCCTTGGCGATGTGGATGCTGTGATTGAAGTAGACGTAATCGGGCAGGTCCGTCACCCGGCGCCACACGATGGGGATGCCGGTGATGAGACTTTCACGCACCGGTGCGAGAAGCGCGGCCTTCGTCCAGATCTGCGAGTGACAGGTCATGCACGTGTAGGTCGGCGGCAACCCCGCGTTCGAGGAGACTTCGACGGATGCATGACAGAACCGGCAATCTATTCCGAGACCCGCGACGTGATGCTGGTGGCTGAAAGGCACGGGCTGGGCGACCGCCTCACGCCGATTGCGCGCGTAATCAGTCTTCGGCCACCGCCACCATAAGAGCATCCCTCCCGGTAGCGCGGCGGCGGCCAGCAACAGGAAGACCTTCGACGCCAAATTGGCGGCTGGACCAAAGATCGCCGCCATAGCCTCAAGGACCCCGTGCTTTTTGGCGTGTCAGTTCCACCCAGGAGTCTTACTGAAGAACCCGCCGACGTAAATTGCCTCGAGTCCGACCCGCCGATCAGGCGAGCGCCTACAGAGGCGCATGCCCTTGCTCCACCGCCCTCAGGCGAAGGTCGGCGCCTGGCTGCCGGCCGCCGCGGCATGCAGCGCCGCGAAGCGCTGAGCGAGCTCCGCAAGCAAGGTGGAACGCAGCGTATCTCGATGCGCAGAGTCGTTGGCGCGCAGCCGCAGCTCGAGCGTGACCGAGGTCGCGTCGACCTTGGTGAGGAAACAGCCGCCGACGGAATTCGCGCCGGCTTTCTCTTGCGCCACCTTGAGCGCAAGCTCGCGGGCGGCCTCGATCTGGGCATCTCGGGCGACGTTGATGGTGACGAGGAGCGGCCACGGCGAGAAGGTCGCGCTACCAGTCAGATTGAGCGTCACCTGGCTCGCGGCCACACTGTTGGGCACGACGATCAGGTATCCCGCGGGCGCGCGCAATGTCGTATAGCCCAGGGAGATCAGCTCCACGGTGCCCACTTCCGTGCCGGTGGGCGCCGCCAGCTGCAGGGTGTCGCCGAGACGAAACGGCCGATAGATGGTGATCGATACGCCGGCGACCAGATTGCCCAGCGTGCTCTGCGCGGCCAGCCCGATGACCACCGAGGCCACGCTCGCGCCGGCGAGCAGCGCGGTTCCCATCGAATGCAGCACGGGGATGAGATGCGCATACAGAATGAGCGTCACCACCCAGATGAGGGCGGTCGCGACCTGCTGAAGAAAACTCAAGGTCGTGCGGTCGATGTGGCCGCTTCGGGTCATGGCCGCATGCACGGCGGAGCGCAGCACCCGCGAAAAAATCAACGCGAGCAGAACGAAGATGATGAGGTACGCCAGCGCCCCGATCAGAGTGTCCGGCCGGATGAAAGACAGGAGGTCGTGCTCGCCCGCTTTGAAATCGTTCATGACGCCGCTGACCCGAAAGCGCGCAGCATACCGGGGATGCCGATCGCCAGACTGTAGGCCGGCGCCTACATATCACCCTCCGCCGCTGAGCGCCCCAATCACCCTCGGCCGCTGAGCGCCCCATCGATCGCGTGGGTGAGCTTGGTGGTGATCTCCTCCAGCTCGGCGTCCGTGGCATTGTAGGGCGGTGCCACGATGATCGTGTCGCCCGCTGCTCCGTCGACGTTGCCGGAGCACGGATAGCAGATGAGTCCATCCGCGAAGGCTCGCTGGCCGATGTCATAGCTCAAGCCTCGGTCCGGCGGAAACGGCATCCGCGTCTTCGGGTCGCGTACCAGCTCGATCCCGATGAAGAAGCCCCGTCCGCGGACATCGCCGACTTCATCGAAGCGCGACAGGGAGCTGCGCAGCGCCTCCCGGAGCGCTGTGCCGGCGCTGCGCACGCGCTCGAGCAACCGGTCGCGCTCGATGATGCGCTGAACGGCCAGTCCCGCCGCGCACGCCGCAGTGTGCCCGGAGAAGGTGTGCCCGGTCATGTAGGCGCCGTGCTCGGCGAGAATGGCGCTCGACACGTGGGGCGCAACCAGGGTGGCACCCAATGGAATGTAGCCGCCGGCCAGCCCCTTGGCGATGCTCATGATGTCGGGGACCACGCCATCGTGCTCGGTGGCACGCCAGGTTCCGCTGCGTCCCGCCCCGCACATCACCTCATCCGCGATCAGCAGCACGTCGTGGCGCCGGCAGACGGCATGAATCGCTGCGGCGTATCCGGGCGGCGCCGGCACGACGCCGCCCGCTGCTCCGACGATCGGCTCGAAGATGAATGCCGCCACGGTTTGCGGGCCCAGGGACAAAATCCGCTGCTCGAGCTCCCGCGCCAAATCGCCGGCCAGGCTCTCGGCCGTTGAGCCCGGTGCGGGGCGGTAGGCGTTGGCAGCGGACACGAACGACACGTCGAGCAGGCTCCCCTCGAAGGCGCGGCGGCGGGCCGCAAAGCCGGAAACGGAGAGCGCCCCCAAGGTATTGCCATGCCAGGAACGCTGACGTGCAATGAAGTGGCGCTTCTCCGGGAGCCCGCGAGCGGCGAAGTACTGCAAGGCCACCTTCAACGCCGACTCGACCGCCTCCGATCCGTCGCCGCTGTACAAGACGTCCTGGAAGCAGTTGCCCGCGACCCGCTTGATCAGCTGGGAGAGCGATTCGAGCGCCGTGCTCGTAAACAAGTACCGGTAGGCACAGGCGATCGAGTTGAGCTGCTCCACGATGGTGGCGTTGACCTCGGGGTTTGCATGCCCCAGGCAGAACACCGCGGGGCCGCCCGAGCCGTCCAGATACGCCTTGCCCGCCTCGTCATAGAGATACGAGCCCCTGCCGTGGGAAATCCGCGGTAGATTCTCGAGCCCGAAACCACTGCCTCCACGACTTGCCATGCCGCCTCCCTGTTTTAGGCGTCGCAGTGTACTGAAATTCCGCGTGGCCGCCCGGCGTCACCCAAGAAGTCCTTATCTTACAAACGAGTAGGAAAAACTCGACAGCTGGTTTCTCGAATATACCCGACGGTCGGTGCCCGTGCTGCGGATATCCATCCAGACAGATGGCCAACTCGCTGAATCGCCGTCGGAAAATGCCGCCGTCGTAGATCGCGGACGTCTCGCCGATTCCGACGGTCTCGAATAGTTTGCGCCGACAGACCCCGGGCGGCCCAAGCGGGAATAGTGCTATTCATGAAAATACCAACCAAAACAGCGACCCCCACACGCGTGTGGGCGTCGGCTGTGCTGCTGGTGCTGGTTGGTTGGGGCACCGACCGGGCCTTCGGAGCAGAGGCGATGGGCGGCGCCACGACAAGCTCGGATTCCAGTGAGGTTAATTCTGTAACTCCGCGTAGACACTCGCATAATATGACACACTCGTCACCCGGACGCCTGTCTCCGGAGGCCCATCCCGCGCTGGATCGTTCGGGCCGCACCCGCGTCGGCAAGGCTTCGTTCTACGCCCGGATGTTTGCCGGCCGAACTATGGCGGACGGCACCCCGATGCGACCCACCGGCAACAACGCCGCGAGCCGCACCTTGCCGCTCGGCACGACCGCCATGGTCACCAATCTCGAAACCGGCAAGACCGCGATCGTGACCATCCGCGACCGGGGGCCCTACGTGGCGGGCCGGATCGTCGACCTGTCCCCCGCCACGGCCCGGAAGATCGGTCTCGATAAACGCACCGGGGTGACCAAGGTCGAGGTGGCTCCCATCGCCGTGCCCATGCCCGACGGCGCCATCAAGCTGGGCGATGGCATCCTGGAAGCGACCAACCGCTTCGCAGCCAATGACTCGGACGACGGCGGGTAGATCGAGACCCGGCGGGCGCCTTCGCTCAGCGGAAAGGCGGCTTACAGGGGGTCCAGCGGGCCTCGCGGCGGCGCGTTCGCTGCTCGATACTCTCGCCGTCATACGACACGGCTTGCGTCGCGGGAAGGTCCTCGAGATATGGCACCAGCGCATTGACGCTGATGACCGCGAAGCAGCCCTTCACCGTTTCGATCAAGGCTGCGATGTAGACGCCGCATCGACTGCAGATCAGGAAATCGGCGGTTCTTTGGCCAAAGCGATACCGAAGAAGCAAGGAAGGATCCTCGCCGTGAATTTCCACGCTGCCGGACGTGTCCGAGGTCATGCGCGATCCGTGGGCGCGGCAAAACGAGCACTGATCGGCGCGTACGGGCCAGTTTGCCGGCGCAAGCTCTGTCCGATAGGTAAAGCCCAACGCCCCGCAGTGACATTTGCCGTGGTAGATCATGCGCCAAGCACATGCAGGGCAATCCGGCGTTCGTGCGGACGGCGCCGATGTTCGAAGAGATATATACCTTGCCAGGTCCCGAGTGCCAGCTCGCCATCGATGACGGGAATCGACAGCTGGACCTGAGTGAGCGCCGCCCGCAGATGAGCCGGCATATCGTCCGGGCCTTCGTCGTCGTGGTCGTAGAGGGTCGGGTCTTCCGGCGCAATTCTCTCGAAGAAGGCTTCCAGATCCGAACGCACTTCCGGCGCGGCGTTCTCTTGGATTAGAAGCGACGCGGATGTGTGGGCGCAGAACAATGTCATCAATCCGCTGGACATGGATTGATCGTCCAGCCAGGACTGCACTTCTCGCGTGATGTCGAGCAGGCCGCGTCCGCTGGTTCGTATGATCAAGAAAGTGGTCGCCTGCTTCACAGGGACGAGGTGCCTGGGTTCGGCTCCGCAGGCTCCGAGCACCGCGCCGTGGACTCGTGCGGCGAGAGCGCATGTTTCGCCGCCCGGGTCAGCTCGTTGACGATCTCTTCCCGGTAGACACCAATGTCGCGCTCCGACTTGACCCGAAGTCGCACCTGATCGCCACGCACGTGAAGCACGGTGATCGTGATGTCATCATCGATGCGCAACGACTCACGAACCTTACGAGTGAGAACGAGCATATGTCGACCTCCGATGGAAACCAATATATCGCCGACAATGTATCGCCGATAACTGTTTCGATCTCGCACGCGATTGCAAAGATACGCAATGGTGAAATCGACCGGTAAATACGCCTAAGGTTCCCGGCCGGCGAACGCTAAGAGTGGCGCCTCAATAATGAGCAACGACCGATGTAGCCCGCCCTGTCATGGCGTTCATCATCGCCTCCGTCGACAGGGTGAAGCGAAAGGTCGCGCCTCGACCCGAGTTCGCGGTGGCCCACAACCGGCCGCCGTGTGACTCGATAATCCTCCGACTGATGGCCAGGCCCACACCGGTGCCGTGCGCTTTCGTGGTGAAGAAGGGGTCGAATATACGACCGGCGTTCTCGACAGGGAGCCCGATTCCGGCATCGCTCACCGAAATCAGCAATTCGCCATCCTCGGTTTTGTTGGACGTGACGGTCAGTTCGCCGCCCGTCTCTTTCATCGCCTCGACGCCGTTTAGCATGAGATTCAACAAGACCTGCTGAAGCTGCACGCGATCCGCGGATATCGTCGCCGGCGCCGTGTCGAGTTCGGTGCGGATTGAAATCGCATGCTGATGCGACTTGTCACGCAACAGCACGATAATCTCCCGAACGAGTTCGTTCAGATTGATCATTTCCCTCTTCGGGGCATCTCGCCTGTAGAGCGAGCGATTCCGGTCGATGATATCCGCCGTGCGACGGAGGTCCTCGACAATTCTCGATGCCGCTTCGCAGGCTTCTCTCAAGTCCGGTGTCTCTCGCTGCAGCCATAGCAGGCACGCTTCTGCATTCGCCACCGCCGCGGAGACCGGCTGCGCGATCTCGTGAGACAGGGAGGCGGCCAGTTCCCCCATCATGCTCACGCGGTTCATCTGGACCAGCTCCCTTTCCAGCTGGTGCAGCCTCTCGATTTCGGCTTCTGCCCGCTTGCGACCGTCGATATCGGTGGAGACTCCATACCACTTGAGAATATTGCCGTTCTCGTCGCGAAGCGGAATCCCACGATGGAGGAACCAGCGATATTCTCCATCCCTGGCTCGCTGTATGCGTGCCTCATTCTCAAACGGCATCCCGGTGGCAAGCGAAGTGCGCCACTTCTCCCAGTGGGAGGCGAAGTCGGCGGCGTGAAACGACAGCTTCCAACCGGCTCCTGTCGCGGCCTTCGACGATATCCCGGTGTATTCCAGCCAATGCTGATTCGCGAAATCGTTGGACCCGTCGGGCATGGTGGTCCACGCCATCACGGGAATCGTGTCGATGACGGCACGAAGCTCCCTTTCGCTTCGGCGGGCAGCGTCTTCGGCGCGCTTCTGCTCCGTGATGTCTTCGCAGACCACCAGCAGGACCGGCCGCTTCTTCAGCATCACGGCATTCCCGGTTTCGCGTACCCAGAGCATGGTGCCGTCCTTGCGGATTTTCCTGGCTTCCCACCTCATCATCCGGCCGGGCCGCCCGAAGCATTCGTCGGCGTGCTTGCGGACGGCAGCCCGATCGGAGTCATGAAAGATATCCAATACGGATCGCCCGACCAGTTCGCTCGCGCTGTAACCCAGTTGCTCTGCCCCCAAGGCGTTCACGGACACGATTGTGGCCGTGGCATCAACGATGAAGTACATCGTCGGATTGCTTTCGAACGCCGCTCTCCATTGTTCCTCAACGGCCTGGCGCGCCTCCTGCGATTGCTTTCTCTCCTCGATATCGGTCGCCCCGCCATACCAGCGAACGACGCGACCCTGCGCAGTCGTCTGCGGCCTGTACCGGACGAGAAACCATCGATACTTGCCGTCTTTGCCCCGCATCCGCTGTTCGCTTTCGAACGGCAGGCCGCGAGCCAGGGCCGCCCGCCGTTCTTCGCCAAGCTTTTCGACGTCCTGTGGATGAAAGATACGTGCTCGCAAGTCGTGCGCGTCGAGATCTGCCAAGCTGATGCCAAGGAAGTCGAGCACAACTTCGTTTGCCCATGTAACACGACCGTCCGGCTCCATTACGGTGAGCATCTGGGGCGCGAGATTGACAACGGAGCGAAGATCTACTTTCTGCATCCAGGGTTCTCCTTTCCGCGTCGCCGGCTTCGCCGATCACCCGTTACCTGCGCTCGAAGTCTGGTCCGGGCGGTTCTGGTCGGGATTCAGGAGTTTAGCGCTTGCCCCGACACGATGGGATATTCGCCCGAAGTCACCCTGCGTCGCACCAAGAGACCCGGTGGCATGGCGCTCAAGCTTCCCAATTGTCGAGAAGCACGGGCCCTGCAGGTTCTCGCCGAGCAGCGCTTTGTCTGCCGACGGCGACTCCGGTGCTCGGGTGCTCTCAGATCGCCGGGTCGCGATGTAGGGGAGTCCCGGCTCCAGTGGCGATCCACTTCATAGGGATGTCGTGGGGCTGGGGGAAAATCGTCTTGATCATCGCCTCGGGATAACCGACTCCTATCACCAGAGGTTCGCTCGCGATCTGCGCCAATGTCCGGTCGAAAAAGCCACCCCCATAACCGAGGCGATAACCGGCCGGATCGAAACCCACGACGGGAGCGAGGACCACGTTGGGAACGACCTCGGCGCCCTCCGCGGGATACGGAATCTTCCAAAGTCCCCGCGCCATGGGCGCGCCGGGGCGCCACTCGCGAAATACCAGCGGCCGGCCGAGCGCCAGGGCGACGGGTAGCGCAACGCGAAGTCCGCTTTCGGCCTTCAAACGCATCCAGGCCCGCAAGTCAGGCTCCGCTCGAATCGGCCAATACACACTCACGATGGTTCCATGCGCGAGCGGGATGAGTCGATCCAGCTGACTCGTCAGGGCGGAGGTTTGCTCGGCGCGATATTCCGCGCTCAATTCGAGACGAATGGCGATGAGCCGCTCGCGCTCTGCCTTTCGCCAGCGAGCCACATCCACGGCTTGCTGCGGGTCGACGCGTGGCACCCCATCGGAATCGAGTTCGTGCAGGAAGCAGGGAGGCGATCCCGCATCGTCGCCTGAATCGCGAACGCCTTTGGCCATGAATGAAGTATATATCATAGCGTGATATATTTGCGATCGATTCATGGCGTGGAGCGAGGGTGGATGCTGTCGAAACGACAATACATGGCACTTTCCGAATTTAGGTTTCAGCTCACCCGATTTCTGCATTTCAGCGAACAGGCCTCACATCTCGCCGGGATCACGCTCAAACAATATTTGATGCTCCTGCACATTCGTGGGACGGCGGGACGGGATTGGGCCACGGTCGGGGAGCTGGCTGCGCGATTGCACGCGAGCGCTCATGGGACGGTCGGCCTGGTGAACCGGGGCGTTGCCGCAGGGCTGGTCCGCAAGCGCCGTAACGCCGAGGATGGGCGATGCGTCGAGGTGCATCTCACGCCCCGCAGTCGACGGCTGCTTCAGCGCATAGCCTCGCGTCACCGCGACGAGCTTCGTTCGCTCCGCAAGGTATTTCGAGTCGCCCATGTCCAGTGAGGAACCGATGAGCTTGAGTACCGCGGGGGACTTCGCGCGCGATGCGCGATTGTTCCGTCTCTCGCTCTTTGCGGTGGTCATTGGCGCGATCAGCACCCTTGGCGCTCTCGTGCTGCTCAACCTCATCCGCCTGTTCACCAATCTGTTCTTCTTTCACACGCTCTCCCTGGCGGTGCGCTCTCCGGCCGACAATCACCTCGGGCTTGCCGTGATCGTGATCCCCGCGCTTGGCGGGCTGATCGTAGGTCTCATGGCGCGCTACGGGAGCGAAAAAATCCGCGGCCATGGTATCCCGGAGGCGCTCGAAGCAATCTTGTTCGGCAAGAGCCAGATGTCGCTGAAAGTGGCGATTCTCAAGCCGCTCTCGTCCGGGATCGCCATTGGCTCGGGCGGCCCGTTCGGCGCCGAGGGGCCGATCATCATGACCGGCGGCGCGGCCGCCTCCCTGCTGGCGCAAGCCTTTCATCTTACCGCGGCGGAACGTAAGGCACTGCTTGTCGCCGGCGCGAGTGCGGGCATGACGGCGGTGTTCGGTACGCCGTTGGCCGCCGTGCTGCTGGCGGTCGAGCTGCTGCTCTTCGAGCTTCGCCCGAGGAGCTTGTTGCCGGTGGCGCTGAGCTGCGCCGTGGCGGCCTTCCTGCGGCCCTTATGGGCCGGCTCGGGACCTCTATTCCCCCTCACGACCGAGACCCCCGGGTTCCTCGCCATGCTCTCGTGTTGCGTGGCGGGACTGGCGAGCGGCGCCCTCTCCGCCCTCATGACGCTCCTGTTGTACCGGATCGAGGATTTCTTTGGACACCTCCCGATCCATTGGATGTGGTGGCCGGTCCTGGGCGGGCTGGCGGTCGGAATCGGGGGTCTCATTGCGCCCCGCGCGCTCGGTGTCGGTTACGATGTCATCGGTGATTTGCTCGCGCACCACCTCGCGTTGTCCGCGGCGCTCTCTCTGTTGTGTGTGAAGCTCCTGATCTGGGCGATCGCCCTGGGCTCCGGGACCTCGGGCGGCGTGCTCGCGCCGCTCCTGATGATCGGTGCCGGATTGGGCTCCGTCTTGGGAGTCTGGCTCCCGGGCGGAAATCCCCAGCTCTGGGCTCTGGTGTGCATGGCGGCGATCCTGTCGGGGACCATGCGGGCGCCCTTGACTGCCGTGGTATTCGCCTTCGAATTGACTCACGACGCCAACGCGTTCTTGCCGACTCTCTTGAGCGCCGCGATCGCCTACGGATTTACCGTCCGGTTCATGCCGCGCTCGATCTTGACGGAGAAAATCGCGCGCCGCGGCCGGCACGTCTTTCGTGAGTACAGCGTCGACCCGCTCGAACGGTGTTTCGTCGCGGACGTCATGAGCCGAGAAGTGGTCTCGATTCCAAGCACGCTGAGCGCGCACGCGGCGCTGCAGATCTACTTTGGCACCGCACAACGCCATCGAGCCTATCCGGTTGTCACCGACCAGCGCGTCGTCGGCATCGTGGATCGCGGCACTTTCGAGGGTCTCTCCCCCGACGCTTTGCAGCGCCCGGTGGCGCAATACCTGCCTGCCGAACCGGCGGTGCCATTCGCGCTCCCCACCGAGACCGTCCGAGCCGTCGCATTACGGATGGCGGCAAGCGGCCTCGAGCGAATGCCCGTGGTCGGCGATTCCACGGCGCGGAACCTCGTCGGCCTGGTCAGTCGCAGCGACCTGCTCAAGCCGCGTCGCGGCCTGTTGGAGGAGGAGATGCATCTCGACCGCCCGTTGAGATTGGGATCGGATGAGGCCGAACCCAACTGATATTCACGCATATTCCCGTGGAGCGACGCCCGGCCTTTGCCCGGCTCGCGTCAACTTACTGCGCGGCTCGGCCCGGAGCGGTCGAGAAAAGCGGGCCCAGGCCTTCTGCCAGGGTCGGGTGCGCGATCACGGCATCGCGCAGGACAGTGTAGGGCAAGGCTGCCAGCATCGCCGTCTGCACCACGGCCATGACCTCACCGGCCTCCGCACCTATCATCGTAAAGCCGAGGATGCGGTCGTCGTGCGCGCTGATGAGCGCTTTCATGAAGCCTTGCTTCTCGTCGATGGTATGCGTCCGAAGCACGGCGCTCATGGGCAGTCTTGCAACGCGCACGTGAATGCCCTGCTGTTGCGCTTCCCGCTCGCTCAAACCCACGTGCGCAAGCGGCGGATCGGTAAACATGCAGTAAGGAACCAAACGATCGCGGCGCGTACGGTCTCCTCCGGCCAGATTGTCGCGAATGATCCTGAAGTCATCGAAGGAGACGTGTGTGAACTGTGGGTTGCCCGCACAACACTCCCCGATCGCCCAGATACCAGGTGCGCTCGTTTCCAATCGATCATTGACTTTGACGTACCCTTGAGTGTCCAGCTCGATGCCGCTCGCCTCAAGCCCGATGCCGGTGGTGTTGGGAGTGCGACCGACCGCAACCAGAACGTCGGAGCCCTCGATCGTCCGCTCACCTGCGGTGGTGCGCACGACCATGGTTACTTTGCGACCGGAGCTACGCTCCACACGCTGTACCTGCGCGCCAACGAGAATCTCGATCCCCTCATCTGCCAGGATGCGGTGCATCTCAGAGGCGACATCCGGGTCTTCTCGTCCGGCGAGCTGAGGCCCACGCTCAATGATGGATACGCGGCTGCCGAAGCGGCGGTAAGCCTGCGCCATCTCCAGGCCCACATACCCGGCGCCGAGCACGACCAGGTGTTCCGGGAGGTAATCAAGCTCCAGCGCTTCGATATGGGTCAGGGGTCGGGCGGCCTCGAGGCCCGGCACGCCCGGGATCGTCGCGTGTGTTCCGAGATTGACGAAAACCTGATCTCCCTGCAGCAATCGCAAGCCGCCGTCATTGAGACGGATCTCGAGCGTTTTGGGCGCCGTGAAACGCCCGGTTCCCATGATCAATTCAACCCCGCTCGTGTGGTATTCATGCACGGCCAGCGCCTTCAGCTCCTCGACCATCTCCCGCTTGCGCCGGCGGACCGCCGCCATGTTGGTTGTCACGGCGCCCGTTGTCGTTCCGAACTTGTCGGCGTGATGGATCAGGTCGGCGACCTTCGCGCTCCAGATCTCGTTCTTGCTGGGCAGGCAGTTGATGTTCGGGCAAGAGCCGCCGATCCATTGCCGCTCGACGACGGCGGTACGTTTACCGGATCGGGCCAGGTGCCACGCCAAGTACATGCCGCCGTTTCCGCTGCCGAGGATGAGGCATTCATAGCGTTCTGACTGAGGCATAAGGTTCTCCTTACTGGGTCGTATAGCCGCCGTCGACCGACACACTCTGACCGGTCAGGTAGCGCGCTTTATCACCGGCGAGGAAGAGGATCGTTTGGGCGATCTCTTCGGGTGTTGCCGGCCGTTTGGCGGGTATCGTCGACACGAAGCCCGCCTTGGCTTGTTCGTCTCCACCGGTAAAGCGCTCGAGCATCTCCGTGGCTACAGGTCCCGGCGCGACGGCGTTGACCCGCACCCCCGCGGCAGCCCCTTCGAGTGCCGCACTCTTCGTGAGGCCTTCGACCGCGTGTTTGCTGGCGACATAGATGGATGCTCCGGCTATGCCGACTTTCCCGCCCATTGAGGACAGGTTGACGATCGATCCCGCGCCCTGCTTGAGCATCACACGCATTTCGTACTTGAGCGAGAGGAAAGTGCCAAGCACGTTGGTGTCGAACGTCGCCTCGAAGTTGGCCGTCGACTGGTCCCCCAGTGGACCGGATTGGCCTTCGGTCCCGGCGTTGTTGACGGCGATGTCCAGCCGCGCAAAGCGCTCAACGACCTGGTCGACCAGCTGGCTCACGTCTGCTTCGTGCCGCACATCCGCGTGCACATACTGGGCCTCGGCGCCTAGAGCGCGCAGCTCGGCCGCAAGCGCCTCGCCGGCACCATCGCGCCGACCGCTGATTACGAGGCGCGCTCCCTCACGTGCGAAAGCCAGGGCCGTGGCGCGGCCGACACCTGTCAGCGCGCCGGTGATGAGTACTACGGGGTGATCCATTGCGAATCTCCTGGATGTGGAAGCGATTGAGCCATGCGTATCGACGGCTTCTATATCGCTCTTGGCCACGCATTACGGAAGCCTGCCTGGCGCGATATGCTTCATTCCTTCACGGAATACGCATGAACCGGCCGGCGGTCGTAACGGGATGTTCGAATATTAGCCGAGCGCTGTGGCCTTCTCTAGTGCTGGGATCGGCGGGCTTTCGCGCTGACGCGCCGGCGTAATGCGGGACGTTTCCGCGGAAACGTCTCGTGGCAGCAAAGTCTTCGTGCGTCAGCCTTTATAGTCCGCCGGCGCCCTGCCCCAGCTAGTCCGCCCGCGCCTGCCCCAGCAGCCACTCGTGAAACTGAGCCACCTCCCGGCGCAGTCGCTGCGGGCGCTCCGGCGTGACCACGAAATAGCCGCTATCGTCGTTGAAATCATGCTCCAGGGCGCGGACCAGCCGGCCGGTGGCGAGGTACGCGCCGAGAAAAATCCCATGCGCCAGTGCGCACCCCGCGCCTTGCGCCGCCAGCTCGAGTGCGGCGATGGTGGTGTCCACGATGGGGCCCGGTACCGTCGGCGGCTCGACGGATAGCTGCAGCGCCTGCCGAACCTGCAGCCAGTGATCTTCGTGGCCCATGATGTGAATCAGATGTTGTGGCAGCCAGCCAGCGGCCTCGCCCAAGGATCGCGCCCGCTCGAGCATGCCGGGACTGCACACCGCCACGATGCGTTGATTCATGAGCCGTTCGGCGCGATAGCCGCGCCACTGGCCGCTGCCGTAGCGGATCTCCAGATCGGTCGACTCGTCCGGACCGGGATTGTCCCAGATCACCGAGGAGAGACGCACATCGATCGACGGGAACGCGCCGATGAACAATGGCAGTTTCGGCGCCAGCCACAGTGCCGCCAGCGAGACCGGAGCGTGGACCGTGATCTGCCCGCGCTCCGATCCGCCGAACAGGCCCGCCGTGGAATCGGCGAGCTGCTCGAAGGCGCGCCGCACCGGCGGCAGATAGGCGACCCCCATGGCGGTGAGCTTGACTCCCCGAGGAAGCCTCTCGAACAGCGCATATCCGAGGTGCGCCTCGAGCGCCCGGATCTGGTAGCTGATGGCGCCCGCGGTCAGGCGCAGCTCCGCCGCGGCCGCGGTGAAACTCGAGGTTCGGGCCGCCGCTTCGAAGGCGCGCAGCCAGGTCAGCGTCGGCAAACCGACCAAGGGACGATGTCGATCCACGCTACCTTCTAATTTATTTTGGCCAAAGACAGCAAAATACTCGCTTGTATGAGCGCAAGGCGCAATTTATTGTGGTCTATTGTTAACTTCCGGCCCACACACCGATCGGTCCCCCATGAAAACCAATGCACGCGTCGTCATCGTAGGCGGCGGGATAATGGGCGCAAGCCTGCTCTACCACCTGGCCCTCGAAGGCTGCACGGATACCGTGCTGATCGAAAAGGACGAGCTCACCTCCGGCTCCACCTGGCATGCGGCCGGTCAGTGCCCGAGCATCACCGGGAGCTACAATCTCGCCAAGATCCACGCCTACAGCAACCAGCTGTATCCCAGGCTCGAAGCACTCAGCGGCCAGTACACGAGCTGGCACGCGAGCGGCGGCCTGCGGCTGGCCAACAACGAGCGCGAGCTGGCGTGGCTGAAGTACGTGCTCGGCTACTCCAAAAGCATCGGCTTCAGCATGGATCTCGTGGGTCTCGATGAAATCCGCCGCCTGAACCCGTTTCTGACCACCGACCATGTGATCGCCGCCGCCTGGACGCGGGACGATGGGCACGGCGATCCCTCCGGCATCTGCAATGCGCTCGCCAAGGCTGCGCGCGACCTGGGTGCCACGGTGGTGCGTCACACTCGAGTCACGGAGATCCGGCCGCGCCCCACGGGCGAATGGGAGGTTGTCACTGAAAAAGGGAGCATCGTCGCCGAAATGGTGGTGAACGCGGCGGGATGTTACGCCCGTCAGGTCGCGCAGATGGTCGGCGCGGACGCCCCCATCACCAACATGCAGCATCACTACGTGATCACGCATCCGGTCCCGGCTTTCCTCGCGCGCAGCGACGAAATTCCAGTGATGCGGGACTCCTATATGTCCGGCTATTTCCGCCAGGAACAGAAGTCCGGGCTGATGGGAATTTACGAGAGCGCCGGGCTCGCCGAGGCATGGACACCGAAGGGTTATCCCGAGTGGGAATCGACCAACGAGCTGTTCCCGGACGACCTCGACCGCATTGCCCCCTGGCTCGAGCGCGCCATCGAGCGCATGCCGATCTTCGGCGAGGTCGGCATTCGACGGGTCATCAACGGCGCCATTCCGCATACGCCGGACGGCGCGCCCCTGTTGGGGCCTGCGCCGGGGCTGCGCAATTTCTGGATGTGCTGCGGAACCTCTTTCGGCATTGCGCAGGGCGGCGGCTGCGGCAAGTTTCTCGCGCAGTGGATGATCCAGGGCGATGCCGAGATCAACATGACGGAATTCGATCCGCGGCGCTTCGGACCCTACGCGGATCTCAAATACGTGCACGAGAAGGTATTCCTGGACTACCGCACGACGTTCACCGCGCGCTTACCGGGCGAGGAAGAACCGGACGCCCGGCCCAACAAGATGAGCCCCCTGTATGGGCGCCTCGAATCGCAGGGCTGCGTGTACACGGAGACCTTCGGCTGGGAGCGTCCCAAATGGTTCTCACCCGACGGGCGGGTGGAGGAATCCGGATATCGCCGCAACAACGTTTTCGAGTTGGTGCGAGACGAAGTAGCCGCCGTGCACGAGCGCGCGGGCCTTCTCGACCTCACCGGCTTCGCCAAGTACGACATCACGGGCCCGGACGCCGAGGCATTCCTGAACCGGGTCTGCGCGAATCGGATTCCGCGCAAGATCGGCGGCATCGCCCTCGTGCACATGCTCTCACCTCAAGGCCGTATCCTCGGCGAGATGACCGTCACCAAGCTGGCCGAGCAGCGCTTTTATGCACTCTCGGCGGCGGCGGCGGAGCTTCGTGATCGGGATCTGTTGACGCAGAGCGTGCGCGCCGGCGAGCGAGTCGAGATCCGCAACGTGACCGAGGAGCGCGGCGTGCTGGTGCTCTCGGGACCGCGCTCGCGCGAGATTCTCGCGGATTTGACGGAGACCTCGCTCGCCAGCCCCGAGTTTCCGTGGCTCACCGGCCGCGAGATTCGCGTGGCCGGACACGAGCTGCGTGCGTTGCGGGTGAGCTATGTGGGCGAACTGGGCTGGGAGCTGCATCCGAACATCGGCTCGATGGCGCCGCTCTACGAGGCGTTGTGGGAGCGTGGCCGCGGCTTCGGAATGGCCAACTACGGGCTCTATGCCGTCAACAGCATGCGCGTCGAGAAAGGCTACAAGGCCTGGTCGACCGAGCTCACCAACGAACTCACCCTGCTCGAAGCGGACATGCCGCGCTTCTTTGCCGCCAAGAAGGACGATTTCATCGGCAAGGCGGCGACTTTGGCGCAGCCGTCCCGCCCCTACAAGATCGTGTACCTCGAGGTGGACGCCTCCGATACCGATGCGCGCGGCGGCGAGCCCACGCTCGCGCCCGACGGCCGCTGCATCGGCGTGACGACCTCGGGTGCGTACGGCCATCGTGTCGGAAAAAGTCTGGCCTTTGCCTGCGTCGATCCGGCATTCGAAGCGCCGGGCAGCGTATTCGACGTACTGCTCCAGGGAGAGCGGCGCCGCGCCACCGTGCTGCCCGCCCCCGCTTTCGATCCGGACAATTCGCGGATGAGGGTCTGATCTCATGGCCATCGATCTTCCCAGTCGCGCCCAAGTCGTGATCGTCGGCGGCGGCGTCATCGGCTGCTCTGTCGCCTACCATCTGTCGAAGCTCGGGTGGAGCGACATCGTGCTCATCGAGCGCAAGCAGCTTACGAGCGGCACCACCTGGCACGCGGCCGGTCTCATCGGACAATTGCGCCAGAGCATCAACATGACCAAGCTCGCGCGCTACACCGCCGAGCTCTATCGCGGCCTCGAGGCCGAGACCGGCCAGGCCACGGGCTACCGGCAGTGCGGCTCGATCTCCCTCGCGACCACCCAAGATCGCATGGAGGAGCTCGCGCGCAACGCCTCGATGGCCAAGACCTTCGGCTTGGCCGTCAACGTGGTGAGTCCGAGCGAGATCGCATCGCTCTACCCGCTCGTCAACCTCGAGGATGTGCTCGGCGGCATTCACATCCCGAGCGATGGCTACGCCAACGCCGTCGACATCACGCAGGCGCTGGCCAAGGGCGCGCGCGCGCGGGGCGCGCGCATCATTCAGGATCTCAAGGTCACTTCGATCCGCCACGATGGGCGGCGCGTCACCGGCGTCGAGACCGACCAGGGCCGCATCGATGCCGACACCGTGGTGCTCTGCGGTGGCATGTGGACCCGGGATCTCGCCGCGAGCATCGGCGTCACCGTGCCTCTGCACGCCTGCGAGCACTACTATGTCTTGTTCCAGAACGTCCCGGGGCTCGATCCGAGCCTGCCGGTGCTGCGCGACTACGATCACTGCAGCTACTTCAAGTACGATGCCGGCAAGCTCCTCGTGGGAGCGTTCGAGCCGAACGCGCGTCCCTGGGGAATGGATGGTATTCCCGAGGACTTCTCGTTCGGGGAGATTTCCGGCGACTTCGGCCACTTCGAGCCGGTGTTGCTCGATGCGCTCAAGCGCATTCCGGCGCTCGAGCAAGCCGGCATCCAGAAATTCTTCTGCGGCCCGGAGAGCTTCACGCCGGATGTGCGTTATCACCTGGGCGAATCGCCGGAGCTCGCCCATTGCTTCGTCGCGGCGGGCTTGAACTCCATCGGCCTGCAATCCGCGGGCGGCATCGGCAAGGTGATTTCCGAATGGATCCGCGACGGGCATCCGCCGATGGATCTCTGGGAAGTCGACGTGCGACGCAATATGCCGTTCCAAGCCAACCGCAAGTATCTGCGGGCACGCGTGTCGGAAAGCCTCGGGCTCTTGTACGCCACACACTATCCATTCCGGCAGTACGAGACCGCCCGCGGCGTGCGCCGCTCCGCGCTGCACGAGCGGCTGGCCGCCGCCGGCGCCTGCTTCGGTGAAGCGTTCGGCTGGGAGCGCGCCAACTGGTATGCGCCGGCCGGTGTGAAGCCGGTCTACGAGTACAGCTACGGCCGGCAGAACTGGTTCGAGCCGAGCGCCCACGAGCACCGCAGCGTCCGGGATGCGGTCGGGCTGTTCGATCAATCCTCATTCGCCAAATTTCGCCTCGAGGGTCCCGACGCCGCACGCGTGTTGAATCGGGTTTGCGCCAACGAGGTGGATGTCGCGCCCGGCAGGATCGTGTACACGCAGTGGTTGAACGAGCGCGCGGGAATCGAGGCGGATCTCACGGTGACGAGACTCACCGAGACCGCCTACCTGATCGTCACGGGCGCCGAGACCGAGATCAAGGATTTCAACTGGCTGCAGCGGCACATCGACGCCGACGCACGCTGTGTGCTGACCAACGTGACCTCCGGCATGGGAGTGATCTCGCTGATGGGACCCCGCTCGCGGGAGCTGCTGCAATCGTTGACGCCGGACGACCTGTCGGACCGCGGATTTCCGTTCGCCACCAGCCGCCCGATCGAGCTGGGCTATGCCCTGGTGCGGGCATCGCGCATCACCTACGTGGGTGAATTGGGCTGGGAGCTCTACATCCCCACCGAATTCGTGGCAGGCGTCTACGAGGAGATCCTCGGTGCGGGTCCCCGCTACGGCCTCGTGCATACCGGTTATCACGCGCTCAATTCGCTGCGCATCGAGAAGGGTTACCGCCATTTCGGCCACGACATCGCCGACGAGGACACGCCCTGGGAGGCGGGCCTCGGATTTGCGGTGAAGCTCGACAAAGCCGGCGGATTCATCGGCCGCGAAGCGCTCTTGAGGCAGCGCGAGACCGGCGTCGCCAAGCGCCTGCTGCAGTTTCAGCTGAAATCGCCGCAGCCCCTGCTGTATCACAACGAGCCCGTGTGGCGCGGGGACGCCCTGGTCGGGTACATCCGCTCCGGCATGTACGCGCACACCCTCGGTGCCGCGGTCGGTCTCGGCTATGTCAGCGAGCCGGGCGGCGGATTCACCCGGCCCGACAGTCCCGTCGATGCCGACGCCTACGAGATCGAGGTGGCCGGCGTGCGGCATGCGGCCATCGCCTCGCTTCGACCCCTTTATGATCCCAAGAACCTGCGCATCAAGCGCTGAGGACGCGAGCAGAATGCACCATCAAGCCGCCCGAACGGCCACCTCCACGAGCCTCATCGCCGACCTGGCCGCCCAGACGCGCCCGGGTTTCAGCCTGGATCAGCGCTTCTATTGCGACGACGGGGTGTTCGCGGCCGATATGCGCGAGATCGTCATGCGCAAGTGGATCGTCGCCGGGCACGTCGATAAGGTGCGCCGCAAGGGCGACTACTTTTTGTTCAAGGTCGGGCAGGAATCGATCATCGTGCTGCGCAGTGACGACACCACGGTCAGCGCTTTCTACAACGTCTGCCGCCACCGCGGCTCGGTGATCTGCACGGAGCCGAGCGGCCACGTCGCTCGGCTGACCTGTCCCTATCATGCATGGTCCTACGGGCTCGACGGGGCATTGCTTGCGGCCCGGCTGATGCCGGTGGATTTCGAGAAAGAGGACAACGGATTGCACCGCGTTCACGTGCGCGTGTTCCACGGCTTCATCTTCGTGAATCTGTCCGATGAGGCGCCGGTGGATTTCGATGCGACCTTCGGCGATCTGGGGCGTTACCTCGACTTCCACGGCTTTGCCGATGCCAGGATCGCGCATGCCGGATCGTATCCCACGGATGCGAATTGGAAGCTCGTGGTCGAGAATTTCGTCGAGTGCTATCACTGCACCCCCGCGCACCCGGAATTCGTGTCGATGCATCCGCCGCAGGCGCTGGTCGCCTTCGGTGCCGGGCCGAGCTCGGGACCGCCCGATGCCGTGGACCAGTACCTTCCCACGCTCAAGGCGTGGGAGGAGCGCGCCGGCTCGCTCGGTCGCCCGATCGGCACCGTCGACGATGGCGCGGACTCCTCGCACCTGCGACTGCTCCTGCAGCGCACGATCCGGGACGGATACGAGAGCGAAACGCAGGATGGCCGTCCCGCCGCCCCGCTCATGGGCAAGCGCGTCGCGTTCGACCAGGGCCGGATGTACCTGTCGTTCAGTCCTTTCACCCAGCTCGTCGCCACCAACGACTTCGCGGTGCTGTTTCGCTTCACGCCGCGCAGCACGCTCGAGACCGACGTCGATCTGTTCTGGCTGGTGGACGGCAAGGCGTCCGATGCGGACGTGGACGTGGAAAAAATGATCTGGGGCTGGGATCAGACCACCCGGCAGGACAAGGTCATCACCGAGAACAATCAGGCCGGGATCCTCTCGACGCGCTACCGGCCGGGGCGGTACTCGGAGCACGAGCGGCGGGTGATGACGTTTCAGCGCTGGTATTTCCGGCAGTTCGGCGCCGCGGCGCGCTAGCCTGCGAGGAATCCGCGCAGGAAATCGCCGACGCCGAGTGCTCCTCGCGCCCTACCCGGTGGCGCCCGATCGCGCGTAAACTTTCCTCATGACGGCCCGCCGCGATGTTCCGGGCATCAAGCCCTACGACAGCCCCGCCGGCGGCTGGGGGGCGTTGCGGGCCACGGCACGCGCCATCCGCGAGCAGATGGACCTCACGGACGCCTCGCTCCTGCTCGACACCAATCAGCCGCAAGGTTTCGACTGCCCCGGCTGCGCGTGGCCCGACAAGGACTCGCACTCGACATTCCAATTCTGCGAGAACGGTGCCAAGGCAGTGAGCTGGGAGGCGACCAGGAAGCGCGCGCCGCCCGAGTTCTTCGCGACGCATCCGGTGTCGACCTTGTTGCAGTGGCCGGATTATCAGCTCGAGGGCGAGGGCCGGCTGACGCATCCGATGGCCTACGATCGCGCGAGCGACACCTTTCGGCCCATTGCCTGGGATGCGGCGTTCGCGCGCATCGGCGCAGTGCTGCGCAGCCTTCCCGACCCGAACATGGCGGAGTTCTATACATCGGGGCGCGCCTCCAACGAAGCCGCGTTCCTCTATCAATTATTCGCGCGCGAGTACGGCACGAATAATTTTCCCGACTGCTCCAACATGTGCCACGAGGCCACGAGCGTGGGGCTGCCCCGCTCGATCGGCATCGGCAAGGGGACGGTGTCGCTGGAGGACTTCGACCACTGCGAGCTCATCATCGCGATCGGTCACAATCCGGGCACCAACCATCCGCGCATGATGGGCACCTTGCACCAATGCTCGCGGCGCGGTGTCCCCATCATCGTGCTCAATCCGCTGCGCGAGCGGGCGCTCGAGCGGTTCGCCGACCCCCAGGATGCGATGGAGATGGCGACGCTTGGCTCGACCCATATCGCATCGGCGTATCATCTGGTGCGCGTCGGAGGAGACGGCGCGGCGCTGTGCGGCATCCAGAAGGCGCTGCTGGCAACGGACGCTGCCGGAGGAGGCGACCAGCCGGTACTCGATCACGATTTCATCGAGGAACATACGCAGGGGTTCGATGAGCTGCGTCGGGTCCTGGGCTCGTTATCCTGGTCCGAGATCGAACGCGTGAGCGGCATCGGCCGCGAGGCGTTGGAAACGGTGGCAAAGGCTTACGCCACCTCCCGTGCGACCATCGTGAGCTACGGCATGGGGGTGGTACAGCATCTCGACGGCACCACCAATGTGCAGCAGATCGCCAACCTCCTGCTCCTGCGCGGCAACTTCGGCAAGCCCGGCGCGGGGATCTGCCCATTGCGCGGTCACTCGAACGTTCAGGGCGATCGAACCGTCGGCATCACCGAAGCGCCCTACCCGGCGATGCTCGAGCGCATCGAAAAGAAATTCGGCTTCAAGCCGCCGGCCGCCCACGGTCATGGGGCCGTGGCGACCCTTAAAGCCATGATCGAGGGCCGCTCCCAGGTGCTGATCAGCCTCGGCGGCAACCTGCCGGTCGCCATGCCTGATCCGGCGCAGTGCTATCCGGCCATGCGCAAGCTCCAGCTGGCCGTGCATATCGCGACCAAGCTCAACCGCTCTCATCTGCTGATCGGCGAGGAATCCATCATCCTTCCCTGCCTCGGGCGCACCGAGCTCGACATTCAGGCCGAAGGACCGCAGGCCGTGACCGTCGAAGACTCCATGTCCATGGTGCACGCCTCGCACGGCAAGCTCCGGCCGGCGTCCGAGGAGCTGCGCTCGGAGCCCGCCATCGTGGCCGGCATGGCCATGGCCACCTTGCCTGACAGCAAGGTGGCCTGGAGCGAGCTGATCGGCAATTACGATCGGATTCGTGATGGCATCGAAGCGGTATTTCCGGATTTCGAGAATTTCAATGAACGAATCCGTCACCCGGGCGGGTTCCGTCTGCCGCTCGGACCCACCGAGCGCCGCTGGCACACGCCTTCCGGCAAAGCACAGTTCATTCCCTGGAACCAGGCTGCCGGAGCCGCGGAGCGGACCGGAGCGCTCGCGCTCACGACCATTCGCAGCCACGATCAGTACAACACCACTGTTTATTCGCTGGGTGACCGCTACCGCGGGGTCACCGGCCGCCGGGACATCGCGTTCATGAACGAAGAAGATCTGGACGAGCGCGGCCTGGAGCACGGTGACTGCGTCGACATCGAGACCGCCCTTGATCTACCGATGCCGCTGCGCATGCGCCGCGTCACCGCCATCGCCTATGAGATGGCCCGCGGCTCGGTGGCGGTTTACTATCCCGAAGGCAACTGCCTCATCCCCATGGACTACCACGACCGCGCGAGCGGTACGCCCTCCTACAAATCGGTGCCGGTGCGCATCACGCGGGCCGTCGAGGACGGCGGCTGAGTCGATGACGTTTCTGAGTCGATGACGTTTCCGCGGAAACGTCCCTCGGGCGGCTCTCATTTCCAGCCCTCGATGCCGGAGGCAAGGTCGATGAAAAACGAATGGGTCGTGAAGTAGCCGATACCGACGATGCTGTCGAGCGAGGTGCCGGTGTTCACGATCGTCGTGAAGACACCGGCGCCCGCCGTGTAATCGTAGGTGAACCCCGACGGGGTGGCCATGAGCACCGTGGATCCCGGCGGCACCGATGACGGGAACGAGCTACCGGCCGCCACCGCGATCTGCATGTTCGCCGTGCCGGTATCGAAAATCAGGCTGCCGCTGACCGTGCCCGTCGTATCGCCGGAGACCGTGATGGTTGAGTCGGAAATGAATTTGCCGCACACCGGATATCCGGCGATGGGGGTGGGGCCCGCATAGCCGACGGGAGGACAGGTGAGCGATAGCGTGCTGAATCCGGCTTCCAGCGCCGACGTAAGTCCGAGCGTCAAGATGGGCGCGGGCGCGCAGCCCCCGGGCGTGGTGATGTCACAGTCCTGAATCGGCGCCGGGGTGAGCAGGAATCCCGCCTTCAACGACTGGCCGAATTGAAGATACTTCAGCACGCTCACGACATAGCAGGTGTTGTCGGTCTGCGGGGAGCACGCGGGGTAGTCCGCGGTGCCCTGCACCGATCCGGGCAGCACGATCGTGCCGCTCGTGCTCGCGACCCCGAAGACGCCCTTCTGTACCGGCGGCGCGAGGATTTCCCCCGTCGTCAGGTCGGTCACCGAGTAATAAAAGAAAACCGGCATGACGGCCGTGGTCAATCCACCTTGCGCATCACCGAAGGTCACGGTGGCATAACCGATGTTGCCGTTCTGCGCTCGCGGATCCGTGCTGCCGTAGGTTCGCGTGCCGTTCTGGTTGGTGACCGTGATGCCCTCGTAGGTCATCGAGCTTTGACCGGGCGGAAAGACGAACCCGGTCGTCGTGACCACCGAGTCAGGGAAAATGCCCGGGGCGTAGAGCGTCAGGCCGGCCGAACCGGTGTCGAAAATCGCCGGCATGCCGACCGGGACGTTCCCGACGGAGGTGATCATGATCGTCAGCCTCGCCGCACTGTCCGGCAATTCGTTCGGGTATAGGTTGACGACAGCAGGCTGCTCGATCGGGCCGGTCGGCGGGGGCGGCGTGGGCGCCGCTGAATCTGACGAGCCGCAGGCGCCCAAAAGGCTCGCAGCCAGTGCCGCGAGCACGACGCACAGGTATCGGATCATGAGTGAGCGTCCTCCCTGACAAAACTCCCGGCCTGCCGGCTACGCGGCTTCCCGGGTACGGGGCTTCCCGGCTACGCGGTTTCCACCTCGACCAAGCAATCGTAGAACAGCGGTGCCCGGCCCATATCGGTCAGCTCGTCACAACGGGTGAGCTCGTTGGCATTCTTACCGTCGCGGGCGAGCTTCTTCCACCAGACGGACAGCGCCACCACCACGCCGCGGCGCGCGCGGTCCGAGACCCGGGCGCGCAAGGTGAGGCTCCCGCGTTCATTGAATACCCGCACGTAGATGCCGTCCGCCACGCCGCGCGGCCCGGCATCATCGGGATGAATATCCAGCCACGGCTCACCTTCGACGGCCCGCAGGCTCGCGACATTCACGAAACTGGAATTGAGGAAGTGACGCGCCGGCGGGGAGATCATCGCCAGCGGGTAGCGTGCGGCCAGATCGCTGCGCGTGTCCTCCAGCGGCGCGATGTAGTCGGGCAGCGGGTCGAGGCCCGCCGCGGCGGCGGCGGCCGAAAAAAACTCCACCTTGCCGGAGGGCGTATCGAAGCCGCCGTCGGCGAATCGCGCGCGGCCCGGCGGTGCGCCGATGCGCTTCCAGCCCTGCGCGCGCACCTCGTCGAAATTCCAATCCTCCGCCACGGCGCACTGCGCGAGGTCCTCGTCCGTATCCCGGAAGCATGCATCCTCGAATCCCATGGCGCCCGCCAGCAGACGAAAAATCTCGCTGTTGGGCTTGGCCTCACCAAGCGGCCGAATCGCCGGGTTGTTCGCCACCATGTAGTAATGGCCATAGGGCCGCACCACATCGACGTGCTCGAGCTGGGTGGTGGCCGGCAGCACGATGTCGGCATAATCGACCGTATCGGTGGGGAATTGCTCGAGCACGACCGTGAACAGATCCTCGCGCGCGAAACCTGCCGCGACCCGCGTGGAGTCGGGAGCCACGGCAACGGGGTTGGAGTTGTAGACCACGATCGCCCGGATCGGCGGTGAGCCTCCCGCCAGCGCTCCACCGATGCTCGACATGTTGACCGTGCGCGGCGTGCGCCCGCGCAACAGATCCGGCCGCGAGAGCGCGGCCTTGTCGATCGCGAAATGCCCCGAGGTCGACAGGAACATGCCGCCGGCCGCGTCGCGGAAGGCGCCGGTGAGCGCGGGCAGGCAGGCGATGTTGCGCATGGCCATGCCTCCGCCGCGCGTTCGCTGCAGTCCGTAGTTGGCGCGGATCAGCGCCGGCCGGGTGGTCGCATAACGGTGCGCGAGGGACTCGATCTCCCGCTCCGAGATGCCGCAGATCGAGGCGGCACGCGGCGGATTCCAGTCGCGCACACGCTCGCGCAGCCCATCGAAGCCGAAGGTGTGGCGCCGCACGTAGTCCGCGTCGAACAGCCCGTCGCGGATGATCACGTGCATCAGCGCAAGCGCCAGGGCGCCGTCGGTTCCGGGGAGCAGCGCGATGTGCTCGTGACATTTCTCCGCGGTGAGCGAGCGGTACGGATCGATGGCGATCAGAGTCGCGCCGCGGCGCTTCGCCTCCTGCGCGCGCGCCCAGAAATGCACGCTCGAGGTGATGGCGTTGCAGCCCCAGAAGAGGATGAGGTTCGCCTGGTCCGCGACTTCCACGTCGACCCCGATGCTCGGCCCCAAGGTGAGTTTGTGACCGGCGGCGCCGGCCGAGGCGCAGATCGTGCGATCCAGGAGACTTGCGCCGAGCCGGTGGAAGAAGCGCTGCGACATCGATTCGCCCTGCACCAGGCCCATAGTGCCCGCATAGCTGTAGGGAAGAATCTGCTGCGGGTCCTCGGCGGCGAGCGCCGAGAGGCGCGCCGCCACGACCGAGAGCGCCTCGTCCCAGGTGATTTTCTCGAAGAGCCCCTCGCCTTTGCGACCGATACGGCGCAAAGGATGGAGCAGCCGGTCCGGATGATAGGTACGCTCAGTGTAGCGCGCGACCTTGGTGCACAGCACGCCGGCGGTCGGCGCATGCTCCGCGGATCCGGTCACCTTCAGCGCCACGCCGTCCCTCACGTGTATCTCCAGGGCGCAAGTGTCCGGGCAGTCGTGCGGACACGCACCTTTGACGATGGTCGTGCGGGAATCCTCCACGGGCGCCTCCTTCATGGGGTATACCCCGTGGCGAGTATGCGGCCCATGAAGCTCTCGCATTGAGCCAGCTGTTCGAGCGCGACGAACTCGTTCGGTCGGTGGGCCTCGGCAATGTCGCCCGGCCCCAGAATGACCGTGGGCACGCCCATTTTTTGAAACAGACCCGCCTCGGTTCCGTAAGATACCTTGCCGGTTTGCTCCGCGTGGGCGAGCCGCATCGCCCATTGCACGATGGCGTCGCTTTCCGAGGCGGCGAGACCGATGGTCTGGCTGGCCCACTCCAGCTCGATTCCCGCCTGCGGGTCGATGCTGCGCATCTCGCTCGACAGGACCTCGGCCTTCGCCCGGATTTCCTGGTAGAGCGCATCGGCCGAGGCGTTGGGCAGGGTACGCATGTCGAACTGGAATTCGCATTCCTTCGGGATCACGTTGGAGGCGATGCCTCCGCGGATCAGCCCGGTCGACAGGGTGGTGTACGGAACGGTGAATCCGCAATCGCGTTTCTCGAATTCCGCCAGCCGGTCGGCGATTTGGCGGATGTAGACCACCAGCCGCGCCGCATACTCGATGGCATTGACGCCGTGGGTCACATAGCTCGAGTGCGCTTCGCGGCCGCGCACCGTACAACGAAATCGATTCATGCCCTTGTGCGCGACGATGGGCTGCATCGAGGTCGGCTCGCCCACCACACAGCCCGCCGGGCGAATGCCGCTTTCCTCGAGGTCGCGGATCAAGCCGCGCACCCCGATGCAGCCCACTTCCTCGTCATAGCTCAGCGCATAGTGCACCGGCGCATCGAGCCGCCCGCCATTGAGCGCCTCGACGAACCTCGGCGCCTGGGCGAGCGCGACGCCGATGAAGCCTTTCATGTCGGCCGAGCCTCGGGCGTAGAGCTTGCCGTCGCGCTCCACCACCCGGAACGGATCGGTGTCCCAGCTCTGCCCGTCCACGGGCACCACGTCGGTGTGGCCCGAGAGGATCAGTCCGGGCTTGCCGGAATCACCGAGCGTCGCGAACAAGTTGGCCTTCTTTCCCGTGGCGTCATGCGTCAGCCGGGTCGTCGCGCCGAGCCGGGTGAGGTAATCGCGCACCCATTCGATCAGCCCGAGGTTCGAATCTCTCGACACGGTGTTGAAGGCAATCAGCCGCTCGACCATGGCACGCGCGTCGGCGCTCGGAGCGATGAGTTCTGGGGCGGCGTTCATGAGAAAGCCTCGGCGGTCTAAAATCTCATTCTAGCTCAACCCGACCGGCCGCCGATCATAAGCCTTCGACCATGCGCAGATCCCGTACTGCGCCGCCCGCAAGCCCGGCCAGCGCCTCCTGATAGGCGCGGCTGTCATGGGCGGCGAGCGCCGCCGCCAGCGAGTCGAATTCGATGACGACGGTGCGTTCCAGCTGGCCCGCCTCGTACGCCTTGGCAGCGACGCCGCGCGCCAGGAATCGTCCTCCGCCCGCCTGGATGGCCGGGAGCGCGAGTTTTCCGTAAGCCGCGAACTTCGCCGGGTCCGAGATCTGGTGGTAGCAGCAAATCCAATAGGCCTTGGCCATGCCGTTCTCCTTTACCTTTGGTGCGGTCAGTGAGCCTTCGGCTGCCACTCGGGTAGCCCCGAGCGCCAGAAGGCGAATGCGATCCAATCCGACGTGAGTGCATCGGTCTGGCTCCTGGTAGAGCCGATTCCGTGCCCTGCCTCCGGGTCGATTCTGAGCAGCACCGGCTTCGAGGACCCGGAAGCCTGCAGCGCCGCGACCAGCTTGGCGGGCTCCCACGGCGATACGCGGGGATCGTTGAGTCCCGTGGTCACCAGGACGGCAGGATACTGCGTGCCCTTCCTGATGTGGGCGATGGTGTCCATCGCGTACAGATTGTCGAATCCGGCGCGGGTGGCGACACTGCCGAACTCCGGCACGTTCGGCGGCCCGTTGGGGCTGAATTCGGCGCGCAGCGTGTTCGCGGCAGGCACCAGGTCGACGACGCCGGCAAACAGATCGGGCCGCTCGGTCATCGCCCGTCCCACGGTGATTCCTCCGGCGGAGCCGCCGAGAATGAACAACCGGTCCTTGCTGGCCGAGCCGCGCGTGATCAGAAACTCCGCGCAGGCAATCAGATCTTCCCAGGTGTGGTGCTTGTTGGCGTCCTTGCCGCCGAGTCGCCAGGCCTCGCCGAGCTCGCCGCCGCCGCGCACGTGGCAGACGCCGTAGGTGATGCCCCGAGTCATCGCCGACGCCCGCCGCACGCTGAAATCGGCGAGCTCCGAGATCCCGTAGGAGCCGTAGGCCTCGATGATGGTAATCGGGGGTCCGCCGACACCGGCCGGCGCGTCCTTCGGCTGTATCAGCGAAAGCGGCACCACGACATCATCATGAGCGGTGTCCCCGGCGGGCGCCTCGAGATCGCTCACCGCGAATTTCGCGGGATCGATATCACCATGCGTGCCGATCTTCAGATCGACGAAGGTCTTCGATGCCGGATGATAGGCGTAGAGCGTCGGCGGTACGACCCAGCTCGAGAGCGTGACCGTGAGACCGGGCGCGCGCGGATCGGAGAATGCCTCCTCGATGTGCCCCTTGACCGGCAGCGCCACCTCCTCGATCTGCCTCGTGCCCCTGGGAATGCGCAGCAGCTCCGAGTAGGCGCCATGGCGGGTGAGCACATAGAGCGCGTCCGAGGCCGCGTGAATGGCCTCGATCACCCGGTCGGGCCTCGCCGCCACCAGCACCGAGGCGCTGCGCAGCGGCTGTCCGGCGCGCATTGCAAGCACCTGGAAGGTGGGCGCGTCCTTGTGCGACAAGAGGAAGATCTCCGCCCCGCGCATCTCGGTCGCAGTGACACCGTCCTCGCGCGTGAGGAACGGAGTCCACTGCGCCTTCGGATCGTCGACGCGGTTGACCGGCGTGAGCCATGCGGCGAGCTCCGGCTGCACGCCGTTGACGGACAGGGCCTCGGCCAGCGGCGCGCCGACGGTGAGCTGGATTATCGGGATGTCGAACGGCTTGAGCTCGGGGCCATGAGCAACCGACGTTCCGATGAGCGGGATCGGCTCGCTTTTGAGGTCCCAGGCATCCGCGGTCGGATCCCGGTATTTCTCCGTGGGCGGATCCCCCGGTGCGAGCTTCTTCAGGCGCACGAAGTACAAGAGCCTCGAGTCGTCACTCCACGAGGTGGCGCCGAATTCTGCGCGGTCGATGGGGCCGGCGAGCTTCGCACCGCTCACCGCCTGATAGACGGTGATCGAGGCATTCTCCGATCCGCCCTCGGAAATTCCCACGGCAACCTTGGAGCCATCGGGAGACGCGAGAAAATAATTGATGGCATAGGGCTTGCCGCCGCTCGCCGCACGCAGCGCCGCCATGTCCACGAGCTTGCGCTTGCCCGCGGCATCCGACACGATGAGATCATAATTGTCCGAGCCCGGAGCCTGCTCCTCGTAGAACGCGCGGCCGGCGAAATCGACATAGCCTTGCACCAGGCCGAAGCTGCCCGAGAAGGCGCCCACCGCGCGCTTGAGCCCGGCGAGCGGCTCGATCGAGTCGAGCACCTCGCGGGTGTACGCACCCTGCGCTTTCATCCAGTCGATGGTCGGCGGGCCGAGCGCCTCCATGTAGCGGTAATCGTCCGTGACCTTGCGGCCCCAGAGCGTCTGCGTCACCGGTTTCACCGGTGCCACGGGAGGCTTGGCATCCCCCGCACTGGCATTGCCGCGGGCGCCGATCGAGACCCCCAGCAGCAAAGTCGCCGTCAGCAGCGGGCGGAGGACATGGCGCATGGCGGACATGATAGGCGGCGGACGAGTTGGCGACAATCCGGGCGCTCGCGGAGTTGGCAACGGGCCCTGCGCTTGCCGCATACTGCGCCGTCATTTTCATGTTCATATCGGGGAGAATATCGCTCATGGCAAGATCGGGGACGGCGCGCCGCATCGGCGCATGCGCAATACTCTTGGGCTGCGCGTGGCAGGGCGCACGGGCGAGCGATACGCTGCTGGTCCATGGCCACATCTATACGGGCAACGAAGCGCAGCCGTGGGCCTCCGCGATCGCGGTCAAGGATGCGCGCATCGACGCGGTCGGATCGGATGCCGAGATCTTGAAGCATCGCAACGCTCATGCACGGATCGTCGATCTTCATGGACAAACCGTCATTCCGGGGATCGTCGACTCTCACCTGCACATGCTGTACGGCGCTTTCGCGCTCCACGGCCTCAATCTCTCGACGCCCGACTCCAGTATCACCCCGGACAAGCCCGAGCTCTTGATCGAGCGCTTGCGTGCCTATGCCGCCGAGCACCCGCGGGATGCCGTGCTGTTCGCGCGCGCCGATTTCAGCACGGTGGTCCCGACGACGCCCCGCAGCGAGATTCTCGATCGTGCGGTACCTGATCGGCCGCTGGTGATCCACAATACCTCCGAGCACGCGCTCTGGCTCAACACCGCGGCGATGAAAATGGCGGGCCTCATCGACGGTCCGCTGGCCGGCCGTCCGCTGCCCGATGCCGACGAGGAGCGCGGCGTGGTCCGGGATGCCAGCGGACATCCGACCGGGGTGCTGCTGGAGGCCGGCATGCAGCCCGCCGCCCGTGCGGCGCTCGAGCGCGTACCGCTCGGGGACAAGCTCGCCATGCTCGAGGCGGCGAGCCATTATCTGAACAGCTTCGGCATCACCAGCGTCGTCAATGCGACGGGGGATCTCGCGGAAATCAAGCTGTATGCGGCACTCCGTGATCGAGGAGCGCTGACCGTGCGCACGCGAACGGCTTTCGGCGCGGTCGCGGTCCCTCATCTCCTGACGCCGCAATTCCTCGCCGACCTGGAAGAAGCTCGACGCCTGTACCATGACGACTGGGTGTCGGCGGACCTGGTCAAGTTCTTCGCGGACGGCAGCACCGGCCTCATTCCTCCGCTGGTGTACACCCCGGAGCAATACCTCAAGCTGGTCATGGCGCTCGACGAGCGCGGCTACCAGCTCATGACGCATGCGCTGCGCGCCGACTCCGTGCACATGGTGCTCGACACCTATGAGCGCATGGAGAAGGCGCACGGCCCCCGCGACCGGCGTCTTCGCATCGAGCATGCCGATCTGGTCGACACGGCGGATATTCCCCGCTTCAAGCAGCTCGGCGTGATCGCCGACATGCAGCCGACCTTCTGCTGCGGCGAGGATGGCGCAAATTTCGATCCCGCCGAATCCATTCCCTCGGACCGGTGGCACAGCCTGGAAAAGGACGGCGCCACCCTCGCCTTCTCGAGCGATTGGCCGTGCACCTGGCCCCCCAATCCGTTCGTGTCCATTCAGGAGACCGCCACCCGGCAGGTTTGGAAGTCCGAGGATACGGCCAATGTCGCCGGTCAACCGGTGGACGGAGCGGCCCAGGGAGGCGCCAAACCCACCGGGGCTATCTACGTCCCGCAAGAGCGCATCACCGTCGAGGAGGCGGTGCGCGCCTATACGGCCGGCTCGGCCTATGCGGCACGAGCGGAGGATCGCGTGGGCACGCTGCAGGCCGGCAAGCTCGCCGACCTCGCGGTCCTATCCCAGGACATTTTCAGCGCAAGCCCCGAGGTCATCGGCAAGACCCGGGTGACGATGACCATGGTCGGTGGGAAGGTCGTGTATACCGCGCCATGAGCATTCCCGATCCCGAGTCCTCCATCGGCAAGCGGCACTTCGCGCGCATCGACCGGCTGCCCCCGTACGTATTCAACGTCACCGCGGAGCTCAAGGCAGCGGCGCGCCGCCGCGGAGAAGACATCGTCGACATGAGCATGGGGAATCCGGACGGGCCCACGCCGCCGCACATCGTCGCGAAGCTCATCGAGGCCGCGCAGCGCCCGGATACTCATGGCTACTCGACCTCGAAGGGAATCCCGAGGCTGCGCCGCGCGATATCGCACTGGTACGAGGAGCGCTTCGGCGCCTCGATCGACCCGGACGCCGAGGCGGTGGTTACGATCGGCTCCAAGGAGGGTCTCGCGCACCTGATGCTGGCGGCGCTCGATCGGGGAGATACCGTGCTCGTCCCCGATCCGAGCTATCCCATCCACATCTACGGCGCCGTCATCGCGGGCGCCGACATCCGCTCGGTACCGATCGCCCCGGAGGTGGATTTCTTCGCCGAGCTCGAGCGCGCGATTCGTGGCAGCTATCCCAAGCCGAAAATGATCGTGCTCGGCTTTCCGTCCAATCCCACCGCTCAGTGCGTCGATCTTCCCTTCTTCGAACGGGTGGTCGCGCTCGCCCGTCAGCACGATATCTTGATCGTGCACGATCTCGCGTACGCGGACATCGTGTTCGACGGCTGGAAGGCACCGTCGATCATGCAGGTCGCGGGGGCCAAGCAGGTCGCCGTGGAATTTTTCACGCTCTCGAAGAGCTACAACATGGCCGGCTGGCGCATCGGTTTCATGGTCGGGAACCGCGAGCTGGTCAACGCACTGGCGCGCATCAAGAGCTACCACGACTACGGCACGTTCACTCCGCTCCAGGTGGCGGCCATCGCCGCCCTGGAAGGGGACCAGCAGTGCGTGAAGGACATCGCTGCGAAGTATCAGCTCAGGCGCGATGTGCTCGTGAAGGGTCTGATCGACTGCGGCTGGCCGGTCGAGGTGCCGAAGGCATCGATGTACGTGTGGGCTCGGATTCCCGAGCGGTACCGCTCGCTCGGCTCCCTGGAGTTCTCGAAGCGGCTGCTGGCGCAAGCCCGGGTCTGCGTATCGCCCGGAATCGGTTTCGGCGATTATGGAGACGGCTACGTCCGCTTCGCCCTGATCGAGAACGAGGGCCGGATTCGCCAGGCCATTCGCGGCATCAAATCCATGCTGCGCCAGGAGCCCGGGCCCGGCTGAGCGCCGCGGCGGCATCGCGAGTTCAGAGCCGGCCCGCAACCTCGACGTCGCGCACCAGCATGACCTCGCACGCGCCGGCGCCGGTATCGGTGCGCGTCATCGACGTGTGAATGGATGCGCCGTCGTCGCGCACCGCGTCGACCAGGTCCCCGGTGAGGGTCACCGTTTCACCGGGCCGCAAGCGATTGAGATCCCGAGCGGCCAGTGCGTCCGCCGGGATCACGTGGGTGTTGGCACTGTGCGAGATGATGGCCTGCGTCGACAACGGTGATCCGGCCGGGACGTGCCAGTAGTAAAAGCGGTTGGACTGCGAAATATCCACGATCTTGAGCGTGCGATTGTCGGACATGGGACCCCATCCGAGTGCCAGATCCTCCGGTATCAGCGCCGACAGCGCATCCCAGTGATATCGCTCCACGCTCAGGATCTTGGCGGTAATCCGATAGTGGGCTCGAACCTTGAGAGTCCATTGGCCGATGCGCGTGCTCGGCCCGTTGGGCACCTCGACCTGAACCGGATCGCGGGGAGCCGAAATCCCGTCGGGTGCATGGACCGCGCGTCCCTGAAACCAAGTCCATGCACCCCACACGATGTAGCCGGCGACCAACGTTTTGAGCACGGGATGACGCCACATCGCCGGAGTATGACGTGCACCCGGCCGGGATTCCGTGATCCCCGCCGGTTGAGGCTCAGGCAGGCTTTTGCACCCAGACACTGCACCAGCCGCCGACGGGAACGGTATGGCCGACGAAGATGTTGCACCCACCGCTCGTGGACCCCGGCTTGCCCTGGTACTGCGCGCAGGTGCCGCACTTCTGGCTCGGCTTGTGCGTGGGATACGCCGCGGCATTCACCTTGGTGGTATCGGTGACGAAGCCGAGAGCCTTCGCCTGCGGATCGCTCGGATCGAGCGGCGTCATGGCATCGGCCTCGGCCGCGGTTCCGATCAATCCCAGCGCGGGGATCAGCGCACCCGCCAGGAGACTGCCCTTGACGATCGCGCGACGGGAGATTTTGCGTTGCATAGTGGTGGGTCCTATCGGTGTGAAAACGGGGGGTGTGATTTTCCGTGATTTGCCCACCGCTGTCAGCAAGGACATGCCGGGCGAGTGTTATCGATAACGATTCTCAATTCGCTCAGTCGCCCGTGGTGGCGAGCGGCTTCTTCACGTCTCTGGGGGCCAGGGCATCGTCGGCGGCCGCTTCGGCAGCTACTGCGGCAGAGTCGCCGGGCTGCTGCTTGAGTGCCGCCGTGGCCGGACGCTCGCCTTGCGCGCTCGCCGATTGGGCCTCGTGCATCGGCATCGACAGCAGCCGCGCCGTGTTCACCATGGCCATGTGGGTCAGGGCCTGAGGGAAGTTGCCGAGCATGCCGCGCCTGTGCGGATCGTATTCCTCGGCGAACAGGCCCACGTCGTTGGACAAGGAGAGCAGACGCTCGAACAGCGCTTCGGCCTCGGCGCGCCGCCCGGTGAGTGCATAGCAATCGGCCAGCCAGAACGAGCACGGCAGGAATGCGCCCTCGCCGGGGGGCAGGGCGTCCACTCCGCTTTCCGTCGAGTAACGCAAGACCATCCCCCCATCGACGATCAATTCACGCTCGATGGCCGCGATGGTCCCGAGCACACGTGGATCGTCGGGCGGCAGAAATCCCACTTGCGGAATCAGCAACAGGCTCGCATCGAGGTGCGCCGACTCGTAGGATTGGACGAACGCGTTCCTGCGCGCATCGAACCCCCGTGCGCAGACCTCGGCATGAATTGCGTCGCGCACCTGCCGCCAGCGCTCCAGGGGCGCCTCGAGACCGTCGCGCTCGGCATCCTTGATGACCCGGTCGAATGCCACCCAGGCCATGATTTTCGAGTGCGTGAAGTGCCGCTGAGGGCCGCGCACTTCCCAGATGCCGTCGTCGGGGAGCTTCCAGCGCTCCTCGAGAAACTCGAGCAGGGACACCTGCAGGCTCCAGGCCGCCGGCTCCGGATCGAGTCCGCTGGCCCGCGCGAGGTGCAGGGTGTCCATGATCTCGCCGTAGACGTCGAGCTGGAATTGCCGGGATGCCGCGTTTCCGACGCGTACCGGAGCGGCCCCGTTATGTCCGGGAAGCCAGCCGATCTCGTATTCGTCCAGGCGGCGCACGCCGGTCACCCCGTAGAGGATCTGCAAGTCCTTGGGTGATCCGGCGACCGCGCGCAGCAGCCACTCGCGCCATGCGGTCGCTTCGCGGACGTAACCGGCGAGCAGCATCGCGTTCAACGTGAAGGTAGCGTCGCGCAGCCAGCAGTAGCGATAGTCCCAGTTTCGCACGCCCTGCGGCTGTTCCGGCAGCGAGGTCGTCGGGGCCGCGATGATTCCGCCGGTGGGATGGTAGATCAGTGCCTTCAAGGTGATCAGCGAGCGCAGCACGGGCTTTCTCCACTTGCCGCGCACCGTGCAGCGAGCGGACCAGCGCTTCCAAAGCGCCTCGGTTCGCTCGAGCTCTTCGTGGGCGAAGACCCTCGGCATGGTATCGCGATGCGATGGCCGGTAGTTCAGCGTGAGCGACTCGCACTGCCCTTCCTCGAGCGTGAATTGCGCCACCGTCTTCATGCCCTCGCCCTTCACCGGTAGCGAGCCGGTGAGCTCGAGCGTGTCCGGACCGGCGGTGATCAGCAGCACGCTGTCGACCCGGCGAACCCAGGGGATGATGTTGCCGTAGTCGAAACGCACCACAAGCTCCATGCACATCGAGACGCGTCCACGCAAGCCCTCGACAATCCGCGCCACGTCCCAGCGGTCGGCCGCCAGCGGCATGAAATCGATGAGCCTGACGCTTCCCTGGTCGGTGTCCAGCTCAGTCTCGAGAATCAAGGTGCCCGGCCGATAGCGACGCCGCACCGCGGTAACCTTCTGCGACGGCGCCATCAGCCAGCGGCCGTGCTCGGGCGTACCCAGCAGCGCGGCAAAACACGCCGGAGAATCGAAGCGCGGAAAGCACAGCCAATCGATCGATCCGTCGCATCCGACCAGTGCCGCGGTGTGCAGATCGCCGATGAGGGCGTATTGCTCAATGGGAAGTGGCATGCACCGTTCCTGAGATGGCGACTCGAGAGCCCTGAGCGTAGGTGAACGCGCGGGTGAATTCCGCGCCGAACAGGAAGATCTGTGCGGAATAATAGATCCACAGCAGCAGCACGATGAGCGAGCCGAATGCACCGTAGGCGCTGCTGAAGGAGCTTCTGCCCAGATACAGGCCGATCAGGGATTTCCCGATTGCGAACAGGAACGCCGTGACGGCGGCGCCGGTCCATACGTCGCGCCAGGTGATGTTCTCGCGCGGGATGTATTTGTAGATCATCGCGAACAGGAGGACGGTCATGGCGAAGCTCACCAGCACGTCCAATGCGGGAAGTATGATCGTCAGCCCCTCGAAACGCGACTCCAGCCAGTGGCCGAACGCTGCGAGCACGGCGCTCGCGATCAGCGACACGAGCAGCAGAAAGCCGACGCCGAGCACCATGCCGAAAGACAGCAATCGGCCGCGCGCCACTTTCCACCAGCCGGAACCGCGCGCTTGCTCGGGCGTGTTCCAGATCCGATCGAGCGCGTGCTGCAGCTCACCGAAGACGCTGGTGGCGCCGATCATAAGGGTGACGATGCCGGCGACGGCGGCCAGGCCCCTTTTCTCGCTGTGGTGAGCGCTGCTCAAGAGATTTCGCAGCACCTCGGCGCCGGCGTTGCCGGTCAGCGCCTGCAGCTGCGCGAGCAGCTCTCTTTCGGCCGTATGAGGTCCGAAGACCCATCCTGCGATGGCCAGAGCGATGATCAGGATCGGAGCGATCGAGAACAGCGTGTAGAAGGCCAGCGCCGCTCCCATGCCGGAGGCATCATGCTCGATCCAGGCCGAGACCGACTCCGCGAGGACGCTCCTGATTAGCCGAAATTTGCGGTGCAAGGTGGTTCAAAATTAGGGCCGAAGCTTGCGGCGCTGGCGCTCGATGGCCTCGTTGGGGTTGGTGGGGTCGTCCGGGTCGTTCTTGAATCCGCCGGGCTTCGACACCGTGTCGTGCCGGCTCTCTTCGATTGCCTGCTGCTCGTTCTTATCGGGGTGCGGGTCGCTATGACTCGGACCTTGCCGGGTCGGTGGAACGCTTGGAATGCCGGGTCGATCGCCCATGATATGCTCCTACAGCCCTGATTCCACGAACCTATCTGCCTCGCGGCGGGGTGGACAGCCTGCAACCCTCTCAAGCGCGGGTAGGCCAACGCTGACAGGCTGGCCGATCGCGGACTGCTCGTGCGGGCCGTCGCAAGAGGCGGGCGGAGAGCAGTATCATCAATACTGGGACCTGACGGGAGGGCTGACTCTGCAGCCGGTGCTGATACTGCTTCACGGAGCCACGTTGAACGGCCACATGTGGGACCCGGTTCGGCGTGAGCTCGATGCGCGCTATGAGCTGCTGGCGCCCGACCTGCCCGGCCACGGCTCGCGCCGTCGGGGAAAGTACACGCTGAACTCTGCCATCCACTGCGTGGTCGAGGCCGCGCAGTCGGTGGCGCCCGCCTCCATCGTGGTGGGCGGCGACTCGCTCGGCGGCTATACCGCGCTGGCTGCGGCCGCCTCTCTCCCCGCGCGTCAGCTCAAGGGCCTGGTTCTCTGCGGAAGCAGCTCGAATTTGACGGGCGCGACGCTATGGTCTTATCGGCTCCGCGCGATCTTGCTGCGCGCGCTGTCGGCGGTATTCGACGAGGACCGCCTGATCCGATCGCAGGTAGCGAAACAGCTGGCGGCCATGCAGTTCCCCGCCCGGGACATACAGGCCATGATCGGCGCGGGCATCAGCCTGAAAACATTCGCTCAAGCCGTCGATGCGCTGCGCGACGTGGATTTTCGCGCGAAGCTCGCGGCCGTCGACCACCCGGTGGTGATCATCAACGGGGACCGGGATAAGAGCAACGTCCGGCAAGAAGCGAGCTTTCTCGCCGTCGCGAAACAGCCGATGAGCCACCGCATCGCGAACTGCGACCATGGGGTGTCGCTGCGACGCCCCGCCGAAGTCGCCGGTGTGATCAACAATTTCGCCGCCAAGGCGTTCGCGCTCGAAGGGCATCCCGCCTATCGGTCGTTCGGCTGAGCCCGCGCCGCGCAACTCCGCCATTAGTCCGGCAAATAAGTCTTTCCGCACCGGCGAGCGCCTTAAGCAGGGTTGAGGGTGAAGGTGAGGGTATCTCCTCCAATTTCTTTAGGATTTCAAGAAATTGGAGGAGATACCCTCTCTTTCACCCTCAACCCTCCCGCCGCAAGGTATACGGAAAAGCTTATTTGCCGGACTGCCAGCCCGGACAGGATGCCGTGGAGCCGGCTCCCTTCGATGAGGGATACAGGGCCTCGAGCTCCTGCATCACGCCGTTGGTCCAGCCGAAGCCGTCCTGCGTCGGATACTCCCCGCCCCCGCCTTTGCGGTCCGTGCGGATCACATCGTACTTCTCGACCAGCTTGCCGGTGCGCTCGTAGACGGTGTCGACGGTCCGCATCCAGCGGCAAGCGATCGTGCGTGCAAGGCCGTCCTCCCGGTAGCGGCGCAGACCATCCACCGCGATCCATTGAATCGGCGCCCATCCGTTGGGAGCATCCCACTGTTGCCCGGTCTGCAGAGGCGTGGTGACGAGACCGCCGGGTTCGAGCAGCAGCTTCCCTGCCGTGGTCGATACCGCGGAGGCCTGGGCAGTCGAGGCCATGGAGGTGAACAAGGGATAGAGCGTCGCGGCGGAGACTCGAGCGATCGGTGCGCGCTGCGTCCAGCGGTAATCGAAGTAGGCAGCGTGTGCCGCGCTCCAGAGATAGCGGTCGGCCGCGGCGCGGCGCCGCGCCGCGCGCTGCGCAAACTCCCGCGAGCAATCGACATCGGCCGCACGCTCGCAGCCCGCACGAACCGCATTCTCCAGCCCGTACATGAGGCTGTTGAGGTCGACCGGCACGATCTCGGTGGTATCGATCGTGGAGCGATCCTGCGGGTCGGCGAACCAGCGGGAGCCGAAATCCCAGCCGCTCTCCGCTGCGGCGCGAATGTCGCGGTACACCGTGCGCGGCGCACGATGGCTCGCGAGCGCCAGCTGGGTATCCTGGAAGAAGGCCTCGTCGCGCGGCGTATCGCGCTCGTCCCAGTAGCGATTGAGGATCGAGCCGTCCGGCATCGCGACCACGTGCCGGTGGGCGCGGCCGGCCGCGAGGCCGGACTCCCCCTGCATCCAGAATGCGTACTCGCGCTTCAGCTCGGGCAGGTACTTCACGAATGCCGCGCCCGGGTCGTCGGGATCGAGAAGCGCGACCATCTCGAAAAAAAACGGCGGCTGAGAGCGGCTCAGGTAGTAAGTGCGCGCACCGTTCGGAACATGACCATAGGTATCGATGAAATATGCAAAGTCCTGCACCATGCTTTGCACCAGCCCACGCCGGCCGCTTTGCAGCAAGCCGAGCATCGTAAAATAGGAATCCCAATAATAAACTTCGCGGAACCGGCCGCCCGGAACCACGTACGGTTCCGGCAGCGGCAGCAGACTGCTGTAGGGCGGCGCGCTCGGGGTCGAGCGCGTGAGCTCGGGCCAGAGCCGATCGATATGCTCATTGATCGGCACGATCCGGGCCGCCGAGGGCGGCGTGACGACCGCCCGCGGCAGGATGAAATAGGCCCGCACGAAGGCGTTCAGTGCCGTCGCAGATGCCGGCCCCTCGGCGCGAAAGTGCGCGAGGATCTGCGCCGGAGCCAGCTTCGGCACCGCATCGGGGAATGTTTTTTGGTCGGAGAAAATCTGCCTGCTCTGGACGGCGACGAACAGATCCCCGAACAGCGTCTGGGGGGAATGCGGAATCCCGGCAATGCCGAGTGCCGGACGGGTCTCGGCGGCGTCCCCGGCGGCGTCCCTGGCGGCGGCGGGGCCCGACGCCCTCATCAGGGAGAGCACGGCGAATGCTGCGACCAGGAGCCAGCCGCGTTCCGACCTCACCCGACCTTCCGATCTCACGCAGCCGAATCCTGCGCGCTCGAGTATGGCCGGCGTGCATACATGCCGAAGCTCATGATTCCGGCGTAGCACAGAGCCGGCACCGTGAGTGCGAATCGCCATCCGTGCCAGTCGGCCGCGTGGCCGGTGATCCACGGCACGATGGCGCCGCCGACGATCGCCATGCAGATGATGCCCGAGCCCTCCGCCGCTCTCGGCCCCAATCCCTCACAGGCCAGCGAGAAGATCGTCGGGAACATGATGGAGTTGAACAATCCCACGGCGAGCAGTGTCCACCCCGAGATGGCGCCTTCGGTGTTGGCGGAGATCACCAGCAACGCAATCACGATGGCGGCGTCGGCGGCCAGAATCTTGCCCGGCGAGAACACCCGGAGCAGATACGCGCCCGCAAACCGTCCCAGCATCGCCCCGCCCCAGTAGAACGGAACGTGCTTGCCGGCGGCCTCGGCGCCGAGTCCCAGGACATTCGTCTGCATGAGGTACAGGACGATCGAGGAGCCGATCGCGACCTCGGCACCCACGTAGAGAAAGATACACAAGGCGCCGAAACGGAAGCGGCGCCGGCGCAACAGCGCGAAAGGATGACCGAGGACCGAGTGATCCTCGTCGGAGACCTCCTTCAAGCGATTGCGGCGCAGCCAGACCACGGCCGCGAGCAGCACCAGCACCGCCGCGATACCGAGATAAGTGTGCGCGATCACCGGTGTTTCCCGGCTTCGCAGCGCGCTGAGCGCCGCGGCATCGAGCGTCGAAGGGTTCGCCGTGGACAACGACCGCAGGATGAGAATCGAGCCGACGTAGGGAAAAATGGTGGTGCCGAGCGAATTGAAGGCCTGCGCGAAGGTCAGCCGGCTATGCGCCGTGCGCGCCGCCCCGAGCATCGAGATCAACGGATTGGCCACGACCTGGATGATGGTGACGCCGGCCGCAAGCACGAACAGCGCCGCCAGAAAAACGCCGAACACCCCGAACGAGGAGGCCGGAATGAACAGCAGGCATCCCGCCGTCATCATCATCAGGCCGAATACCGCGGTGCGCATGTAGCCGAAGCGGCGCACCACCGCCGCCGCCGGCAGCGAGATGATGAAGTAGGCGGCGAAGAACGCCGATTGCACCAGCATCACATCGCCGTTGGTGAGCGTGAACAAGCCCTTCAGCTTGGGGATGAGCACATCGTTCAGGCTGGTGATGCCGCCGAAGATGAAAAACAGCGCGAACACCACCAGCCGCAGGTCCGGCGCGTCGGTGGCCTCGCCCTGGCCGCTTTCGTCGGCGCGGCGCCCGGCCGGCGACTCGATGGAGGGGCTGTGCGATATGCTCATGGGTACATGATGCCATGCCCGCGCGGCGGGCGACCCAAGGATCGCTCGCCGCGCGCGCCGCACTCAGAATTTGTACTTCAGCTGGATGTTCTCCTCGCGTCCGAAAATCGGGCGCCCGAGCGCGAAGCCGCCGGACGTACCGCTGCTGCCGCTCAGGGCACGCGCGTCCTGTTCCGTCACGCCGAGCTCGTTGGTGAGGTTCGAGCCCTGCAACCGCACCTCGAAGTGATCGCCGATCTGGTTGACGATGCCCGCATCCAGGGTCTGATACGAGGGCAGTACCTGCGCGTTGCCCGGATCGGAGTAGCGCAGCCCGATGTAGCTGTAGGTCAGCTGGAAGCGGACGTTCCCCCACGGCACCGGCAGGTCGTAGGCCGGAGTCAAGCGCGCCTGGAAGCGCGGCTGACGCTGCAGCACGTTGCCGTCGGCGCCCTCGCTGCCCGCCAGGATGATGTGCGTATAGACCGAATCCTGCCAGTTGCCGGTGAGCCCGATGCTCACGTGCTCGATGGGCTGCCACACCTCCGTGAAGTCGATACCGGTGCTGCTCGTACCGTAGGAAAAGGCGATGTTCTCGATGCCGGTCGATGTGGTCACGAACTGCTGGAACGGCACGCCGGAGAACGTGCGACGGAAGACGTCCACGTCCGCGTACAAGGTCGGCGTCTGGATGCGATAGCCGAGCTGCAGATTGCGGATGTTCTCGGTCTGCGGCGTGCCGCTGCGCAGGTCGTCGAAGCTCGGGAAATGCACGCCGTAGTCGCCGCGCGCGTACGCGCTCATGTGATCGGTGATCTCGTAGGTCGCGCCGACGGCGCCCGAGGGCTTGGTCTTCTTGAACTCCGTGCACTCATGTGAGTTGGCGAGAGCGATGGTCTCGTCGCAGCTATAGCTGGTCCAGGTGCCGTTCGGAACGCTCACGGAGCTGTTCCAGAGACTGAGCGGATTCGTCGTGATCGCCTCGTTCGTGTCGTTCTCGATGGTGCCGCTCACCTGCTGCTGCTCGACACGGAAGCCTGCATCGAGGACCCACTGATTGATGCGCCAGTTATCCGTGGCGAACAGTGCGACATTGCGGCCCGAGTAGTCGTCGACCAACGTGAACGTCGAGGCGCTGGTGAGGCCGTTCTGGGCGATGATGGCGCCGTTGTTCAGAGTGAGGTCGACCAGGCTCGAGTTCGGCGTCGCCGTCATGAGCTCGTTGTTGCCGAGGTACCAGGTATCGTCCGAATGGTATACGGCGAGGTAGCCGCCGACGGTGAGCTTGTTGCCGGGCACGACATCGAAGGTGAAGCGCAGGTCGTCGGTGAACGATTGCAGCTGCTTGTCCACGACCCAGTACCCATTGGTCATCACGTATTGATTCGGATTGACCGCGCCGCCGCCGTTCACGTACGTCGCCGTACCGCCGGTCGCCGGTTTGATGCCTGTCCCCGCGAGGGCGGTGTTTGCCGAAGTGATCGAGCTCGCGATAAAGGCGGACATGGTTTCGGGCGGTGCGCTGCCCGTGAAGATGCCGGTGGTCGGCATGTCGCCGCCGGTGAATTGCGCCTTGTTCGACAGGTGCACGCCGTCCGCCACGTCGAGGTCCAAATCGCCGCCGAAGGTATGCAGGTTCGAACCGCGCCCATTGGCGAGATTCGCGGTCAACGGCGCGCAGCCGGGACACTCCTGCACGGACAGACCTTGGATCCCGGTGCCTGCGTACCAGCCGGTCATCGGGTTGAAGCCGGGAAACGCCGAGTACGAGACGTTCTTTCCGGAGCCGGTCGCGACCAGCGGAATGTCCGCGATGAACAGGTTCTTGTCGTTCAGCTCGCGGAAGTAAAACATGACCTTGCCCTGCTCGAGGGTATGGGAGAGGGTCATGGTGAGCTGTCCGCCGTCATCCGCGGGGAACTGCGATTTGCGAATGCCGTCCGATTCACGATAGAAGCCGCCGATGCTGAAGAACCAGTCCTTGGACAGCGACCCGCCGTAGAACCCGTCGACCCGGTACATGCCCTCCGAGCCGTAGGTGATCCCGAGATCGCCGTGTTCGACCTCGGAGCCTTCGCGCAAAATGAAGTTGGCGGTGAGGCCCATCTGCCCGTCGGAGTACAGGACGCCCGGTCCGCCCAGGACCATTTCCGCACGCTCGACCGTGTCGTCGAGGCGGAACATGGAGGAGTCGTCCAGGAACGACAGGTTGTGCGACGGATAGATCGGCGAGCCGTTGATGGCGTAGGTCACATAAGGCGCGCCGCTGCCGCCCGGATAGCCCGCGAGCTCGATGTTGGGTCCGGCCTGACCGCCGCCGGACTCCGCCCACACGCTCGGCACGATCTTGAGCAGATCCGCGGAGCTCGAGGGGTCCACGTTGTGGATCTCCTCGAGGCTCGCGGTGGTGACTTGAAAGCTCGCATCGAGCTTTCGGGTCGATTGCGCCGACGCCGTAACCACCACCTCGTCCAATGTATTGGTATTCGCGGCGCTCGCATCGGTCGGAGCTGCCTGCGTCGGGGCCGCCTGCCCCGCCGCATCCTGTGCCCTCGCGTGACCGCCGGTGAGCATCGCGCCGGTGAGCGCGAAGAGTCCCGCGATGCGCGTCAACAAACCTCGATGATTCATGTTGCTGTCCCCCTTGCTTTGACTGGCGTCCTGGTCGATTGCCGCTCCCGTGTCACTGGGCGGCCGGTCTCGAGGGTGCCCCGCATCGCCCGCCGAGCTGATGGCGATGGTGGAGGTACCCACTTGATCGAAGGACAGCCCGGTGCCGTCCAACAATCGCTTGAGTCCATCGATGATCGTGAAATCACCATGGACCGCGGGGGTTTGATGCCTGGCCACAAGCGCGGACGAGAACACCAGCGTGATGTCGGCCTGTCTTGCGAACTCATTGAGAGCCGATGCGGCCGCCTGCGCCTGGATGTCGAAATGCCGCACGGCGCCGTCGGCATGGGCTTGCCCGCCGATCAACGCCAGCGCGAGACAGCGAATCATCCATCGCGTGCGCATGACACTCCCCCACGTGGCCCGCCCCGTCGTCGCCGTGAAGCGGTGCGGGACGAGCTTTGTAAGGAGTAGACGGGCGGCATGAAAAAAACCGCCATCGGTGAGGTGGGAATCGTCGGCGGGCCGATCGGCGATTGCGGTCAAGCAGATGCCGGCCGCGCGATCAGCGGCGTGGATCGATATATATCACGCCGTCGGCAGCGCGGCGGATCGAGACGGGCAAGGCGGACTCGAGGCCCTGGAAGAACTCCTGGACATTGTCCGTCCGGAATCGCCCGCCGACGCGCAACGCCGCCGTGGCGGGGTCGCTGACCACGATCCGCGCATCCGTGTAGCGCTCGATCTCGGCGATGGCGTCCGCCAGCGGTTGGCCGTCGAAAATGATCGCCCCTTCCCGCCATGCCATCTCGCTCGACAGCTGCTCGGGAGTCACTTCCCTCACCGAGTAATGCGCGGCCGCCGTCGATAGCGCCTCGCCGGCCTTGAGCGCAGCCACCGGCCGCCGGCTCGGCCTCGGGACGGCCTCCGGACCCGAGCCCGCCGGCATCGCTTGCACCTCGACCCGACCTTCGTTGACGACGATGTCCACGTGTTGATCGGCCAGCAGTCGCACCTCGAACTCGGTGCCGACGGCGCGCACCACGGCATCGCCCGCGTGCACCAGGAACGGCCGTGAGCGGTCGTGCGCCACCGTGAAGTGCGCCTCGCCCTTGCGCAGGTAGATCTGGCGGTCGCGGCGGCTCAGATCCGTCTCGACGATGGAGTTGGTATTGAGGCTGACGATCGAGCCGTCCGCGAGCCGCACCTCGCGCTGCTGGCCGACCGCGGTGGAAAAGGCCTGGATTTCGGCCTCCTGCCGCATCCAGACGACTGCGGCGATCGCGCCGATCAGCACCGCCGCCGCCCCGAGCCACCATCGCGGCGAAGGCCGAACCGCCCGGACCCGCGCAGCACCCGCGAAGGTCGCCAGCATCTCGCCGCGTTTCGCCTCCTCCAGGCCGTCCAAGGTGCGCCAGACCCTCGAGAATTCTTCGAAAGCGCGCCGATGGCGGGGGTCCTGGCGCAGCCATGCCTCGAAGGCTTCCCGGTCGGCGGGGCCGGCTTGCTCGCCATCCAGGCGCCAGGTCCACGCCGCGGCCTCATCGTCGATCTCCGCGCGGGTGCGCAATCGCACGATCTCGCTCATGGGCCGTCTCCGCGATCGATGGCGCGTCGCCGCGGCTCGCCGGCATTCGCGGGCTCGGGAAGCTCGAGCATTCCCTGATCCCGCAGATAGTCGCGACAACGGACCAAGCCCTTGGCGACGTGCTTTTCGATGGTACTGTGAGAGACGCCCAACACTTCGGCAATTTCCGTATGAGACAGCTTGTAGACCTTTCGAAGCACGAATACGCGCCTGCACAGCGGCGGAAGACGGTCGACCGCGGCGCAAAACGATTCGAATCGGCGCCGCGAATCGATCTGCTCGTCCGGCGGCGCCTCCAAGGTATCGACGTTTAAGGGCGCGAAATCCCCCATCGTGTCGGTGGCGCGCGAGATCCGGCGCCGAGCCCGCTCCACGGCGAGATTGTGAGCGATCCGAAACAGCAGCGCGCGCGGCGAGCCCACCGATTCCCGATCCTCGATCGCGTAGATGCGCACATAGGTCTCTTGGACCAGATCTTCGATGTCTTCCGCGCCCGACGTGAAGCGGCGCAGATACCGATGCAGCGCCGCGCCGTGCCGGAACACCTGATTCAAGAACCACTCGTGCCGATCGTTCGCCATTGTCTTTCTGCCGACGGCGCGGCCATCCCCCCTGTACGAACGCTCCTAGTCTACTCGCGCCGTCGACGTTTGGCAGCTTCGCGGAGCGGGCGGTGACCTCGATCGGCGCTCCGCCCGACGCGCTATAATTGCGAGGTACAGCGCCTTCAAACCTCAACAACGGGTACCGCTATATGAAGAAGCTCCTGACCGTCATCGTCGTGTTGGTCGCAGTCGGCGTCGTGGCGCTGGTCGTCCTGAACCGCACCGATTCTTCCGCCGGTACGGCACCGGTGATCGCCGGTGCGCCCGCCTCCGCGGAGCTGGTGGCGCGCGGCGAGTACCTCACCCGGGCGGCGGACTGCGTCGCATGCCATACCGTGGCGGGCTCGGGCAAGCCGTTCGCCGGCGGCGTCGCTTTCAAGCTGCCGTTCGGAACGATCTATTCCAGCAACATCACCTCCGATTCGAAGGAAGGCATCGGCTCTTACAGCGACGACGAGTTCGTGCGGGCGGTGCGCGACGGAGTTCGAAAGGACGGACAGCACCTCTATCCGGCCTTTCCGTACACCTCCTACACCCTGTTGAGCCGCAACGATGTGCTCGCCATCAAGGCCTATCTCATGAGCTTGCCGGCGATCGCCCAGCCCGATCGGCCCAACGATCTCGGCTTTCCTTTCAATCAGCGATGGGCCATGTCGTTCTGGAACGCCGCATTCTTCAACAACCGGCGTTTTGTCGCGGATTCCTCCAAGCCCGAGCAATGGAATTCGGGCGCGTACCTCGCGACCGCGCTCGGCCATTGCGGTGAATGCCACACGCCGCGCAATGTCGGCTTCGGGCTGGAGCACGGCAGTAATCTCGCCGGAGAGGAGCTGCAGGGATGGCGGGCCTACAACATCACGTCGGATCCCAAGTACGGCATCGGCGGCTGGTCCGACGCCGACATCGTCGCCTATCTGACCACCGGACATGCGCCCACGCGGGCGTCCGCCTCCGGGCCCATGGGCGAAGCCGTCGCGCACAGCCTGCAATACCTCAACCCGCAGGACGCCTCTGCACTGGTCGCGTACCTGCGCACGGTCCCGGCGCACGAAGGCAAGCGGCCGCTGGAAGTCGACCCGAATCCCTCGACCTTGGCGGGCTCGACGCCCGTTCTGCCGGGGCCGGAAGAGCTCAAGGCCGACACGGACGGCCTCAAGCTGTTCGCAGGCGCTTGCGCGGGATGTCACGAGTGGAACGGCCAGGGCCGACAGACGCCCTATGCCTCGCTCACCGGCACCCGCGGGGTCAACGACCCGCAGGCGGTCAACGTCACCCAGATCATTATCCAGGGCAGTAAGTATCGGGTCGACGACAACGACGTGTACATGCCGGCGTTCGGCGACGCGTACTCGGACCGGGAGATCTCGGCGCTCGCGAACTACGTCGTGGCGCATTTCGGCGGGAAGCAGGGGACCGTGACGCCCGAGCAGGTCGCCCAGCGGCGCTCCCTCGGAGCAGGCTCCTAGATGGCGGTGATCGGCGGCGAGCGGGTGTTGTCGGTCCGTCATTGGAACGAGACTGTCTTCAGCTTCACCACTTCCCGCGACCCCGGCCTGCGTTTCGAGAACGGTCACTTCGTCATGCTCGGATTGATGATCGAGGGCAAGCCGCTGATGCGCGCCTACAGCATCGCGAGCGCCAATTACGAGGATTACCTGGAATTCCTCAGCATCAAGGTGGCCTCGGGTCCGCTCACCTCGCGACTGCAGCACATCCAGCCCGGGGATGAGGTTCTGGTCAGCCGCAAGCCGACCGGCACGCTGCTGCTCCACGACCTGCGGCCCGGCAAGCGCTTGTATCTGCTGAGCTCCGGTACCGGCCTCGCTCCCTTCATGAGCTTGATCAAGGACCCCGAGACCTACGAGCGCTTCGAGAAAATCGTGCTGGTTCACGGCGTGCGCTTCCGCTCGGAGCTTGCCTATCGGGATTTCATCGAATGGGATTTGACCGAGCACGAATATCTCGGTGAGCGCGTCCGCAATCAGCTGGTGTATTTCCCCACCGTCACGCGCGAGCGATTCCGCTATCAGGGTCGCGTCACCGCGCTGATCGAGTCCGGCAAGCTGTTCGAGGACATCCAGCTGCCGCCGCTCGATCCGGCCGAGGATCGGGTGATGATCTGCGGCAGCCCCGCCATGCTCGCCGATCTGTCGGCGATGCTCGACGCGCGCGGCTTTCGCGCCTCACCGCACGTCGGGGAACAGGGCGACTATGTGATCGAGCGGGCCTTCGTGGCGCGCTAGTATCTCAGCAGGCTTCCAGGCTCGCGACCGTTTCCACGTGGTCGGTGAAAGGCACCATATTGAAAGCACTGAGCCCTGCGAGGCGCAGCCTGCCGCCGGCAGTGAGCCGCGCGATGTCTTCGAGAAAGGAGGCGAGACCGCAGCTCACGTACACGAGGCGCTGCGGTGGATGTTCTCGCAGGTAAGCGCTGAGCTCCGGATCGAGTCCTTTGCGCGGCGGATCGGCGATGACGACGTCGGCGCCGTGCGCAGCCTCGAGCGCCGCGGCGGCGGGCCCCGGGATCACCGAGACCTTGGCGCGATCCACGGCCGCGAGCTGCTCGAGGCCGAGCGCGAGACCGTGCAGCGATTGGGGGCTCACCTCGCTCATGCGGATCTCACGCACCCGGTCCAGGACGGACAGCCCGATCGCACCGACTCCCGCATAGAACTCGGCGACGCGCGCGCCTTCGGGCAGCAGCGAGCGAACGTGCGCGATCATGTCCTCGGCCATGTCGAGGTTGCTCTGGCCGAACGCGCCCGGGGGGTAATGAACGGAGGCTCCGCCGAAATTCTCGACCACGCTGGCCGGTCCATGGATCGCGGCGAATTCGGGACCCAGAATGGTGTTGGCGCGGGTGCAGTTCGAATTGAACCAGAGACTGTGCAGCTCGGCGCCCAGCTTCTCGCGAATCAGCTCGAAGCACCCCGCCAGGGGCTCCTGCGTCGCGCAATTGGCCACCAACACCACCTGGGCGGTCTGGGAAGCGCGCTCCACGACGACCTGCAGGTATCGGGCGATGCCCGCATGCGCCTTGTCCGAGTAGCACGTCACCCGCGCCTCCACCAGCGCCCGGCGCACCACATTGGCGACGCGATTGATCAACGGATGCTGCACCCGGCAGTTGGGAACATGGACGACGCGATGAGTGCCGGGCTCGAACAGACCGAGCTTCGGCGAACCGAGCCGACCGCGGATCGCGAGACGCGCCCGCAGCCGAAATGCCGCGAGTCGACCCGAGACCAGACCCGCGTCCGGCAGTCCGTGAGCGCGTGCCAGCGCGCCGAGCGCCGCGGCGGCACCGGGAGCGATGCCGGCTTCGCCGAATCGCGGGCAGGCCGAGCATGGCGGCCGGTGAGGACACGGCAGAAGTCCCTCGATCGGCCCGTGACCTTCGCGCGCGGAGCTCAGCGTCGGCACGCAGGCACCAGCACGGGGTGCCGGGAGCGGAACTGGCTCTCGACGTTCTTCAGCCAGTTCTCGGCGATATTGCCCGAATTATCCCGGTCGGCGGATCGGACCGCCGCGAGCTGTGGGCTGTTCGCCGCCGACTTCAGCCACGCGGCGAGGCCCGGAACGAGCATGCCGATGTTGAGGAGCGAGGCCAGCAATTTCGCGGAGCGCTGCTCCGCGGTCGCCGGACCGGTTGCGCGGTGGCGCTCCGCGGGCGACAGATTCGAGGGCACCTCGATGGGACATCCGGCCTCCACTCGCGCCCGCAGCCGATCCGGAAATGAGGCATCGATGAGGTAGGCCGTGGCGACCAGCTGCGGCGTCACCCAGCTGCCGGCGTCGATGGCCGCCCACAGCGGTGTCGGGTCGAGCCGCCGGCCGGCATCCAAGATCAACGCGACGGCCGCCACCAGATGCGGCCTCCAATCGGCGCCCGCGAGCATCGAGTCGACGCCCCGGGCGGAATCCTTGGCGGACAATGCGCCCGAGATCCGGTCGATCACGGCACCCGCCTCGCCTGAGCGCATGGAAAGCAACACCAACGGCGCCGGCTCGCCGGCCGCCTTGAGGACCATCGCAAAAGGGCCGAATTCGGCATAGGAGCGGTTACGGCTGGACAGGATCCATCCAATGAGGGAATGAAACCACGATTGAACCACGTCCTCGCGTCCTCGCCTGTTCGCGCGCTCTGAGGCCTGAAGGATAGAGTTTCTGCTAGGCTGCCATCAACTCCGGACACGATGTGCCCCGCTCATGAGCCACTCCATGCCAGATCTGCCGCCGCGTTTTTTCGAGGCTCGCGACGGCACCCGGCTCGCCTATCGCGAGCTCGGCAGCGGGCGGCCGCTGGTGCTCATTCACGGCTTCTTTTCCACCGCCATGGTGAATTGGGTACGCTATGGCCATGCACAAACCATCGCCGAGCGCGGCTTCCGCCTGATCATGCCGGACCTTCGCGGGCACGGGGACAGCGCCAAGTCGCACGACCCTTCCGCCTACCCTGCCGATGTGCTGACGGACGACGGTTTGGCGCTGATCCGTATATTGGGGCTCGAGGATTATGACCTGGGCGGCTATTCCCTCGGCGCGCGCACCGCCTTGCGGATGCTGCTGCGAGGGGCGGCGCCTCGCCGAGCGGTCGCTGCCGGGATGGGGCTGGAAGGAATGGTCGACGCGCACGGGCGCGGCGAGTTCTTTCGACGGGTCTTGACGAACCCGGGAACGTTCCCGCGCGGTAGCGCCGAATGGATGGCGGAGGCGTTCCTGAAGACCGTGAGCGGAGATGCGCAGGCGCTGCTCGCGGTGCTCGACACCGCGGTCGATACACCGCGGGAAGCGCTGCGCGGCATCATGATACCCACCTTGGTCGCCGCGGGAGAGGAGGACCGGGACAATGGCTCCGCGGCACCCCTCGCGGCGGCGCTCGGCGACGGCCGCTACGTCGCGCTGCCGGGAAACCACATGAGCGCGGTGACCAAGCCGCAGCTAGCCGCGGCGATCGTCGATTTTTTGGCGCCGCCATGATGCCGCACCCGGTACGGCGCCGATAGTGATCGCGCTGCTTCAATCCAGGGCCGAAGGGCTCTGGTCCCGGCAACACCTGCGTCCCAATCTCATCGCCGGGGTGATCGTCGGCGTGGTCGCCTTGCCGCTCGCCATGGCATTCGCAATCGCGAGCGGTGCACGTCCGGAGCAAGGTCTGTACACGGCCATCGTCGCCGCCGTGCTGACGGCGCTTTTCGGCGGCACGCGCATGCAGATTTCCGGGCCCACGGGCGCCTTCATTGCGGTTCTGTCCATCATCACCGCTCAGCATGGAATCGCGGGTCTGCAGATGGCGACCCTGATGGCGGGCATCATTCTGGTGGCGTTCGGCGCGACCAAGCTCGGCTCGGTCATCAAGTTCATTCCCCATCCGGTGATTGCCGGCTTCACCTTGGGGATCGGGGTGGTGATCTTCGTCGGACAATGGAAAGATTTCTTCGGCCTGTCGCCCGCGCCCTCGGGACTGCGGTTTCACGAAAAGCTGCTCGCGCTCATTCAGGCGTTTCCGACACTCAATCCGGCGACCACCGGCCTCGGCGCCCTGTCGCTCCTCGTCCTGATCGCCGGTGCGCGCTACCTCAAACGCATACCCGCTCCGCTCGTGGCACTGGTGACCGTCACCGTCGTGCAGTCCTTGTGCCGATTCAAGGGCGTCGCCACCATCGGCTCGGCGTTCGGCGCAATCCCCAGGTTTCTCCCGCCGCCCTCCTTTCCGGCCATGAGCGCTGCGCAGATTTTCTCCCTGGTGGGGCCGGCGTTCACCATTGCGCTCCTCGGTGCCATCGAATCGCTGCTCTCGGCGGTGGTCGCGGACGGCATGGCAGGGACCCGCCACGATTCGAATCAGGAGCTCATCGGACAGGGCATTGCGAACATCCTGTCCCCGCTGTTCGGAGGCTTCGCCGCCACCGGAGCCATCGCCCGCACCGCGACCAACATCCGCAACGGCGCCACGGGTCCGATGGCGGCCCTGGTTCATTCCGCGTTTTTGATCCTGGTGATTCTGCTGCTCGCGCCGATTGCCTCAGCGATTCCGCTGTGCTGTCTGTCGGCCATTCTGTTCGTCGTCGCCTGGAACATGAGCGAGGTCCCGCACGTCGTGCGGCTGGTGCTGCGCGCCCCAAGACCCGACGCCGCGGTCCTCGTGCTGACCTTTCTGCTCACGGTATTCGTCGATCTGGTGGTCGCCGTCAACGTGGGGGTGATCCTCGCGGCGTTGCTGTTCATGCGCCGAAGCGCCGACGCGGTCAACGTGGAGCTGCAATCCGAGCCCCAGCCGCAAGCGGGGTCCGGCTCGCAAGCATCCGGCGTTCTCGTCTACAGCATCGATGGCCCGCTTTTCTTCGGCGCCGCGGACAAGTTCGAGCGAGCCGTGCTGACGGTGCGGCCTAAGTCGCGGGTACTGGTGCTGCGGCTCGGGAGGGTACCCTTCATCGATGCCACCGGCATCTCGACGCTCGAGGCGATGATCGCGGATTTCCGGCGTCGAGGCGCCACCTTGCTGCTGACCGAGCTGCGCCCGAACGTGCGCTACAAGCTCGAGCGCGCCGGAGTCATCGAGACGCTCGGTGGCGAGAACGTCCTCGACGACCTGGAATCCGCCATCGTCAGGGCGAACGCTTGCGCGGAGCGCACATGACCCGGGCCGAGGCCTTCGAGCTCTGGATACGCACGTCGTTCGTGCAGATGAACACGGAGCTCGAGACCATCTACTTCGCGCGCGAGAACCGCGCCGATGTCGCCGGCTGTGGAGATTCCATCAAGACGACGCTGCGCGACGAGGGTCGGGTTTTCGTGTCGGCGCTGCTCGCCGAGGGAAATACCGGCGACGGCTTCGACAGCGCCTTCGGCGTCCTCGGCAGCGTCGGCATGTACCTCGCGGCCCTGCGCCGCCACGAGCTCACCAACCCGGTGCGCGAGGAGCGCTCGCCGTTTCCCGAGGCATCTTCGCTCGCCTTGCACCTCGGAGCCTCGCTGGGGATGGCCCCCCGATTCTCCACCGCGCACCTGGCGACACACAATCGGGCCCGGGCGGGCGTGCGCAAGAGCTTCACCTCGCTCCCCGACGAGTTTCTGTTCATCGACGAGAACACGCGCGGCATCCTCTCGCTGCAGCGTGCCGCGGACGCGCTCGGCCGGATCGTCCATCTCGGCGTGTCGAGCCCGGTCGCGGACGTGATGTTCGACGAGGCGAAGCATGCGCTGCGCGATGTGATTCGCTTCAACGATCGATTGATGGAGCGGCTCGACGTCGACCGCTTCTTCTTCTCGGTGCGGCCGTATTACAAGCCCTATCGCGTGGGGCGGCAGGAGTATAGAGGCGCCAACGCGGGCGACTTTTCAGGCATCAACGAAATCGACCTGCTGCTCGGACTGTGCCGGGCGAACGACCCCTACTACGCCCAGCTTCTCGTCGACAAGATGCTGTTCATGATTCCGGCGGACCAGCAGAGGCTGCGCGATTGCATGACGCGGACCAGCCTGCTGGACGAGCTTTTGCAACTGATGGGGGAGCATGCGCGCGCCGATTGGTTTCAGGCCAATGCCGGAGCGTTTCTCGAGGTCTGCGATCTGTTCGGGCGCTCGGCCGCACAGCACCACGATGGCCTGGTCGGGCGCTTCATTCAGGGACCCGCCCAGGCGCTCGATTCCCGCGCTCTCGAGGGTCTCACCGCCAGCGGGCCGCCTTTGCCCGTATTGATCCGCTCGCTCGAGGTGCTGCGCGATCTGCGGCTCGCGGCCGACCGCGCCGACATCGCCAGCCGGCATGCCGATCTCGGGCGGCTGCGCAGCGCGGTGCGGGCGGATCGGCGCTAATTGCCCGGCGGCGAAGGCGTCGCGGCGCGTTCCCAGATCTTGCGGCGCAAGGTCTCGGCGCCGACCTTGCCGCTGCGGTTCGAGAACACCAGCCGCCCATCCTCGAGCGCGACTTGCTGCGTGTAGGTCATGCCTCTTTCCGCCGGCAGAAGCGAGGAGATGACGTGATGAATCAGCACCGAATTCGCCGGATCGAACTCCCAGGTTCCGTCGTAAGCGTAGTAGCTGTCGAACGCCGCCGCCTTCAAAGCCTCGCGTTCCGGGTTCGAATCCTGCGCGAGCCGTTGCGCCGGTACCTCGAAGCTGCGGCGGCGCGGACCCACGATGTGTACGCTCATCCAACCGGACGGATCATAGATGAGCAGCCCGGTGGAACCCGCCTGGTAAAACGGATCGACGTGCGCTCCGTCCGGTCCCGAATATTCGATGCGCACCAGGCGCCAGGTGCCGACCAGCTGATCCCGCGTGAGTGACCTGCGGGCGCCGTCCGCCCAAGCCCATCCCGTTGCACTGGCGGCGAAAACGCAGGCCCACGCGACGAGCATCAGGCGAGAACCAGCGCTTCGAACGTGCATGCCGCGAACGTGCATGCTGCGAACGCGCGCGCTTCGCGTCAGATGTTCGTCCTCATCAACCATTGCGTGTGAGCATGTCCTTGATTCGCTGCTCGACATCCGCCAGCACGTAGGGCTTGGCGACGAACGGACGGGCCGCACCGGACGACACGACATTGGAAGCACGCTTGTCGCCCGACGTGAGCAGCATCGGGATGGCCGGATGATGTTTTTCGAGCCAGCTGGCGAGTGCATGACCGGTCAGATCGCCTTCGAGATTCACGTCCGAGAAAACCAGGTCCACACGGGTATTGCTGGAAAATACCATGATGGCCTCGCTCACGCTGGCGACTTCGATGACTCGATATCCCGACTCGCGCAGAAACTCCGACGTGGGCCATCGCAGGAGAAATTCGTCCTCGACGATGAGCACCACGTGACGATCATCGACCGAGTCCGGGTCCGGCGCTTCGACAGGATCTTCCATCCCGACTTTATCCTCAAAGCTTGTTTGATGTCCGGCGGCGCTCCAGCAAAACTCTGATTCGAGCCTCGACATCCTTGGGCTCGTAGGGCTTTTTAATCGGCCCCTCGCTGCACAAATCGGACGATTCCTGTACCGCTCCGGCGATTCCCGAAGTCAAGATAACATCGATGTCCGAACGTGTCTGTCGGATGCGGCTCGCCAGGGCGAAGCCGCCGGCATCGCCCGCGAGTTTCACGTCGGCCAACACGATATCGACGCGCCGTCCGCTCTCGAGCACGATCCACACATCCTGGGCGGCTACCGCTTCGATGACCCGGTAGCCGCATTCCCGCAAGTATTCCGCGACCACCATCCGGATGACCACGTCGGGCTCGACCATCAGGATGGTCTTGCCCGCGTCCTGTTTCGTCATGAGGCGACTATAGAGACGCTGGCCGCGCGCCGCCGCCGGCAGCGCCGACCGAAACTCTGCCGGAGAGTGCCTACGCCGGTCGCGCCGTGCCGATGCAATGCGATGTAAGTTCTACAACCTACAAATCCGGGGCGTGCGAATCCCCGGCGGCCGCAGCCGGGGCGCTCGGCGCGTGTCCCGCCGTCCGAATCATTTCCTCGGCGCGGGCCGCGCCTTCGGCGGCAAGCGCCGGACCATACGCGGTCACGGTGTAGCGATCGACCATGCGGTCTGCGCGTAACGCCCCGCCGTTCGAGGTGTGATGGTCTTCGGTCACCATCGCCACTCCGCAATGCTGAGCCTCCGACCGCAGCTCACTCTCGGATTGCTCGAGCGACACATTCTCGCGCGGCGCGGAAATCCGCAGCGGACCGAGTCCGCCGAACAGCGCGCGTCGGCCGCAATCATCCCCGGCTGTCACCTTGCCGTCTGATCGATAAAGCCAGGTGGGAGATTGCGGTAAACCGCCGGGCGGGTAGCCGCCGTACTTCTCGATCAGGCCGGATTCCAGCGCGCTCTCGTGAACGGCGTTGACCGGCGAATATCCCACCGAATGCACGATGGCCATCGCCCTCTCGCGGCCCGGCACCGGCGTGAACATCACCTCGAAGGACTCGGCGTCGCCCTGCTCATGCCCCGCTGCCCCCGCCGCGGCGGCACTCGATGCGGCGATGATGCTGACGAATCGGCCGTTCGCGATCGGCTGCGAGCGGCCGCTCGCGGCTTCGCGGTAGCTAAGATTCTCGCTCCATTCCTGATCGTGAAGGCCTTTGGATTTGAGCACGGCCTTGACCTGGTCGGGCGACATGCCGAGCTTGAGCCCCGATACGTCGATCATTCCGGAAGCAAACCGTCCTGCCGCCGCGGGGGCGGCTGGCGCTGGCGCTGGCGCAACGGCGGGCGCGGACGGGCCCGGCGTCGCGGGAACGGCAGCCGTCTTCTCGGTCGCTGTCGCCGCCGGTGCCGGCGCAGTCGGCGCCGATGCCGGCGCAGTCGTCGCCGCGCCGGCCGTCGATGCGCCGGAACGCGCGGGCAGCACGTAGCCGCTCGTAATCAGCAGCCCTTGCTGTTCGGCCTTATCGCAGCGATAGAGAGAAACGGCGCTGCTCTTGATTCCCGTCATGCCGTCGGGCCGCGGAAGCGGGTCGCCCAGTACTCCGTTGGGCTCGCGCCGATGGGTCTTCGGGTCCACCAGGCAATAGTAGCGATGCACGTTGGGCGGCGTGCCGAGATCGAAATGCCCGCGAATGACCTCTTGGTCGCCCTGTCTGAGGGATTGCTTGATGGATGAGAACAGGCCGTCCTGCGGCAGGGTTTTCGGCTCGTCGGAGGCGGTATCCGCCGAAGAGGCGGCACTGCCCGGCGGAGCGCCCGGCGCGGCGGGCGCATCCGCGCGCGTCTCGAAGCCAGCACCGAGCAGCAACGGCAGCCCGAGCGCAACAGACCGCCAAGCGCCGCGTCGAACGTGTCGCGATGTTTGCACGGATCCCCCTTCCAAGCGCGATGCTGATTTATCGGTCGGTGAATTCTAGTCGCTGGGGGAGCGATGCGCCATCAATCGGGTTACGGCAGATCCTGTACGTTGGCGAATGTACCGGGAGCACCGGCCACCTGCAGCAGCACTCCCGGGTTATTGGTGACGATGCCGCTGACTACCGGATGCGACACGCCCATGGGCACGATGATGTCGACCAGGCCATCGCCGTTCACGTCGGCCACCGCCACCTCGTTCGCGTTGACCACCGCATAATTCGACGCGGCGGCGAAAGTGCCGGGAGCGGTGGCGATCTGCAGGAGCACGCTCACGGCGGTGGACCCGCCGACCACGATATCCGGGTGCCCGTCGCCGTTCACGTCGGTTACCACGAGGGATTCCGGAGTGCTGGTGCCCGGCAGTTGATACGTGACCGGGCTCGCGAAGGTTCCGGGATGCGCCGCCACTTGCAGCAGCACATTCACCGTCGGCGGACTTCCGAACGGGCCCGGGTCGGTGATCACCAGATCCTTGAGACCGTCGCCGTTCACATCCGCGATCGCGATGATGTTGGCGCCCGTGATGCCGGGGTTGACGCTCTGTGTGAATACGGAGACCGGGGCCGCATAGGTCACGCTGCTCGCCGCTCCGGTGTGAATCAGCACCTTCACGCCGACGGCGTCGGCCAGGGCCACGTCCGGCTGGCCATCGCCATTCAGATCGCCCACCGCGACCCAGTTCGCGCCGCCGGAGTACAGGCTCACCGGGCTCGCGAAATGGCCCGGAGAAGTCTGCAGGAACAGCGAGACACCAAAATCCGCGGACACCAGATCCGGCAATCCGTCGCCGTTCATATCGCCGATTGCGACCTGCGAAGCACCCGGCGAGCTCAGGATCACCGGGGCGGCGAAACCGCCGGGCGTCGAGGTGTTGTTGAGAAACACGCTGAGCGTCCCGTCGTCGTAGCTCGCGGAGACCACATCGGGGAGATGATCGCCATTCAAATCCGCACTTGCGAGATACAACGGATCGTCACCGGCGGCCGTGACTGTCGGGGTGGCGAACGAGCCGGCCCCCGTCGACAAGTAGGTGTTCAGGTTGCCCGGATTGAAACTGGCTTGGTACTCCACCGTGCTGGTGGCGACGATGGAGGTGTGGCCGTTGCCGTTGAAGTTGCCGGCGACCAGCGCCAGCGATATCTCACCCGGTGGCGTCGCGTTGCAGGATCCGCCGTCGCACCAGCCATTGTCGTCGCAGCTCGATAGCAGCGCCACAGCTGCCGACAATCCCAGCAGGTGGCGAAACCCCATGAGTGACTGAGACATAACTCTCCCCATCCCGTAAGAGCCACTCGCCTCAACGCCTCGACCTCACATGGGTTGACCAGCGATCGCGGCTTCGGTTCCTCCCACGGTCACGATCTCCGCAGTCACGATCCGCGGATGATCCAGACCGCGCCGGCGATCACCCACGCCGATCCCGGCGGGTCCGCACAGCTCCCAGACCCAAACAAATTTCTACTTATCTTTTATATGGTTATAAACATTTCCTTTGGAACAACTTAAGCTACCTGCCGATCGCCGCCCTGCTGTAGGTACCTCTTGACGGAGCGTTGCAGCAGCCGTCGTAGTCCATGAGCGGCGATGTGCCATAAGCCGCCCGGCACGCTCAGCGGCGTGCGCCAGGTCCCAGGATTAGCCGCGCCGAGCTCACGCTTCGGCCGTAAAATGCTGCATGGGCAAGAGCATGGACACGGATTTGCTGCCGTGGATACTGGGCGCGGCGCTGTTGGCGAGCGGCGCGATCGGCGCTGCGATCCACTGGACCGATCATGCTGCGCACGGCCCGCCGCCGCTCGCTGCCGCGCCTGCGCCGAGCGCCGCGCTGGCATCGACCGCTGCGCCGTCCCCGACCGCCACGCCGTCCCCGACCGCCGCCGCCGCTGCACCGGCCACGCCGCTCGTGGCGCCGTCCGGCTCGGCGGTTATTGACGCGGCTCCCGCCGTCGCGGCGGTTCCAGCGCCGACGGCGAGGCCATCCGCGGACGACCCAGAGCTACCCAGCGGCCAGGTGTGGGAATGCGTCGTAAACGGCCAGAAGGTATTTTCGGACCGTCGTTGCGGGCGAGATGCAGCCGTCAAGCAGCTCGGCAATCTCAACACGATGGAGGTGCCGGCGGCGGTGCCCGGCAATCCCTACGGTCCGTACCATCCGGCGTATGGAGGCGCCGCGTATCCGCCGCCTTCCGCGCAAGACGACCCGGACGACTACGGCGATACCGCGGGCGATTCCTATCCCAGTCCTTTGTATCTCGCCGCTCGCGATCGCGCCCGCGAGCATCGGCGCCACCATGACGATCACGTGCGCCGGCCTGCGTCGAGCCACGGCGCCGTGGGCGCACGCAGTCTGCACTGACTGCCTCCGGCGGCCGCGCCTCGCTCCGGCACCGGCACCGAAAACGTGCTAGAAGGAGCGTCCTGAAATGCACATCGACTGAAGGGTTACCGAATGACCGATCGATGCCTCCCCCGGCGATCCCTCGGCCGGCTACGCCGCGCCGGCACCACCACCGCGGCCCTCGCCGCCATCGCATGCATCGCGATGCTGGGATCGCCTCAGCGCGCCGGCGCCGCTTCGCGCGCCGCAGCCGCTGCGCCCGCCGCCGCGGTTCCGCCTCAATCCATTCCGCCTCAATACGAGGCGCTCGCCGCCAAGCTCAAGAAGCAATTCCCCGAGTATTCCATCGATAGCATTCGCCCGAGCGGCGTCGACGGCGTGGTCGAAGTGCTATTCGGAGGCAGTCAGATCATTTACAGCGATACCGCCGGTGACCACATTTTCAATGGCCACCTGTTCGATCTGCAATCGCACCGCGATCTCACCGACGAGCGCCTGGAGGAAGTCACCCGTATCGACGTGAAGAAGCTGCCGCTAGCGGATTCCTTCGATATCGTTCACGGCAACGGAAAGCGCGAGATCTATGTCTTCGAGGACCCGGATTGTCCCTATTGCCGCAAGCTCGAGGAACAGCTGCCCCAGGTGAACGACGTGCGCTTGCACGTATTCCTGTACCCCTTGACCTCGATCCACCCGCATGCGTATGAGCACGCCCTCGGCATCTGGTGCTCCAAGGACCGGTCAAAAGCGTGGCTGGACAAGATGCTGAAGGGAATCGATCCGCCCGCGGCGAAGTGCGACAATCCTCTGGAGCGTAATTTGGCCCTGGGCGAGAAGCTCCACGTCGACGGTACACCGACGCTGATCCTCGCGAACGGTCGGCCGCACTCGGGAACCGTGACTGCCGCGGAGCTGGAGAAGCTGCTGGGCGGCGTTTCCGCGCACTGAATCCTTCACGGAACCAGCACGGTCTTGCCGAACGCACCGGGCGCCGCAACGCGCCGATGGGCTTCCGCCGCCTGCGCGAGCGGCAGCTCCATGCCCACCACGGGATGCAGAAAGCCCTGTTCCAGTCCGGCGCGAATCGCGCAGCCGATCCTGCGCAGTCCCTCCGTCGGCACGTTCCAGAGCGTCATCGCCATGATCGAGGCGTCCCTCGCCATGAGATCCCGGGGCGTGATGGTGGCATCGCCCCGGCTGCCGATCACCACGACACGGCCGCCTGCGGCGAGCATCTTGAGGTCGGAACCGAGATTGACGTTTGCCAGCACCTCGAGGATCGCATCGGCGCCGCGGCCTTCCGTGCGATCCAGAATCCGTTGCTGGTACCCCTCCGTGTGATGATTGACGGCGTGATGGGCGCCCTGCCGCGCGACGAGCTCCAGCCCCCGCTCGCTGCCGGCGGTGCCGATCACGGTCAGGCCCGCTGCGCGTGCGAACTGTAGAGCCGCAATTCCGACACCACCGCTTGCACCGTGGACCAGGAGCGTTTCGCCGGCCGCTATCCGCGCAAGCTGAAAGAGTGCGCGATAAGCCGTGACATAGGGCACGAACAGCCCCGCTCCCTGCGCGAAGCTGGTGTTGTCCGGCAGTATCTGCACACGGGCTCGCTCGCATAGCGCGAGCTCCGCATAGGAGCCCGTGAGCGTGCCCATCGTGAACACCCGCTCTCCGGGCGAGAGATCGACGACACCCTCCCCCACGGCCTCCACGACGCCTGCCGCATCCGAGCCGGGCGTGTAGGGCAGCTTCGGATTCCGCGCGCCGTAGGTTCCCGCGCGCGCATAGGTCTCGTATGGATTCACCCCGGCGGCCTTGACGCGAATCAGCACCTCGTGCGCGCCGGGACGCGGATCGCCCGCCTCCTCCATCACCAGGACCTCCGGACCGCCGAAAGCATCCACGCGAATTCGTTTCACGATGACCTCCTCAAGACCGATGGTAGCGGGTTGACTGCATGCTCACCGCCGCAGCAACCATGCGACGATCGACAGGATCGCACTCACGACGAGCATGGTGGTAATTGGAAAGAAGAATTTGAACCCGGGCCGGTCGACCACGATGTCCCCCGGCAACCGCAGCCAGGGTACTTTTCCCAGCCAGGGCCACAGCAATCCGGCGAGCACCGCCAGCGAGCCGAGCACGATGAGAATCCGATTCATCGGGCACTAGGATACTATTTCCGCATGAAGGTAACCGATGCCATCCTGAGCCGCCGTAGTTGCCGAGCCTTTCTCGACACGCCCGTGCCGGCGGAGACTCTGCGCGCCATTCTGGAGACGGCCCGACAAGCGCCGTCCGGCGGCAATCTGCAACCATGGCAGGTGCACGTGCTGGCGGATGAGCCGCTGCGAGAGTTCGTGGCTCTGATCCGCTCCAAGCTATCCGTGCAGCCGCAAGGCGAGGGCACGGAATATGCCGTCTATCCGCCCAATCTCAAGGAGCCGTACCGTTCGCGGCGATTCAAGTGCGGCGAGGATCTGTATGCCATCCTCGGGATCGAACGCGAAGAAAAGATGCGCCGGCTCCGGCAGTTTGCACGCAATTACGAGTTCTTCGGCGCGCCCGCGGCGATGTTCTTCGTCATCGATCGCATCATGGGCGCGGATCAGTGGGCGGATGTCGGAATGTTCATGCAAAACATCATGCTGCTGGCCAGGGAGCGCGGACTCGATACCTGCCCGCAAGAGTCGTGGGCATCATGGCATCGCACCATCCGGGAGTTTCTCGGCTTGCCCGCGGAGCTCATGCTGTTTTGCGGTCTTGCCATCGGTTACCGCGACGAGACGGCGGCCATCAACCGGCTGCGCACCGAGCGCGCACCGCTCGAGGAGTTCGCCACATTCCACACGCTCAGACGGCACCCCTGACCAGGGGAAACACGCGCTCCCGCTTGCCGGTCGCCGCGAAGATCGCGTTCGCGAGCGCCGGTCCGATCGGCGCGACACCCGGCTCGCCGACGCCGGTCGGCGCCTCGGTCGATGCCACGATGTGCACCTCGACTTTCGGCATTTCGCTCATGCGCAGAACACGGTAGCTGTTGAAGTTGGACTGCTCCACGCGACCGTCCTTCAAGGTGATGGCTCCGTAGAGCGCCGCACCGAGCCCGAATCCGATTCCTCCCTCCATTTGCGCGGCGATGACGTCGGGATTGATCGGCGTTCCGCAGTCGACGGCGCACACGACCCGGTCGACTTTCACCCGCCCTGCATCGTCGACGCTCACCTCGGCCACTTGCGCCACGAAGGTCTTGAAGGCCTCGGCTACCGCGATGCCACGCCCTTTACCCTTGGGTAGCGGTCCGGTGTGCCAGCCGGCTTTCTCCGCGGCGAGCTCCAGCACCCCCTTCATGCGCGGCTCGTGCTCCAGCAGCTTGCGGCGGAACTCGAATGGATCCTGGCCCGCGGCGTGCGCGATCTCGTCCATGAACGTCTCGACCGCGAAGGTGGTGTGAGAGGAGCCCACCACTCGCCACCACAGGACCGGCACTCCGACCTGGGTCGTCGACAGCTCGACGGATATGTTCGGAATCTTGTAGGCGATATTCGCCGCGCCCTCGACCGAGGTGGGGTCGATGCCGTCCTTCATCATCGCCGCGAACGGCGTGCCCGCCAGGATGGATTGGCCGACGATGACGTGCTTCCAGCCGGTGAGCTCGCCCTGCCCACTCAGCGCCGCCTCGAGCTTGTGAAAGTACATGGGACGATACAGGCCGCCGCCCACATCGTCCTCACGGGTCCACTGCAACTTGATCGGCGTGCCGTCGGCGCCATGGGCCTTGGCGATGGAAACCGCCTCCACGATGTAGTCCGAGCCCGCATTCGCGCGCCGCCCGAAACTGCCGCCGGCGTAGAGTGTGTGGATGGCCACTTGCTCGGGCTTGAGGCCACCCGCTTTGGCGGCGTTGGCCTGGTCGACGGTTTGAAACTGGTCCCCCGCCCAGATCTCGCAGCTGTCGGCGGTGAGCTTGACCACGGCGTCGAGCGGTTCCATGGGCGACTGCGCCAGATAAGGAAATTCGAAGCCCGCGGAAATCTTCTGACCCGCCTCGCGCAATGCCTTGACGGCATCGCCTTGTTGACGGGCGGACAGCGCCGGCCGGTCGGCCAGCCGGCGGTATTCTGCCATCAGATCCGCGGAGCTGCGCTTCTCGGCGTGAGTCTCATCCCAATGCACCGCCACCAGCGCCTCCCGTCCGCGCTTGGCGGCCCAGAAGCTCTTGGCGATCACGGCAACTCCGCCCGGCACCTGGACGACCTTGACGACGCCCGGTACGGCCAGCGCCGCCGAGGCGTCGAAGTTCGCCACCGTCGCGCCGAAGCGCGGCGGCCGTTTCAGCAGGGCGACCAGCATGCCGGGGAAAACCGCGTCGAGGGTGAACTGTGCCGTACCGTCGCACTTGGCGGGTACGTCCACCCGGGGCACGCGCTGCCCGATGAGCTTGAAGTCCCGAGGGTCCTTGAGCGTCACCTTGTCGGGGACGGGCAGGGAGCGAGCCGCGGCGACCAGCGATCCGAAGCTGGCGTGCCGCTGAGTACCGCGGTGCAGGACGACCCCCTTCTCCACCACGAGCTCCGCAGCGGGCACGTGCCACTGCCTGGCCGCGGCGGAGACCAGCACGGCACGAGCCTTTGCACCGGCCTCGCGCAGCTGCATCCAGGAGTTGGCCATGGCGGAGCTGCCGCCGGTTCCCTGCATGGTGCCAAAGGCCAGGTTGGCGTAGCGCTTCGCATCGGCCGGCGCGCTTTCCACCCGGACGCGTGCCCAGTCGGCGTCGAGCTCCTCGGCCACGATGGTGGCGATGCCCGTGTAGGCCCCCTGTCCGAGCTCGACATGCTTGGCGATCACCGTCACGCTGTCGTCGGCGGCGACGCGCACGAAAGCATTCGGCACGAACGGCGCATCGCCCGCACGCGCCGCCGCGAGCGCGCGCCGCGTCGAGCCGGTCCATTCGAAGCCGATGGTGAGAGCTGCCACCGAGGCCGCTCCCGCGCTCTTGAGAAACGCGCGGCGTGCGGCACGCAATTGCGACGATCGAGCAGCCATGGTCATTCCCTCGTGGATTGCGCCGCCGCGTGGATCGCGGCGCGAATACGCGTGTAGGTGGCGCAGCGGCAGATATTGCCGCTCATCGCCGCGTCGATATCGGCGTCCGTCGGGGCGGGATTTTTCGCGAGCAGTGCCGCCGCCGACATAATCTGTCCGGACTGGCAATAGCCGCATTGAGGGACCTGCAATTCGATCCATGCGGCCCGAACCGCATCGCCTTGCCGGCTCTGCAGGCCCTCGATGGTGGTCACCTGGGCGTTGGCCACCGATGCCAACGGAGTCACGCAGGAACGAATCGGCTTACCGTCGAGATGCACGGTACAGGCACCGCACATGGCGATGCCGCAGCCGAATTTCGTGCCGGGAAGTCCGGCCACCTCTCGAAGCGCCCAGAGCAGCGGCATGTCCGCATCCGCGTCGAGCGTCGTGCTTTTTCCGTTCAGTGTGAAGGTCGTCGGCATGTCGCACCCTGGACCGATGTGAGTCGATGTCACAGGGTAACGGCTGCAACGCAGGCAGGCAATCTTGATGCTTCATTGGCCTCCCAGGCCGGTATGGGCGAGAATTCGCCGCCCGACAATCGATAGGCGCGAGGAGAAAGGCTCATGGTCGACTGGAGAATCTATGCGCTTGGCTCGGCGCTGTTTGCGGCGCTCACCGCGATTCTGGCCAAGATTGCAGTGGTCGACGTGGAGTCCAATCTCGCCACCTTCATTCGCACGGTGGTGATTCTCGCGCTTTGCGCGGTGGCGGTGACGGTGCGCGGCGCATGGGCCTTCGAGACGTTGTCGCCGCGGGCGTTGCGGATGTTGATCTTCTCGGGCATCGCCACGGGTCTGTCCTGGCTGTGCTACTTCAAGGCGCTGCAAGCAGGCCCCGCCTCGAGGGTCGCGCCGATCGACAAACTGAGCGTGGTCTTCGTGGTACTGCTGGCCGTGGTGTTTCTGCGCGAGCCGTTCACCTTCAAAGTGGGCGCCGGCGCCCTGTTGATCACCGCGGGAGCGGTGCTGATGGCGGTGTGAGCGCCCGCGACACGAGACGGCGGCTCCTCAAAAATTAAAAATTCGTACAGGTCTCGCGTTTCCGATCCATGCACTGTCACACTCCTCCGCAACCATCGGCCATCCATCCCATGCGCACTCACTTGAAATTCGCCCTCATCGCCCTCCTCGCGAGCGGCACGGCGGCTGCCGCCACCCCGGATGCCGCGCCCGCCGGTGCGGCCGCCGAGCCTCTTTATCGCACGGCTCGGACCATCGCGCTGGGTCCTCCCGACCGCTGGGACTATTTGACGTGGGACGCGGCGTCGCACCGCGTCTTCGCCGCGCACGGCTCGATCGTCACGGTGGTCGATGCGGACCGCGGAGCCGTCGTCGGTCAGGTCGCCGTGCCGGGGGCGAACGGTGTCGCGCTTGCGCCGTCCGCCGGCAAGGGCTATGCGGGAAGCTCCGAAAACCATGCCATCGTGGTATTCGATCTCGCCTCGCTGCGCGTGCTCAAGCAGATTCCGGTCGATGAGGACACGGACGGCGCGGTCTACGATCCCGCCAGCAACCGTGTATTCGTGATGCATGGCGATCCGAAGGAGGTCACGGCGGTGGACGTGAGATCCGATGCAGTGGCCGCGCGGATCCCGCTCGAAGGCACTCCGGAATTCGCGGCTGCGGACGGCACCGGCAAGCTGTACGTGAACATCAAGGACCGCGAAGCGGTGCAGCGCATCGATACCCGGACCTTGCGCGTGGATGCGACGTGGCCCCTGCCGGGCTGCGAGCGGCCGCACGGACTCGCGCTCGATGCCGCGACCGGCCGGCTCTTTTCCGGGTGCGTGAACGAGCAGCTGCTGGTGCTCGACACGCACGATGGCCGCGTGATCGCTCGGCTCCCGATCGGCAAGAACAGCGACGCCATCGGCTACGATTCCAAACGGCGCCGGGTGCTGAGCTCGAACGGCATCGGAACGCTGTCGGTGATCCAGCAGACGAGCGCGGACGGTTATGTGGTGATGCCGGAGGTGCCGACGCAGCCTTCCGCCCGGACCCTGGCGATCGATGCGGACACCGGCAGAATCTTTCTGACGGCCGGCGAGCGCATCGAAAAGGATCCGGCAGCGTCCGATCCGCGCAAGCGCTTCGGCATTCGACCGGGATCCGTGCGGCTGCTGGTGGAGCGTCCCACGGAGCATGACGGCTCGCCCTCCACCGGGCATGATGGCTCGCCCTCCACGGGGCGCTGATCAAGCCCGCGGGAATTTCACGGTCACCTCGAGTCCGGGAGCAGCGTCGGCGAATGTGAGGCTCGCATGATGCAGTTCGGCGACGGCCGAGACCAGGGCGAGCCCGAGACCATGGCCGGAGGTCGAGCGGCTGTTCGATAGCCGGTAGAAGCGGCGCGTCACCTTCGCATACTCCTCGGGCGGTATGCCGCTGCCGTTGTCGCGAATCGAAGCCGCCGCCCGCCCGTCGACGCGCCCGACGCGGATGCTGATGATCGAGCGGCTCGGGGTGTGACGAATCGCGTTCTCGATCAGATTGCTGAACATCTGCAGCAACAGCTCCGCATCGCCGCGCACCTGTGTGTGCTCTTCGATGTCGGCCTGCAGTGCCTGCTGGTTATCCTCGGCCACCGGACGATACATGTCGAAAAGGCGTCGCGCGACTTCGGAGAGCGAGACATCGGCGAAGGCGCCGGCCCGCGTGCCCGCCTCAACCTGGGAGATGCGCAGCAGCGCGCCGAACATCGCCAGCAATTGATCGGTATCGTCGAGGGCACGCGATACGGCGGCCGCATAGTCGGCGGCGGTGGTCGAGCCGCCATGAGCGGCTTCGAGACGGTTGCGCAAACGGGTCAGGGGGGACCTCAGGTCGTGAGCCACATCGCTCGAGACTTGCTGCAGGTTCTCGAGCAGGCGCGAAATGCGATTCAGCATGTCGTTGATGGCACCGGCGAGCCGGTCCCATTCGTCGTCCCGGCCGCTCAGCGGAATGCGTTCCGAAAGCCGGCCGCCGACGATGCTCTGACAGGTGCGCGCGATGCCGTCCACCCGCTGCATGAATTTCGAGCCGAGAAACCACCCCGCGATCGCCGCAATGATCGTGGCGCCGACGGCCACCCACCCGAAGGCGTACAGAATGCGCTCGCGGGTGATGGACACGGTGCGCCAGTCCCGGCCCGCAAAGACGTACACGTCCGGAGCCAGCAACGCTCCGCGGCCTCTGATCCGGAAAGATGCGGCGTTGCCGGCGCCCGACGGGCCCACGAGGCCGGAGCCCAGCGGAGCCACTTTCAGATCGAACGCTCCGAGTTGCGGCGTGATCGAAGCCAGATTACCTGCGAGCCGTTCGCCGCGCGCATTCTGAATGATCAGGTAGGAGTCGCCGGGGCGAAAACTCGCGCGGGGTTGTGCGCTCAGCCGTTGGCGCACGACCTCGATCGCCTCGGAGACGCCCTCCCCCCGATAGCCGCTGGCGATCGTGGCGATATCGGCGTCGTTGGCGGCCTGCAGAGCGCCGCGCTGGGTGCTCTCCACGATCCACACCACGGTGAGAATCAGGGCGCCCGTCAGGGCAAGAAACAGGACGGTGAAGAACCCAGCGAGCCTGAGCGCGCTGGAGCTCACCCGTTTACTGGGCGGCAAGAAGGCGATAGCCGACGCCCCGGACGGTTTGGATGGGATCGAAGGCAAAATTGTCGTTCAGCCGGGCGCGCAGCCGGCTGATGTGGCTCTCCACCACGTTGGTGTGCGGATCGAAATGGATGTCCCACACGTTTTCCAGAAGCATTTTGCGGGTCACCGCCCGGTTCACGTTGCGCATCAGGTATTCGAGCAGCCTGAACTCCTGCGGAACGAGATCGATCAGCTGCCCCTCTCGGTGTACCGAGCGTCGTACCAGATCCATCTCGATCCTGCCCGCGACGAGCTTGGAGACCGCCGATCCCTCGCTCCGGCGCGTGATGGCGCGCACCCGCGCGAGCAGCTCGGCGAACTCGAACGGCTTGACCAGGTAATCATCGCCGCCGGCCTCGAGCCCTTGCACTCGATCGTCGATTCCCGCCATCGTGGTGAGATAGATCGCGGGCGTGGCCTTGGAGCGGCGTAGCTCCTTCATCAAGGACAGACCGTCCATGCCGGGCACCATACGGTCGACGACCAGCGCCCCGTAGTCCCCGTCCAGCGCAGCGCTCAGCGCGACGCGCCCATCGCTCACGTGCTCGGTCTGGTAGCCCGCCTCCCGAAAGCGCGCTACCAGGGATTCCGCCAGCTCGATGTCGTCCTCGACCAGCAGGAGATTCATGGCCCCGCGAGACTCGATCTACTTTGTGTCATAAAGCTGAATTTTAGCCCTCGCCTTTGCTATACCCTACCGCCGGGCGCGTAAAATTACCAATATATACAGAGCCGGGGCGGCCTTTAGCTGATAACTTCGCCCCGTCGCACGGCAAATGGCGCGAGGTGGGACCATGCAGGAATTGGACCGGGCGCTGCTCGATATCAGCTTCGTCCGCGAGCACATCGCTCGTACCACTCAATTCAAAGGGTATGGCCCGCTGACTCTGGCGGCCACCGGCCTGTTCGCCCTCGGGGTGGCCGCGCTTCAGGCCCAGCGGCCCGGCTCGGGCCACGGCCAGGCGCTCGAGTTCATCGGGGTCTGGTGCGCCACCGCCGCGTTCGCGGTGACGCTCATCGGCATCGAGGCAATCGTCCGCTCGCGCCGGCTTCATGGCGGCATGATGATGGAGATGCTGCAATCCGCCATCGAGCAATTCCTCCCCGCGATGACCGCCGGCATTCTCGTCACCTTTGCCTTGTCGCGCTGGTCGCCGGGCAATCTCTGGATGCTGCCGGGACTCTGGCAGATCATCTTCAGCCTCGGCGTGTTCGCAACCGCCCGGATCTTGCCGAAGACGGTGTTCATCGTGGGCATCTGGTACCTCGGCTGCGGCCTCGCATGCCTGGCCATGGGTCAGGCCGCTCCGCTCTCGCCCTGGTTCATGGGAATCCCTTTCGGAGGCGGCCAATTGCTTGTAGCATGCATTCTCGAGCTGCATCGTCACTCGGATCACCAAGTTGAGAAGGGCCAAAACGATGACCCAGAACGATGACCAAGAGCGATGGGTAACGGTCGTGAGTCAAGGCAGATGAACAAGGGCAAGACCCGCGCCTCGCAGGGGCGCTACGCCTACGCGAATCTCGACTTGGTCATACATGAGCGTGCCCGGCTCAGCATGATGACCTCGCTCGTGGCACATCCCAAGGGCTTGCGATTCTCCGACTTGAAGCGGCTCTGCGATCTCACCGACGGTAACCTGAGCCGGCATCTGCAGATGCTCGCCTCCGAGAACCTCGTCGCCATATCCAAGAGCTACGAGGACTCGAGGCCGCAAACCTGGTGCCGCCTCACCGCAGAGGGTAAACGGCGCTACGTGCGCTATCTGTCGGTACTCGAGCAGATCGTGCAGGACTCCGCCGCCAAGAATAAGGTCGGTGAACCGCTGCTCGCCGGCAGCGCGCAGAGCTGATTCGCTCAGCGGAACTGCACCGTAGCTGACTCGCTCAGCGGAACTGCACCGTATAGGCCGCTTGCCAGCCGTTCTTGGTCGGCTCTATGTCGAACGAGGTGCGAGACGCGGGATGCTCCCGCCGGTCGAGCACGAAGCGTGCCGTAGCGATGCCGATCGCGGCGCCCGCGACCGTGTCCGATGTCCAGTGCACATTCTCCTTGACCCTCTCGTAGGCGGTATAGCCCGCGACGCCATAACCGATGATACGGCGAATCCACCGGTATTCGTCGTTGCCTGATTCTGCGAATACGGTACCGATGGCAAAAGCCGCCGTGGCATGCACGGATGGAAACGAGTCGCCGCCCGCCCGCCAGCGGTTCGGCGACGTACTGCCGTCGGGGCGCTGTCTGCCGGCCGCATACGATAAAACCTCGCCGGTCACCGTGCTCAAAACGCCTGCTTCGAGCAGCGACCATGTCTCCCGATAGCCGTCGGAGTCGCCCAGATACGCCGCAATGGTGAAGGTGCCGCCGATGAGCGCCACCGCCGGGAGCGCGTCCCGGACGGCGTTCTTGTCCTGGCCGCCGTTCAGCCCGTCGTTCGGGCCGGTCGCGAAATGTGATCGCACCCGGGCATCGAATTGATGGGCGACGCCGACCGCGGCGACGGCCGCCGCGAATGCCACCCAGTCCTCCTCGTCCCAGCGAGCCGGAGCGGTGAAGTACAGCTTGATGTCCTCGACCGTATCCGAGGCCAGAGAGGGGTCGGCCCCCGCGGCGGACGGAACGAAGGTCCAGGCGAGGCAGGCGCAAGCGACCGCAGCCGGCGCCAGCGCGCGGCGCGCGCCGGAGCTCAATCGCGCCGTCCCTGCGGGCGCGCTCGTATCGCGATCGCTTTCATGGAGTTGGACCAACCTTGTAACTTTCTACAGCAAAGTATATGGGGGCGCGACCCGCCTGGCAAAGCGCAGATGTCGCGGACCCGCGAGACTCAGACAATCCGCGAGACTCAGACAATCCGCGAACCTCAGACGAACGGCACTTGCGTGACGATCGCCCGGCTGACCCCGCCCTGATGGCGGAACCGGACGATTTCCCCGATCTCCACGCCGGTATCCACGACCGCGATGGCGATGTTCCGATCGAGCGCGAAGGAATGCACGGCCCAGCGGATTTCCCCGGGCCGGTCGCGCGCGTCGATCAGCGGCCAGTACCATTCGAGTTGCGGCAGCTCGCCCTCGACGAGCAGCCCCACCGTCTTGCGCCTCGCTCCGTCGGCATGCACCTTGCGCAATGCCTCGCGCCCGACGAAATTGCCCTTGTCGAGGTCCACCAGACGGCCATGCCCGGCCTCGTAAGGGTTCATGTGCGAGTTGGAATGGTACGCCGTATCGGTCACCCCTTTCTCCACCGCGCGATTGACGTTGGGGCCGGTGACCATCAATCCGAGCGCCTGCCCCGCCTCCAGGAGCTCGTTCCACAGGGCCATCGCATTCTGATCCGGCAGAGGAAACAGCTCATATCCCAGGCCGCCGCTCCAGCCGGTACGCGAGACGACCGCCTCGATTCCCGCAATGCGGGTCACCATGCATTTGTAGAACCCGAGCACACCGAGATCCGATTCGACCAATCCGCGCAGCATCTCCAGTGACTTGGGGCCCTGCACCTGGATGGGCGATACCCGGGGCTCGGAGACCCGCACGCGAAGCTCCCTGCCCAAGGCGACACCGGCGGCCCATAAGGTGAGGTCGGCATCGCCGTGCGACAACCAGACCACCTCCGGCCACGGGTGCAGCAACACCGGATCGCAGATGATCTCCCCGTCCGGATCGCACGCCAACGTGTACTTGCAGTCGCCGACCTTTAGCTGCGCGAGATTGCGGGTGGTGAGGAAGCCGGCGAGCTCGACCGCATCGGGCCCGCGCAGCTCGGTCTGGCGCTCGGCACCCACATCCCACATCGTGACCCGCTCGGTCAGCGCCGCATATTCCTCGGCAGCCGAATGGTGATAGGCCAGCGGCATGTACATGTGATTGTAGACCATGAATTCGGAGACGCCGGCTCGCACGCTCCCTTCCCAGTAGGCCGAGCGACGCGAGATCGGATACAGATGCTGCCGCTCCCGCGGCTTCAGCGGCTTCGTATCGAAATATTCGGACCAGCGCGACACCCGTCCGCCGCGCATGAGGACGACCACCACGAACCTGAAGTCCAGGCGTGCCGGAGAGCCGTCGACCTGCGCATGCATCCCGATGTGCTCGGCTCGAAAGGTCCCCTCCGCAAAGGCCTCGGCACCGCTCCCGATGACATGAGCGAGGTTCACCTCGATGTTCCGAAGTCCGCGCACCGCTGTCCGCAGCTCCTCGAGAATCGCCCGCCGCCCGACCACCGGCCGGTCGAGCAGCGGCAGATCGAGCACCGCGTCCTGATCGAACAGCTCGCCCAATTCTTCGGGGGCGCGGCGTGCGAACGCCTCGCAGTATGCACGCAGTGCGGTGCCGGCATCCCACGGCGCGGGACTCATGCGGCGCCTTCCGGGTCGTTGGCGGGTGCGCAAAGCAGGCCGTCGCTCCAAAGCCGGTGGGCACGGGCATCGAGATAGCTCGACAGCCGGGCGATCTGCCCATCGCAGGTTTCCAGTGCCATGGCCAGCGGGATGCAAACCGGCTCGCTGTCGCGGTGCAGCTTCGCCTCGAGGCGGCCCTCGGCGAGGATCAATCTCGAGGATTCCTTGTGCGCGAGAACGTGCAGCGCCGCCGACTCGGTGACATCGAAGATGCGCCCGAGGCCGGCGCCGATCTCGGCTTTGCCCACCAGGCGCTGGCCCAGCAGGGGAAATTCGAACAGAGCCCGATCGCAGAACAGCGCCACCGCGGCACGCCGCTCCCGTCGATTGAAAGCCCTGCAATAGTCGTCCAGATGGATCTTGAGGCTCATTGCGCGAGCATGCGGTTTCGCCGGCGCCCCGCCAAGGGACCCGATAGGGCCCATCGGACTCACTTCGTGCCGCTCAGGAAGCCGACGAAATTGAGAAACAACTCGCGCTCGGTGGTGATGTCCAGCTTCGAATAGATCCGCTTGCGATGATTCTTCACGGTGTTGATGCTGAGCCCGAGCTTCTCGGCGACGCGGACGCTGGGATATCCCATGAGGGCGAGCCGCACGATATCCCGCTCGCGCGGCGTGAGCTGGCCCGCGAGAAAGCCGTCGAGAGCTGCCTTGTAATCGAGCGGCAGGAGACCGGCTTTCGCGGCACCGTCCACTTCACCGCCGCGCAGGCCGTCCAGCCGCCGATGCAAGCGGTGCATGCTTTCGATGAGTGGAAACAGTACACGCATCTCGGAGATCTCCCGCGGCCTGAATGCGCGGCGGCGCTCGAACACGATGCCCACACAACTTGCCCCATCGGTCGGCAGCAGCACCGCGAGATCGTCCGCCATTCCGGTCAGCCGCAGGAAAATTCGAAAATAATCTCCGGAGCGTTCCGCGGCGGACGAAATGGCGGCCAAATCCTTGATTCCGCGGCCGCCGCTCCGCCGGCACAGGCGATAGATGGGGTCCACCCGGTACAGGCCTTCGAGATACAGAGCCATGTGCTCGGGCTGCAGCCGCTCGTGTATCAGGTATTCCGGCGCATGATGCCTCGAGTAGCGCATCACCATGCCGAGGTCCGCGCGCAGACGCGTACCGAGACCCGTCATCAGGCGGCGGTAGAAGTCCGGTGCGCCCACGTGATCGAGGGTTTCGGCCAGGGGATCGAGCGAGCGCGGCGAAATTCCGCGGATCATGGCAAATGATTGTCGGAGATGCCAAGCTCGCGCAATACGCTCCCGGCGAGGCAGAAAAGAATGAACATCCCCTCTACGTCCGTCCTGTCCCGGCGTCTGACGCCTTGGTCGGCCGCACTGTTCGGCCTCTCGTACATCTGCCCCACCGTGGTATTCAGCACTTTTGGAATCCTAGCACGGGCCACCGAGGGCGCGACGGCGTCGGCCTATGCGACCGCCACCGCGGCGATTCTCTTAACGGCGGGAAGTTATGCGCGAATGTCCGCGCGCTGGCCGGACTCCGGATCCGCCTACACGTACGTGTCCAACACGGTGAACGATGCGTTCGGGTTCCTGGCAGGCTGGCTGCTGATCCTCGACTATTTCCTGGTTCCGATGGTGATCTGCCTGTTCACGGCCAAGGCCTGCGAGATGATCCTGCCGCATGTCGATTACCGCCTGTGGATCGTGCTCATCGCGGCCTTCACGACCGCCGTCAACGTCCTGGGGATTCAAGTGGCGAATCGCGTCAATCTCGCGATCGCCGCGGCCCAGTTCGCGGTCATCGCCATTCTCATCCTGTTGTGCATCTGGACCCTGAGCCCGTCCGGGCGCGGCGCGCAGGCTTGGACCGCGGCGCCGTTCTTCAACTCCCGCACGTCGCTCCCGCTGGTCATGAGCGGAGCGGCGGTCGCCGCCTACTCCTTTCTCGGTTTCGACGCCGTCACGACCCTGGCCGAGGAGACCCTGGATCCGACCCGCAGCATCCCGAGGGCGACGCTGTTCGCGGCGGCCGCGAGCGGCTTCATCTATATCGTTTGCTCCTACTTCATGGGGCTGGTGCATCCGTCCATCGAGTTCCGGGACGTGGACAATGCAGGCTACGAAATTCTCTCGGCGGTGAGCGGCGCGGCATTTCCCTGGCTGCTCGCGATCGTGTTGTGCGCCTTCGTCGCATCCATCATGTGCGCCCAGGCCGGCTCCTCCCGTCTCCTGTATGCGATGGCGCGAGACGGCACGCTGCCGAAGGCGGCGCTCACCTACGTGCACCCGCGTTTTCGAACGCCGGTGACCAACATCTGCCTGCTGGGCGCCGCGATGATCGCCGGGATCTGGCTCGACGTGGAGGCCGCCGCGTCCTGCGTCAACTTCGGTGCGTTCGCGGCATTCACCGCGGTGAACCTGAGCGTGATCTACGATCATACTGCCGGACAGCGCGCCCTGCCCGGAGGAATGCTCAAGCTCGCGCAGGCTGCGGCGGGGGCCGTGGCGACGCTGTGGCTGATGGCGAGTCTGCACCGGGCGGCGCTGATGGTCGGATCGGCGTGGCTGCTCGCCGGGGCCGTTTACCTGATGTATCGACGCCTCAGAAGCGCCGCAGAATTTTCCCATAACATTCCATGAGCGGTCCCACGGTTCCCATCTCCTCGGCGGTACATGCGTCGGCGCGCGAGCGCCTGCGAGGCATAGCGTCGATGGCCGCCGCGGTGTTCGCGTTCTCCATCATGGATGCGACACTGAAGCGTCTCTCGTCCCACTATGGGCCGCTGCAGGTCGCCTGCATGCGTTGCCTCTCCTCGGTGGCGTGGCTGCTGCTGGTCATCGGATATCAGCGTTCCTGGTCGGTGCTGCGCGCGTCGCAGCCGCTCCTGCACATCGGACGCGGCGTACTCGGCATCGTCATGCTCGCGAGCTTCGTTTATGCGGTCCATCAGATGACTTTGGCACAGACTTATTCGTTGTTTCTCGCAGCACCGTTGCTGATGACCGCTCTGTCGGTGCCGATGCACGGCGAGCGCGTCACGCCCCGGCGCTGGGCCGCGATCGTGCTGGGCCTGTCGGGGGTTCTCGTGATCCTCGATCCCTGGAGCAAGGGTCCGGTGGCGCCCACGGCCGCCGTCGCCGCCGCGGCTGCCACCATCTGCTACTCGCTGAGCGCGTTGACGGTTCGATCGCTGCGCCAGGGCAACTCGATCATGTCGACCGTCTTTTGGAACCTCACCCTGGTGGGGGTCGGATCGGGGTTACTGGCCATCGGCCATTGGAATGACATTCCGGGCGCCGATTGGCCGTGGCTCGCCGGCACCGGTCTGGCCGGGGCGCTCGGGCAGTTCTGGATCACCGATGCGTTTCGCCGCGCCCCGCCGGCCGTGGTGGCACCGTTCGAGTACACCTCGATCCTGTGGGCATTCGCCATCGACTGGATTTTTTGGTCCGCGACGCCCTCCTCACGCCTGATCCTGGGCGCAGGCGTCGTCATCGCCGCCGGCACCTATGTGGTCTGGGACGAGCGGCGCTCCCTTGGTCTGCCGATGAATCCGGCGAGCCCACCGCCTTGATGGCGCTCAACTGCGCCGACGAAACAGCGCGTGATAGATGACCAGAAATACCACCGCACCGATCACCGCCACGATCAAGCTGTAGACGTTGAATCCGGTCACACCCGCCATGCCGAATGCATGAAACAACCAGCCGCCCACAACTGCGCCGACGACGCCGAGGAGGATATCCACGATCACCCCCTCACCCGCTTTGTTGACGAGTTTGCTGGCGATGAATCCCGCAACCAGTCCCAGCACTATCCAGGCGATAATCGACATGTTGAGCTCCTGCAATCGGCGGTGAGAATTCCCAATCGACGTGTCGCGCCCCTCGATACGTCGAGAGACCGACCCACTGGTTGGAGTCCGCCAAGCTCGCGAGCACCAGATAGTCGAAGCGCGTCGCGCAAGGCGGAGGCTCGGCGGGGCCCGCATCCCGCCCGCGGCCGGGCGCCACCGGCTGCGCGGCCGCAGCGGCCGTGCAGCAAGCGATCAACGACATTGCAATACAACGGCGCATGGGGCGAACGCGTCTCGATCATTCGTGCCCTAGATTCGACCCGCCACCAGCAGTACCAGCAAGATCACGACCACCAAGCCGAGTCCACCGGACGGGTAATAACCCCAACCTCCGCTGTACGGCCAGGTCGGCAGAGCGCCGATCAGCAAAAGAACCAAGATAATGATCAGGATGGTGCTTATTGACATGTTGTTCTCCCGACTCGCGCGGCTATATTGTTCGAGGCAGAGCCTATCGCGGCGAGCGGCCGAGTGAAGCCGGGCCGCCACCAAGGAGCGTGTAGGGCAGCTCCTACCGGGACTACGAGCGCGGCCTCGGTCGGCGCGACCAGTACCAGTAAAACGGCAGGCCGGCCAGCAGCATGAAGACACCCTGCAGCGCCTGGCGAGGCGTTGCAACGAAAGTGTTGACGAGGAGCGCCAGGGTTACGATGAGAAAAGCAATCGGCACCAGCGGATAGCCCGACGCGCGATAGGCCCTCGGCGCATCCGGCAAGGTCCGGCGGAAGATGAACAGCGATCCGGCCGCCAGTCCATAGAACAACCAGGATGCGAATATCACCGAATCGGTGAGCGTGTCGTAGGTACCCGAAACGGCGAGCACGCTCGCCCAGGCGCCTTGCGCAATCAGCGCTCTCACCGGGACGTTCGACCGGGGCGAGAGCTTGGCGAGACCCCGGAAAAACAACCCTTCCCGCGCCATGGCGAAGGGAATCCGGGAATTGGAGAGCACGCTCGCATGCAGCGATCCGAAGGAGGAGATCATCATGGCCGCCGCCGTCAGCGACACCGCGGCCGGCCCCAGGAACCGGCGCAGGACTTCCGTCGCGACCGACGAGCTGGTCGGGACGCTCGCGATTTCCAGCGGGGTGAGCGTGTAGTAGTACGCGGCGTTGACGAACAGATAAATCGCGGCCACCAGCAAGGTGCCGCCGATGAAGGCACGCGGCAGATTTTTCTGCGGATCCCGGATCTCGCCGGCGAGCGGAGCGATGTTGTTCCAGCCGTCATACGCCCATAGCGCGCCGAGCATGGCCGCGCCGAAGCCCGCGATGCCGCCGCGCGCGCTCGACGCGACGCCCTCGCAGGTCCCGGACAGGCCGGAGCCGGCGAAGTGCGCGAAGCTGCCCGGCGCGAACAGGAAGGCAGCGACCCCCACTCCCAAGACCAGGGCGATCTTGGCGATCGTCAGCCATAGCGCCGTGCGCCCTCCGGTGGTGACCGTGCCGCAATTGATGAGGGTGACGAGCCAGATAGTCGTCAGCGTCGCAAGCGTCAGACCGTCGATGCCGGCGTGCCATCCGGCCGGGGCACTGCCCGCAGTGACGCCCGGATGCCAGCGCGCGAGCGCGCCGCCCAGCGCGACGTTCATAAAAATCGCGAGACCCCCCGCGAGAGCGGCCTGCGCCCCGGAGCGGAACACGGCGAACGCCATCCAGCCGAACAGAAATCCGACCAGACGGCCGAACGCGCGGCGCAGATAAACGTAATCGCCGCCCGCCTCCGGCATCAATGCGGCGACCTCCGAATAGCAGAACGTCCCGGCCAGCGACAGAAGTCCCGCAGCCACCCAGACCAGCATCACCGTTTTCGCCGAGCCGACGTTGCAAGTCATGACGCGTGTCTTCAGGAACACGCCGGCCCCGATCATGTTGGTCACGTTGATGGCGATGGCGGCCCAGGTACCCACGCCGCGGGTCAATGCCGGTCCGCCGACGGTTTGTGCGTTGGGCTGACTCATCCCGGGTGTAGTATCCGTCAGATGCCGCCGTGGTATTCACGAATTTGGCCCTGGATGTTCGCCGTCCTGGCGGGCTGGATGATCTACCGCCGATTCCGCCGCAATTTCGGCCGGCAACTCCTGCGTCCCCGCCGCATCGCGGTGCGCATGCTGCTGCTCGTGCTGCTGACGGTAAGCTTGCTGCCCGCGGCGCTGCGCGCCGGCGCATACCTCCGGGCCGAAGCAATGGGCGCCGCCGTCGGCGTCGCGCTGGCACTATGGGGTGCCTCGCGCACGCGCTTCGTCAAGGACGGGGACCGCCTTTTCTACATCCCACACTCGTACACGGGCGTCGCAGTCTCAGCTCTGGTGCTTGCGAGACTGGTTTATCGGTTGGTCGAGCTGTACTCGGCGGGCGGATTGCCGGTGCCGGGCACGGAGCCGCCCGATGTCCGCGGCGCGATGGTGAAAACGCCGCTCACGCTCGGCCTGTTGTTCGTGCTGACCGGCTATTATTTATGCTATTACGGCCGCGTGCTCTGGAAATCCAGGCGGCTCACCGCCGCCGACATCGAGGCGTCGGCGCCGCCCGAAGGCGGCGCGACCGACACCTTCTCATCTGGTCAGGTAAAAGAAGGCAACCGTCAGGAAACCAGTGCCCGCCAGCAGCACATTGTGGCCCCAACGGGCGATCAGACTTAACATTCAACTACTCCTTTTTGCTTTTACCGCGCTCGCGGTAGGGCCTATAGATGGGGGCGCAAACTAACATTTCCAGGCCCACGGCCGGGTGCGCCAGGTCGCAGAAATGGCGGAAAGCGCCGACAAAAGGCCCGGTTTTGCCGCCGCGCCCCGCGATCGCCGTCAGTCCGCTCCGGCGCCGGGAAAGTTGCCCTACTGCCCCGTTTTGATGCGCGTCCAAACCCGGGTGCGGGCCCGGTCGTACTCCGCCCCGAGCTCCACCGGCAGGTAGAGGCGCGCGCGCACCTGCGGCGGCGGATACACGGCGGGGTCGTCGAGGATCTCTTTGCTGACGTACGGCCGCGCCGCCAGGTTGTCGTTCCCGTAGTGAATGTCATTGGTGATCTCGGCGATGATTTTCGGCTCGAGAATGAAGTTCAGGAATTTGAGTGCCGCATCGGGATGCGGTGCAGAGGCCGGGATCAGGAACGCGTTGTACGTGATGTTCGATCCCTCCTTCGGCAGCGTGAACGCGAGCTGCGCGCCGGTCCCATCCTCGCGGGCACGCGCCTGAGCCACCGAGTAATCGCTCGACCAGGCGATCGCGAGACAGATCTCCTTCGAGGCCAGCTGGGTCCAGTAAGAATTCGACTCGAAATTCCGGATGTACGGACGTACCGCCATCACCGTCCGCTCCGCCGCCTGCAGATCCTCCAGCGAGCGGGAGTTGGGGTCCTTGTGCAGAAAGCTCAGCGCCAGCTGGATCACGTCCTCCGGAGAGTCCAGGAAGGTCACGCCACAGTCGGCGAATTTCGACACCACCTTGGGATCGAACAGCATCGCGAGACTGTCCACCGGAGCGTCGGGCATGCGTGCCTTGATGGCATTGACCTCGTAGACAAATCCGTTCATGGCGTGGAGGTAAGGGACCGCGTAGCGATTGCCCGGATCCACCTGCGCCTGCACGGCGAGCACTGCGGGATCGATGTTCTCGAGGTTCGGCAGCTTCGACTTGTCCAGCGGCAAATAGACACCAGCGCCGATTTGCCTGCCGTAGAAGGCGGTGGTGGTGCTGACGATGTCGTAGCCCGAGTGCCCCACCATGAGGGTCGCCTCGAGAGTCTCGTTGGAGTCGTACGTTTGGTAAACCACCTTGATGTGGGTGGCCTGCTCGAATTCGGCGATGGTCCGATGGCCTATGTAATCGGCCCAATTGTAGACGTTGAGCACTTGGCTGCCCTCCGCCGCGCTCGGCGGGGCGGAAGTGGAGGCAGGACTCTGGCGTCCCCCGCAGCTCGACAGCGCAGCGGCCGCCAGCGCGGCCGCGACCCGGACGCCGAAGCCGGGGCTAACCACGCGTCAGTTCGGCGGCGACCCACTCGTGGAACTGGCGAATGACGTATTCCTCGGGCATGACGACACCGCGAACGTGGGGTGCCGCATGCAAACCCTGCTGATTGAGCTCGCAGACATCCGCATCCTCGGTCATCACCCGGTTGGTGAATTCGACCACGTTGCCCATGTCGAAACCGGGACTCTCGAGGCTCTCGGACGAGAACAGATACTCGACCCGCATCTCGGTCCGCTCGGGCCCCAACGGACGCAACCCCACGACGCGCACGTAATCGGCGTGGCCGACCATGAACATGGACGGCAAGCCCGTCATGTACACCGCGCCGAGCTTGCGGTCCTCGTCGGACAGCCCGGGAAATTCCCGGCCGGTGAGCTTGCCATCGTTCGACCAGGTCGCCGCCCCGTGGCGCAGGCCGCCCTTGTACTTCGGGTCGGACTCGGCGAGGTGATCGCTCCACCGCGGATCGTCGCGCTCCTCCAGGAGACCACGGCCGAAGATCGGCACCAGACTGGAGAGCCGGGGATGTACGCCCGGGCAATGCAGGCATTCGTTGTAGTTTTCCCAGAAGATCTTCCAGTTGCTGTGCACCGTTTTGACGAGCGTATGGCCGAGAACGAGATCCTTCAACGGCCACGTGTCGAGGCGGTCGATCGGAGTATCGAACATCCGCTCGAACTCCGGCGGGTCCTCGCCAAGAGCGATGAACACGAATCCGCTCCACTCCCGCACCTTGATCTTGTAGAGCGGATAGTCGGCCATGTCGAAGCCTTGCGCATGCGCCTTCGAGGACGTTCGCAGCAGAGCGCCGCTCAAATCGTACGTCCAGGCGTGATACGGGCAGACGATGGCGCCTGATCTGAGCGTGCCCTCGCTTTCCCGGCAGAGCAGCGCACCCCGGTGGCGACAGGTATTGTGGAACCCGAGCAGCGTGCCGTCATCGCCGCGCAGCAGCAGAATCTTCTGGTCGCCGAGCTCGAAGGTGCGAAAGGCGCGCTTCGCCGCGACCTCGCTCGATCGTCCGACATAGATCCAATTGCGATACCAGATGCGCTGAAGCTCGCGCTCGTATTGGCGTGGATCGAAATATGCCTCCGCGCACAGCCCCTCGGTGAGCTCCGTCAGTCCGTTGTAGCCCGCCGCCTTATCCTTCGATGTCACCAGCATGCTCGCCTCCCCCTCGCTCGCCGCCAGCGGCGATTATAAATCAGGCCCGCATCAGCGCACCGCGCGGATCGTAGGCGGGCTCGCTCAATCGGCGAGCCGCTCGCCGCTCGCCGATGATCTCGATCTCGAAGTCCGCATCCGCAGCCGCCAGGCCCGCCGGGACGTAACCCAGCGCGAGCGAGGCGCCGACCCGGTGCCCGTAGGCGCCCGAGGTCACCCACCCCACCGCCTTGCCGTCGTGCCATATCGGCTCGTCACCGATGGCATCCGCGTCGGTGGCATCCACCTTGAACGCCAGAAGCTTGAGCTTGCCTGCGCCGTCCCGTTCCTCGGCGGCGGCCGAACGGCCGACGAATCGGTCCTTCTTGAAGTCGACGAAGCGCCCGAGACCCGCCTCGAACGGCCCGTAGATCGGCCGATATTCCCGGGCCCAGCTTCCGAAGCTCTTTTCGATGCGCATGGCGTTCAGCGCACGGCCGCCATAGAGGGCGAGCCCGTGCTCGCGACCGGCCTGCCTCAGCACATCGTAGAGGGCGCGCTGGTAGTCACCGGTCACCCAGATTTCGAAGCCCTGCTCGCCCGTGAACGATACGCGGCCCACGAAGCCCGGAACCATGCCGATTTCCATGCGCCGGAAAGACATGAACGGGAAAGCGGCGCTCGACAGGTCGTCGCGCACCAGGCTCTGCAGCAGTGTGCGGGCCCGCGGGCCGGCGATGGCGAGTCCCGTGTATTCCATCGCGCACGGACGAACCGTGACGCCGCTCGGCGGCAGATGCCGCTCGAACCAGCGCATGTAGTAGGTCTCCGCCGCGTAGGTGCCGATCAGGAAAAAACGTTCATCGGAAACCCGACAGAGCGTGAAATCCCCGATCAGCTTGCCGCGTTCGTTGAGCATCGGCGTGAGCGAGACGCGCCCGACGCTCGGCACGCGGTTCGCCATCGTGTGCGAAAGCCACTCGGCGGCGCCGGGCCCTCGTATATCGAACTTGCCGTAGTTGGAGATCTCCAGCAGCCCCACCCGGTCGCGCACCGCAAGGCATTCGTCGCCCACGTGCGGGTGGGAATTGGAGCGACGGAAGCTCACCTCGTCGTGCGCTTCGGCGGCGCTGGGCGCGAACCACAGCGCGTGCTCGAGTCCGCAGTAGTCTCCGAAGACGGCGTTTTCGCCCGCAAGGCGTTCATAGATCGGCGTGGTGCGCAGCGGTCGCGCCGCGTGCAGCTCCTCGTTCGGGAAACGGATACGAAACCGCCGCGAATAGTTCTCGCGCACCTTGGCGTTGGTGTAGGCGAGCGTGGTCCAGTCTCCGTATCGTGCGACGTCCATGCCCCAGACGTCGGCGCCCGGGTCGCCATCGACCATCCAGCGAGACAGCGCGAGGCCCACGCCGCCGCCCTGGCTGAATCCGGCCATGACGCCGCACGCGACCCAGAAATTGCGCAGACCTCGGACCGGACCCACCAGAGGATTGCCGTCCGGCGCGAAGGTGAACGGACCGTTCACGACCTTGCGGATGCCGGCCGCTTCGAGCGCCGGGAAATGCTCGAAGCCGACCGCCAGGCTCGGCGCTATGCGTTCGAGATCGTTCGGCAGCAAATCCTGCCCGAAGTCCCACGGCGTCGTGTCGGGAGACCAGGGCACGCCCGCGCGCTCGTAGGTCCCCATGAGCATTCCGCCGCGCTCCTGCCGCAGGTAGATCTCGCCCTCGAAATCGATGGCGTGAAGCTGTTCCTTGCTGCCCTGGAGCTCCGGCATGTCGCCGGTGATCAGGTACTGATGTTCCATGGCGAGAATCGGCAGCTCGATGCCGACCATCCGACCCACCTCGCGGGCCCACAAGCCACCGGCATTGACCACGTGCTCCGCGTGTACCGTGCCTTTCTCGGTGATCACGTCCCAGGATCCGTCGCCGCGCTGCTTCAGATCCACTACGCGGTTCTGGCGCACGATGTCGGCGCCGCCGATCTGGGCGGACTTGGCATAGGCGTGCGTGACTCCGTAGGGATCCACGTGGCCCTCGATGGGGTCGTACAAAGCGCCGGCAAAATGCTTCTTGTCGAGCAGCGGGAACAGCCTCGCGGCCTCGTCCACCGAGATGATCTCGAGCTCCATGTTGAGATAGCGGCCGCGAGCCTTGGCCATCTTGAGCCAGTCGAGGCGCTCGCGCGTGCCGGCGAGCATGACTCCGCCGGTGATGTGTACCCCGCAGGATTGCCCGGAGATCTGCTCGATCTCCTTGTATAGATTGATGGTGTATTGCTGCAGCTTCGCGACGTTCGGATCGCCGTTGACGGTGTGCATGCCGCCCGCGGCATGCCAGGTCGACCCGGAGGTCAATTCCGCGCGCTCCACCAGGAGCACGTCCTTCCATCCTGCCTTCGTCAAGTGGTACAGCACGCTCGCGCCTACCACCCCGCCGCCGATCACCACCGCCTGCGCATGACTTTTCATCGATTTGTCGAACTCATATGGGTTGAAAAAAATCGCTACCGCTCGAGATCACTCGTTGGAGACCGCCAGATGCAGGTTGGCCGCGGGCCTGTCACCGACATTGCCGAAGCGCTCGATGAGCCAGGAGCGAAACAACGCGATCGCCGTGTCGCTCAAACCTTCCGCATGGGTGATCAGATAGTACCCGTAGCCGTCATCGAGCATGTTGTCGAACGGCTGGATGAGGCGCCCGCTGCGCAGGTAGTCCCCAAACAGGTAGGTATCGATGAGCGCGATCCCCTCGCCGCTCAGCGCGTACTGCACCGCCAGCAGCGCCGTATCGAACACGAGCCCGCGCTCCATGTTGAGGCTGTGCAGCCCCGATTGGCGCGCGAACTGCGACCACAGGTGATGCCGCGGCAGCTCCGAGAGCCGCACGTGGATCAGCTCGTTCGCTTCGATGAAACCCGCCAGACCCTTGGCCTGGTGCCTCTCTGCGATGCAAGGATGACAGATCACGCCCAGTCGAACCGGCCACAGCAGATCGCGCACCATATCCGTGACCGTCGGCTTCGAGTACACCACACCCACGTCCACATCGAGCAGCGGCGCACCAACGCCGTAAGGGCTCACCAGATCGATCTCCACATCCGGCGCCGCCTGCCGGAAGTCGCGCAAGATGGGCACCGCCAGGTGCGCCGCAAAGGTGGGCGGCATCTGCACGCGCAAGGTCCGAAGCACGCTGGTGCCGTCGTTGCGGATATCGTCGAGCGCGTACTCGAGGCGGTCGAAGGACTTGGTCACGGCCGCAAGCAAATGCTGTCCCGCCTTGGTCAGAACCAGCGCATGCGGCCGGCGCTCGAACAGCTGGACGCCGATCAGCTTCTCGAGGGCGATCACGTGGCGCGACAGGGCGCTCTGTGAAATGAGCAGAGCGTTGGCCGCGGCCGTGAAACTCAGGTGCTGCGCCACGCCCTCGAATGCGCGCAGCGCGTTGAGCGGCAGCCAGCGTCGATCCATGGAGCCCTTGGCCATCGGGGAGCGTGCCTTTAGGATGCCCAGGAGCGGGTGTAGCCGACGGCGCGTTTCTGGTCCTCCACGATGGTGCGCGAGGCGAGCCACAAGTGGTACGCGGCCCAGAAGCCGGTGGGCGCCAGGCACAAGAGCGCCAGCCGAAGCGAGGCGGCGTCTACGCCTGAGCTGCCGGCAAACCAGTCACTCAGCGCGCCCACGTACTGCGGCGCGACCACGAGATTCAGGATGTTCGCGACCAGCAACGAGATCGCGATGAACATGTTGCGCATGTGGCAGGGCGATAGATTGTTCAGCAGACCGAAGCAGGGCCCGATGTAGAAGTAGATCGCCGGAATGAACAGCCAGAACATCGCCTTGCAGAGCGTCAACGAATGCGTCCAGTAAGCGATGATGGAGGGCACGGTCGCGAGCGCGATCCCCGCCGCGAGAAACAGCGCGACGCGACGCGGATTGGCCATGCGGGGCCTCGACAGCAACCAGGCCGTACCGATACTGGCAGCGGCGCCGCCGATCAGATGGATGTTTCCGGTCACGTCGGCCGCCTGGCTGACGTTCAGATGATAAGTGCGCAGCAAAAACGCGGTGGTCCACCAGATGAGCCCCCAGCCCCAGAGGGCGCAGAGTCCTCCGCCGATCACCACGTGGAAGGCGGCCTTCTGCTTCCACAGGAACTTGAGCGATTGCCAGAGGGTCGGCTTGATCTCGTCCAGCACCCCGTCGAGGCGGCCTCGAGCCGGCTCGCGAACCGTCAGATAGACCAGGATCCCCACCACCAGGCCGGGGATGCCGAGCGCAATGAAGGCCATGCGCCAGGTATAGGTGTTCGCGACCCAGCCGGCGAAGTTCAGGCCCAGGAACGCGCCGATCGGGGCGCCGAGCGCGAGCACGGTCATGGCCATCGGCCGGCGGTCGGCCGGAAAGTAGTCGGACACGATGGCGGTGGACGGCGGGGTACCGCCCGCCTCGCCGACACCGACCCCGACCCGACCGAGCAGGAACTCGAGATAATTTCGCGATCGACCGCAGAGCATCGTGAACGCCGACCAGACGACCAGCGAAATCGCCAGGATGTTGCGCCGATTCATGCGGTCGGCCATCCAGGAGATCGGGATTCCGAAGGTGACGTAGAACAATGCCAGCGGGGTGCCGGTCAGGAATGCGACGCCATTGTCGTTGAGGTGCAGCTCGAGCCGGATGGGCTCGAGGACGGTGGAGACGACATAACGATCGGCGATGTTGATCGAGTAGATGAAGCAGGTGAGGATCAGTACGTACCACCGCAGAAGCGAGGTGGGTGCCTGAGTGTCGGCAACGTCGACGGTGGTGCTGCTCACGTGGGTGCGGCCTGTCGTTTGATCCTTGGCCACCATACAGGTTTCGCATCGGATATGCGACGGGCGCCGCCGCGCATATGCGACGGGCGCCGCCGCGCACCTAAAAATCATATGGGCGAATCGCGAAATGGCATAGCAAGGCCGCGCCATAGGATTAAGCTTCGCGACAGTGGAGAGCTTCGACTACGTCATCGTCGGTGCGGGGACTGCCGGGTGCGTGTTGGCCGATCGTCTGTCGGCTGGCGGCCGGCACCGTGTGCTCGTCCTCGAAGCCGGCGGATCGGACCGGCGCTTCTGGATCAAGGTCCCGATCGGCTATGGCTTCACCTTTGCCGATGCCGCCGTCAACTGGAAATATCAGACCGAGGCGAGCCCCGGCCTCGGGGGGCGCAGCATGTACTGGCCGCGCGGCCGCGTGGTGGGCGGCTCGAGCTCGATCAACGCGCTGGTTTATTGCCGCGGCATGCCGGCGGATTTCGAGGACTGGCGAGCGCTCGGCAACGTCGGCTGGGGCTGGGATGACGTGCGGCCGTTTTTCCAAAGGTCCGAGCGCCGCGTGAATGCCGAGGGTCGGGCGCATACCGAGGGGCTGCTCGACGTCAAGGATGTCACACCTTTTCTGCATCCCATGCGCGAGCAGTGGCTCGCGGCCGCGGCCGAGCTCGGGCTGCCGGCGACCGATGACTTCAACGGCGAGCGGCCGGAGGGCTTCGGCTGCTATCAGGTATCCATCCGCGACGGCCGTCGCTGGTCGGCGGCCGATGCGTTCCTGCGCCCCGCCCTGCGCCGCGCCAACGTCAAGCTCGAGACCGAAGCATGGGCCTCGAAGATCCGCTGCGACGGCCGGCGCGCGCTCGGCGTCGAGTACGTACACGGTGGTGCGCCCTGCTTCGCCCGGGCGGAGCGGGAGGTGATCGTCTGCGGCGGCGCCGTCAATTCGCCCCAGCTCCTGCAACTGTCGGGCATCGGGCCCGGACCGCTGCTCGCCGAGCGTGGAATCGCTCCGGTACTCGACAATGCCGCGGTCGGCGGCAATCTTCAGGACCATCTGGCGGTGGTGTATTCGTTCAAGGCGTCGCGCCCCACCTTGAACGATGAGCTGCATTCGCCGATCGGACAGGCGATTGCCGGATTGCGCTACCTGCTCACGCGCCGCGGTCCCTTGAGCCTGAGCGTCAACCAGTTCGGCGGATTCGTACGCGCCCGTCCGGATACCGGCCGCCCCGATGTGCAGCTCTACTTCAACCCGGTCACCTACGCGGCCGGCGATGCCGCCCGCAAACGCATCAAGCTGGACGGATTTTCGGGATTCTATCTGTGTTTCCAGCCGACCCGTCCGACCAGCACGGGTCGCGTCGACCTGGCCAGCGCCGACTTTCGCGTGCCCCCGCGCATCGCGCCCAATTATCTGTCCACCGAGAAGGACGTGGAGGATGCGAAGCACGGCGGACGCCTGATGCAGGCCATCGCCCGCACCCGCGCCATCGGCGGGCTGATCCGCGAGCCGCTCGCACCGGATCTTTTACGGATGAGCGATGCGGATCTGATCGGCGATTTTCGCGCGCGCGCGGCCACCGTGTATCACCCGGTGGGCACCTGCCGCATGGGCCGTGCCATCGGCGAGTCCGTGGTCGACCCGTCGCTCCGTGTGCACGGCATGCAAGGACTGCGCGTCGTGGACGCGTCGGTGTTCCCGACGGTCACGTCGGCGAACACCAATGCGCCCACCCTGATGGTGGCGCAGAAGGGCGCGGAATTGATCTTGGCCGAGAGCCGGACGGGAGCGGTATGAAACTCGACAGCGTGAAGGTATTCGTGGTGGGAAATCCGCCGCCGGGCTTCGGCGGCCGATATTTCGTTTTCTTGAAGCTCAGGACCGCCTGCGGGATCGAGGGCGTGGGCGAGGTCTACGCCGCGACTTTCGGCCCCAGGACCATCGCCTCGGCAATCGAGGATGTGTTCGCGCGCCGATTCGCCGGCCGCGATCCGTTTCGCATCGAGGCTCTGTGGCGCGAGACTTACGGCTCCGGCTTCACGTTGCGTCCGGACCTCTCGCTGATGAGCATCGTCAGCGGGTTGGAGATGGCTTGCTGGGACATCATCGGCAAGGCGGTCAATCAACCGGTCTATCGGCTGCTGGGCGGTCAGGTGCACGAGCGGCTGCGCAGCTACACCTACCTTTATCCGGCCGAGGGTGAAGGAGATGATTTTTATGCCGACCCGGACCGCTCGGCGTCGCGCGCCGCCGAGTACGTGAAGCTCGGGTTCACCGGTCTCAAATTTGACCCGACCGGGGGCTACTCGGTGTTCGATCCACGCCAGCCGACACAGGATCAGATCGATCTCACGGTGCGCCTGGTGCGCCGGGTCCGCGAGGCCGTCGGCGGCAAGGCCGATCTGTTGCTGGGCACGCACGGGCAGTTCACCACCTCGGGCGCGGTCAGGCTCGCCAAGCATCTCGAGAAGTACGATCCCCTCTGGTTCGAGGAACCCGTGCCGCCGGAGATGCCGGAAGAAATGGCGAAAGTCGCGCGCGCCACCAGCATTCCCATCGCGACCGGCGAGCGGCTCACCACCAAGTACGAATTCGCGCGCGTGCTGGCGGCGGGAGCGGCCAACATTCTGCAGATGAATCTCGGCCGGGTGGGCGGGATCCTCGAGGCCAAAAAAATCGCGGCGCTCGCCGAAGTGCACTATGCGCAGATCGCACCGCATCTGTATTGCGGGCCCGTGGTGGGCGCCGCCAATATTCAGATCGCCACCTGCACGCCCAATTTCCTGATTCTCGAGAGCATCCAGCAGTGGGGCGGATTTCATGCCCGGATCTTGAGGAATCCGATCCGCTGGGAGGAGGGCTACGTCATTCCGCCGACCGGGCCCGGCCTCGGCGTCGAGCTCGACGAAGCCGTCGCGCTCGCTCATCCCTACGACGGCGACGGGCTGCATCTGGAGATGGCGGATCGGCCCCTCGGTTGAGCAGAAGCCTCCAAGCGGAGTGAAGCATGCGATACGGTTTTGTGGGCCTTGGGTCTCTGGGCAGGCACTTGGCGATCAATCTCGCCCGCGCCGGTTTCGAGCTGGAGGTATACGACCTCGATCGAAGCTCGGCCGATGCCGTTCTCGCGGCCGGCGCACGCTGGGCGTCCTCGCTGTCCGCCCTGGCCGGAGCCTGTGAGGGTCTGATCACCTGCCTGCCCTCGCCCGCCGCCACCCGCGCGGTTCTCGGCGAAGCGCTCCCCGGCCTGCGCCGAGGCGCGACCTGGATCGAGATGAGCACCAACGACTTCGCCGAGGTGCAAGCACTCGCCGCCCGCGCCGAGAGCGTCGGGGTGGCCACCCTCGCCTGCCCGGTCACCGGCGGTGTCCATCGCGCCGAGGCCGGCGAGATCACCGTGTTAGTCGGCGGCGCGCAACAAGTATTCGAGCTGCACAAACCTGCCCTCGAGGCAATGGGTGGCCGGGTCATTCATCTCGGTGGCATCGAGCAGGCGGCGGTCACCAAGGTGGTGACCAATATGCTCGCCTTCATCCATCTGATCGCCGCGGGAGAGGCCTTGATGCTGTGCGCCAAAGGCGGCGTCGACCTCAAGGCGGCGTTCGAGGCCATAGCCGCGAGCTCGGGCAACAGCTTCGTCCACGAGACCGAGAGTCAGGTCATCTTGAATGGCAGCTATGATATTGGTTTTACAATGGATTTGGCGTGCAAGGATGCCGGATTCGCGATCGAGTTCGGACGCCGTTTCGGGGTCCCCTTGCGGCTCGCGGGCGTGATGGAACAGATCTTCATCGAGGGCCGCGCACGCTACGGTGGAGGCGCCTGGTCCTCCATGATCGTCAAACTCCTGGAGGATGCGACCGGAACGCCGCTGCGGGCGCCGGGCTTTCCGGCACGCCTCGGGCCGGAGCATTCATGAGCCGATTCCACCCGCAGCCGCCTCGTATTCGGCACGCGCCATGCATCGAGTTTTTGCATGGCAAGATCGAAATTTGGCATACCTCGATGCTTCCCGGCAACAAAATACTGCTTCATTTCCTGAGGCGCGATGCTATTCTCTGTCACAAATAATCTGCAAGACCGCGCAGCAAGCCAAGCGGCGAGAACGAATCACTTCAAATAGGGATGGGACGCATGAACTCGAACTCGAAGCTGTCTTACGCCATCGCCGCGATACTGAGCGGCACGGCCGGTGGATTCGCGCACGCGGCGACGGGCACCGACACCACCAGCGCGGACAATGCCTCGGACACGATCCAGGAGATCACGGTCACCGCCCAGCGACGTACCGAGAGCATGCAGGACGTGCCGATCACGATGCAGGCGCTGACGAACGTGACCCTGAAGCAGTTGAACGTGCAGACGGTCGAAGATTTCGTGAAGTACCTGCCGAACGTGACCATCCCCGGAGGCGGCCCCGGCGTAGGCAACATCTACATGCGCGGCTTGAGCTCGGGCACGTTGAACCCGCAGTCGAGCGGTACGATCGGCACGTTCCCGAACGTCGCGATCTATCTGGACGATCAATCCGGCCAGCTTCCCGGCCGCAACCTCGACATTTACGCCGCGGACCTCGAGCGCATCGAAGTGCTGGAAGGCCCTCAGGGGACGCTGTTCGGCGCGGGCGCCCAGGCCGGCGTACTCCGCTACATCACCAACAAGCCGAAGCTCGACGTGACCGAGGGCAACGTCGATGCCAGCTATGGCACCACGGCACACGGCGACAACAACAGCAGCGGGACGGCGATGATCAACCTCCCGCTGATCTCCGATACGCTGGCGGTGCGCGCCGTGATCTACGACGACACGCGCGGCGGCTACATCGACAACGTACCGGGCACCTTCACGCGCAAGAACAGCGATCTTGGCATCTATTACGCGGGTTACGCGACGGCCTGCCAAGTCGGCGCCCCGACGGCGGCCGGCACTTGCACCGGGACCAATCCCGCGACCGGCAAAGCCAACAAGGGCACGGCCTTCGCGGTTCCGCCGGGAAGCCCCACCGCGAACAACAATGCGCTGGTCCAGAACGCCATCAACCCGGTGACCTACACGGGCGCCCGGGCCGAGCTCTACTGGAAGATCAACGAGGATTGGAACGCGCTGCTCTCGCAGAGCTATCAGAACATGGACGCAGAGGGCGTTTTCTATCAGGAGCCCTACGGTTCCGACGGCGAGAAGCTCGCGCCCTTGCAAGTGCAACTGTTCAGCCCGTCCTATGACAAGGACCGTTTCGAGAACACCGCCTGGACCTTCAATGGGGTGATCGGTCCTCTCAAGGCCGTGTACACCGGTGCCTATCTGGTGCGCAACGTGACGGAGGTGAACGATTACACCAACTACACGCGCGGCGTCTATGCCGATTATTATCAGTGCTACGGCGCGCACGCCGGCCTGCCCGCGACCTGCGCTTCGCCCGTGTCCTCCTGGCAGGAGATCGAGCGAAATACCCACCAGACGCACGAGTTTCGCCTGAGCACGCCCGATGATTGGCGGGCACGCGGCATCTTCGGTGCTTTCTGGGAGGACATGCGCCTCGACGACCAGACCAACTGGATGTACAAGACCCTGCCGCCCTGCACGGCGACCGGGCAACTCGGGTGCATGACCGACGTTGGGCCGTCGCCCGGAGCGTCGCTGAACAATCCGAATACCCGCAACGACAACACCTCGTTCTTCGAGGACGTGCAGCGCGGCTATCACCAATATGCGTTCTTCACCTCCCTCGACTACGACATCATCCCGAAGGTGCTGACCATCACCGGCGGCACGCGCTACTACCGGTTCGCGAACGACTTCAACGGCAGCGTCGTGAGCAGCTTCGGCTGCTTCGAGGCGGGCCCCCCGCCGTGCCTGGCAGGCGCCACCAACATCAACGCGGAGAACCTGCATTCGAACTATTCGGGGTTCAAGAGCCGCGGTAACGTGACCTGGCACATCACGCCCGATACGATGGTCTACTTCACCTACTCGCAGGGCTTCCGGCCGGGTGGATTCAACCGCAAGCAGAGCTTCGGCAAGGCCGACGGCCAGTACAACACGCCCTCCGCCTACGCTCCCGACACGCTGACCAACAAGGAGATCGGCTGGAAGACGGAGTTCTTAGATCATCGCATCCAGCTCAACGGGTCCGTCTACCAGGAGAACTGGAACAACGCGCAATTCGCGTTCTTCGATCCGGGCCAGCTCGGCAATCTCACCTTCACCACGAACGGCCCTGACTATCGGGTTCGAGGCTTCGAGACGTCGATCCTCGCGCGCGTCACGGAAGGCCTGACCGTACAAGGGGCGACGTCGTACAACAAGAGCGAGCAGACCAACTCGCCCTTCCTGGTCAACAACGTCGTCGGCAGTCCGGGTTTCGGCCAGCCCATCACCTCGATCGCGAATCCCTACGGTCCCATCGGCAGCCCGAGCGCCAACTCGCCGCTGTTTCAGGGCAATTTGCGCGCGCGCTACGAGTTTCCGATCAACGACTACCATGCCTTCGCGCAGGTCGGGGCCACGTACACCACGAACTCCTTTACCCAGTCCGGCAGCAACCCGTCGCTCTCGGCCGGCGGCGCGGTCAATACCACGCTGCTACGGTTCGAGAACCCGGCCTATGCGACGTTCGATGCGTCGGTGGGCATCGCCAAGGACGCGTGGGACGTGCAGTTCTTCGGTCAGAATCTCGCGGACAAGAACGCGAGCGTCTATACCTCGAGCGCACAGTTCATCGAAGCGGAGACCGTGATACGTCCGCGCGTGCTCGGTGTGAGATTCGGTTACAAGTTCTGACCGACCACCGGCCCTGACGCCCCGCCATCGGCCGCCTTCACGGGCGGCCGATGGCCTCATCTCCTCATCCTGATCCCGGTTGCCGCGGCGCGAGCCGTCGCTGGTAACATGCAGGCATGAGCGAATCGAGAGTCGGCACGGCTACGGCACCCTCGCGGATCGAGAAGGAGGTCCGGCGCCTCCGATCGCTCATGGAGCAGGGCCAGTTCGGCAGCGCGCTGTCGTCGGCTCAGGCGCTGCTCGCGGAGGTCCCTGAAAATCGCGACGTGCTCTACATCGTCGCGGTGAGTCAGCGATACCTCAAGCGCATCCCCGAGGCGCTCGAGACGCTCGCGCGTTGCGAATCGCTGCATCCGGAATTCAGCCGTCTGTATCAGGAACGCGGCCACTGCCACCTGGCGGCGCGCAATCCGGGCGCCGCACTCGAATCGTACCTGGCGGCGGTGCGCATCAACATCGCGCTGCCGGCAAGCTGGAAGGCCCTGGAGGTCCTGTTTCGTTGCGCCGGCCGGCTCGCGGAATCGGAAAACGCCGCGGCCCAGGTGAAGCGCCTGGCGGCCTGGCCGCCGGCCGTGATGACGGCGACGGGCCTGTTCGCCGACGGCGAGACGCACGCGGCCGAGCACATGATCCGCGAATTTCTGCTGGCCCATCCGCAGCACGTCGAGGCGATGCGCCTGCTCGCTCAAATCGGCATGAAGCTGGACATACTCGACGATGCGGAATTTCTGCTCGAGAGCGCGTTGATGCTGGCTCCGGAATATCACCCCATGCGCTACGATTACGCGCTGACGCTGCTACGACGCCACAAGCACGCGCAGGCGATCGCCGAGCTCGATCGGTTGCTGGCCGCCGATCCGGACAATCGCGCTTACAGGATCACTTACGCCACCGCTTCGGTCGGGCTCGGCAAGTACGAGGACGCGGTCGAGCGTTATCGGGCACTGTTGGCCGAAACGCCCGAGGCGGCGGACCTGCATCTGTCGATCGCACACGCGCTCAAGACGCTCGGCAGGCAACAGGAAGCGGTGGAAAGCTACCGGGCGGCCTACACCGCCCAACCGGGCTTCGGCGACGCTTATTGGAGTCTCGCCAACCTCAAGACTTATCGGTTCCCGGACGATGAGATCGCGCGCATGCGCACCCAGGAAGCAAGGCCCGATATCCGCGTGGTTGACCGCTACCATCTTCGCTTCGCACTCGGCAAGGCGCTCGAGGATCGAGGCGAGTTCGCCGAATCGTTCCGTTATTACCAAACCGGCAATGCGCTGAAAAAATCCGAAATTCGGTTCAAGCTGCAACCGATCCTGCGCAACGCCGAGCTGCAACCCACGGTGTGCACCCGGGAGTTTTTCGAGGCGCGCAAAGGATACGGCTTCGATTGTGCCGACCCGATCTTCATCGTCGGACTGCCCCGGTCGGGATCGACACTCCTCGAGCAAATCCTCGCCTCCCACGCCCGCGTCGAGGGCACGACGGAGCTGCCCGAGATCCTGCGGCTGGTCGGAGAGCTGCAGGGGCGCGATCCCGATTCGGCGAATCCCCGCTATCCCGCCATTCTCGCCGATCTGAAGCCCGAGGACTTCCGGCGGTTCGGCGAGAAATACATTGCGGATACCCGGATCTATCGCAGCGGGCTGCCGCGGTTCATCGACAAGATGCCGAACAATTTCCGCCACATCGGCCTGATCCACCTGATCCTGCCGAACGCCAGGATCATCGACGCTCGGCGCGAGCCCATGGCCTGCTGCTTCTCGAACTTCAAGCAGTTGTTTGCGTCCGGCCAGGAATTCACCTACAGCCTCGAGGACATCGCGAGCTACTATCGCATGTACGAAGAGCTCATGCGCCACTGGGACGAGGCGCTGCCGGGCCGGGTCTTGCGCGTGCAGCACGAGGATGTGGTCGAGGATCTGGAAGGCAACGTGAGGCGCATCCTCGACTTCTGCGGACTCGACTTCGAGCCCGCGTGCCTGGAGTTCTACAAGACCGAGCGCAGCGTCCGCACCGCGAGCTCGGAACAAGTACGCCGGCCGATCTACAAGGAAGGACTCGATCAGTGGAGGAATTTCGAGCCCTGGCTCGGCGCGCTGAAAAGTGCGCTGGAGGCGCCCACCCGGCTGAGCGCTACTTCGGCGGGGGCCGGGCGATCGCCGTGAACGGACCCGCGGTGGGGCCCCGGCTCAGCGCGCGTATTGGTTCAGCCGCTCCTCCAGCTCCTTGCAATACCAGTCGACGAATTGAATGACGCCGCCCTCGTGTACCGGGGAGTACGGCGCCGGATCGTACGCCGGTGAATTGACGCCAATCTGGTTTTCCTGGCAGACGCGCCGGTCGGCCTCGTTGGTCGCGCGCCATACCTCGGTCAGCCGCTCGACATCGTAGTCGACACCCTCCACCGCATCCTTGTGCACCAGCCACTTGGTGGTGAGCTGGGTCTCGGTCGGACTGATCGGCAGGAGCCTGAAGGTGATGGCATGATCCGCGAGCACGTGGTTCCAGGTCGTCGGATAGTGAAACAGGAGCAAGGTGCCGAGGTTGGACTCATTCACGGTATCCGTGAGCGGCCGTTTGACACCGGCCGTGCCATCCATCGTGAGGCTCACTGCGCCGTCGACCAGCGGCATACGGGTGGTCCGGTACTGCCCGTTCTCGGAGATCTTGAACCGGCTCGGCAGCCCGATCGATTCCCAGTGCGTCCACTTGTCGGTGATCTCGGGATTGCTTTCTGCGCCCGCGACGCCGGTGATGGTCGGCGTCTCGGGGAAGGTGCGGATCAGCTCCGGATGATTGGCCGAGCAGTGGTAGCACTCGCGGTTGTTTTCCCACACGAGCTTCCAGTTGGCTTGCTCGATGATGGTCGACTCGAACGCCACCTTGGCATGATGAAGCTGGTGCGGAAGGAAGTACGGCTCCAGATGCCTGCGGATGGGCTCGAAATCCGGTGCGATCTTGGCGAGGCATACCCAGATGTAACCGCCGACGCTCGTGCAATGCACGCGGTGAAGACCATAGTGCGAGCGATCGAAACCTGCACCCATGTCGCGGGCGGCGAACAGGCGTCCGTCGAGATGGTAGGTCCATTGATGATACGGGCACACCAGGCGGGTCACCGTGCCTTTCTCGGCCGAGCAGATTCTCGAGCCCCGGTGACGGCACGAATTGTGAAATGCGTTGAGGCCGCCATTGCGGTCGCGTACCACGACCACCGGATATTCACCGATCTGCACCGTCATGAAATTGCCCGCGTTGGGCACCTCGCAATCATGGCCGACGAACAGCCAATCCCGATACCAGATCATCTCGAGGTCGACCTGGTATTCTTCCGGGCTGCAATAGAAGTCGCGCTCGAGCGCGGTCTCGGGATTTCTACGTCTCAGGCGGCTCAATATGACATCGCGTGCATTCATGATCGGCTCCTTCGCCGGCAGATGCTTACAGCATAGCAATCAGGACCCGGGACGGTTGTCCCGACGCGACCTTCCGCACGCGATAAACGACAGCCGCCGCGGCATGCGCGTCCCGGCGTCCCGCGGCCGCGGACCGGCCGCGCTGCGCGCGCTGTTGTTCCTCTGCGCATTTCTGGCATCGCTCCCGCGCGCTTCGCTCGGCGCCGCCGCGGCCGGCGCCCCGCAGGCGGCATCGACCTTGCGGGTGGGCGCGCTCACGCTGACCCGCTGCACCGGAGTGCCGGGAAGGCGGGGAGCCTACTGCGGGCGCATCGAGCGCCCACTCGACCCGGCCGGCACGGTCCCCGGCCGCCTCTCGATCTACTTCGAGCTCTATCCGGCCACCGGTCCCGGCTCCGCGTCGGGCATGCTGGTAGCGACGGAGGGAGGTCCCGGCTACCCCGCCACGCAATCGCGCGACGAATTTCTGGCACTGTTCGAGCCTCTGAGGCGCACCCGGGCGGTGTTGATCATGGATAACCGCGGAACCGGCCGGTCGGGCGCGCTCGATTGCCCGCAGCTGCAAGCCGCCGAGAGATGGACCACGGATATGGTGGGCGCCTGCGGCGATTCTTTGGGCGAGCGGGCAGCGCTTTTTGGGACCGCGCTCGCCGCGGATGACCTGGCGGCCATCCTGACTGAGCTGCGCGTCGGGAAAATCGATCTCTACGGTGATTCCTACGGCACGTATTTCGAGCAGGTGTTCGCGCTTCGCCATCCGTGGGCTCTGCGCTCGGTGGTGTTGGACGGTGCGTACGCCTTGAACGGCCCCGACTATGCCTGGTATCCGAGCTACGCGCCGGCAATGCGCGACAAATTCAACCTGGCCTGCCGCCGCTCCACGGCGTGCGCGAAGCTCCCGGGAAGCTCCCTCGATCGAATCATCCGCACGCTCGCGCAGCTGCGTCTCTCTCCCGCGCCGGCCCGTGCGGCCGATGCCGACGGCAAGGAACGGGTCTTCACCGCGGACCCGGGGCATCTCGCGACCGTGATGTTCGGCAGCGACCCCGCCCTGGCGACGGTGCGCGAGCTCGACGCGGCCGCCCGTGCCTATCTCGACGGCGACCGAGCCCCGCTCCTGCGACTCATGGCCGAAACGATCGGTGCCGTCGACAGCGCGGACGCCCGGAATTCCGCCGCCGATATCACTCAGTGGAGCGCGGGGCTCGAGGTGGCGGTGATGTGCCATGATCCACCGCAGATCTTCGACATGAGGCTGCCGCCGGCGCTGCGTGCTGCCGACCGCGACCGCGCGCTCGCCGGGCGGCGCCTGTCATTCCCCGATACCTACGCACCGTTCACCATCGAAGAGTACCGGGCTATGCCGCTCGACTACAGTTACATCGATCAATGCGTTTCCTGGCCGATATCGCCCGCCGCGCACCCGGCCGGCCACCCGACGCCCCCGAACGCCGCCTACCCCGACGTGCCGGCGCTGGTGATTTCCGGCGAGCTCGACAACATGACGACGCCTGCCGACGGCGCCGCGGCGGTCGCCGCCTTTCCGCACGGCAAGCGGGTTCTCGTCGCAAACAGTTTTCACGTGAATGCCCTGCCGCACGCGCGCAGTCCGTGTGCCGCCAACATCGTGCGGCAGTTCATCGACACGTTGCAGCCGGGCAATACCGGCTGCGCATCCCAGGTTCCGCCGGTGCGGCTCGTGCCGCGCTTCGCCCTGCACGCGGACGAGGTCGATGCGGCCGTGGCGGACGCGGGCAATGCGGCCCCCGAGAGCGCGTTGCGCGTGGCGAGCGCCGCCGCTCAGACGGTGGGCGACATTCTGGTTCGCGCCGCCGGCAACTCGTCCGGGCATGGCGTCGGCCTTCGCGGCGGACGGTTCGACATCACCGAGCACGGCGGCTCGCGGCACGTCGTGCTCGATGGGGTGCGCTGGACGGAGGATCTCGCGGTGTCGGGAACGATCGACCAAGGGCCGGACGCTGTCCGTACGGTGCACGCGACGATCTCGATCAATGGTCCGGATGGCATCCAAGGCAGCTTGGGGATTCGATGGGAGGACCGGGTCCCCGATGCCCGCGCAGAACTCGAGGGAATGATCGGAGACCGCAGAATCGCCGCGCACATGACCGCGCCCTGAAGAGATCCTGAGGAGATTGTGAGGCGCGCCCTGACTAAGGCGGCGCGGCCGGCGCTTCGGCATCCGCCAGCGTGGCTTTCGCTTCGCCGCTCTTGCGCTCGGCGCTCGGCGGATAGCCGTACTGGCTGCGATAGCACTTGGAAAAATGCGGCGGTGATTGAAAGCCGCAGGCCGCGGTGATGTCCATGATGGGCATGGCCGTCTGCAGGAGGAGCTCCCGCGCGCGCCGCAAGCGCATCTCGAGGTAGTAGCGCTTGGGCACGCAATTGAGATCCCGCTTGAACAGCCGCTCGATCTGCCGGCGCGACAGTCCGGTCGCCTTGGCGATTTTCTCGAGCGACAGCGGCTTCTCGATGTTCTCTTCCATGATCTGCGCGACCCGGATCAGGCCGCGATGCGAGACGCCCACCCGCGCGCGCAGCGGCACGTACTGCCGGTCCCGGTCCCTGCGCACCCGGTCGACGATGAATTGCTCCGACACGCGCTGCGAGATGCGCGATCCGAGCTTGCCCTCGATGAGATTCAGCATGAGGTCGAGAGGCGCCGTGCCGCCGGAGCAGGTGAACCGATTCCGATCGATGGTGAACAGCTGATCGCTGATCAGCACGCGCGGGAACTCTTCGCGCAGCGCCGAGAGATTCTCCCAGTGGATGGTCGCGCGAAAATTATCCAGAAGCCCCGCCTTGGCGAGCGCATAGCCCCCGGTGCAGAGCGCTCCCAGCGCCACACCCCGCTCCGCGAGCCGGCGCAGCACGGTCACCAGCGCCGGCGAGACCGCTTCACGGATATTGATGCCACCGCACACGAACAGGATGTCCACGGAAGCGAGCTTGTCCAGCGCGCCCGCCGGCGTGAGCTTGAGGCCGCTGCTCGATTCGCTCGCCTGGCCATCGAGGCTGAGCACCGACCACTCGTAAACGTCCTTGCCCACGAGCCTATTGGCCATCCGCAAGGGCTCGAGCGCGTTGGCCACGGCGATCAGCGAATAATTGGCGAGGGTCAGAAACGCATACTTGCACTTGCGAAGCGTTGCAGGCGATTCCAAACCAGCCTCCCGCGACCGTCCGAATTCTGATGGGCCCTCGGCCCGGCCATTATGCCATCGGGTCGACCTAAAATATCTGTTTCCGACATATAAATGTCGCTTTTTAGACGCACCTCGCCGAGCGCTCCGGGGCCGCGGGCCTCGCGTCTGAGCCCGGAACGCGGCGACCGCCAGGCGTGGCCCCCCATGGCGCATTTGAACCCAGGTTTGTCGCAATTGGCTTATTGTTTCGGCGGCCGCTGGTTACACTGCGGAGCGAAATTTTCTTCGGGGGATCCAGCGATGAAAAGTCATGCCCGCGTCGTAGTCATCGGAGGCGGCGCGGTAGGCGTCAGCACGCTCTATCACCTCGCGCACAAAGGCTGGTCGGATGTGGTCCTGGTGGAGCGCTCGGAGCTGACCGCCGGGTCCACCTGGCACGCCGCCGGTCTCCTGCCGCTCTTCAACATGAGCTACACGGTCGGGCAGCTGCATAAGTACTCGGTCGATCTGTACAAGCGCCTGCCGGCGGAGACCGGACAGGACGTGAGCTTCCATGTCACCGGCAATCTGCGCCTCGCGACCTGCCGCGACCGCATGGACGAGTATCAGAAATACTGCGGGACGGCCAACACCATCGGGGTCCCGTTCCAGATCATCTCGCCGCAGCGGGTGAAAGAGCTGTGGCCGCTCGCCGAGCTCGGCAATGGCGGCGACACGCCAAACCTGGTCGGCGCGCTCTACCATCCCGACGACGGCCACATCGCGCCCGCGGATCTCACCATGGCACTGCGCAAGGGCGCCCGTGCCCGCGGCGCCGAGATCTACGAGCAGACCGAGGTCACCGGCGTCAAGCGCACGCCCTCCGGCGAGTGGCACCTCACCACCACCAAGGGCGACATCGTCGCCGAGCACGTGGTCTGCGCCACCGGCAACTACGCCAGGCAGACCGGGCGCATGTTCGGCCTCAACGTGCCGGCCATTCCGGTCGAGCATCAGTACATCGTCTATGACGAATCGCCGGAGCTCAAAGCCTATCGTCAAGGCGGCGGCCGCGAGCTCGCGGTGCTGCGCGAATCCGATCAGTCCTACTATCTGCGCGAGGAGCGCATGGGCTGGATCTTGGGGCCTTACGAGGCCGGCGCGCCCGCGCGGTTTGCCGACGGGGTGCCCGACTGGTTCGGCAAGAGCCTGTTCGAAGGCGACCTCGAGCGGCTCCTGCCCCATGTCGAGGCCGCGCAGCGTCGCGTGCCCTGCCTTGCGTCCTGCGGCATCAAGGACATCGTCAATGGACCCATATCCTACACCCCGGACGGGAGTCCCTTGGTCGGTCCGGCCTGGGGGGCGCGCAATCTCTGGCTCAACGAGGGCCACAGCTTCGGCATCACCGCCGCCGGCGGCTCGGGATGGCAGCTGGCGGAATGGATCGTCGAGGGTGAGCCCGGCATCGACATGATGGCGGTCGACCCGCGCCGCTATGGCCCGTACACGAGCAAGCGCTACGTCGTGAAGAAGAACGAGGAAACGTACCGCAATGTGTTCGTGATCCATTTTCCGGACGAGGAGCGGCCCGATGCGCGGCCGGCCAAAACCAGTCCGATCTACGACAAGCTCGCCCGCATGGGCGCCGTGTTCGGCCAGCGCTACGGCTGGGAGCGCGCCAACTGGTTCGCGCCGCCCGGCATCGAGCCCAAGGATCGCTGGAGCTTCCGGCGCTCCAATTATTTCGAGCACGTGGGCCGGGAGGTCCAGAACCTGCGGCAGAACGTGGGCGTCATCGATCTGACTCCGTTCACCAAGCACGAGGTCACGGGACCCGGGGCCGAAGCCTGGCTCGACGGCCTGGTCGCGAACAAAGTGCCGACCAAGATCGGCCGCATGGCATTGAGCCACGCGCTCACGCGCCGCGGCGGCATCCGCTCGGAATTCACCATCACCAAGATCGCGGATCAGCATTTCTACGTGGTGAGTGCCGGTGCCGCCGAGCGCTATGACAGCGACTACCTCAACGAGAAGCTGCCGAAGGACGGCTCGGTCGGCTTGCGGAACATCACCTCGAGCCGCGGCTGCTTCGTGGTGGCGGGTCCCCGCTCCCGCGAGGTGCTCGCCAAGCTCGCCGAGACGGCGCTCGACAACGCCTCCTTCCCCTGGCTCACCGCCCAGGTGACCGAAGTGGGCCTGGCCGTCGATGTATACCTGCTGCGGGTCAATTTCGTCGGGTCGCTCGGCTGGGAACTGCACTTCCCGATCGAATACGCGCATCACCTGTTCGACGCGATCTTCGAGGCCGGGGCCGAGCACCACATCGGCATGGCCGGCATGCGTGCCATGGAATCGCTGCGCATCGAGAAATCCTATCGCATGTGGGGCAGCGACCTGACCCCCGACTACACGCCCTTCGAGGCCGGCCTCGACCGCTTCGTGCGCATGAACAAGGGAGCCTTCATCGGCAAGGAGGCGCTCGAGAGGCAGCTCGCGCAAGGCGTGCCGAACCGTTTCATCACCTTCGAGGTGCATGGCGTGACCGATGCCGATCCGCTCGGCAACGAGCCCCTGTTCGACGGCAAGGGGCGCCTGGTCGGCCGTGCGACCGCGGGCTATTACGGCCATACCTTGAAGAAGAGCCTCGGGCTCGGGTACGTGAAACCGGAGTTCGCCGCGGTCGGAAGCGAGCTCCAGATCGAGATCCTGGGTGAGCGAAAGCGCGCGACGGTGCTGGTGGATTCGCCTTATGATCCCGAAAACAAGGACCTCCGGGCCTAGATACCTCCATGAGCCGCCAATCCTTCTCCGCGTGGGCCCTCATCAAGGCGGGCCTGTCGGGCCATCGCAGCTGGACGCCGCAATGGCGCAAGGCCGCCCCCAAAGCGAGCTATGACGCCGTGATCGTCGGCGGTGGCGGCCATGGCCTCGGAGCGGCCTATTACCTCGCCAAGGAGCATGGGCTGAGCAACATCGCCGTGCTCGAGAAGGGCTGGATCGGCGGCGGCAATACCGGCCGCAATACCACCATCATCCGCTCCAACTATCTCTTCAACGAAAGCGCCGCGCTCTACGACCACGCCGTCAAGATGTGGGACGACCTGTCCCAGGTGCTGAACTACAACGTGATGTACTCGCCTCGCGGCGTGATGATGCTGGCGCACACGGTGCACGACATCCAGGTGTTCAAGCGGCATGTCCACGCCAACCGCTGCAACGGGGTCGACAACGAGTGGCTCGAGCCGGAACAGGCCAAGGAGTTCTGTCCACCGCTCAACATCGAGGACAACATCCGCTATCCCGTGCTCGGCGCTGCGCTCCAGCGCCGCGGCGGCACCGCGCGCCATGACGCGGTCGCCTGGGGCTATGCGCGTGCGGCCGATGCGCTCGGCGTCGACATCATCGAGAATTGCGAGGTCACCGGCATCCGCAAGGACGCGAGCGGCGCGGTGGAAGCGGTGGAGACGACCCGGGGCACGATCCGTGCCCGCAAAGTCGGCGTGTCGGCGGCCGGCTCGACCAGCGTGGTGCTCGCCTTGGCCGGCGTGCGCCTGCCGCTGGAGAGCTACCCGTTGCAGGCACTGGTGTCGGAACCGATCAAGCCCGTGTTCCCCTGTGTGGTGATGTCGAACACCATCCACGCCTATATCAGCCAGTCGGACAAGGGAGAGCTGGTGATCGGCGCGGGCACCGATGCCTACACCTCGTACACCCAGCGCGGCGCCCTGCATGTCAACACGCACACCCTCGATGCCATCTGCGAGCTGTTCCCGCAGTTCCGCCGCCTGCGCATGTTGCGCAATTGGGGCGGAATCGTCGACGTGACGCCGGACCGCTCCCCGATCATCGCCAAGACGCCGGTGCCGGGCTTGTACGTCAATTGTGGCTGGGGAACCGGGGGATTCAAGGCGACGCCGGGCTCGGCGCACGTATTCGCCTGGACGATCGCCCATGACGAGCCGCACCCGATCAATGCGCCCTTCACGCTCGAGCGCTTTCGCGACGGCTACCTCATCGACGAGGCCGCAGCCGCGGCCGTGGCGCACTAACCGCATGCTGCTCATCCACTGTCCCTACTGCGGAGAGCGCCCGGAGCTCGAATTCACCTACGGCGGCCAGGCGCACATCGCCCGTCCGGTGCGCCCCCAAGATCTCGACGATCAGGCCTGGACCGATTTTCTCTACATGCGCGACAACACCAAAGGAGTGCATGCGGAGCGCTGGCGGCACGCGCGCGGCTGCGGGCGCTTCTTCAATGCGCTGCGCGATACGACCACCGATCAGTTCCTTGCGACCTACAAGAACGGCGAGCCCAAGCCGAATCTCGCCAAGGTCGGCGGGCGCACACCGTGAATTTCCGCTCGAGCTCCGGCGGCCGCGTCGACCGCTCCCGGCCTCTGACCTTCACCTTCGACGGCCGCGCCTACCGGGGGTTTGCGGGCGATACGCTGGCCTCCGCGCTGCTCGCCAACGGCGTGCATCTCATGGGCCGCTCGTTCAAGTACCATCGGCCGCGCGGCGTCCTCGCCGCCGGCGCGGAAGAGCCGAATGCGCTGGTCACCGTGTATCGGGACGAGTCGCGCTACACGCCCAACCTTCGCGCCACGCAGGTGGAGCTCTACGAGGGGCTGCAGGCGCTCAGCCAGAATCGCTGGCCGAGCCTCAAGCTCGACGTCGGACGCATCAACGATTGGCTCTCGCCGTTCTTCCCGGCGGGCTTCTACTACAAGACCTTCATGTGGCCCAAGAGCGCCTGGAAGAATTGGTACGAGCCCGCAATTCGTCGGGCGGCGGGCCTGGGGGTGGCGCCGACGCGCCCCGATCCCGATCGCTATGCGCAGCGCTATGCGCACTGCGACGTGCTCGTGGTGGGCGGTGGTCCGGCGGGACTCGCCGCCGCCCTCGCGGCCGCCGATTCGGGCGCCCGCGTGCTGCTCTGCGAGGAATCGGCCGAGTTCGGCGGAAGCCTCCTGGGCGATGTCGGGGCGCGCATCAACGGCGACCCGGCGCTCGATTGGGTACGCCGCGCGGTGACGGAGCTACGCCGCAATCCGCGGATCACGCTGCTCACGCGCACCACCGCATTCGGCTATTTTCCGCACAACATGCTCGGCCTGAACGAACGCATCACCGATCATCTGGCGAACCCGCCGGCGCAGCTGCCGCGCGAACGGCTGTGGAGCGTACGGGCCCGCCAAGTGATCCTCGCCACGGGCGCGATCGAGCGGCCGCTGGTGTTTCCCGGCAACGACCGGCCCGGCATCATGCTGGCGGGGGCCGCGCAGACCTATCTCAACCGCTACGGCGTGCTGGTCGGCCGGCGCGTGGTGGTGGTGACCGCCTGCGACACGGCTTATCAGGCGGCTCTGGATTTGCGTGCGAGCGGCGCGACCATCGTCGCCGTCGCCGATGTCCGGCCGCAGCTGCCGAGCGGCCTGCCCGACGCGGTGCGCAGCGCCGGCATCGAGGTGCTCGCGGGCGCCACCGTCGTCGGCACCGAAGGCACACGGCGCGTCAAGGCGATTTCGCTCGGCGAGGCCGATAGCGCGGGTCAGGTACGCAGAGCCCGCCGCATCCACTGCGATGCGGTGTTGATGTCCGGTGGATTCACCCCGAGCGTGCATCTATTTTCGCAGTCGCGCGGCCAGCTCGCCTGGGACGAAGCGCTGCAGGCTTTCATCCCCAACCGGGCGGCCGAGCACGAACGCTCGGTCGGTGCCTGCCGAGGGATCGCCGACCTGGCGCAGGCGCTCGATGACGGCGCCACCGCGGGCGCCGCGGCGATCGAGTCGCTGGGCGAATCGTTGCCGCAACTCGACGGCGCGGATCGTCACTATGTGGTCGAAGGATCGGTGCGCCGCGCCGGGGCAAGCCTGGGTGCGCTGCCCGCCGCCCGGTCCCAAAACTCGCTCAAGGCCTTCGTGGACTGGCAACACGACGTGACGGTACGCGACCTGAAGCTCGCCGCGCGGGAGGGCTTCCAGTCCATCGAGCACCTGAAGCGCTACACCACCACCGGAATGGCGACCGACCAGGGCAAGACCTCGAATCTGAACGCTCTGGCGATTGCATCCCAGGATCTCAAGGCACCGATTCCGCAGGTGGGCCTGACTACGTTCCGCATGCCCTACACGCCCACCACGTTCGGCAGTTTTGCCGGCATTTCGCGCGGCAACCTGTTCGATCCGCGCCGTACCACGCCCATGTACGGCTGGGCCGAGGCCAAGGGCGCGGTCTTCGAGAACGTCGGCCTGTGGATGCGCGCCCGGTATTTTCCCCGCGGCCTCGAGGACATGCACGCGGCGGTCGCACGCGAGTGCCGGGCGGTACGCAGCGCCTGCGGCATCTTCGATGCCTCGACCCTCGGCAAGATCGAGGTGGTGGGTGCGGACGCCGCGGAGTTCATGAACCGGCTGTACATCAACAGCTGGACGTCCTTGAGCGTGGGGCGGGCGCGCTACGGAATTCTGTGCCGCGACGACGGCTTCATCTACGACGACGGTGTGGTCGCGCGGCTCGCGCCGGACCGCTTCCACGTCACCACGACCACCGGCGGCGCGCCTCGCGTGCTGGCGATGATGGAGGACTATCGGCAGACCGAATGGCCCGATCTCAACGTCTGGCTCACCTCCACGACCGAGCAATGGGCGGTGATCGCGGTCCAGGGCCGCAACGCGCGCCGCGTGCTCGAGCCTTTGGTCTCGGAGATCGATTTGAGCGCGGCGGCGCTGCCGCACATGGGGGTGGCACGCGGCAAGATTTGCGGCGTGCCGATGCTCATGTTCCGCGTCAGCTTCACGGGCGAGCTGGGCTTCGAGATCAACGTGCCGTCGGACTATGGCGCCGCGGTGTGGGAGAGTGTGCACGCCGCCGGACAGGCGCACGGCATGGTGGAATACGGTACGGAAAGCATGCATGTGCTGCGGGCGGAAAAGGGCTACATCATCGTCGGGCAGGACACGGACGGGACCGTCACGCCGGACGATGCGGGTCTTTCCTGGGCGGTCGGCAAGACCAAGGCGGATTTCGTCGGCAAGCGCTCGCTCGCGCGTGCCTCCATGAAGGCTCCGGACCGCAAGCAGCTCGTGGGGCTGCGCAGCTGCGACGGCCGCACGCTGCTCGAGGAAGGAGCGCAGGTCGCCGCCCAGCGCGGGCAGTCTCCGCCCATGAAGCTGATCGGGCACGTGACCTCCTCGTACGCCAGCGGCGTCCTGGGTCATCCGATCGCGCTGGCGCTCGTCGCCGGCGGGCGTGCCCTCATGGGACAGCGCCTGTACGTGCCCATGCCCGGCGGGGATATCGAGGTCGAGGTCACCTCGCCTGTTTTCTACGACCCCGCGGGAGAGCGGATCAATGGCTGAGCTTGCGCAGCGCCGTCCCCCCGCCGTCGCCTCGACCGGCTATCTCAAAGTACTGCCGCCGGGCGGACGATGGATATTGCACGCGGATGCGCGCGCGCGAGGTTTGCTCGCGCCGGTGTGGGGCGCGGGGTGCTCCGAGGAGGCCTGCCGTGCCACGGTGTCGGGAGCGCGGGCGACCCTCTGGCTCGGACCGGACGAGTACCTGTTGCTCGATCTCGGGACCGACGTCTCGGATCACGACGCGCACGCCTCGACCGCGCAAAGCCTGGAGCACGCGCTTGCCGGCGCGCCGCACGCGCTGGTCGACGTGAGCCACCGGCAGTTTGCCGTCGAGGTGACCGGACCCCATGCCGCGATGATCTTGAGCGCCGCCTGTCCGCTCGACCTCGATTCCCGGGTTTTTCCGGTCGGCATGTGCACCCGGACCGTGCTCGCCAAGGCCGACATCGTTCTGTGGCGCACCGCTCCGGCCACCTTTCATCTCGAGGCATGGCGCTCCTTCGCACCGTATGTCTCGGATCTGCTCGGCGAGATCGCCCGCGAATTCTACGGCGAGGCCCCCTGACCGCCGGCTGCGGGCCGGACGACAATCGCCTGCGCCGCGCGCTGAGGCGCCGGCACATGGAGATGATTGCGCTCGGCGGCGTGATCGGGGCCGGCCTGTTCGTGGGGAGCGGTGTCGTGATCCGGTCGGCCGGACCCGCCGCGGTGCTGTCCTTCGCGCTCACCGGCGCGCTGGTCGTGCTGGTCATGCGCATGCTCGGCGAGATGGCTGCGGCCTATCCGTCGGTCGGCGGCTTCTACGAATACAACCGGCTGGCGCTCGGCGAGCTCGCGGGCTTTCTCACCGGCTGGATGTACTGGTACTTCTGGATCATCGTGGTGGCGCTCGAGGCGGTGGCCGGCGCGCGCCTGCTGATCGTTTGGTTCCCGGACACCCCGCCCTGGGTATTCACACTCGGGCTCATTCTCGCATTCACCTTGCTCAATCTGCTGTCGGTGCGTTCCTGGGGCGAGGCGGAGTACTGGTTCGCTTCCATCAAGGTCGCCGCGATCGTCGTGTTCCTGTGTCTCGGTGCGATATTCGTCCTTGGGCTCTGGCCGCACGCGAGCGGAGGCCTCTCGCACCTCACCGCGCACGGCGGTTTCATGCCGCACGGCATCGCGCCCGTGCTCTCCGGCGCCGTGGCGGCGACCGGATTTTATTTCGGCGCCGAGCTCGTGACGGTGGCTGCCGGCGAGTCCTCCGAGCCGGAGCGCGCGGTCGCGCGCGCCACGCAATCGGTGATTTCCCGGGTGCTGGTGTTCTATGTCGGCTCGATCTTCGTGGTGGTGTGCGTGCTGCCTTGGAACGATCCGGGAATCGATCAGCCCTACGTGAGCGCACTCCAGGCGCTGCACATTCCGGGGGCCGCACCGATCATGCGCGGCGTCATCCTGACGGCCGTGCTGTCCGCGCTGAACAGCGGCCTGTTCGCCTCCTCACGCATGATCATGGCGCTCGCGCGCCGTGGCGATGCGCCCCGGAGTCTCGCCAGGCTCGATGCGCGCGGGGTGCCGGTCCGCGCCATCGTCACCGGAACCTTGTTCGGCTACATCGCGGTGATCATGAACTACGTGTCGCCGGACCGCGCCTTCGCATTCCTGGTGAATTCCTACGGTACCGTCGCCATATTCGTCTACCTGCTGATCGCGGTGGCCGAGCTCAGGTTGCGGGCTCGCCTCGAGCGTGAAGCCCCGGAGAAGCTGCACGTCCGCATGTGGGGCTATCCCTATCTCACGCTCCTCGCGATCGTGGCGATGCTATGCATCGTCGCGGCGATGGGCTTCATCGCCGCTCTTCGATCGTCGCTGCTGTTTGGGCTGGTGAGCGCGGCCGCCATGCTGGCCGGCTACCGCGCTCGGAACTTTTGCCGGACTACCTAGAAAGGCCGGTCTCCATTGACGGTGGCCCGGTGCATGGTGCGCCGTTCCGGCAGGTAATCCGCGACCGCGTAGTGCTGGGTCACGCGGTTGTCCCAGAAGGCGACATCGTCGACCCGCCATTTCCAGCGCACCGTGAACTCGGGCTGTCCCGCGAGCTTGAACAGCAAGGCGAGCAGCGCCTCGCTCTCGCGCGGTGCGAGTTCGTTGATGTGCGTGGTGAAGCCCTCGTTGACGAACAGCCCCTTGCGTCCGCTCACCGGATGAGTGCGCACCACCGGATGAGTCACCGGCGGGTGCTTCGCCACGGCCCTCTCGTAGCGCTCCTTGAAGGCGGGGTCGCTTTGCCAGCGCTCGGGCGGAAAGGATTTCGCCACCGAATGCGTGGCGGTCAGCCCTTCCAGCAGCCGGCGCATGGGCTCGGAGAGCGCCTCATAGACCGCGGAACAGCTGGACCAGAGGGTGTCGCCGCCGACGCTCGGCAGCAGCTTGGCCGCCAGGATTCCGGCGAGCGGCGGAGTCGCACTGAAGGTCACGTCCGTATGCCAGTTGTCGTTGTCCGGCAGGAAACCCGTATGGGTATCGATCAGCATGATCTCGGGCAACTCGGGCAGCACCGGATAGATCGGATGAATGTGCAACGAGCCGAAGTGCGCGGCAAATCTCAGCTGCGCGGGCGGTGTGATCGGCTGGTCGCGAAAGAACAGGACCTGGTGCTCGATCAACAGCTCCTGCAACCGGCCGACGTCTGCCGGGCCGAGCTCCTCGGACAAGTCGATGCCGCTGACCTGGGCGCCCAGGGCACGGCCGACGCGTGTGACTTGAATGGACATATGCTGCCTGGTCGCCATCGCTTGGGTTGACCGATTATACGAGAGGCAGCCGCGCGCATGAATTAATGTGAGAATGCCGCCATGGGCGATCCGCAGTCACCGGCGCCGTCGCGCTCCGCGTTCTCCGAGGCGTTGGCCTTGCTGCGCGCCGGCCGTTTCGCGAGCGCCGAGCGGCAGCTCCGCGCCATTCAAGCCTCGGCACCGGGGGACGTGGTCAGCTCGCGCTTGCTCGGCGCGGCCTTGCTCGCGCAGGACAAGGTGCTGCCCGCCCTCGAGATCCTGGAACGAACGGTCGCGGCCGCCCCGCGGTTCTGGCCGGCGCGTACCGAGCTCGCGCGTGCGTTGCGGGCGGCGGGACGCCTGGAGGACGCCCGCTCGCATCTGCGGCAGGTGGTGGAGGCGGATCCCGCCCTCGACGGCGCCTGGCTGGCCTACGGCGATGTGCTCGTGGATCTCGGCAGGTATCCCGACGCGCGCTTCGCCTATGAGCGGGCGCGGCTCGCCGACCCGTTTCGCCGCCGGATCGAGGAGGCGACCGGCGCGCTGACCGCGGAGGACCGCAAGACGGCCGAGATCATCTTTCGCGACATCCTGAAAATCGACGCGAGCCACGTCGGTGCGCTCTGCGGACTTGCGGCCGTCTCGCTCACGGTGAGCCGCGGCCGCGACGCCGAGCGGCTGCTGCGGCACGCGCTGAAGCAGTCGGCGCACCTGCCGCTCGCCTGGCGCGGCCTGTGCCAGGCCATGGTGGACCTGGGACGGCTGCCGGAGGCAGAGGCGGCGGTCCGGCATCTGTTGAAGATGGAGCCGGAGAACCCGGCCAACTGGGTCCTGCTCGGCAACGTATGCGCCCGCCTGATGCGCCAGCCCGACGCGTTGACGGCATACGAGGAAGCGGCACGGTTGAACCCGGCCGAGGCGCGCCTGCCGCTCTCCATCGGTCATCTGTACAAGACTCTGGGAAATCGCCCTAAGTCCGAGGCGAGCTACAAGGCCAGCCTGCAAATCGATCCTGCATTCGGAGAGGCCTATTGGAGTCTCGCGGATCTCAAGAACTACGTGTTCGACCCGCGGGAGATCGCTTCGATGCAGGCGCTCCTCAAGGGCGAGGACGGCGAGCACAACGACCAGGCACAGCTGCACTTCGCCTTGGGCCGCGCCTTCGAGCATCGACGCGAATACGTGCTCGCCTTCGAGCACTACGCCCAGGGCAACGCGCGCCGTCGCCACACGGCCCCCTTCGACATGGCCCTCTTCGAGAACAAAACGCACCGGGTCCGGGAATGCTTCGATGCGCGGTTCTTCGCGCAGCGGCAAGGCCTCGGCCATGAGGACCCCGCCCCGATCTTCATCGTCGGGCTGCCCCGTTCCGGCTCGACCCTGGTGGAGCAGATCCTGGCCAGTCATTCGAGCGTCGAAGGCACCTTCGAGCTGCCCAACGTGTTGACCCTCGTTCGCGAATTCGATCATGCGAACGTCGCGCGCGATGCCTACCCGGAAAACCTCCGCGAGGTGCCGGCGGCGCACTTCGCCGGCTTGGGCCGCCGCTATATCGAGGAAACCGCCCCGATCCGAACCGGCCGGGCGCGCTTCATCGACAAGATGCCCAACAATTTCAGTCATGTGGGGCTGATCCATGCCATCCTGCCGAAAGCCACGATCATCGACGTGCGCCGTCACCCGATGGATTCTTGCTTCAGCACTTTCAAGCAATACTTTGCCGAGGGCCAATCCTTCAGCTACGACCTCGAGGATCTCGGCCGCTACTATCGCTGCTATCTGAGGCTCATGGACCATTGGGACGAAGTGCTGCCGGGCAAGGTGCTGCATCTCGCCTACGAGGAGCTGGTGCACGACCCCGAGACGTACATCCGGCGGCTCCTGAAGCATTGCGGCCTGGACTTCGAGCCGGCCTGCCTCGCCTTCCACGAGACCAAGCGGCCGGTGCGCACCGCCAGCGCCGAGCAGGTGCGCCAGCCGCTCTACACCTCCGGGGTCGGCTACTGGAAGCACTTCGGGCGGGAGCTGGAGCCCCTGCGGCAGGCGCTCGGAGATTGTCTGCGGCGCTTCGAGTGAGGAACCGCCCGGCGTTACGTCCTTATTGAACATCCGATCAGTTATTGCGCGTTTTGGATTGACAGCCGCCGGTTCGCCGGGACATGATCCCGGTACCGCGTGCCTGGACGCATGTGGCAATGAAACTACAAGGGGATGCTCGAATGGGCCAAAAACCTGCGCGCTTCGTGGCCAGACCGGCACAAGGCGGGTTCCAACCCTCCCCCACCCGGCTCGCAGTCGCCATAGCGGCCGCCCTGTCCGGCGGCGCGGCGATCTACCCGATGATGGCGGCGGCCGATGCGGCAGGGGACAGCACGGCGGGGGGCGGCGCGCCGGCCGGCAGCACCCTCGATGAGGTCATCGTCACCGCCCGCAAGCGCGCCGAGAATCTCCAGGACGTGCCGATCAGCATCGACGTCTATACGTCCAAGGACCTCAAGAACCTCGCGATCTCCCAGTTCGAGGATTACGCCGCCCAGACGCCCTCGATCTCCTTCGTGAGCGCCGGTCCCGGCACCCAGACCTTCGTCATGCGCGGCGTGTCCGACGGCAGCAACCCGAACTACTCGAACGAATCGACCACAGCCTACCTGGTCGACGACATGTCGATGAACTTCTACGGCAACACGCCCGATCTGCATCTCTATGACATAGGTCAGATCGAAGTGCTGAACGGACCTCAAGGCACGACCTTCGGCGCGGGGGCGATGGCCGGTGCGCTGCGCTTCACCACCAACAAACCGGATGCCAGCGGCTTCAGTGCCGGTATCGACACCGACATCGGCAAGATCGACGGCGGCACCCACAACGGCACCATCGAGGGCTTCGTCAACATCCCGCTGATCGCGGACTGGACGGCGATCCGCCTCTCCGGCTACAACGACTACCACGGCGGCTACATCGACAACCTGAACGTCACCCGCAACTGGGTGAACGGCACGGTCTCGAACAATTCCCAGTGGGCGGGCCGCAACTACAACGTCGAGAAAGTGACCGGCGGGCGCGCCGCCATCGGCCAGAAGATCGCAGACGGCTGGAAGGCCACGTTGACCGCGAGCTATCAGCGACAGCTGACGCATGGCGCGTGGGACGAAAATCCCACCATCGGCGGCGCGGTCGATCTCAACGGCGACCTGGTCAACGGCCCGGTGCGTTCGCTGGGTCGGCGCAATGTCGATCGCTTCGGCCCGGAATTCAAGCAATACTACACGAAGACGCTGGACTTCCATCTCGACGGCGACGTGGGCATCGGCGACCTCGTGTATGCGAATACGTACTGGGCGCAGGACGATCGCTGGGTCAACGAATATTCAGAGTACATGCAGTACGTGAATACCGGGCCGTCCTTCAACGCGACCACTCAGCAGGCCTACGCCTGCCTCACGGACCCCGTCAACGGCGGCGGCTTCAGCGGCTGCAACGTGCCCACCCTCTCCTACGACTACCGCACCAAGACCGACCGGTGGTCGAACGAGCTGCGCCTGCAGTCCAAGCCGGGCGGATACATCCACTGGCTGGGCGGCGCCTACTGGGAGAAGACACGCGAGTTCTATGGCGACTACTACCACATGCCGGGCCTGCAAACGGCCGGGGAGGCCTGGCAGGCGGCTACCGCTTACTACTACAACTCCGGAGCGGTGCCGCCGAAGCCGGACGACTGGTACAGCTACAATACGCGTTACGACTACCTGCAGACGACCGAGTTCGCGAACGTCACTTTCGACCTGACGTCGCGGCTGCATTTCGAGGTCGGGACCGTGCATTTCCATTCGACCTTCAATACCTCGACGTACGGCGGCTATTGGTATGCCCCGCAGACACCGGCGAGCTTGGGCGGCTCGTCGAACAAGTGGAACAGCGAGGCCAAGCTGAGCTACAACCTGACTGGCGATGCGCTGGTGTATGCGGATTGGGCGCAGGGCTTCCGCGATGGCGGCGTCAACGTGGGTCTTGCCGAGCAATGCGTCAAAAACGGCGCGCCGCCGCAGTTCCAGCCCGACACGCTGACGAATTGGGAGCTCGGCTGGAAGACCACCTGGCTTGACAGGCGCCTGCTCTTTAACGGGGCGATGTATTACATGCCCTGGAAGAACTATCAGACGCTGCTGTTCGACCCCCAGATCTGTGCGGCATCGAGCTTCAACGAGAATGTCGGCGATGCTCGGATCTACGGCATGGAATCGAACGTCAAATTCCAGCCGAACGCACGATTGAGCATGGGGCTGTCCGCGAGCTACAACGATTCGCGTATCACCCGGAACAATTATTACAATACAAATTTCGAGGTGTATCCGGGAGAGCGGCTGCCTTACGTGCCCTATTTCAACTGGAGCGGCAACGTCCGGTATGAGCTGCCGATCCACGATGCGCTGCACTGGTACGCCCAGTACGACGCCACGCACAAGGGAGACATGTTCAATTCGCTCCAGGCGACGGGCACGAACGGCTTGCCCTACGTGCTGCAGCCCGGTTACACGCTGATGAACCTGCGAGCCGGGCTCGACCAGCTCGACGAGCACTGGACCGCGGAGCTCTACATCACCAACCTCACCAACAAGAATGCGGTGATCTACACCAACGAGGGCAACTTCGACCTGCGCCAGACGGTGAACGAGCCGCGCGTGTTCGGCATGCGGCTGTCCTATCGATTCGGCAAGACCGCAGCGACTACCAGCGAGGACTGATCAGCCGGAGGGGCTGAGCAACGCCCGCCCGAGCGCCAGCGCAAACGGATAAGGCTCGGGCTCGTTGCGGTTGGTCAAGATGACCACCGTGAGCCGCTGCTTCGGCCAGCGCACGATGACGTTTCGAAATCCGACCGACTCGCCCGAGTGCCAGACGGTGTCCGCGGTGATCCGCCAGCCGTAGCCGTAGCGAACCGCCGGGTCCGCCGTCGGCGTCACGGCCGTGAACGCCAGCCGCCAGCTTTCCGGACGCAGCAGACGGCCCTCATCGAGGGCCGCAGCCCACTTCGCCAGATCGTCGATGGAGGAATACACGCCGCCGTCGCCCAGCACGGCGCTGGTGAGATCCTGGTCGGTACGCTTCCATCTTCCCCCGATCTGGGTGTAGCCGTAGGCCCGCTCGGTCACGCTCGAAATGCCCTCCTGGTGTGCGGCCGTGCCGCTCATGCCGAGCGGAGTGAAGAGGCGTTCCCGCAGAAACGTCGCGAAGCTCCTCCCGGATACCGCTTGCACGACGAGCGCGAGCAGCGCGTAGCCGCCGTTGCTGTAGCGATAGGCGCTCCCGGCGGGAAAGTACAGGCGCGGCTCGGCAGCCAGCAGGGTCAGCACATCGGCATCCTGCAACGGCAGGCATCGGTCGGGCGGGATGAGATCTTCATAGTCGATCAGGCCCGAGGTATGCGTCAGCAGCTGCCGCACGGTCGCTTCCCCCGCGGGCGCGGAGAGCTGCGGCAACCAGGTGCTCACGGGTGCATCGAGCGAGAGTGCAGGCTCTTCCGCCAGCATCAGCACCGCCGCCGCGGTGAACTGCTTGGTCACCGAGGCCAGCCGGTAGTTGGTGGCGGTGGTCGCGGCGCGGGCTTGCTCGAGATCCGCCATGCCGTACGCCTGCCGGACGGCCGGCATGCCCGCATCCAGCACGAGCAATCCGGCGCCGGGGACGCTGCCCTGGTACCGGCTCATCAGATCCTCGAGCAGCGCTCGGACGAAGTTCGATCGGCATCTCATCGGCACGACTCCCTGCACGCATTTCGCTCGGAACGTGATCGACACCCCAGTATCGATGCGGAGCGGCTCAGTTATGTGAAATCGCCCGTCGCGGCGAACCCGGTCGCGATAGCGTCGCCGCATGCTAATGGAATCCCCTAACGACGCTCGCAAACCCGACAAGAATCGGGTGTCACGCGCATTGCCGAACCGCTGGCACTCCGTCGCCATCATCGCACCTCCCTCCGCCTGTGGCGCAGCGCAGGCCTGCAGGGGTAAACGCTATCTGTCCTCGCAGGCCCCGGCGCTGCCGCTCGCCCACTGTGATGCCTCGGCCTGCGCTTGCAAATACCGTCATTATGAAGATCGGCGCGCCGGTCCGCGCCGAGGCGAAGCGGCCAATCGTACCCGCTCCACGGGTTCCAATCGGCGAATGAACAGCGGGCGCCGCGCCGGCGACTGAGACGTCGGCGGCCGAAGCGTAGCGGCACGGAGTTGCCGGAACGCGGCGGCCAGGCACGGCGGACCGCCGGACAAGGGCCGGTGGATTCGCTATGCTGCCGCATCCTGCCTCGAGCGAGCCAGCGTGCCCTCCCCTACAGCACCATCGATCATCCGCAGCGAGTGGTTGTTGGGCGTGAGCGTGATCACGGCCCTGCTGTTCTTGTTCGGCGGCCACAGCCTTTACAGCGAGCCGGCAACCTTGGCACGCCAGGCCGTGATCTTCGTCTGGTTGTTTGCCGTCATCATGGGAGCCGCCTTGTGCGTCGTGAGGCACGCGGAGGATCTCGCCGTGCATCTCGGGGAGCCGCTCGGTACGCTCGTTCTCACCCTGGCCGTGACGGCCATCGAAGCGGCGAGCATCTCCGCGGTGATGATCCACGCGAAAGACAGTGCCGGCGTGGTGCGAGACACCCTGTTCGCGGTGATCATGATCATCCTCAATGGCATGGTCGGCGCATCGCTCCTGCTCGGCGCCTGGCGGCATCGCGAGCAGCACTACAACCTGCAGGGCGCGAACGCCTACCTGAGCGTGATCATTCCGCTGGCGGTGTTGAGTCTGATCATGCCGAACTACACGCAGACGACGCCCGGTCCCACCCTGTCAGGAGCACAAGAGACGTTCCTCGCGCTGATGTGTCTCGGTCTGTATGCCGCCTTCCTGGGTGTCCAGACCGGCCGGCACCGCGGGTATTTCATATCGGGCCTGGAGGACGAGGAACTGCACCACGAGACCGTCGGAGGCGCACGCATGTCTTGGGGGGCCCATGCGCTGCTGCTCGTAGCCTACATGGCGCCGCTGGTGTACCTGGCCGAACAATTCGGCCGTCCCATCGATGACCTCATCGTCAGCCTGCATGCCCCGACGGCGCTCGGTGGGGTCGTCATCGCGGCGCTGGTGGCTACCCCGGAGGCGATCGGAGCGGTACGCGCGGCCGTGGCGAACCATTTGCAGCGCTCCATCAACATTTGCCTGGGGTCGCTCCTCGCGACCATCGGCCTGACCGTTCCCCTGATGCTGCTGGTCAGTCATCTGCTCGGCGCGCCGATCTACCTGGGTTTGCAGAACACCAGCTTCATGATGCTGATGCTGACCTTGCTGTTGAGCGTGGTGACCTTCGCGAGCGGACGCACCAACGTTCTGCAGGGCGCGGTGCACATGCTGCTGTTCGTCGCTTACGTGCTGTTGATATTCCAGGGCTGAGGGCCGGGCTTGCCGCGCTATCCAAGCCGCGCGGCACACCGCAGGAAATCGTCCACGTCCGCCTCGCCGGTGGCATAACTCGTGACCAGCCGGATCGCCGCGCCGTCCTTCACCTCGAGCCAGGGCCAGCGGTAAAAATGAAAGCCCTCGTTCTCGAGGGCGCCGATCAGTCGCTCGGGGACCGCCACGAACAGCTCGTTGGCTTGAACGGGTTGCAGCAGCCTGGTCCCCGCCACCCCACCCAAGCCTTCGCCCAGCCGCGCGGCCATGGCGTTGGCCTGCCGCGCATTGCGCAGCCAGAGATCATCCTCGAGATACGCGAGCAGCTGACAGCTCAGGTAGCGCAGCTTCGACCACAGGTGACCGGCTTGCTTGCGCCGCCGCTCGAACTCCTCCGCACGGCGCGGATCGAAAAACACCACGGCCTCGGCCGCCAGCGCACCGTTCTTCGTGGCACCGAACGAAAGCACGTCGACACCCGCCTTCCAGGTCGCCTCTGCCGCCGTGCAGCCGAGATGCACCACGGCGTTGGCGAAGCGCGCGCCGTCCATGTGCACGGCGAGGCCGTGGCGTCGGGCCACCGCGGTCAACGCCTTCAGCTCGTCGAGCCCGTACACCGTGCCCAGCTCGGTCGCCTGGGTCACGCTGACGGCCGACGGTTTCACATGGTGCACGCCCATGTCGTTCGCCAGAGCCACCGATGCCTCGATCGCCTCCGGCGCGATCTTGCCGCTCGGCGATGGCAGGCCGAGAAGCTTGGCGCCGCCGGTAAAAAGCTCCGGTGCGCCGCATTCGTCGGTCACGATGTGCGCGCCCGCGTGGCAGTAAATCCCGCCGAAGGGCGGCGCGAGCTGCGCGAGCGCCAGCGCATTCGCCGCCGTTCCGGTGGCCACCGGATAGATCGAGACCTCCCGCTCGAACAGCTTCGAGGCCGCGATCTGCAACCTCGCGGTGAATTCATCCGCGCCGTACGAGGCTACCAGGCCGGTGTTGGCGGCGTTGATCGCCGCCATGACGGGCGCACATGCCGGAGTGACGTTGTCGCTGCCGAAATTTCGACTGAGAGTGGTGTTCATTCCGCCATTTTAGCGCGAAGCACCCGCAGCTTGCTCTCGACATCCTCCTTGTTCAGGTATGCCCCGCCGAGCCATCGCTCGCCCCGATATGCGCGCCGCCCGTGCAACGTCCGCCAGTTGTCGAACAACAGCGCGGTTCCCGGCGCGAGCCGCATGGTGATCTCGTGGGCCGGATCGTTGATGAGCCGGTTGAACAGCTTCAGCGCACGGTAAAAGGCTGCCATGCGCGGCGGCGGGAGGCTGAACGGCGCGCGGTCATAGTTGTTGTAGGCGATCTGCGCAAGATCTCCATCGTGGTCCAGACCGATCACCGGATGCTCGGCCCGCAGGTGAACGCCGTCGCCCAGGTATTGCGCCGGGACCTTCACGCTCGACAGCACCTCGAACGCGAGCGGATCGCTGCGCTTGATGCGATCGGCCACCGCGAAGCCGTCGACCAGGGTGCTTTCCCCGCCGGTGCCGTCGAATTTCAAGCAGTGAAACATCTGATAGCCCGGTGGATCGAAGCTGTAGGTCCCGTCCGTATGCGGGCCGATCGCGGCCGAGGTGTAGGCCGTGTCCTTGAATGCGAGGTTGGCCGTGAAATCCCACATCCCGCCGAAGATCGTCTGGCGCACGTAGCCGATGCGGGTGACCAGTTGCCGGGTGGCCTCGATGGTCGGCGGAACTCCCGCCGCGAGGGCGAAGCCATATTCCTCCAGCATCGACAGCCAGCGCAGCAAGCCCGCGTCGCCGGAGATGATCTCCGCATGCTCCATGGTCGGAAAATCCACGCCCAGGCTGTCGCGGTCCCAAAGGCGCCGTCGCGGCGCCGCGATGCGCCCGGAGGCCTCGGCGACCTCCCGGAGGAAGGCGGCTGGGAGCACGCTCTCGCTGCCGTCGTGCACCCAGGTGATGCGCAGGGTGCGGCCCTCATCGGCGATCTCGAGGCGGGACGGTGTGATGTCCGCGGGGATCGAGAACGTATCCACCTGCCGCTGCAGGGTATCCGGGTGCAGGCTCTGCTTGCCGTGGCAATGATCGCGCAGCCAAAACGGCGAGAATCGGCTGCCGCGGTCCCCGGCCTGCCACCGGAGCTCGACCTCCCCGTCCGCAAGCACCGCCTGCTCGAGCCGCGCCCGGTCTCCCGGCGATCTTTGCTTCACATCCTCGAGCATCGCGTTCTCCCCCGGTCGTGTTCGTTGTTGAACGAGTGTATAGTAACGCCCGGACCGCGGTCAATCTCGGCTACAACGGCGACTTCATTCCGGAACAGGCGCGCGCGCTCACCCGCATCTGGCAAAGATTCAAGACCGGCCGGTAATCGCGCGCAGCGAGCTGCCGATCCTCGACTGCTCGATCAGCGGATACGTTCCAAAACGCGGGTTTCCGATCTCCCGTGAACGCGGGTAATCGATATAGCCCTTGGCACCGACGCCGTAGAACGTGGCCCGGTCATAGACGTTCAACGGACTGCCGTCGCGCAAGCGATCGGGAAGGTCGGGGTTGGCGAGAAACCAGCGTCCGAACGCGACCAGATCATAAGCGCCGCCGGCCACGGCCGCCTCGGCCGTTCGCGGCGTGAATCCGCCCGCGCCGATCAGCACGCCGCGATAGATTGCACGCAGCCTGCCATTGCGCAACGGCTTCGCGTGCGAGGCAGCCGCCTCCGCCGGCTCCGACAAAGCCCCGACCCGAGGCTCGGTCAGCATCAGGTAAGCCAGTGGAAACTCGTTGAGACCGGCTACCGCGTGCTCGTACAACTGCTCGGCGTCCGAGGAGAATGCACCGAAATACGTCTGATGGAGCTTGCCGGTCGCGGCATCGACGGAGGTCGGCGACAGCCGCACGCCGAGGCGCCCGGGGCCGAGCTCGGCGACGAGCGTCTCGACGATCTCGAACAGCAATCGGCAGCGGTTGCCGATCGAGCCGCCGTACCGGTCCGGACGCCGATTGATGCCATCGCACAGGAATTGCTCAATCAGATAGCCATGGGCGGCGTGCAGCTCGACGTAGTCGAACCCGGCCGCGCCGGCGTTGCTCGCCGCGCGGCGATAATCCTCGATGACCCGGGCGATCTCCCCGGTGTCGAGGGCCCGCGGCACGACCGCAGGCTGGTCCCAGCTGTAATCGCCGCCGTCCGGATCCGGCCGCAATGCGCTCGCCGACGAGGACACCGGCGGCAGCGGAGCGCCGCTGCCTCGTACCAAGGGGTGTTCGCCTATCCCGGGTTGCGCCACCCTGCCCGCGTGCAGGAGCTGGCATGAGATGAGCGCACCCTTCCCATGAACGGCATCCGTCACGGCGCGCCACGCATCCACCTGGCTGCCGCTCCATATTCCCGGAACGTGGCCACCGTCGTCACGAACCGCCGAGTAGATCGTCCAGACCGGAGTCGCTTCGGGCGAGATGTGGGTCGCCTCGGTGATCAGGAGCCCGCCCCCCGAAGCGCGCTGTGCGTAGTAAAGCGCGGTCTCCGCGGTGGGGGCGAGCGTGGCGTAATCGGCTCTTGTGCGGGTCATCGGCGCGAGTGCGATACGATGCGCGAGTTCGCGGCCACCGACTCGGCAAGGCGTGAACAGAGCGTGGTGGTTCATCTCAGAAAGAAACGGGTGGCGACCTCGACGAGGGAATTGCTTGGGGGGCGGATCCGCCCCGTCCCGGGTGAGCGTCCGCCTGCGCCCGATGCGCCCGCCCGGCCGCGGCGCCGCCGGCAGCCGTTGATGCCGAAAAGCGCACTTCGGCGCAGAGCCCGCCGAGTCCAAGGGATGAGCCCAGAGCGATCGAAGCGCCGTGACGGACGGCGATGTCCTTCGCGATCGCCAACCCCAAGCCATTGCCGCTCTCGGTGGTATCGCGCCTGCGATAGAATCGATCGAACACCCGCTCACGCTCATCGAGGGGGATTCCCGGACCGGTATCTTCGATCCGAAGAATGGCGGATGAGGATTCCCGGCGCCCCGTCAAGCGCACCCGGCCGCCACGTCCGGCATATTTGATCGCATTGTCGAGCAGGTTGGAGATCAACACGGCAAGCGCTTCCTCATCGCCCAACACCCACATTCCTTCGCGGATCTCATGTTCCAGATGCAGCGCCTTTTCGTCCACCAGCGGAATGTGGATCGTCATCACCCGCTCGACGATGACGCTCAGATCGATCTCGTCGGTGGACGGCGCCGCCGTATCGGCATCGTGACGAGCCAGCGTCAGCAACTGACGCGCCAGCTGCAGGGTGCGCGAGACACCCCCCTGCAATTCCGCCATCGCCTCCTCCCGGCGGCTCGTGCTTTTGGCACGCGCCAGCATTTGTGCCTGCAGGCGCAATGCCGTCAGCGGCGTCAGCAGCTCGTGGGCTGCGTCGGCAATGAATGTTCGCTGGGCTCCGATGATGCTCGACAGCCGCTGCATCAGTCCGTTCAACGCATGGGCCAGCGGCGCAATATCCGGCGGCAGGCGCGCGACATCGATCGGCGCCAAGTCGCGATGCGAGCGCGAGCGCAGCTCCCCGGTTATTCTCGCGAGCGGCCGCAATCCGTAGAATACCGCCATCAGGATCATCAGCGCGGCGAGAGGCAGCGCGGCGAGGGATGGCAGAATGATCCGCGCGACGATTTTCTTCGCGGCGCTATCGCGCACATCCGCAGGTTGGGCCGCGATCACCATCTGCCCCTGATTGGGCGTCGCGAACAGCCGCCATTCGCGGTGATCGATCATTCTCTTGGAGAAGCCATGCGGCAGACTTCTCGGAATACCCTGCTGCGGATGCGATTGGTACGAGGGCGGTCCCTCGGAAGCGCTCCACACGGTGATCACCATGCCTTCCTGGGGGTTTTCGACGTTCCGCAGCGGAGTTGGAATGATCGGCCGCGGCGCCGCCGGATTGACGCTCGCGGCGCTGCGCTCCAGCTCGGCATCGAACAGGTCATCGATCTCGTCTTCGATCCGTGCGTAGATGAGCAAATACACGATCACCTGCACGATGAACACGCTGGCCAGCAATCCCGTCACCAAGCGCGTCCGGATGGATCTCACGGTAACGGCATCCGGTAGCCGATGCTGCGGACGTTTTCGATGTAGTCGTGCCCGAGCTTGCGCCTCAGCGAGTGGATGAACACTTCGACCGTATTGCTGCTGACATCATCGTCCCATCCATACAGCTTGTCCCGCAACTGATTGCGCGTCAGCACCACGCCCGGACGCTGCAGCAGGATTTCCAGCAGTGAGAATTCCTTGGCCGACAGCGTCAAGAGCCGGCCTTTGAAAGCCACACGTCGGGTGGTCGGATTCAGGCTCACGTCGCGGTATTCCAGCACCGCGGCTGCAAGACCCGCGCGGCGGCGCATGACCGCGCGCAGCCTCGCCACGAGCTCGTCGAAATCGAAGGGCTTGCAAACATAGTCGTCGGCACCGGCGTTCAGGCCCTTGATCCGGTCGGCGACGGTCTCGCGCGCCGTCAACACGACGATCGGCAGCGAATTACCCTGATGACGCAGCTCCGCCAGCACCTTGAGTCCGTCGCGGTTCGGAAGCCCCAGATCGAGAATCGCGGCATCGTAGCTTTGTTCCGAGCAGATGACGACCGCCGCATCCCCGTCGTCGAGCCAGTCGACCGAGAATCCCTCATCGATGAGGCCGCGGCGCAAGCCCCATCCGATCATGCGGTCATCTTCGATCAGCAGGATTTTCATGACATGGCCGCCGGCCGCCCGGCCACCCGGTGTCTCCCCGGTCTTAACGCTGCCTTAATTTCCGTCGGTGATAATGATGCGCGTCCAGTCCGACAAGAGTAATCACCATGATCCGACCCGCACTGCTCGTTTCGCCCCTGTTGCTCTTGTGCGCCAGCGCCGGCTTTGCCGCCGCCTCCTCGTACGACGTTACCGGGACGATTCCGGTGGGCGGCGATGGAAAATGGGATTACCCGAGCGTCGATTCCAGCACGCATCGGCTCTACCTGTCGCGCGGCACTCACGTCGTGGTGATCGACACGGCCACGGGCAAAGTCGCGGGCGATATCCCCGATACTCCGGGTGTCCACGGCATAGCCATCGCATCCGATCTCGGGCGCGGCTTCATCAGCGCCGGCAAAGCCAATCAAGTGATGATATTCGACCTGAAGACCCTCCGTATCACGGCAAAGGTCGCCGTGGGCTCCAAGCCCGATGCGATCCTGTTCGAGCCGCGAACCCGTCAAGTGTTTGCCTTCAACGGCCACAGCAACGATGTGAGCGTGATCGATGCCGCCGAAGATCGGGTGGTTGCCACCCTTGCGCTCGGCGGCGCACCGGAGTTCGCGCGGGCGGACACCGAGGGCCATATCTTCGTCAATCTCGAGAACAAAAATGAGCTCGCGGTGGTGGATGTCAAAACGCGAAGGGTCACGGCCCATTGGGCGCTGCCCGGCTGCGACGGACCCACCGGTCTGGCGCTCGATGCGAGGCATCACCGCAGCTTCTCCGTGTGCGCCAATTCCAAGATGACCATCCTGGACACCACCGACGGCCGGTCGATCGTCACGCTCCCGATCGGTGCCCGCGTCGACGGCGCGGAGTTCGATGCGGACGGCCAGAACGCGCTCAGCGCCAACGGCGAAGGCACATTGACCGTCGTGCACGAGGCGGATCCCGAGCATTTCACCGTGACTCAGACGGTGTCGACCGCGTTGGGAGCCCGCACCCTCGCCCTCGACGACAGAACTCATAAGCTCTACCTCCCGTCGGCGAAGTTCGGGCCCGCTGCCGCGTCGACCGGGGAGGAATCGAAAGCACCCATCATTCCGGGCAGCTTCTTCGTCTTGGTGCTCGAGCGGGGTCCGGCGCCATGAGCGCTAGGCGATCGATGCGGGAGTGAGCCGCAAGACGAACAGCTTGAAATCTTCGATGAGCAGTTGTGCCCGCCGATTGAGTAGATTGTGCCCGAGCAATCCCAGAAGGGCCGTTGCGATGCCAACGGCGGTTGCCGTCAGCGCAAGGCCGATACCGCGGCTGACTTCGGCCGGATCGGAGATCCCTCCCTGCGACAGCGCGGTGAAGGTTTGCATGATCCCCAGGATCGTGCCCAGCAGTCCGAGCAGCGGCGCCGCGGTAATGATGGTGTCCAGCACCCACAAGCGCGCGCTGATTTTCTTGTCGACCTCGATGTACAGGGCCGCGGAATAATCTTCGAGCTGCCCACGGGTGACGCCCTTCTGTGCCGCGAGCTCGACATAGCGCCCGATCGCTTGTGAGATCGGGTCCCGAGCGGCAGTCGGCACGGCGGGCAGTTGTGGACCGGGCTGACTGCGTACCGCATGCCCCAGTCGACGGGACCGTAACGCCAGATAGCCAAGATAAAAGGCGCGTTCCAGGACGACGAAGCTCAGGACGGCAAGACAGGCATACAGCACGTCGAACGTGAGCTGGTGATAGAGATGGAAGTTCATAGGTGAAACTCGATCGTAACGATGAAAGTATGGCGGGATTCCCCGCGAAAGGCGGCCTCGGGAAACGCAGGGTAACGGCCGGTCTGCACGATGCCGACGGCTTGCCGATCCAGGATTCGCGAACCCGAGCCCTTGGCGATCTCCGTCCCGAGAACCGATCCGGCTCGATCGAGAGTAAAGCTCACCTGAGCCACGCCCTGCGGCTTGAGCAGTCGATATTCGGCCGACGTCGGAAGGGATGTCCGGGCATCGATGTTGCTGCGCAGGGTGGCCGCATACTGTGCCTCGATACTACCGGAGCTGATTCGGGGCGGCGCGGCTGATTCAGCGGGCACCGACGGCGGTCCCGGGTCGACCGCGGGATCGGCCGCCGGAATCGCAGCGACCTCCGCCATGAGCGGGGGCGCGGAGGCCGGCTGACGATGAGGTTCCCGTACCGGCACCCGCGGTTTTGGAGGCGGTTTCGGCGCGGGTTGCGGCGGAACCGGCGCCGCAGGTTGCGGGGGCGCCGGCTGCGGCTCGATGGCGACCTGTATGGCGGGATTCTCAAGGTTCACTTCCAAAGCGCGGTCGGCCCTCTGCGCCAGCACACCGGCGCCGAGCGCCAGGGTGACGATGAGTGCCAATCCATGGCTCAGCGTTTCCGGAGCGGGCCGGCGCAGCTACTTCGCCCTCGTGGTAATGGCGGTCGCCGCCACGCCGCCCTTCTGTAACGCACCCAGTACGTCGACGAGGGTCTGCAAGGCACTGCGCTCATCGCCCGCAATGATCACATTCACTTTCGATTGTGCAGCGAGGTTGTGCAATTCACCGGGCAGATCCTCGAGCGCAGTGGCATTCCCATCCAGGTAGATCGCCCCGTCGGCCGTGATCGTGATGGTCACCCGGCGTGGCTCATCCAATTTGGCGGCCGCGCTCGAATGCGGTAGCGCGACCTTGAGACCCAGCGCCGGCAGTACGTGAATGCTGATCAATACGAAAAACACCAGCAGAAACATCATCACGTCGACCATCGGAATGATTTGGATGCGCGCCACCGGCTTGTACGGGCGGGTTGGCCAGGATCGCATTATCGGCCGCCCGCCACGGGAACCGCGAACAGCGGCGCCATCTCCACCACCCCGGCATCCAGATTGGCGGCATTGGCGAGGTGCTGCTCGATCCCGAACGCCGTTTCGGTGGTGCGCAGCAGCGAGTAGTGGTTGTAGGGAGCGGCATCCGTCACGCCGCGCACACCGTGATTGGTGATGACCACCGTGGGAATGCGGCCGCCGCCGAAGTTGGCGGAACTGCGAGGGTCGAAACCACAACAGCCCTGCGGACCGGCCTTGCGCTCGGCTTTGCCATTCTCGTCGAAGGTGATGACGATGGCGGTGTTGCCCGCCTCCTTCCAGACGGCAGACCGCATGATCTTGTCCACCAGCTCGCCGACCAGTTTGTCGCCGCGCTTGATCAGCCCTTGGGAATCGGATTTGCGGCAGTCCTCGGGAACATAAGGCCCGGTGTCCCGGCCGTGCATGTCGTTGCATTGGTTCGGGACGATATGCGCATAGGAGGGCATCTTTCCGGAAGCGAGATCGCGCTCCAGGACATCGAAGCCGACCACCTTCTCGGATCTTCGTGGATCGTTCTGAACGTGCCGGAAGCTCATGAAGCCGTTGTGCTTGACCGCGTAGACCTCCGCGGCAACACCCTCGACCGGCTGATCGAGGGTCGGCCAGCGCACGGCGGCCGATCCGGGCCCGGGTATGCTTTCCATGTAGGCCTTCCAGGTCAGTCCGTGCGCCTCGAGCTGATCGACCAGGCTGGGTGCCGTGACGCTATGGTCGACGTAGTCGGGCCGATTCGATTCGCCGCACCACGGATCCTTCAACCTCGGCTTGCAGTAGTAGGCATCGTCGTCGTGGATGCCGAAGGTGTCACCTCCCAGCATCGCCACATAATTCCCTTCGCTCGGGTGCACCTCCGCATAGAACTGGGTCGCCAGCCCGTATTCCTTCGCCAGCCGATTGATATTGGGCGCAATCGATTGATCGCCGATGATCTCCGAATAGCTCTTGTTCTCTTCGATGATCAAAAAAATGTGTGCATAGTGCGGAATCGCCGGCTGCGGTGCACCGGGCGAAGGGCCCGACTGGGCCGTGCCGAACATGCTCAGCATCAACGCGGCCGGCATCGAGGCCGACCGCCACGCCGATGAGAAACTCATGTTGAAACTCCCGTGTTCATCGCGGCGACCTCCCTCAAAAGAAACTCAGCCGCACGCCGGCGAGCAAGGTCACGTCATAGAATTCGCGCTGGATCGGCCGCGAGTCGCTTCGCCCCTCGGTGAACTCGAGCGGAGTGTTG
>DATAYO010000117.1:0-11100 GCA_036272515.1 Steroidobacteraceae bacterium | reverse complement strand
GCACGGGCGCGAAGCCCACGCTGTTCATCACCGGCGGTGATGCCGGCATGATCACCGGCACCATGCGCGCTCGCGGCGAAATCGTTCCGGATCTCGTGCTGCAAGGCCTCGCGGTGATTGCCGCACAGGCGGCAACCTAGCTAGCCCCGCGCCAGGCTGAATCCCATGCCCCGTCCCGGCCCCCGGAATCTGATCACCGATGTCCCCGGGCTGACCGTGGGCCACGCCGGCGACGAGGCCGCGAGAACCGGCGTGACGGTGCTGCTGTGCACCCCCGGTTGGACGGCGGGTGTCGATGTCCGCGGCGGCGGTCCCGGCGTACGCGAGACCGAAACTTTGTCGCCCGAAAATTTGGTAGGCCGTGCCCATGCGATCATGCTGGCCGGCGGGTCCGTTTTCGGACTGGCCGCGGCCGACGGGGCCGCCGCCGTGCTGTCGACCCGCGGTGTCGGCCTCGAGCTGAAGGCCGGCTCGGCCTCGATCCCCATCGTTCCGTGCGCGGTGCTTTATGATCTCGGCAACGGTGGCGACAAGGGCTGGGGGACCGAGCCGCCTTATCGCCACCTCGGCATGCGCGCGGTGGACGGCGCGGGCGCGCAATTCTCGCTGGGCTCGGTCGGAGCGGGTCGCGGCGCAATGGCCGGGATGGTCAAGGGCGGCATCGGCTCCTCATCGCTCGCCCTGAACGAGGGAATCGTGGTCGGCGCACTGGTCGCGGTGAACTCGGTCGGCTCTGTGCTGATGCCGGACGGACACACGTACTGGGCCTGGCCGTTCGAGATCGACGGCGAATTCGGCGGCTGCAAGCCACCGGGCGCGGGGATGGACCTGAGCGATCCGGCGCCCGACGAGAGCCGGCTGCAGGCGCTGGGGCGGCTGCGGCCCGGCGTCAACACCACTCTCGGCGTGGTCGCCTGCAACGCCGATCTCTCGAGCGCGGAATGCAAGCGGGTCGCGATGATGGCACACGACGGTATCGCTCGTGCGATCCGGCCCGCGCATACGCCCTTCGACGGCGACACGGTGTTTTCCGTGGCGAGCGGCGACATCGGGCTCGGTCGCGATTTGCGGCGGGCGACGCACGTGGCCCACATCGGATCGGCGGCGGCCGATTGCCTCACCCGCGCGGTCGCCCGCGCCGTGCATCACGCACGGCCGGATCAGCGGCCCGGCCCGGTGTAATCGACTCGCCAGATCGAGTCCGAGCCGTCGTCCGTCACGAGCATCGAGCCGTCCGCGGCCACCGTGATGCCGACCGGTCGGCCCCACACCTGCCCATCCGGCAGAACGAATCCGGTGAGAAAATCCTCGTACTCACCGCTCGCCCGGTCGGTGTGGTGCCTCGGAACGCGGATCACCTCGTACCCGGCGCGAGTGGCTTTGTTCCACGACCCATGCTCGGCCGCGAACACATCCCCCCAGTATTGATCGGGGAAATGATCGCTTTCGTAGAAAGCGATTTGCAGCGAGGCGTTGTGCGGCTGGACCAGTACGTCGGGCGTGATCACCTTGTCCTTGAGCTCGGGATGCTTGCCCGCATGGCGCGGATCTTGGTGCGGGCCCATGTACCACCAGGGCCAGCCGTAGAATCCGCCTTCGCGCACCGACGTGATGTAGTCGGGAACCAGGTTATCGCCCAGTCCGTCACGCTCGTTCACGGTGGTCCACAGTGTGCCGGTTTTCGGGTCGACGGCAATGCCGGACGGGTTGCGGATGCCCGAGGCGTATATGCGCTGGTGCGTGCCGTCCGGATCGAGAGCCAGAATGTCGGCGCGGTTCTTCTCGGCGGCGCTGGTATCCGGATCGTCCACGTTCGAGGCGGAGCCCACCGCAACGAACATCGTGCGGCCGTCGAGCGAGAACGCAATGTCGCGGGTCCAATGTCCGCCACCGTCCGGCAGCGCGACGACGCGCTCGCCCGCACCTGCCGCCTGGAGCGCGCCACTTCGATAGGGAAAGCGCACCACTGCATTGGTGGCCGCGACGTAGACCCATTGAGGATTCGGTCCCGGCGGATAAAAGGCGATGCCGTACGGTCGATCGAGAAGCGCTGCGAATACTTGCGTCTGCTGTGGCTTGCCCTGCGCGGTCATGCCGCGGAAAACGCGTATCTGTCCGGCCCCGGACTCGGCCAGAAAAATATCGCCGTTCGGCGCCGTCCGAATCGCGCGCGGCTCCTGCAGACCCTCGGCAAACAGGTTGACCTTGAAGCCGGGTGGCGCCTTGGGCAATACGCCGGGCGGGCGCGGCACGAGATCGGCGCCGTTGCCGGCCGAGCTCGTGGCGTAGGGCGCGGGCAGATCAGCGACCGTGATCTTGCGGACGGTGCCCGGTGCTTCGTGGCGATAATCGGTGAAAGGCGGCGTCGGCGGCGCTGCATCCGGCGCCGCCCATGCCGGCGCCGTCGAGCCGATCGCGTACCCGCAAAGCCAGAGGCAGGCAATCGCGGGCGCGATCGATTTCGAGGTGAACGATGAGTCTTTCGGTTCCACGATCCAGGGCGGTCACTGCCCTCGGGGCGAGCCCGACTCCGCCGACTTGGGCGCCTCGCTATCGGGCGCATCGGACGACGGCGGGGTACCCGCGGGCGCTTGCGCGTCCGCGGGAGCAGCCGCAGGTCCCGGCGCGTCGGGATTGTCGGCCTCGAGGCCCACCGTTGCGATCACGCCGTTGGCCTTTTGCAATACTTCGCGCGCGTAGTCCCAGTGGATCGCGACCGTGGTATCCCCCACCGCTTTCTGTAGCAGCGCGGAGAACTCCTCGACGTTGGGCTCGAAGCTCTGGCCCTGCGCATCCACCGGCGGATGCGCCTCGAGCAGCAGCTCGCCGTCGACCCAGGCCACCTTGATGGGCTCGTTGATGAGCCGCACCGGCGTCCCCACCGGTACCAGCGGAAACAGCGCCTTGACATCATCGGGATACATGCGGATGCAGCCATGGGTCACCGGCAAGCCGACCGCCCTCGGATTGTTGGTGCCGTGGATCAGATAGGTGCCGTTGCCTGCGGCCAGCCGCATCGCGTATTCGCCCAGCGGATTGTCCGGACCCGGCGGAACACGAGCCGGCAACGGATCTCCGTTGGCGGCGTGCTCCTGGCGCACCCCGGCGGGGACGTACCAGGTCGGATCCTTTTCCTTGCCGATGACGTGCGTCAGACCCAGGGGTGTGCGCCAGTCCATCTTGCCGATGCTGACCGGATAGGTGATGACCTCTTGAGGTTGGCCGCGCCTGGGCTTCGGATAGTAGTAGAGCCGATGCTCGGGCAGGTTCACGACGATGCCCTCGCGCGGGCCGGGCGGCAAAATATGTCGGCCGGGAATGATGACACTCTTGCCGGCACCGGGGACCCAGGGATCCACCCCGGGATTGACCCGGATGATCTCCTCGGTGCCGAGACTGTATTTGGCACCCAGATCGTAAAGTGTATCTTCATAGGCCGTGGTGATCGTCTGGTCTTCCCCGACCACCTGCTGGTCTTTGTCCTTGAGCGTATAGACCGTCGCCTGGGCGAGTTGCGCGCCGCCAAATCCAGCCGCCAGCAGCAGCGCGGCGGCCGGCCACGCCGTCCGGTGCCGCGGCGCGGCACCGTCATGTCGAGGTTGTTTCATCGCATTAGCCTAGCACGAGCCCGTGGGGTCCCGTCCTTAGCCTCGTCGGCCAAGCAAAAGTTCCGTTTAAATTCGTGTATCAGGTTCCAGCCAGACGCATGGAGAAGAGGTCCGCATTCGCCCGCGCGAACGCCGCCCATCCGCCCCCGGCGCCGCGCTCCGCCATGCGTTGATGGATGAGTTCCATGTAAGCGCTCGTCATGGCATCGTCATAGCGATCGGCCTTGCCGAGATGAGCCACGTAGCGTCGCAGCGATCGCCGGACGTTCTCGAGTGCTTCCTCGAAGCCCGCCTTCGACAGGTACAGGTAAGCTGCCCGCACGTGCTCGGCGTGACCGAAAGCGGGGAGCTCGCAGCGCTCCAGTGCACCGAGGAATTCGTCGTCGGTCATGGTACCAAGCTACCATACCGTCGAATCGGCTTCAGCCCATCGCCGCAGCCGCAGCGGCCGTCATCGTGCGCTCGGCCGGCCAAGGGTGCGCCCAGGCGGGAATGCACATCAGGCCATCGATCCAGCGCAGGATGGCGGGAAACGCGCGCAACGGCATCTCCGACTCCCACCAATCGGTCGCCATCGAGGCCAGTTGGAAATCGGCAATGGTCAGCCGGTCGCAGGCCACGTACTTTCGGTCCGTCAGTCGCCCATCCAGCACTTTCGCGAATTTCAATAGGTTGGGCACGCTCGATTTCAACGATTCACGGTCGGGCGGCCCAAGGCCGAACGTCGATTTGACCACGTGCTCGAAATAGAACGGTCCCACGGCCGGCGCCCAGTGACAATCGTTCCACGACAGCCAGCGCAGCACCTCGACTTGCTCGGCAGCGCGCTGCGCGGGCCACAGGTTCGAGCCGGCCTTGATGCACAGATGGGCCATGATGGCCGAGGATTCCCACAGCACCACATCATCGTCCACCAGCACCGGTGCCTTCTCGTTGGGATTGAGGGCGGCGTAGTCCGACGACTTGAGTCCGCCGGCCGTCATATCGACATGCACGAATTCCGCCTCGACGCCGAGGTGCTTGGCGAGCGCCAGCACCCGCCGCGGGGCCTGCGCCTTGATCCAGTAGATCTTCATGTTGACTCTCTCCGGTTGCTCTATTGGCTAACGACGTTCGAGCGCGGCGCGATTCGACAGCAACCTGTGCGGCCGTTCGGCGCTTCCGCTAATCTGCACCACCCTGTTTCTCTTCGCACGGCACCATCGAATGGGCAATCTCGACAATGTGTTATCCCCGCTGATCGCCGGATGCCTCGCGGCGACCTGGCTGATCTGGGGCTCCACCTATCTGGTGATCCGGTTTGCCCTGGTGGGCTTCGCGCCCTTCTTCCTGATGGCGACGCGATTTTTGTGCGCGGGAGCGCTGCTGATGGTGTGGCAGATGGCGCGCGGCGCGCGCCCGCCCACGCCGCGCGAGTGGGCGAACGCGGCGGTGGTGGGTACGCTGATGATCGGCGGAGGCATGGGATGCACCGCCTACGCGGAGCTGACGATCGCCTCGGGCCTGGTGGTGGCGTTCATCGCCGTGATCCCGCTGCTGCTCGTGGTCATCAACGCGGCGTTCGGCGAGTATCCGCCGCGCAGCGAGCTGCTGGCGGTTTTCGTGGGCCTCGCAGGCGTGCTGATGCTGACACAAGGCGCCGGCATCCGCGCGTCCCCGGCGGGATTGACGGCCGTCATGATCGGATCCGCAGGCTGGGCGCTCGGCAGCGTGCTGAGTCAGCGCGACCTCAAGCTCGCTCCCGGCGGCACCGGTTTCGCCAGCGAGATGCTGTGCGGAAGCGCCGCGTTATTCGCCATTTCCGCGCTGCGCGGCGAATCCTGGCACTGGCCTCACGCGTGGGGACCTCTGCTCTCGTGGCTCTATCTGGTCGGCTTCGGCACCCTGATCGCCTTCAGCGCTTACATGCTGCTGCTGGCTCGAACGGTCACCAGCATCGCAGCGAGCTATACGTTGGTGAATCCGGTCGTGGCGCTGTTGCTCGGCGTGAGCTTGGGCAAGGAAGCCGTCAGCTCTTGGGAATGGCTGGCGGTGGGCACCATCCTCGCGGGTGTGGTATTGCTGTTCGTCAGCCGCCGGCCGGCGCGCTGATATGAGGCTCTTACGGGGCCATCCCGCTTAACATCGCATGCGAGCGCCGCTCGGATCCCAGATCGGCGCAAGAAGAATTTGGCAAGGGCGTCGTTCGCCGAGGATCGTGACGTGAAGATCCGAGGCGGGGTCGGCCACCGAGGCATTCACATAGCCCATCGCCAGACTCGTTCCGACGCAATGACCGAATCCCCCCGAGGTGACGAATCCCGCCAGAGAGCCGCCCTGATCGATCGGTTCGTATCCGGTCGCATCCACGCCGGAATCGATGGCCAGGGTCACGAGCCGCCGTGCGGGAACGGCCGCGCGCTCCGCGAGCGCCGCATCGCGGCCGATGAAACCCGCGCTATCATAATCGATGAAGCGGTCGAGGCCCGCCATGCGCGGGGTATAGTCGCGCGAGAATTCCCGTGACCAGATTCCGACGCTCTTCTCGAGACGCAGCGAATTGAGCGCATACATGCCGATCGGACGCGCCTCGAGATCCTCCGAAGACTGCAACAGCGCGTCGAGCAACGGCGACAGATACGGAGCAGGCACGTAAATCTCGTAGCCGAGCTCGCCGCTCACGGAAAGGCGCGCCACGATCGCCGGGGCGAAGCGAAGATCCATTCGCTTCGCCGCCAAGAAAGGGAACGCGCGGTCGGACACATCGGTCGCCGTGATGCGCGCGAGCAGCTCGCGCGAGCGCGGTCCGATCAGGGCGAGCCCGCCGTATTCGTCGCTGACGTTGCGAATCTCGACGCCGGGCCGCGCCAGATGCTCCGCGAACCAGCGCAGATGCCACGCCTGCAAGTAACCGGAGCCACCGAGAAAGAATTGATCGTTCGACAGGCGCATGGTGGTCAGATCGCCCATCAAACGCCCTGAATGCGCGAGCATCGGCGTCAAGCGGATCCGCCCGAGCGACGGCAAGCGGCCGGCGAGCACGTGCCTCAGCGCATTTTCGGCCTCTGCACCGCTCACCACGTATTTCCCGAACGAGGAAATGTCCAGTATCCCGACCGCACGGCGCGCCGCGCGACACTCCGCACCGATGGCCCCGAAGGCATTCGAGCGCCGCAAGCTCGGCGTTTCGACCGCGGGCTCGCCTGGCGCGGCGAAATAGAGCGGAATCTCCAGCCCGAAGCTCACCCCGAACACGGCGTTTGCCGCCTCGAGCGTGGAGTGCACCGCGGATGCCTTCACCGGCCGTCCAGCCGGCCAGTACTCGTTCGGGTAGGCGATCTGAAAGCGCCGGGCATAGAACTCGCGAGCCCGGGCGATGCTGTAGGCGCGCGTGGCGTGCGCGCCGAAGCGGGCCACGTCCATCGCGAAAATATCGGTGTCCGGTTCACCGCGCGTCATCCACTGCGCGAGCGCGAGACCGACGCCGCCGCCTTGCGCGAAGCCGGCCATTACGCCGCAGGCGGCCCAGTAATTGCGCCGGCCAGGCACCGGTCCCACCAGCGGATTGCCGTCCGGAGAGAACGTGAAGGGGCCGTTGACGACGCGTCGGATGCCGGCTCGCGACAGCGAGGGGAAGCGCCCGAAGCCCTTCTCGAGCGCTTCGGTCAGGCGTTCGAGGTCCGGCGCCAGCAATTCGTTTTCACCGTATTCCGCGGGCGTACCGTCGAGCGCCCAGGGGGTCGCATGCTTTTCGTACACCCCGAGCAGCACGCCGCGCCGCTCCTGCCGCAAATAGATCTCGCCGTCCAAATCCAGGACCAGCGGCAACTCCCGCGCCGCCGCTTCGAGCTCGGGCAAATCCTCGGTGAGCAGGTAGTGATGCTCCATGGCCACCACGGGCAGGTCGACGCCGACCATGTGGCCCACCTCGCGTGCCCACAGGCCCGCCGCGTTCACGACGTGCTCGGCTTCGATGGAGCCTTGGTCCGTCACGACGCGCCAGGTGCCGCGCCCGGATGGCAGAATCTCGAGTACGCGCGTGTGACGGTTGATCTCCGCGCCCTGCATCCGCGCCGCCTTCGCGAACGCATGGGTTGCGCCGGAAGGGTCGAGATGTCCCTCCATCGGATCGTAGAGGGCACCGAGTATTCCGGCGGTATCCATGATGGGACAGAGCTTTCGAACCTCCGCGGGCGACAACAGCTCGGTCGTCAGCCCGAGCACCCGGTGCCGGGCCCAATCCGCCTTGAGAAACTCCCACCGATCGGGCGTGGCCGCGACATTGAGCCCTCCCGTGAAATGAAGGCCGACGTCCTGTCCCGACAAGGCTTCGATCTCTCGATAGAGCCCGATGGTATACGCTTGCAGTCGAGACACGCCCGGGTCGGTGTTGAGTGCATGAAAGCCGCCCGCCGCGTGCCAGCTCGAGCCGGCTGTGAGCTCCTTGCGCTCGCACAGCACCACGTCTTTCCACCCGAGCTTGCCCAGGTGATACAGGACGCTGCAGCCGATTACCCCGCCGCCGATCACCACGACTTGCGCGTGCGCTTTCATATCCGCTTACTTCCATACGCTCGTGTCGGTCAGCGGAATCTCGAGGAACGACTGATGTTCGGGGTCGTGCCAGATCGAGTTCTTGGCGACGCGTCCGGCGCTTTCCCGCTGATTCGGGCCGCCGGTGTTCAGATTTCTCTCGTACGCCGGAAAATTGCTGCTCGACACTTCGATTCGAAGGCGATGCTCGGGCGCGATCTTGACGGCCGTCACCATTTGATCGACGTCGACCGGATAGACCACGCCCGGCTTCATCATTTCGACCGTGTGGATGCCGTTGCGGTAGCGGACCCGCTTGGCCGCATCGAACAAGTTGAACGCGCGTCCATCCGGATACACATCGATCAGCTTGACCATCAGATCCGTATCGGGCGCATCGGAGCTCAGATACAGGTGCGCCTTCACGTATCCGGCGAGCTCGACCGGCTCGTGCAACGGAGTGCTCGTGTACACGAGCACGTCGGCGCGCGATTCCACCTCGCGCTGATCCAACGACGGCGGCTCGGAGCAACACGAGGCGGCGTGCGAGGGCACCGGGTTTTGCGGGTCGTACGTGAACACATCCGCGCGCTCGGCCTCGGGCGCCGCCTGCACATCGAGCCGGCCGTCGCCCGCGAGCGAGTTCGCCCCGCCCTCGCTGCGAAGGTAAAGGCGTGTGGCCTTGATGCCGAACAGGGGCCATGCGGTCGACTGGCGCCATTTATCGTGCAGCATGTAGTACTGAACACGGGGCACCTCGAACGCTCCCGTGCCGTCGTTCTTCACCCAGTGATCGAAGAACTGCGCCATCAGCGACACGTAGTCGAACCGTGCATCCCCCATGTCCTGGTCGCCGATCATCGTGTGCGCCGACTCGGTGCCCTGGCGGCAATGGTTGGTCGGACCGACCACCAGATACTGATTCGCCGAATTCCGGCTGACGTACTCGAACATCTTGGTGGTCGGGTAGATCTCGACCAAATCGTACCAGCTGTCCACGTGCAGCGCCGGAACGCGGATATGATCGCCGGTACGCAGAAAATCGAGACCCGCCCACTCGGGGCTTCCCGGGTCGAGCAGCGAGAGCTCGTCGAATACCGTGTGCGGGGTGCCGGCGGCCTTCAGAATGTCTGCGCTCGGCAAATGCTGGAGCAGATCCTCGGGAATGGACACCTGCGGGTCCGGGGAGAATGTGCGCGCGATCCGCCGGCGTTGCTCGAGCGGGGCGCTGCGCGGAATCTCCGGATGCGACAGGTAGCCGAATTCATAAAACCACCAGCCCCAGAACATCTGCGGCACGCCGCCCGCATACCAGATGCCCTGGTCCGCATACCCGGGGATCTCGCCGACGCCGGTCGCCGCCCCCATCGGTATGATCGCCTTCAGTGCCGGATGCGGGTGCGCCGCAAAAGGCAGCTGCCATTCCGCGCTCGATGAACATCCGACCGCCCCCACCCGACCGTTGGACCATTCCTGCTTCTGAACCCAGTTGAGCATGTCCCAATTGTCGTTGTTGGCGCCGCGCAGCCACTGATAACTGCCTTCCGACCATTGCTGGCCGCGGTCGTTGACGATCGCGACGGCGTACCCCTCGTCGAGCATTCGGCGCAAGAGCTGCAGCAAGAGCCGGTCGAGGGTGCTCTCGGTTTTGTAAGGTGTCTTGACAAGGATCACCGGGCGTTTCGCCGTGAGCGGCAAGGCGCGCGAGAGGATGACCAATCCGGAGAGCCGCGTGCCGTCGCGCATCTCGACAGGGAGCAGCTCTTGCGCGTACACGGAATCCCCGAGCGCGGCGAGTCCGACCTTCTTGGGTTCGACCTGCTGCGCGATCTGCGTCGCGACGCTCCTTTGCAGAGTGACCGTAACCTCCTGCGCCCGTGCGCCCGCGTCGAGCAGGGCGCAAACGAACATCATGCAAAGACCAGCTCTTGTTTTCATATCCCCTCATCGCGTGACGCCGCCCCCCGAGGCCATCCGCACTTGCCGGAGCGCGGGCCGCCGGTGCGCAATGATACAGAGTCGAGCATCCCGTCACGGCATGGCAGCTTCGCACGTCGGCGAAATCCGTTGGCGAAGCGGCGATTCGCATGCGTCAACTTCCAAGGAAAAATGTCGGATCGCCAAGAAAGGTCCGCGTGGCCGCGTGCACGAGGGCCATCGCTTCGAGGACCCCGAGCACGTACGCGATCTGATGCTGCGAATGCTTGGCTGGTTCGATGACCACATGCCGTCCAGCGAGACTCGCTGAGGCGCGTACTAAAGCATTTCGACGACTTGCTTGGCGCCCCGCATTGCTTCTATGGCTGCCGCGCCGGAGTATTGATGGCCCGAAAGCTCCGAGTGTGCAAACGATATACGACCGACGGGCCGTCTTAGCACATCGCTGGGAGGCGGCTTTCCGTTGTCTCCAAAAAAGAATCCCGGTCCCGCGGTGACGTACGCATGCCCCCAGCGGTTCAAAACCATACCAGCGATATCCTTGCCGGGATCGAAACCAGCGGCGCCGAACATTTTTACCATCTGACTGCGAATTTGCGTCTCGTACTCTCGATAACTGGTTCCGAGGAGTTTGGCGCGGCCCAGTTTTCCTTGCTCGGCACGAGTCGGGCCGCGTTCGTTGAAGGGTACGTAGAACGTTAGAATCGTCGGAGAGTCGGGGTCCAGCGGGGGTCGATAGTTGCCTACATACATGGGGGCGACGATATTGGCCGTATAGCTGAATCCACCGCGCCAGGAACAGGCGGTATAGCCGAGCTTGTACAGGAAACGCCAGTTGGTCAGCGCTACATTTGCCACAAGTATGGGCGCACGTGTAAAGCTGTCCATTGCCTCACGAGTGTCTTGCGGTATGTCCCGGATCGCGTGTTTCGCCGTCCACGAGGCGGCGGCCCAAATCACCGTCTTCGCCCGCACCGAATACAAGTTTCCGTCCTTGGCGTAGGTGACGATTACGGGATCGTCCCCGCGACGGCCTTCGGAG
>DATAYO010000116.1:0-10646 GCA_036272515.1 Steroidobacteraceae bacterium | reverse complement strand
CGCACCGCTGCATCCCCAGTGCATTGGGTAACCTTCGCGCTCGTGACCTCGCCGCCGGGCACCTGCGTCACTTCCACCAGGCAATCGACGCCGACCTTGGCGGAAGGCGGCTTGATCCAAGCGTTCTGAATTCTATTGCGGAGACTCGCCACATAGCGATCCCTCAACGGACTTGCCTCGACGGCGTCGGCATGCTCCTCCTCTCCCAGCTCCTTCCGCAGATCCTCGGCAGCCGCCTTGGCGTCCGCAGCCGCCTTGGCCTGCGCGGCTGCCTTGGCGTCAGCGGCGGCTTTGGCCTCGGCGGCCGCCTTGGCGTCGGCGACCGCCTTGGCTTGCGCCGCCTTTCTGGCGTCTGCCTCGCGCTTCGCGTTCTCGGCGGCCTGCGCGGCTGCGGCCGCTTTCGCCTCTGCGGCGGCTTTGGCGGCGCTTTCCGCCGCCCTCGCCTGCTCCGCCGCCTTCTCCTGTACCGCGGCGGCCTTCGCCTCTTCCGCCGCTTTTGAGTGCTGCTCGAGCGCCTTGGCCTCCTGTGCCTGCTGCATCGCCTGCGCATCGGCGGCCGCCTTCTCTGCCGAGGCTCGTGCTTCGGCTGCGGCGCGTGCCTGTGCGGCCTGCTGATCCGCCTTGGCCTGCTGCGCGGCATGCAACAGTCGCGAATCCACGACGGTCGCGTTCACCGGCGCGGATTCGGGGGTGCTCGGGTGATGCGAGGCCGGCATCAGCGCGATGACCAGAAGCGCCGCCACGATCCCGCCGTGCAGGAGCACGGAGAACAGCAGCGGTCTGGAATTCTCGCGCAAAAAGCCCGACATCAGTGCGCCCCGTCGCCGGTCTGCCGCGGCTCTCCCGGCACCCGCCGCGCCGGCCGCTCCGGATCGGTGAGCAAACCCACCTTGTCCGCGCCCGCGCGCTGCAGGATCACCATTGCGTGGGCGACCGCCCCGTACGGCACGGTGGTATCCGCCTTGACCAGCACCGGCGTCTGCGGGTCGCGCCGCAAGAGCGCGGCCGTGCGCGCACTGACCGTCGTCTCCGAGGCCGGCTTATCCGGATTGGGTCCGAAATTGACGTACAGCTGGCCGCGAGAATCGATGGTTACGATCAACGGCTCGTGCTTTTGGAGAAACGCCGGATCGATCGGTTTCGCGCCGGCCGTCGGCAGATCCACCTTGATGCCCTCCTTCAACAGCGGGGCGGTGATCATGAAAATGATGAGCAGCACCAGCATCACGTCGATGTAGGGAACGACGTTGATCTCTCCCATCAGTTTCCGGCGCCGGAGCGGTGCGGGCATGGCCTATCAGCTCTGCGCCCGCGCCGATCCGTGGCGTTGAAGAATGGTCGAGAATTCCTCCACGAAGGTGTCGAAACGCAGCTCCAGACGGCTCACCTGATCGGCGAAGCGATTGTACGCTATCACCGCGGGGATGGCCGCGAACAGACCGACCGCCGTGGTGATCAAGGCCTCGGCGATGCCGGGTGCCACCGCCGAGAGCGTCGCCTGCTGGACGTTCCCGAGACTGTGAAAGGCGCTCATGATTCCCCACACCGTGCCGAACAGGCCCACGTAGGGACTGGTCGAGCCCACCGTGGCGAGAGTCGCGAGATTACGCTCGAGCCGGTCGATCTCGCGCATCTGCGCCACGCGCATCGAGCGCCGCGCGCCCTCGAGCAGCAGCTCGGCCGGCGTGGCCAGTTGCCGCAAGCGGCTGAATTCTCCGAATCCCGATTCGAAGATGCTCTGCAGGCCCGTCCCCGCCCGGCCCTTGGTCTCGACGTTGCGGTAGAGCGTCGCCAGATCTCCGCCCGACCAGAATTGGGTCTCGAACTGGTCGGCGCCGCGGCGGGATCGCGAGATGTCGCCGCTCTTGCGAAACACGATCGCCCAGGACGCGAGCGAGGCAAGGAGCAAGAGGGCGACCACCGCCTGGACGATCGGGCTCGCATCGAGCACCATGGTCCAGACCGACAAATCATTGGGCATTCCGCCACTCCATGAACAAATCCTTAGGGATGGGCCGGGCCTTCAGCGTACTCGAGTCCAGACAGGCCACGCGGGTCCTGGCATCGATCAGCTGCGCGTCGGCGCGCCGAATGGTTTGCTTGAATATGATTGTCGCACCGCTCAGCTTCTCGAGCTCCGCGGTGACGATAATTTCATCATGCAGAACCGCCGGTCTCAGGTAATCCACATTGACGTTGACGACCGCGAACTGCAGGCCACGTTCGGCGCGCAGCTTGACCTGGTCCACGTTCAGGGCCCGCAGCCATTCGCTGCGGCAGCGCTCCATGAATTTCAGGTAATTCGCGTAATAGACCACCCCGCCCGCATCGGTGTCCTCCCAGTACACGGTAACCGGCAGCTCGAAGGCCGTGGCGGACGTTGCCGGCATCAGGAAGGATCCCGGAACAACGGTAGGTTCAGATCGCGCTCGATGGTCGGCGCCTTCAGACCGAAGTGCAGGTAGGCGGCCCGCGTGGCAACGCGTCCGCGCGCCGTGCGCATGAGGTAGCCCTGCTGAATCAGGAACGGCTCGATGACATCCTCGATGGTGCCCCGCTCCTCGCTCATGGCGGCCGCGAGGCTGTCGACCCCGACGGGGCCGCCGTCGAACTTTTCGATCACCGTCAACAGCAACTTTCGGTCCAGCATATCGAAGCCCTGCGGGTCGACCTCGAGCATGTCGAGCGCCGCCAGCGCGACCGTACCGGAGATGATGCCGCCCGCCTTCACCTCCGCGAAATCGCGCACCCGCCGCAGCAACCGGTTGGCGATGCGTGGGGTGCCTCGGGATCTTTCGGCGATGCGCACCGCGCCGTCCGGCTGAAGCTGCAACCTCAGGATGGAAGCGCTCCGCACGACGATCTTGGTGAGGTCCGCGGTGTTGTAGAACTCCAGCCGCTGCACGATGCCGAAGCGATCGCGCAGCGGAGAGGTCAACAGGCCCGCGCGGGTCGTGGCGCCGACCAGCGTGAACGGCGGCAGGTCGAGCTTGATCGAGCGGGCACCGGGACCCTCGCCGATCATGAGGTCGAGCTGCGAGTCCTCCATCGCGGGATACAGGACTTCCTCCACCACCGGGCTCAAGCGATGGATCTCATCGACGAACAGCACGTCGCGCGGCTCGAGATTGGTCAAAAGGGCCGCCAGGTCTCCCGGCCGCTCGAGCACCGGACCCGAGGTCTGCCGCAAGTTGACCTTGAGCTCGTTCGCGATGATGTGCGCCAGCGTGGTCTTGCCGAGTCCCGGGGGCCCGAAAATGAGCACGTGATCCAGCGCCTCGCCGCGCATCCTCGCCGCCTGAATGGAGATGTCCAGAAGCTCGATGACCTTGGGCTGCCCGACGTAGTCCGCGATGCTTTTCGGGCGCACGGCGCGCTCGACGTTCTCGTCGTCACGGCCGGCCGCGGCGGCGATGATCCGGTCCGGTTCGATACCCACGCGAGGCCCTTACGCCTTGACCGCGGACTTGAGGGCGCGGCGGATCATTTCGGTGGTGGAAAGTCCGGGCTCGTCCGCGGCCTTCAACAGACGCGTCGCCTCGGGCGGCTTGTAGCCGAGCGCAATCAGGGCAGCGAATGCCTCTCCCTGCGGGCTCGGTGCGGAGGCTCCGGCCGCGCCGACCCCGTTCGGCGACGCAGCGGGCGCGGCGAGTCGCTGGACGCTGTCGCGCATCTCGATGATCACGCGCTCCGCGGTCTTGCGGCCGATCCCGGGAATCCTGGTCAGCATCGCCGTATCCTCGGCCTCGACGATGCGTAAGAAGTCCTCGACGCTCGCCCCCGACAAGATCCCGAGAGCGATTTTCGGTCCGATGCCTGATACCTTGAGCAAGCCGCGAAACAAGCGCCGCTCCCCATCGGTGCCGAAACCGAACAGAATGTGCGCATCCTCCCTGACCACCAGGTGAGTGAACAGGGCTACCGGCTCGCCCACCGCCGGGAGGCCGTAGAACGTGGACATCGGTGCCTCGAGCTCGTACCCGACGCCGTTCACGTCCACCAACAAAGCCGGAGGCTGCTTCAGGGCGAGGCGGCCCCTCAAGAAGCCGATCATCCGCGCGCCGCCGCCAGCTTCGAGGCGGCCTGGCTCAACGACGTGCGCATCCGCCCGCGCAGCGCATGACAGACCGCCGCCGCGAGCGCGTCGGCGGCGTCGGCGGCCACCGGTCCCTCGAGCTTGAGCATGCTTCGCATCATGAGCTGCACCTGCGCCTTTTCGGCGCCGCCCGAGCCGACCACCGCCTGTTTGATCTGGCGGGTCGCGTACTCGAACACCTCGGCATTGGCATCGAGGGTGCCGCAGATCGCGGCTCCGCGCGCCTGGCCGAGTTTCAACGCGCTGTCCGGATTGCGGTTCACGAAAACGCGCTCGATCGCGATCTCCTGAGGCCGGTACTCGGCCACGATGCGCCGAACGCAAGTGAATATCTCGCACAGGCGCGCGGCGAAGTCGCCGTTCGGGGTACGGATCACCCCGCTCGCCACATAGGTGAGCTTCGGGCCCGTGGCGTCCACGACTCCGAAGCCGGTGCATTGCGACCCGGGATCGATGCCGAGCACCCGTACGCTCGCGGTCATGAGGCTTGACATGGCCGAGTATGATACCGGCATTGGGCGCCCAAACCCACCCAGGGCAGCACCCGTCGCCCCTCCGCAGGACGCCCTCTGAAGGACCATGGAGACGATCACTCCAAGCCCCACCGCGAGCAGCCGGCTCGACGCCGGCTTCGCGGCCGTTCGTGCCATGGACATTGCCGCGGCGGCGGAGCCGGTCCGCGTGGCCGCGCTGCAGACGGCCGAGATCGTGCGCACGCTCGACGCCGACGAGGAGGTGGTGATCGCCGCGATGCTGCAGCCCCTGATCGAGGAGAAATTGCTCGACCGCGAGCGCGCGGCGATGAGTTTCGGCGAGACGCCGGCGGAGCTCGCCCGGGCGCTCAGCCAGCTCGGCCATTTCGGCCTGCCGCCCGACTGGACCCCGGACCGGGGGCTCGAGAGCTCCCAGGCCGAGGCGCTCCGCAAGATGCTGCTCGCCGTGGTCGGCGACGTACGCCTGGTGGTGGTCAAGCTCGCCCAGCAGCTGCAGCGGATGAGAACCGCAAAGTCGCTCGAGGCGCCGCTTCGCCGCAAGCTTGCCGTCGAGACTCGCGAGGTCTACGCCCCGCTCGCCAATCGCCTCGGCGTCTGGCAGGTGAAATGGGAACTGGAGGATCTGGCCTTTCGGTACCTGCAGCCGGCGGACTACCGGCACATCGCCGCGGCTCTGAAGGTGCGCCGCTCGGAGCGCGAGCGATACATCGAGAAGCTCAAGGACGTCTTGCAGCGGGAACTGAGCGCGGCCGGGGTCAGCGCGCGGATCGACGGCCGCCCCAAGCACATCTACAGCATCTGGCGCAAGATGCAGATGAAGCAGCTGGCCTTCGAAGAGATCATGGACATCCGTGCGGCGCGGATCCTCGTGGACAGCGTGGCCGAATGCTATGCCGCACTCGGCGTGGTGCATTCACTCTGGCCATTCATTCCGGGCGAGTTCGACGACTACATCGCGACCCCGAAGGACAACATGTACCGCTCGATCCACACGGCGGTGTTCGGTCCGGGCGGACAGCCGGTCGAGATTCAGCTCCGCACCCACGACATGCACGCTCACTCCGAGCGCGGCGTGGCCGCGCACTGGCGCTACAAGGAGGGCGGCCGCCCGGACCAGGCCTACGAGCGCAAGATCAACGAGCTGCGCGCCTTGCTGGCGCCGGAGAACCAGGACAGCGCGCAGGATTTCCTCGAGCGCATGCGGGTCGAGCTGTTCCAGGATCGCATCTACGCGCTGTCGCCGAAGGGCGAGATCGTCGATGTGCCGGTGGGCGGCACCCCCTTGGATTTCGCCTACCAGGTGCACACCGACCTCGGCCATCGCACCCGTGGCGCCAAGGTCAACGGCCGGATCGTGAGCCTCGACTATCAGCTCAAGAACGGGGAAACGGTCGAGATCATCGCGGCGAAGAATCCCCAGCCCTCGCGCGATTGGCTGTCGGCGCAGTCGGCCTATCTGGCGAGTCCGCGCCACCGCAACAAGGTCAGAGCCTGGTTCCGCAAACAGGACGAGGGCCAGAACAAGCTCGAGGGCCGCGCCATGCTCGAGCGCGAAATTCACAGGCTCGGGGTGAACGTTCCGCCCATGCCCGAGCTCCTGGCGGAGCTCAAGATGGCGAGCGCCGAGGATCTGCATGCGGCGATGGGCTTGGGCGAGATCAGCGGCGCCCAAGTGGCCGGCGCGATCCAGCGCCTGCACTCACGCGACGTGCCTGCACGGCAGACGCGGCGCGCGCCCAGGAAACCGCGCGAGCCCGGGGTCGAGATTCAGGGCGTGGGCGACATGCTGTCGACGTATGCACGTTGCTGCAAGCCGGTTCCTCCGGAACCCATCGCGGGCTACATCACCGTCGGACGCGGCGTGAGCATCCACAGTCAATCGTGCGCAAACCTCGCACGGCTGTCCGCCAAGGCCCCGGCGCGGGTGCTGCCGGTTACATGGGGCACCAAAGCCGGGGGCGCATTTCCGGTCGACATCGAGGTGCAGGCCTTCGACCGCCGTGGCCTGGTTCGCGACGTGAGCGCGGCGCTCGCGGATCAGAAAATCAGCATCCGGACCATGACCACGGTCACCGATGCGCGCGATCACCTCGCCCGCATGCAGATCGGCGTCGAGGTGGCGGATCTGCCGCAGCTGTCGCGGCTGCTCGCGCAGATCTCGAAGCTCGCCAACGTGGTGAGCGCGCGGCGCCGGAAGTAGCATTCAGCCTTTCGTCGTCGACCGACATAGGAAGGCTTCCGATGGTGCCGCCAAGGGACGTTTCCGCGGAAACGTCCCTCCCGCGTGCAGTGTTCCCTTTAGTGGTCTTCCGGGCTGGCCTTCGGTGCGGGATCAGCGACCGTGATCCCGAATCTCCGTTTAGGCAGCGGCGGCGGCGGATATCGACCCATCTTGAGATTCCAGTACGCCCACGAACGGGGATCGATAATCCCGGGTGGCGCATGGTCGAGCGCTTCTCGAAAGGCGTCGTCGGAAACATATCGTCGGATGACACGCATATCTTTGTGGAGAGCGTAAGTCATCGCATAGGCCATGAAGCGTATCCGGTCTGCAAGTGCTTTCTCGGGTGGCTCGAACCAAATGACACGGCGCGCTATGTTCAGTGTCTCAGGTGTGATCGGAATAGCGCTCATAAACTATTTGTCTCGATCCGTTTGCTTAGAACCGTCTATGGCTGGCAGATGATTCAATCGCCTTCCTGCACGGCACTCGTCAGCTGAGGCTTCGTTTCTTCCGGTAGATCGCGCAGATTTTCATCATCGAAAAACGTCGGCCCTAGTCGTCCAGATCGTCTGGTGAGTGACCTCGATCTGCTGCGGCATCGCGTCCGGCATCACGCTCCTTACGTCCTCCTTTCTCACTGCTCATTTCCTGCTTGCGATATTTAAGCCAATTTTCGCGAGCCTTGCGCTGCTCCTCTTGCAGCGAATACGGCTGCAGTTCCGCACTTCTAATTTCCGCGTATTGGTTCGCCGCGTTTACATCTGAAACTTTGTCGTTATGGCCAGGTTTATTTTCAGCTCTCGCATCGTGCACTGACTCTTCGAGAGGGAACGCGCGTTCGACGGTGTTCACAAACGTCTCCGCTTGCGTGACTGCGCCAGCCGCGGCCTTCGGGTCGATCTCGGTACCTGCATAGTCCGCTTGCAGCCTCAGCGCTTCCGCCCGACTCAAGGATCCCGCTAGATCGGCATCAATTTTTCCGGATTCAACCGCGTGCTGCCTAAATGCCGCGATAACGCCGTTGTGTGTGCGCGGCAATTTGTCCTCCGGAACTCCAACAGTCAGTAGCGCGGCCCTTGCGATATCGAACATCGCATAATAAGACCTATTCACCGCGTTATCGGAGTCTCCGATCTGTAAGCCAACCTTCGCGCTCAAAAGCGCCCGTTTGCTTTTTCGAACGAGATTGCGCGCCAACGGCAGATTAGTCACAAGACTATGCCCTCTCGTGCAACGTTACGCAGGAACGAAGGCCGCATGAATTGTTCTGGATGGAGCCAATCGTCCAATGAAATCACGACTGGTTGAATCAGGATATTCGTATCCATGAATACGTCGAAGGCAAGCCCTCCAAAAAGCCAAACCAGCTCCCACACAGCATCTCGATCTGGAACAATCAACGCCAGATCGGCGTCGCTGTCGGGTCTGCTGTCGCCGCGTGCCCGCGAGCCATAAAGTATCGCCCGCTCGATCCGGCGATCGGGAGGAATTCTCGAAAGAAAGGTGCGTACTGCACCCTCGGTTTCAGGGTCCAGGAACTTCATGCGCTCCATTTTGGGCGCAAGATCACAGGCAGGCAACACCATGCCCCACTACCGATCCCCTCAGCGGTTGATCGCGTCGATCGCCCTCTTGTCCGCCGCCAGGGCCGCCTCGTGGACCGCTTCCGACAAGGTCGGATGGGCGTGAATGGTGCGCTGGATATCCTCGGTGCTCGCGGAGTATTCCATCGCGAGCACGGCTTCGGCGATGAGCTCTCCGGCCAGGGGACCGATGATGTGCACCCCGAGCACTTCGTCGTCATCCCGGGCTGCGACCACCTTGGCCATGCCCTGCGCGGCTTCCATGGCGCGCGCCCGCCCGCTGGCGGCGAACGGGAATGAACCGACCTTGTAGGCACGGCCCGACGCTTTCACCTGCTCCTCGGTTTGTCCGACCCAGGCGATCTCGGGAGCGGTGTAGATCACCGACGGGATGACCTTGTAATTCACCTCGCCGTAAGCCCCTGCGATGAGGTCGGCCACCATGACGCCCTCCTCCTTGCCCTTGTGCGCCAGCATGGGCCCGCGCACGGCATCGCCGATGGCCCAGACGTTCGCCGCCGCGGTCCGGCAATGCTCGTCGACCTGGATGAAGCCGCGCGCATCGAGCGCGACTCCGGTGCCTTCGGCCAGCAGGTCCTGCGTGAACGGGCGCCGGCCGACCGCGACCACCAGCTTGTCGACCTGCAAGGTGTGCTCGCCTTGCGCATCGGTGTAGATCACGTCCACCGCCGATCCCGACACCGCGGCGCGCGCCACCTTGGCGCCGAGCTTGATGTCGAGGCCCTGCTTCTTGAAGTGGCGCTGCGCTTCCCTGACGAGGGACTGGTCGACCATCGGCAACAGCTCGGGCAGGGCCTCGAGTACGGTGACCTGGCTGCCGAGCCGGCGCCAGACGCTGCCGAGCTCGAGCCCGATGACGCCCGCGCCGATCACGCCGAGGCGCGCCGGCACGGCATCGAACTCCAGAGCGTCCCATGAATCGACGATGAATTTCCCGTCGTGGGGGGTCGCGGCGAGGCGGATGGGCGCCGAGCCCGACGCCAGAATGACGCTCTTCGCTTGCAGCGTTCGTTCCGCACCGTCGGCTCCCTTGACCAGCACCTGGTTGCCCGGCAGCAGCTGCCCATGGCCCTGGATGCCGGTGACACCATTGGCCTTGAAGAGCGCGGTGATCCCATTGGTCATGGTCTTGACGATCGAGGCGCGGCGCTTTTGCATCTGCGCGAGGTCGAGGCCCACCTCGCCGAGCTTGATGCCATGGACGCCGAACTCCTCCTTCGCGCGCACCAGCAGCTCCGAGGATTCGAGCAGCGCTTTGGAGGGAATGCAGCCGGCGTTCAGGCAGGTGCCCCCGAAAGCGTAGTTGCCGTCGCGGTTCTTCCATTCGTCGATGCAGGCTACTTTGAGCTTGTTCTGTGCCGCGCGGATGGCGGCGGGATATCCGGCGGGCCCCGCGCCGATCACGATCACGTCGAATGCGTCGGCGCCGCTCATATGCCGAGGATCATCCGGGCCGGATCCTCCAGGCATTGCTTGACCGTCACCAGGAACTGGACCGCCTCGCGGCCGTCGATGATCCGATGATCATAGGTCAGGGCGATGTACATCATCGGCCGGATCACCACCTGGCCGTCGACGGCCACGGGGCGCTCCTGGATCTTGTGCATCCCCAGGATCGCGCTTTGCGGGGCATTCACGATGGGGGTCGACAGGAGCGAGCCGAACACGCCGCCGTTGGTGATGGTGAATGTGCCACCGGTCAGCTCCTCCATGGTGACGGAGCCGGCGCGGGCGCGCGCCGCGAAATTGCCGATGGACCTCTCGATTTCCGCGAAACCAAGCTGGTCCGCATCGCGCAGGATCGGCACGATCAGCCCGCGATCGGTCGAGACGGCGACGCCGATGTCGAAGTACTCGTGATAAACGACATCGTGGCCTTCGACCGAGGCGTTCACGGCGGGGAAGCGCTTCAGCGCCTCGACACAGGCCTTGGTGAAGAAGGACATGAATCCGAGCTTCACCCCATGCTGCTTCTCGAACGAGTCCTTGTAGCGCGCACGCAGCTCGTTGACGGCATGCAGGTCGACCTCGTTGAAGGAGGTCAGCAACGCCTGCGTCGCCTGCGCCTGCACCACCGTGACCGTGAGCTGGCCGGCATGACCGCCGTGCAGCCGACGACGATGATGTCCGGCCGCTATCAGCGGGCCTTCACGATCGCGGTGGTCTTCCTGGTCGCGGGCTGGCATCTCGCCGGAGGAGGCGGGCAGCTGCTGCAATTCCGGTCGGCC
>DATAYO010000115.1:0-14707 GCA_036272515.1 Steroidobacteraceae bacterium | reverse complement strand
AACACGATATTTTACGCGACAACATGCCATTTGGACGGCCCGGGCACGGCGAGTACGGCACCTACTTCATCGGGTATGCCAGGAATCTTTGGGTGATCGAGAGAATGTTGCACAACATGTTCGTGGGCGGCAAGACCGGCCGCCAAGACCGCATCCTCGATTTCTCGACTGCGATCACGGGCTCGACGTTCTTCGCGCCGTCCAATTCGCTCCTCATGACTTTGGCGGGCTAGGGAGTGGCCACCCGCGTCGAAAATTACCGTTCTCGTTCGTTGTTGGAATAGTAGTCCGTGTTCGTCCTCGAAGGTATGACCAGATCTCGCTATCGCTGGGTGATCGTCGCATGCGGCGGCCTTTTGGGCTGCGTCGCAATAGGCGCCATGTTTTCGCTGCCTGTTTTTCTTCGGCCCATCTCAAGGGACACCGGATGGTCCATCACCGGCGTATCCAGCGCCATGACCTTCGGCTTTGTCGCCATGGCATTCGGAAGCATAATCTGGGGTCATCTGTCGGACCGCTTCGGCCCCCGCGTGATTGTGCTGATCGGATCGGTCATCTTGGCCGCGGGTCTGGCTCTGGCGAGCCGGGCGACATCGCTTATCGAGTTTCAGCTCGTCTTCGGGTTGGTCGTCGGAGTTGCGACAGCGGCCATCTTCGCGCCCATGATGGCGTGCGTGACAGGATGGTTCGACACCCATCGCAGCCTGGCGGTGTCTCTCGTTTCCGCCGGCATGGGAATGGCGCCAATGACCATGTCTCCATTGGCGGCGCGGCTCATCTCCAACTACGATTGGAGAACGTCCCTCCAATTCATCGCCGCACTGGTCGCAGCCGTGATGATCCCGGTAGCGTTGCTGGTGCGTCGCCCACCGGCCTTGGAAACCAAAAATGTCGTCCTTTCACCAGGGGAAGAGACGCACTCAGGGATTACCCTGGGGCAGGCAATGAAATCGCGGCCATTAATTACACTGCTGTTGACGAATTTCTTCTGTTGCGCCACACACTCAGGTCCGATTTTCCATACAGTGAGTTACGCGATAACTTGCGGGATCCCGATGCTTGCCGCTGTTTCGATCTACAGCGTGGAAGGGCTGGCGGGCATGGGCGGTCGCGTCGCCTTCGGTATTCTCGGAGACCGGTTTGGAGCGAAGCGCGTTCTGGTCTCTGGCCTGCTGCTGCAGGCGTTCGGCGCGCTGGGCTATTTCTTCGTGCGAGAACTAAGCGCGTTTTATGCCGTGGCGACCCTGTTTGGCTTTGTCTACGCCGGCGTCATGCCCCTTTACGCCGTACTCGCGCGCGAGAATTTCCCGCTGCGAATGATGGGAACGATCATCGGCGGAACAGCAATGGCCGGCAGTTTGGGCATGGCGACCGGCCCATTGGCCGGAGGTTTGATCTACGATACCTTCGCCAGCTACGGTTGGCTTTACCTCGGCGCCTGGGGTACAGGAATCGGTGCCTTCTTGATCGCTCTGACCTTTAGAGCGCTCCCCGCTGCCGAACCAGCACCAGAGCCGGCTTGATCCGATACCTGATACCTTGTCTAGGTATTTATGCGCATTTGGATTACATTCAGCGAAATACCTCGGTCAGAAGGGTGGCGATGAGCAGAAACAATATCATTCTCCTCGTCGAGGACAATGCGGGCGAGGAGGAACTCACCTTACGCGCATTCAGGAAGAGCAAGGTCCTCAACCAGGTCGTGGTCGTTCGTGATGGCGCCGAGGCGCTCGACTATCTGTTCGCCGCGGGAGCGCACGCGGGGCGCGACTTGAAGGCGACGCCCGCGGTGATCCTACTCGATCTCAATCTGCCAAAATTCGGGGGGCACGAGGTGCTGCGCCGTCTGCGGGCCGATGAACGCACGCGCCGTATCCCCGTGGTCGTACTCACCTCGAGCAACGAGGAGAAGGACATTTTGTCGAGTTACGATTTGGGCGCCAATAGTTTCGTGCGCAAGCCCGTCAATTTTGTCGCGTTCGTGGAGGCGGCACAGCAGCTCGGCCTGTACTGGCTGGTGACGAACGAGGCGCCCCCGAAATAGACGAGAGAGCCGTACGGCGGGGGCTCATCGCGACCGGGTTCCAGGCTGTCTTTAGTAGTGAGGCGGACGCTCGTCTTCCGCTGCACGGGGGGTGACATCGGATTCGCGCAGTGCCTGCATTCGTGCCGCCAGCGCCACCATTTGATGGCGCAATACCTCGATATCGCGTTGTTGGCGGGACACGATATCGCTCAGCTCGGCATTCGCATGCTCGAGGTAGGCTATCTTGGTCTCGATCTGTTCCAGCGCCTCGGTGTTCATGGTGCGGAGTCCTTCTAGTCGAGCAGCGGATGCCCTGCGGGTAACTGATGCGCGTACCAAGCCGCCAGCCGATGTCGAATCGTCTTCTCGCCGACCTGGTCTTCCGGCATGGGCGAAATGACCTTGTCATGCACGAGTAACCGATACACGTACAGCGCCTTCTCGCTTGCCGAATCCGTGGACTCGAACTGAACGGCTTTGCGGCCCTCCGCATATTGAACGCCGGCGACCAAGGCCGCTTTGAACAATTCCGCTTCGTGCCTGAATTTCTTCATACGCCGACTTTACACGGATCGCGACGGGTGCGCCCACCCCTGCATCGCTTGGCGTCTCCGGCTGATTGACAATGCGCCGGATCGTGCGCAGCATTCGATAGACTCGGGGAGACGGCCCTCAATATGAAAAGAAACTGCGTCCGAAGAAGACGTTGCTCTGGGATTTCCGCTTTCGTATCGATGCTCATGGTGGTGCTGGCTGCGGTCATGGTGTCCGGCTGCGCGTCCGTGGCGACCCGGGGTGCCGGCAAGCCGAAATCGTCGGCGCTACAGGATCCTCGCGAGACGCGACTCGGGCGGCAGTTTCTCGATCTGTCCCGGACTCACGGCGGGCTCTCCGGAATGCACTTGATCCAGGCCGGCGCGGACGGCTTGGCCGCTCGCGTGCAGATCGTGAGAAACGCCGAGCGCACCCTCGACTTGCAGTATTTCATCTTCCGCGGGGACCAGACGGGGACGCTGTTGACGGAAGAGCTGCGCCACGCTGCGGACCGCGGCGTGCGTGTGCGGGTGATCGTCGACGACGGGGACACCAAGCCGGGCGATGAGCACCTGCTGGAGCTCGACGGCTACCCAAACATGCAGGTACGGGTCTTCAACCCGTTCGACTACCGCAAGCACAATTTATTGCTGCGCAACGTCGACTTCCTGTTCCACAAGTCGCGGCTCGACTACCGGATGCACAACAAGCTTCTGGTGGCCGACAACGCGATTGCGCTGATCGGCGGCCGCAATGTCGGGAACGAATACTTCCAGCTCGACCCGGAAGGGCAGTTCGCCGACGATGACGTCTTCGTCGCAGGCCCTATCGCGCAGACGCTGTCGAAGTCGTTCGACGAATTCTGGAACAGTGATCTGGCGGTCCCCGCCGCGGACCTCGGCGGCCCGCACGCATATCGGCCGCCCGTGACGACGCCCGTGATCAAGGGCAGCGGCGTGGATTATCTGGCGCGCATTGCCACGGGCGAGCCGTATTCGAGCTTGATCTCGGACCGACAGGCGCTCATCTGGGCGCCGGCGCGTGTCGTTTATGACAGCCCGGACAAGCGATTCATCGAGCATAGCGCGGAACGCGGACGCTTGATGAGCCATGCGGTCGAGGAGGAGATTCGAAAGTCGCGCTCGGAGCTGCTGATGGTCTCTTGTTATTTCGTGCCGTCGGATGGAGAGCTGGGAGTTCTGAAAGGGCTGCGCGATCGGGACGAGGCGGTAAAGGTGCTGAGCAACTCCCTGGAGTCCGCGCCGAGTCTTGCGGCCCAGTCCGGCTACCACAAGGTGCGCGTGGCATTGCTGAAAGCGGGCGTGAAGCTCTACGAGATCCGCTCACGCCTCGACAGCACCAGGGGCAGCGGACAATCGAGACAAGTCTCGCGGTACGGCAACTACTCCTTGCATGCCAAGCTCTACATTTTCGACAGGCAACGCTTTTTCATCGGCTCCTGGAATTACGACCAGCGTTCCCTGCATCTCAATACCGAGATCGGGCTCATCATCGACAATGCGAAGCTCACCAGTCAGATGACCCGGCGATTCGACGCGATGACGGCCCCTGCAGCCGCCTACGAGGTCGTTCTCGACCCGGACCTGCCGGGGCACGCCGCCCGATTGGAGTGGGATACCGAGGTCAATCATCAAAAGATCCGGCTCTACAAGGAGCCCTCGCGCGGATGGTGGAGGAAGGCAGAGGAGAGACTTCTTGCGCTGCTACCGCTAGAGCCGGAGCTCTGACCCCGGCCGGGGGTGCCGGCCCGACGCCGATGTGCTTAACTGAGCCGGGTCTTCGACTTGGAGACGGAGCGCAACGGGAATGCCTGCTAATCATGTACCTGCCAATACAGTTCAAGAGCAATGATCTGGCCGACGCCGTCGAGCTGATGCGCAAGCATTCATTCGCGACCCTGATCTGCAACGATGACGACGGGCAACCGTTCGTGTCGTATCTGCCATTGCACCTGGATCTGCGCCGGCGCGACGATCAGCCCTTGCCGGTCCTGCTAGGACACGTGGCGCGCGCCAATCCCCACTGGAAATATTTGGCGAACCGCGGTACGGCACTGGTCAGTTTTCTGGGACCGCATGCGTACATGTCGCCCACTGTTTATACCGACACGATGCGCGTGCCGAGCTGGAACTATGTGTCGGTGCAATGCCAGGTGCAGGTCAGGCTGCTGACCGAGCGCGCGGAAATGGAGCAAATGCTCGCCAAACTCATCGAGGACAACGAGCCCGCCTACCTCGCGCAGTGGCGCTCGCTGGGTGATGAGTATCAAGCCCGGATGATGGGGATGATCGTGGGGTTCGAGCTCGAAGTCACCGGGCTGCAATGCAAGCTGAAGCTGAATCAGCATAGGCCGGAGTCGCACGCGGCCTTGCGCCGGGCGTATGCCGATGGGGGCGAGGCGCAGCGCGAGCTGGTGGGTTGGATGGATCGGCTGAAGATGTAGGGGACCCTCGATGATTGAAGCGCGCCCGATGATTGAAACACGCTCGATGATTGAAACACGCTCGATCGACTACATCCCCGACGCAGAGCGCCACGGCGGGCTGGCGAGCCAATTCACCCTGTGGTTGAGCGCGAACATGCAGATCACGGCGATCGTGACCGGTGCGCTCGCGGTCGTTCTGGGAGGCGATGTCTTCTGGTCGCTGGTCGGTCTGCTCGCGGGCCAGGTGATCGGAGGGGCGGTGATGGCTCTGCACGCCGCGCAAGGCCCGCAACTCGGGCTCCCGCAGATGATCTCCTCCCGGGTGCAATTCGGCGTCTATGGCGCCGCCATACCGATCGTCGCCGTCTGCCTCATGTACGTCGGATTTTCCGCGAGCGGCTCGATACTCGCGGGCCAGGCCCTGGCACAGCTGCTGGGCGTCGACCTGCGCTCGGGTATCGTGGTCTTCGCGGCGTTGATCATCGTCGTGACGATGTTCGGCTACCGGGTGATCCACTGGCTCGGGCGCGTGTCCACCGCAGTAGGGGTCGCCGCCTTCGCCTACATGTTCTACCGGCTGCTTGCCCGGCACGATGTCGGGACCCTGTTGAGCATTCGCCACTTCTCGCTGAATCAATTCCTGCTCGCCATGTCGCTGTCGGCATCCTGGCAGATTGCGTTCGGGCCCTACGTCGCCGATTATTCGCGCTACCTGCCGCGCACGATCCGCGGTGCCGGCGTATTTACCGCCGTCGGACTCGGTTCCATCCTGGGGGCGCAAGTGGCCATGACCTTCGGTGTGCTCGCTGCCGCGCTCGCCGGCAAGGAATTCGAGCACCACGAGGTCGCCTATATCGTCCATCTCGGCTCGACCGGAGCGGTGGCGGCGTTGCTGTTCTTCTGCATCGCTTTCGGCAAGATCATGGTGACCTCGCTCAATTCCTATGGAAGCTTCATGTCGATGGCGACCCTGGTCGGCGGCTTTCGAGGCACGGTGCGCCTCTCCCGCGGGAGCCGCGTGATCTACATCATCGCGGCGGTGAGCCTGGCCTGCGGGCTGGCCTTGGCGGGGAAGGACTCTTTCCTCAAGAGTTTCGAGGCCTTCATTCTGTTGCTGCTCGCGGTATTCACGCCCTGGAGTGCAATCAATCTGGTGGATTACTACTGCTTCACGCGGTCGCGCTATGACGTGCCGGCGCTTACCGATCCGAACGGACGTTATGGCCGGTGGAACATGCGGGGGATCGTGGTCTATCTGCTGGGGATCCTGGTGCAGATTCCGTTTCTCGCGACCGGCCTTTACACCGGTCCGTTCGTCGCCCCGCTGGGCGGGGCCGATATCTCCTGGATTCTCGGCCTCATCGTGCCCGGCCTCACGTATTACGCGGTTGCGCGCGGTGCGGGTGACCGGATCCCCGCGCAATTGATCCTGCCGGAGGAGGCGGTCGCCGCCGAAGGCTAGGAAAATCCGGCCGTCCTCGTCGCAGCCTCTAAGTCGCGGCGGGCTGCTGCGTCAACTCCTCGAGGCTCATGCCCTTGGTCTCCGGCAGCAGTCCCACGGTGGCCACGAGCCCCAGAATGCTGGCGAGCGCCGCCGTGCCCTCCGCGGCGACCAATCCTTTCCAGGCCAACAGGATGGGGAACAGGAATACGCCCACGAAGGCACCGATCTTGCCGGATGCCGCTGCAATTCCGTGCGCGGTGGTCCGCGTATCGACGCGGAATATCTCCGCGGGGTAGACGAATGTGGTGGCGTTCGGGCCGAATTCGGTGAAGAAATAACTGATGCCGTAGATGATCAGAAAGGGCACGACCAGCCGCTCGATGCCGGGAATCGCGGCCATGGCGCCGAAGCTCACGGCCATCATCGCAAAGCCGAGGATTTGAATGGGTTTGCGGCCGAGGCGGTCCATGGTGAGCGCGGCGACGAAATAGCCGGGAAGGGCGGCGATCGCGAAAATCGCCAGTTGCGTCAACGTGTGCTGCAGCAGGCTTTGCTTCGGTGTCAGCGCCGCGAGCACCAGAGGCGTGCTGACGGTATTGCCGTAATAGGCGAAATCCATCATGAACCAGGCGAGGCTCGCGCCCAGCAACCGGAGCAGCATGCGCCGCTCGCTTACCAGCCGTATGAAGCCATGACCGAAGCTCTCATGCGGCGGGAGGCCGGCGGCAGAGCCGCGCGCCGGTGCAACCGAGGCGCTCCCCAGCACGGTGGCCGCTGCCGTCGACAGCTCGTCATGGCGTCCGGCCCAGAGGAGATAACGCGGCGTTTCCGCGAGGTGACGGCGCATCTGGAACACCGCAAGCGCGGGTAGCGCTCCGAGCGCGAGGAGCAGACGCCACACCAAAGGATGCGGGAGATCGGAAGCCAGCATCGCGGAGGCAAGCAGCGGCCCGAATATCAGGCCGGCCGCCTGCATGGTGAACACCAGGGTCACCATCATGCCGCGCGTGCGCCTGTTCGAGTACTCGCTCATGATGGTCGAGCTCACCGGATAGTCGCCGCCGATGCCCACTCCCAGAATGAAACGGAACCCGATCAGCCACCAGATATTCGGAGAGAGCGCCGAGGCGATCGCCCCGATGGCCAGCACCAGCACCTCATAGCCGTAAATGCGTTTGCGTCCCACCATGTCGGCGATGCGGCCGAAGGCGACCGCGCCGATCGCCGAGGCGAGCAGTGCGGTGGAGCTCACCAGACCCACGAGATCGGCCGACGGGTGCCATTCCTCTTTGATCAACGCCATCACCACGCCGATGATGAACAGATCGTAGGCGTCGGTGAAAAAGCCCATGCCGGAGATGAATAGAATCTTCCAGTGGGCTCCGGAGACCTTGGCCTCATCCATTTGCCGGAGCAAGTCGGCGCCCGGCGATGTGTCGATATCCATTGGCGACTCCTCTGAGGACGCGCGTGGCGAGGACGCGCGGCTGCGCAGGAAATGCGCATGAAGGAGGCGTCAGGTTAGGTACCGATAACCTCTCTCGCCATACTGCCGCGTCCTATCGTCTCGTCGGCGGACTCCGACAAGGTTGGTGAACCAGTCGCCGCCCGCGCCCGGCTGTCGTTCGTCGATTTCAGCGGAGCGCCGGTGTGTCCCGCCGCCGCCCGCCGCCGCCGTTGCGGGCGGCTATCCGCCTGGTTTCGTGGGCAAGTTATCGGCGCTCTTGAGGTCGGTGCCCGTCCAGCCGCCGCCGAGGGCGCGGATCAGATCGACGCTCGCCTGCAGCTGCAAGGTATCGAGGTTGAGGGCCTGGAGCTGCGCCTGGAGAAGAGCCGTTTGCGAGGTCACGACGGTGAGGTAGTCGGCGGCGCCCTGCACGTACAGCGCCATGGAGAAATCCAGGGAGCGCTTCGCGGCGCCGATCTCCGCCTTTTCTTGCTGGGCAGCGTCGTAGTAGTGGTTCAACTGAGCGAGATCGTCCTCGACCTGCTGGAACGCCGTGACGACGGTGCCGCGATAATTGGCGGCCGAAGCGTCGAACTCGGCGCGCGCTTGAGCGACCTGGGCGCGGCGCAGGCCGCCGTCAAAAACCGTGAGCAGCGCGTTCGGTCCGATCGCCCAGAAGCTGCTCGGCGCGCTCAACCAATTGGAAAACGAGGTGCTCTGGAAGCCGCCCTGACCGCCGAGCGTGAGCGAGGGGAAGAAAGCCGCCCGCGCGACGCCGATGTTGGCGTTCGCAGCCATCATGCGCCGTTCTGCGGCGGCGATATCCGGCCGGCGCTCGAGCAGGGTGGTGGGGACCCCGCTCGGGATCTGCGGCAGCGGGATGTCGACGATCGCCGGCTTGATCGAGAAGCTCGAGGCGGACACGCCGAGGAGTGCGGCGATCGCGTGTTCCACGAGGGCGCGCTGGGCGAGCGTCTGGGCCTCCTGCGAGCTTGCGGCATCCAGCTGGGTCTCTGCCTGCGCGACATCGAGGCCGGCGGCGATGCCGGCGCCGTGGCGCTGTTCGGTGAGGCTGAGGGCCCGTGCGTAGACTTTGACGGTATCCGCCAGGATCGCTTCGGTGCGATCCAGGCTGCGCAGCTGCACGTAGTCTTCGACCAGCTGCGCGATCAGCGACAGCCGGGCGCTCTCGAGGTCCAGGGCGGTGGCCGCGGCGGTCGCCTTGCCGGCCGCGACCTGGTTGCGGATCTGCCCCCACAGGTCGAGCTCGTAGCTGATGCTGCCGCCGACCACGTTGTCGTCAAAGTAGCGGGGGGTGACAGTCGATATCAGCGGCGCATGCACCGATTCGCGCGTGCGTGTCACGCTGCTGTTCAAGCCGAGGGTGGGGAAGAGTCCGGCCCGCGCCTGATCGGCGAGCGCCTTGGCCTGCGCATAATTAGCCCAGGCGGCGGCGAGGGTGGGATTGCCCGCGATCAGCTGCCTCTCGAGCCCGTCGAGCTCCTGACTGTTGTACAGGGTCCACCAGCTGTCCCGTGGCAGTCGATCGGCGGGTTGTGCCTGGGTCCAGGGAGCGAGCTCCTTGTAGGCAGCGGCGGTCGGAACCTCGGGCACCTTGAGCGGCGGTGCGAGGGAGCACGCGCTCGTCAGCAGCGTGAGCGCCGCACCGGCCGCACGGGTGGCCCTAGCCACGATCGCCCTTGCTCTTCGGCCGGGAGCCCGCGACGGCGGTCGGTGGCTGGACGAGATGCACGACGGCGCCGGTGTCGATGCCGTCGGGCGGGTTCTCGATGACGCGGTCGCTCGGCGCCAGCCCGGTGGAGATTTCGACCACCTGGCCCAGATCGCGCTCTAGGGACACGGGCTTGATCAGCACCCGATCGTTCGCATCCACGGTGGCGATCGACAGCCCCTTGGCATTGAAGATGAGAGCGCTCGACGGCACGCTCAGCACATTGGCGGTGGGGGCGACGTCGAGGTGGATGCTCGCATAGTCGCCCGGCATCATCTCGCCGCTCGAGTTGTCGACGATGATCTGCATGAGCGTCGTGCCCGTGCTCGGGTTCACCGCCTGGGCGGAGGCTTCGACCGCGCCGAGGTAGGTCTTGCCCGGATGCTCGGGTACGCTGATCGTGGCGCGGGTGCCCGACGGAACGCTCGGCACATAGTTCTGCGGCACATTGACGTAGATGCGAAGCTTGCTGGTCTCGGAGACCACGAAGAGCTCCGGCCCGCTGCCGCTCGAGCCCACGTTGATGAGCGCCCCGATGTCGGTCTCACGTGCGGTGACGATGCCGTTGAAGGGCGCGACCAGACGCTTGAAGCCTTCTTCGGCCACCAGCCGATCGACGTTCGCCTGCGCGGCCTTGACCTGGGCGATGTTGGCATTCCAGGTGAAGGTGCGCTGGTCGACGTCCTGCTTGGCGACTGCGTCGGTGCCGGAAAGCCCCTGCCAGCGCTTGGCGGTGATCTCGGCGAGCTTCGCGTTGGCCTCGGCGACGTTCAAGTCGGCGCGCGCCTGCATGAGTTGCTGATCGAGATCCGGTGTGTCGATCTCGGCGAGTGTCTCGCCCGCTTTCACCGGGCTGCCGATATCGTGCTTCCAGCTCTTCAGATACCCCGGCACGCGCGCATAGATCGGGGCGCGGATGTAGGCTTCGAGCCGGCCGGGGAGAGCGAGCCCGGCGTGATTGGCCACGGGGCTGGGCGTCACGAGTGCGACGGTCGGCACGGCCTGCGCTTCGGTGAGAACATGCAGGCGTGAGTCCTGTGTGCTGCGCAAGACCAGACCATAGGCGACGACCGCGACGGCAAGCAGTGCGAACACCACGCCCACCCGCACGAGCCGGCGAGGCGAGGGAGGGCTGGATTCTTCTCGATCAGTGGGCATCGGCAACTCCTGCGGGAGAGGGGGGTGCGAGCTTCGCGGCATAATTACGGTGCAGGATGCTGAACACCACGGGCACGAAAAACAGGGTCGAGACGGTGGCGAAGATGAGTCCGCCGATCACCGCGCGGCCGAGCGGGGCGTTCTGCTCGCCGCCCTCACCCAAGCCGAGCGCCATCGGCAGCATGCCGATCACCATCGCAAGCGCCGTCATCAAGACCGGGCGCAGGCGCACGAAGCCTGCCTCGAGCGCAGCCCCGGTCGCATCGCCTATTTCGACCAGCTTCTCGCGCGCGAAGCTGATCACCAGCACGCTGTTGGCGGTCGCGACGCCCATGCACATGATTGCGCCGGTGAGGGCGGGCACGGAGAGCGTGGTATGCGTCGCGAACAACATCCACACGATGCCGGCGAGCGCCGCCGGGAGCGCGGTGATGATGACCAGGGGATCGCTCCAGGACTGAAAGTTGATCACGATCAAGAGATAAATCAGCACGATGGCGCCCAGGAGCCCTAAGAGCAGCCCCAGGTAGGCGCTGTACATGGTGGCAGTCTGACCCACCAGGGCGATGATCGAGCCCTTGGGCTTGCTCGGCGCATTCCGGGCGATGACGTCGCGGATGTCCGCCGACACCGCTCCCAGATCGCGTCCCTGGGTGGTCGCATAGATCTGCACCATCGAGGAGATGTCGTACTGGGAGACCACGGCGTTGGCGTGAAAGCGGCTGATGTCGGCAATGCCTCCAAGCACCGTGGTCGGGGCACCGGGCGCGTTGATGGGCAGGTTATAGAGCTCCGGAAGCGTGTCGATCTGGTATTGCGGCGTCTGCAGCGCAATCGCGTAGGCGACCCCGTTCTTGGGGTTCAACCAATAGGTCGGCGCCACCTGGCTCGAGCTCGCCAGGTTCACGACCATGCTGTTGGTCACATCCGCCGCGGTCACGCCGGTATATTGCGCGCGCGTGCGGTCGATGGCCACCTCGAGCGTCGGCAGCCGCGCGGATTGCTGGATGCGTGCATCGGCGACGCCCGGGATATGGCGGATCTGCGCGAGCAGCTGGTTCGCGTAGGCGAAGTCCGCATCGAGATCGTTGCCGCGCACCTGCAGATCGATCGGCGCGGGTGCGCCGAAGTTCAGGATCTGGCTCACGATATCCGCGGGCAGGAACGAGAAAGTCAGGCCGGGAAAGCGCCTCGGCAGCTCATCGCGCAGGCGGCTGACGTAGCCCGGGGTCGGCTTGTGCCCTTCCTTCAAGGAGATCTGGATGTCGCCATCCGACTCCCCGATCGTGCCCGTGTTGTTGTAGATGGTGTTGATCGAGGAGAGATAGGTGCCGATATTGTCGACGACCGCGGCGGTCTCGGCGGCCGGGATGATGCCGCGAATGGCCTGCTCGACCGCGTTGAAGCGTGCCGCGGTCTCCTCGATCCGCATGCCGACGGGAGCGCGCACGTGCAAGAGGATCTGCCCGCCGTCGACCTGCGGGAAGAAATTGCGTCCGAGAAAGGGAGTGAGCAGGAACGAGAGGACCACAAAGCCCAGAAAGCCCGGGACGAACACCCGGCGATGCTCGATCGCGAGCGCCAGCAGCCCATGATAGCCCGCCCGAAGCTTCACGAACTGCGCCTCGAAGGCGCGCTGGAAGCGCACGAACGGGTTTCTCGAGCGCGCGGCGGGTCCGTCGCCGTGCTGCACGTGCATACGAAGCAGGTACTTCGCCATCGTCGGCACCAAGGTGCGCGAGAGCAGGAACGAGAACACCATCGCGAACATCACGCTCTCGGCCAGCGGTACGAACAGGTAGCGCGCGACGCCGCTCAGGAAGAACATCGGCACGAACACGATGCAGATGCAGAGCAGCGACACGAAGGCCGGAATCACGATCTGCGAAGCGCCGTCGATGATCGCCGTCTCCACATCCTTGCCTTGCTCGAGATGGTAATTGATGCTCTCGATCGTCACGGTGGCCTCGTCCACCAGGATGCCGACGGCGAGCGCGAGGCCGCCCAAGGTCATGATGTTGAGCGTCTCGCCGATCGCCGAGAGGGTGGCGATTGCGCCCAGGATGGAGAGCGGAATCGAGGTGGTCACGATCAGGGTCGAGCGGGTGCTCCCCAGGAAGAGCAGGATCATGAGGCTGGTGAGCGCTGCCGCAATCACCCCTTCCCGGATCACCCCTTGGATGGAGGCGCGCACGAAAATCGACTGGTCCGCAATCGGCTTGATCTCGAGCGCATCGGGAAGCGATGGCTTGATGACGTCGATCATCTTCTTGATGCCGCTGACGATGTCGAGCGTCGAGGTCGTGCCGTTTTTGAACACGCTCAGGAGCACCGAGCGATTGCCGTCGACGTGGACGATGTTGGTCTGCACGGCGCTGCCGTTGTGCACGTGCGCGACATCGTGCATGTACACCATGGCCCCGCCGACGCTCTTGATCGGCAGATCGCCGAGCTCGGAGATCTTCGAGGGCGCGTTGTTGAGGTCGACGGTGTACTCGTAATCGCCGATCTTCTCCGTGCCCGCCGGGGTCAAGAGATTCTGCGCGGCGAGCGCGTTCGCCACGTCCTGGCCCGTGAGACCGCGCGACTGCATCGCCCCCGTATCGAGGTCGTACATGACCTGCGGCGTCTTGCCGCCGAACGGATAGGGGATGCCCGCACCTTGCACCGTCACCAGGCGAGTACGCACGAAGTTGAGGCCCAGATCGGTGAGAGTTTGCTCGGTCAATCCCTTGCCCGAGAGCGCCAGCTGAATGATCGGCACCGTCGAGGCGCTGTAATTGATGATCAGCGGCGGAGTGGCGCCCGGAGGCAACTGCTTGATCAGGGTCTGGGAGATCGCGGTGACCTGGGCATTGGCGGTGGCGATGTTGACCGACGGATGGAAGTAGATCTTGACGATGCCGAAGGTCGTGTAGGAGTTGGCCTCGATATGCTCGATGTCGTTGACCGTGGTGGTCAGCGCGCGCTCGTACGGAGTGATGATGCGCCCGGCCATCTGATCGGGCGGCAGGCCGGTATACAGCCACGCCACTCCGATGATCGGGATGTTGATGTTCGGAAAGATGTCGACCGGCATGCGCAGCGCCGTGAGCACGCCGATCAGCAGAATGAGCAGCGCCGTCACGACGAAGGTGTACGGGCGCGCGAGGGCGAGTCGAACTATGGCTAGCATGGGTGCGCCGCCGCGCGGCCCGCGCCATTACGCCGGGACGAGCGCTTCGTCATTGTTTCGTGAGGGGCCATCGGGGGCGAGTTCGGTGTGCTGGCACTAGGCGGCAAGGTTGGCCGCGCGCACTGTCGCGATGATTTCAACGGGCCGCGGTCGTGTTACGGATGTAACGCAACGCCTGCGGCGGTCCTGCCGCGGTTCCGGGCGGAGGTGAGGCGGCAGCCGCCGGAGGGGTCGCGCTCGCGGCGGCGAAATGCTCGATCAATCGCCGAAGCAGTCCTCGAACCCCTGGACGCGGCCGTCCCGGACGGCGACGCCTTCCGCCCGTAGCCGGCGCGCCTGCTCCCGGTAGTGGCGAGACATCTTCGGAAACACGATCCGGCCACCGGCGCCGAGCACCCGATGCCAGGGAAGGTTCATGGCATCGGGCGCCACGCGTAGCGCCCGGCCCGCCTGCCGGGCGCGACCCGGGAGGCCGGCCGCCCGCGCCACGCCGCCGTAGGTCGAGACCTCCCCCGGGGGGATCCGGCAAACCGCATCCCAGAGCGCCTGCAGTGCGAGGCTCGGCTCGGCGGCTGGATGAGAGCCGGCGCGCCGCGCCGCCAGCGGGAAGAACAGTTCCGTGGCCAGCTTCGTCCGGCGCATCGAGTGTTCGGAGCGAGCGGAAGCGCTCGGCGTGTCAGCGCCGGGGGTAGGGGGTGCCGTCCTTATGGACGTATCCGCCGTCGTCCTTCAGGAAGCACAGGTC
>DATAYO010000114.1:0-15017 GCA_036272515.1 Steroidobacteraceae bacterium | reverse complement strand
GTGCTCCATGATGCCGCCGATCAGCACGTTCTCGCCGTCGCTCACCGCGTCCACGTCCACCTCGATGGCGAGGTCCAGGAAGCGATCGAGCAGCACCGGACTATCGTTCGATACTTTCACCGCATCCGTCATGTACTGACGCAGATCGTCCTCGTTGAACACCACCTCCATGGCGCGGCCGCCGAGCACGTAGCTCGGGCGCACGACCAATGGAAAGCCCACTTCCCGCGCCATCAGCACCGCCTGCTCCTCGGTGCGCGCGGTCGCGTTGGCGGGTTGCTTGAGCTTCAGGTTCGCGACCAGCTTCTGGAAACGCTCGCGATCCTCCGCGATGTCGATGCTGTCGGGGGTCGTGCCCACGATCGGCGCGCCCGCCGCCGCGAGCGCCCGCGACAGCTTCAACGGCGTCTGGCCGCCGTACTGCACGATCACCCCCTCGGGCTTCTCCTTCTCGATGATCTCCATGACATCTTCGAAAGTCAGCGGCTCGAAGTACAGCCGGTCCGAGGTGTCGTAGTCGGTCGAGACGGTCTCCGGATTGCAATTCACCATGATGGTCTCGAAGCCATCCTCGGAGAGCGCCATGGCCGCGTGCACGCAGCAGTAATCGAACTCGATCCCCTGGCCGATGCGGTTGGGGCCACCGCCGAGAATCATGATCTTGCGGCGCGTGCCCGGGTTCGCCTCGCATTCCTCGTCGTAGCTCGAGTAAAGGTAGGCGGTCGAGGTCGAGAACTCCGCCGCGCAGGTATCGACGCGCTTGTAGACCGGATGCAGGCCGAGCTTGCGGCGCCGCGCCCGTACCTCGTGCTCCTGACGCGCCACCAGCTTGGCGATGCGCGCGTCGGAGAAGCCCTTGCGCTTCAGGGACCGAAGCCTGGGAAGCTCGAGGCTCTCGAAGCCATCCGCCTTGAGCTTCCCCTCCTCGCGCAGCAGGTCCTCGATCTGCGCCAGGAACCACGGATCGATTTTGGTGGCCTCGAACACCTGCTGCAGGGTCCAGCCGGCGCGAAACGCGTCCGCCACGTAAAGGATCCGGGCGGGCCCCGGCCAGCGCAGCTCGTAGGAGAGCTTGTCGGAGGCCTCCTCGGTCAAGGGCAGCGAGATCTGCTCGTCGAAGCCGTCGTAACCGAGCTCCAGGCTCCTCAGCGCCTTCTGGAAGGACTCCTGGAAGCTGCGGCCGATGGCCATGGCCTCGCCCACCGACTTCATCTGGGTGGTGAGGCGCGTGTTGGCCCCGGGAAACTTCTCGAACGTGAAACGCGGGATTTTCGTGACCACGTAGTCGATGGTGGGCTCGAACGAGGCCGGGGTGCCGCCACCCGTGATCTCGTTCTTGAGCTCGTCCAGGGTGTAGCCCACCGCGAGCTTGGCGGCGATTTTCGCGATCGGAAAGCCGGTCGCCTTCGAGGCGAGCGCCGAGGAGCGCGACACGCGCGGGTTCATCTCGATCACCAGTACCCGCCCATCGTCCGGGCTGACCGCGAATTGCACGTTGGACCCGCCGGTGTCGACACCGATCTTGCGCAGCACCGCGATCGAGGCGTCGCGCAGACGCTGGTACTCGCGATCGCTCAGGGTCTGCGCCGGGGCGACGGTGATCGAATCGCCGGTGTGCACGCCCATGGGATCGACGTTCTCGATCGAGCAGACGATGATGCAGTTGTCGTTGCGGTCGCGCACCACCTCCATTTCGTATTCTTTCCAGCCGAGCACGGACTCCTCGAGCAGCACCTCGTTGGTGGGCGAGGCATCGAGCCCGCGCGCGACGATGGCCTCGAACTCCTCGCGGTTGTAGGCGATGCCACCGCCGCTGCCGCCCAGCGTGAACGACGGACGGATGACGGTCGGGAAGCCGATCTCCGCCTGCACGGCGAGAGCCTCCTCCATGCTGTGCGCGATCCGCGCCCGTGCAGTCTCGAGGCCGATGTCGGCCATGGCGCGACGAAACAGCTCGCGGTCCTCCGCCATGTCGATCGCACGCTGCGAGGCGCCGATCATCTCGACCTTGTACTTCTCGAGCACCCCCTCACGCACCAGGTCGAGCGCGGTGTTCAGCGCGGTCTGCCCGCCCATGGTCGGCAACAGCGCGCTCGGCCGCTCCTTCTCGATGATGCGCTCGATCGTGCGCCAGTTGATGGGCTCGATGTAGATCGAGTCCGCGGTCTCCGGGTCGGTCATGATGGTGGCCGGATTGGAGTTGACCAGGATGACTCGATATCCCTCTTCTTTCAGGGCCTTACACGCTTGAGCTCCAGAATAATCGAACTCGCAGGCCTGGCCGATGATGATCGGCCCGGCACCGATGATGAGGATGCTGTCGAGGTCGGTGCGCTTGGCCATGATCAGCCGCTGCCTTCTGCTGTCTTCGGGGTCTCGGCCGGCGTGGGCTTGCCGTCCGCAGCCGCGCCCTTGCCATCCATAGCGGCGGCTGCGGCGTCGGGCGCTGCCTTGCCCTCGGCGGATTTGCCGTCCGCCGCGCGCGCGACCGCCTTCGGCTTGACGGCGGTGCGGCCGCGCGAATTCGACTGGATGCGTTTCACCATCAGATACATGAAGTGCTCGAACAGCAGCCGCAAGTCGTGCGGACCCGGGCTCGCCTCGGGGTGGCCCTGAAAGCTGAAGGCCGGACGGTCGGTGCGCGAGACTCCCTGCAGCGAGCCGTCGAACAGCGAGCGGTGCGTGGGACGCAGATTCTCCGGCAAGGTGGTCTCGTCGACCGCGAAGCCGTGATTCTGACTGGAGATGAGCACGCGGCCCGAGTCGAGCTCGGAGACCGGATGATTGGCGCCGTGGTGCCCGAACTTCATCTTGACGGTCTTCGCCCCGCTCGCGAGCGCGAGGAGCTGGTGCCCGAGGCAGATGCCGAAGATCGGGACGTCCGTGGTCAGGAACTTGCCGATCGCCGCGATGGCGTAGTCGCAGGGCTCCGGATCACCCGGTCCGTTACTTAAGAAGATACCATCAGGATTCATCGTAAGCACTTGATCTGCCGGTGTCTGCGCAGGCACAACGGTCATGCGGCAACCGTGCTCGGCGAGAATCCTCAGGATGTTGCGCTTGATGCCGTAGTCGTAGGCCACGACGTGCAGGCGGCTCTGCGGCCGGGGCGGTTTGGCGGTCGATTTCCAGATGACCCCGTCGTTCCACTGATAGATCTTCTTGGTCGACACGGCCTTGGCGAGGTCCATGCCCTTGAGGCCGGGAAATTTCTTGGCGGCGCGCACCGCGGCGCTCTCGTCGATGTTCTCGCCGGTCATGATGCAGCCCGCCTGCGCGCCCTTCTCGCGCAGCAGACGGGTGAGCTTGCGGGTATCGATATCGGCGATGGCGACCACCTTACAGCGCACCAGGAAGCTCGACAGCGATTCGGTCGAGCGCCAGTTGGAGTGCAGTTGCGGCAGATCGCGGATCACCAGGCCCGCCGCATACACGGCACCGGATTCGAGGTCCTCCGGCGTGGTGCCGGTATTGCCGATGTGGGGATAGGTGAGAGTGACGATCTGACGGCAATAGGAGGGATCGGTGAGGATCTCCTGATAACCGGTCATGGCAGTATTGAAAACTACTTCACCCGTCGTGTTGCCTTTCGCGCCGACAGAGACGCCACGGAACACGGTGCCATCCTCGAGAGCTAGCACTGCAGGTGTCGACACTCCGGTTTCCTCTCCTCGCGCCTGGACGCGCACTGCAGATGTGCAAAGCGGGAGGCGCTCACAAGAACGTCCTCCCGCTTCGGTGATCTATGCGGTTAGTTTCCGGGCGCGAATATTAGCGGTGGCCGCGACCTAAGTCCATGCCCTTCACAGCCCGAGCACATCGCGCATGCGATACAGCCCCGTTGGCCGCCCGATCAGCCAATCCGCGGCCTTGAGCGCCCCGCGCGCGAACACCATCCGATCGGTGGCGCGGTGCGTGAGCTCGAGGCGCTCACCGCCCGCGGCGAACATCACGGTGTGCTCGCCGACGATATCGCCGCCGCGCACCACGGAAAACCCGATGCTGTCCGGGGGCCGCGGCGCGCCCAGGCCGTGCCGGCCGTAGGTCGCCACCTCCGCGAGCACGCGGCCTCTCGCCGCGGAGGCCGCCTCCGCCAGCGCCAGCGCGGTCCCCGAGGGCGCGTCGCGCTTCGCGCGATGGTGGGCTTCGATGATCTCCACGTCGAAGTCCTGGCCGAGCGCAGCCGCGGCAATGGCGACCAGCTCTTTCAACACCCCGACGCCCACGCTGGTATTCGGGGCGATGAGCACGGGAATGCTTTGCGCGGCCGCCTCGAGCAGCGATCGAGTGGCCACATCGAACCCGGTCGTGCCGACCAGCAGGGGCACGGCCCGCTCGACGCATGCCTGCGCATGCTCGGCGAGACGCTGCGCTGCGCTGAAGTCGATCGCCACCGCAGCGCCTTCGAGCGCGCGCGTGGCATCCGCCGTGACGGCCACTCCCGTCGGCGCGCCCTCGGCGGCGGCATCGAGTCCGAGCCGCGCGCTCGAGCCCGAGGCGAGCGCGCCCGACAGTTCGAGCGGCTGGCGCAAAGCGCTCCCACCGCGGGCCTCGGCGGCGGGATCCGGCGAGGACGAGTCGCGCAACGCGCGGATGAGCGACTGGCCCATGCGGCCGGTGACTCCAAAAATCGCCACTCCCGGCACTTATCGACCCATCCGTCGGCGGCTTGCGCGGACCATGCTAGTCGACCGCTCCCGTGAAGAACTTCTTCACGCCCTCGAAGAACGATTGCTCGCGCGGCTTGTGACTGCCGTGCTGGAGTGAAGCCTCGAATCTCTTCAAAAGATCCTTCTGCTCCGGGCTCAGGCTCACCGGGGTTTCCACCACCACGCGGCAGAACAGATCACCGGCCGCGCCGCCGCGGACCGGCCGCACGCCCTTCTCGCGGACGCGAAAGACCCGCCCGGACTGAGTCTCGCTCGGGATCTTGATGACCACCTCGCCATCCAGGGTCGGCACCTCCACCGAGCCGCCGAGGGCGGCCGTGGTGAAGCTGATCGGCACCTCGCAGGACAGATGGCTGCCCTCGCGCTCGAAGATGGAGTGCTCGCGGACCCGGATCTCGACGTACAGATCGCCGGTCGGACCGCCGTTGCGCCCAGCCTCGCCCTCGCCATTCAGCCGAATGCGGTCGCCCGTGTCGACCCCCGCGGGCACCGACACCGAGAGGGTCTTCTCCTGACGCACCCGGCCCTGCCCATAGCAGCTATCGCACGGGTTGTTGATGATCTTGCCGCGCCCCTTGCATCGCGGGCATGGCTGCTGAATGGTGAAGATGGATTGCTGAACCCGCACCTGGCCCTGCCCGTGGCAGGTGTCGCAGGTCTTGGGCGTGGAGCCCTTGGCGGCGCCCGAGCCCTTGCAGGTGGCGCACTCGGCCAGCGAGGGAATCTTGATGTGCGTCTCGGTCCCGAAAACCGCCTGCTCGAGATCCAGCTCGAGCTCGTAGCGCAGGTCGGCACCGCGGAACACCTGAGAGCGGCTACGCTGACCGCCCGAGAAGATATCGCCGAACATCTCACCGAAGATGTCCCCAAAGGCCTCGCCGGCGCTGAATCCCCCGGCGCGGCCGCCCTCGAGCCCCGCATGCCCGAACTGGTCGTAGACCGCGCGCTTGCGCGCGTCGCAGAGCACTTCGTAGGCTTCCTTGGCTTCCTTGAACTTGTGCTCCGCGTCCGGATCGTCGGGATTGCGGTCCGGATGATGCTTCATGGCGAGGCGCCGGTACGCCTTTTTGATGTCCGCCTCGGACGCGTTCCTCGGCAACTCGAGGAGCTTGTAATAATCCTGTTTGGCCATTACCCCACCTAAATCGGGCTCATCCCGGCTGCCATCTCGCATCGCGCATAAAAACGAACCGCCGGCACCTCGATACCGGCGGTTCGTTCAGGCGCGAAACGCGCCATCATCGCGCGATCAGCGCCAGCCTCTCAAGCTTTCTTGCGATCGCTTTCCTTGACCTCTTCGAACTCCGCATCGAGCACGTCGTCCTGCTTGCGGCCCTGCTCCCCCTCGGGGCTTCCCGGCGAGGGCCCCGGGCCCTGGCCGCCGGCCGCCGAGTCATACATCTTCTGCATGAGCGCGGTGGAAGCCTGCTCCAGCGCCTGGGTCTTGCGCTCGATGTCTTCGCGGTCGTCGCTCGCCATCGCCGCCTTCACCGCCGCAATCGCATCGTTTGCGGATTTCTTCTCGTCCGCTGAGATCTTGTCGCCGGCCTCGGCCAGGGCCTTCTCCACCGCATGCACCGTGGCATCGGCTTTGTTGCGGGCGCCGACCAGCTCGCGGAACTTGCGATCCTCCTCGGCGTGCGCCTCCGCGTCGGACACCATGCGCTTGATCTCCGCCTCGGACAATCCGCTCGAGGCCTTGATGACGATGCGCTGTTCCTTGCCGGTCTTCACGTCCTTCGCCGACACGTTGAGAATGCCGTTGGCGTCGATGTCGAAGGTCACCTCGATCTGCGGCATGCCGCGCGGGGCCGGCGGAATGTCGGTCAAGTCGAAGCGCCCGAGCGACTTGTTGTCGCTGGCGCGATCGCGCTCGCCCTGCAGCACGTGGATGGTCACGCCGGTCTGGTTGTCGTCCGCGGTCGAGAACGTCTGAGTCGCCTTGGTCGGGATGGTGGTGTTCTTCTCGATCACCTTGGTCATGATCCCGCCCAGGGTTTCGATGCCGAGCGACAGCGGGGTCACGTCGAGCAGCAGCACGTCCTTCACCTCGCCCGAGAGCACGCCGCCCTGAATCGCGGCGCCCACCGCCACCGCCTCATCGGGGTTCACGTCCTTGCGCGGCTCGCGGCCGAACAGATCCTTGACCGCGCGCTGCACCATCGGCATGCGGGTCTGACCGCCGACCAGGATGACCTCGCCCACGTCCTTCATGGTGAGTCCCGCATCTCTCAATGCGATGCGGCAGGGCTCGATGGTCTTCTGCACCAGATCTTCCACCAGCGACTCGAGCTTCGCCCGGGTGAGCTTCATGTTGAGGTGCTTCGGGCCCGCGGCATCCGCCGTGATGTACGGCAGATTGATCTCGGTTTGCTCGCTGAAGGAAAGCTCGATCTTCGCCTTCTCCGACGCCTCTTTGAGACGCTGCATCGCAAGAGGATCCTTGCGCACGTCGATGCCGCTCTCCTTCTTGAACTCGTCCGCCAGGTAATTGATCACCCGCAGGTCGAAGTCCTCGCCGCCGAGGAAGGTGTCGCCGTTGGTCGAGAGCACCTCGAATTGGCGCTCGCCGTCCACTTCGGCGATCTCGATGACGGAAATGTCGAAAGTGCCGCCGCCCAAATCGTAGACGGCGATTTTGCGGTCCCCACCGGCCTTGTCGAGGCCATAGGCCAGCGCCGCCGCGGTGGGCTCATTGATGATGCGCTTGACGTTCAGGCCCGCAATGCGGCCCGCGTCCTTGGTCGCCTGACGCTGGGAGTCGTTGAAATAGGCCGGAACGGTGATCACGGCCTCGGTGACGGTCTCGCCCAGGTAGTCCTCGGCCGTCTTCTTCATCTTCATGAGCACGCGGGCCGACACCTCGGGGGGCGCCATCTTCTTGCCCTGCACCTCCACCCACGCATCGCCGTTGTCGGCTTTGACGATCTTGTACGAGACCATGCTCATGTCCCGCTTCACCACCTCGTCGTTGAACTTGCGTCCGATCAGACGCTTGACCGCCGCGATGGTGTTCTGCGGGTTCGTAACGGCCTGGCGCTTGGCGGACTGACCCACCAGCACCTCCCCGTCCTTGGTAAAAGCAACGATCGACGGCGTCGTCCGGTCACCCTCGCTGTTCTCGATAACCTTAGGCTTGCCGCCTTCCATGATCGCGACGCAGGAATTGGTCGTGCCCAGATCGATACCAATCAATTTTGCCATGTTAGATACCCTCTAAGAATTCGATTCGTGTCCGTTAGGTTGGGGGGTCGCCGAATAATTTCAATTGCCTTACGAGGGCGCTTTGCTCACGATCACCCGGGCCGGACGCAACAGCCGGCCGTTCAGCGAATAGCCCTTCTGGATCACCGAAAGCACCGTGTTCGGGGGAACCTCCTGGCTCTCCTGGGCCACCATGGCCTCGTGCCAGTTCGGGTCGAAAGGCTGGCCGGTGGGGTCGATGACCTTGATGCCCGCCTTGTCGAAGGCGCGGTTCAGCTCCTTGAGGGTCGCCTGAGCGCCCTCCAGGAGCACGGGTCCGGGGGCCGCGGCCCCGGCACGAAGCCCCGCCTCCAGCGCATCGCCGACCGGCAGGAGCTCCTGGGCAAAGCGCTCGATGGCGAATTTTCGCGCCTGATCGATCTCGCGCTCGGTGCGCTTGCGGTAATTGTCGAGCTCCGCCACCGCCCGCGTGTAGCTGTTCCAGTGTTCCTGCGCTTTGGCTTGCGCTGCGGCGACCGTGTCTTGCGCGCCCGCCGCATCGGCGGCCGCTTCAGGCTGAACGCTGCTCTCGCCCGCCGGCTGATTGGTCTCGTTCACTCGCTAGGCCCTCGAAGAAGGCGGGTAAATCCCGCTCGATCGCCATTCCTGGGGACTACTTGCGCGCGTTCAAGGCCGAACCGAGCAGTTTTGCGGTCACATCGACGATCGGGATCACCCGCTCGTAGGCCATCCGGGTGGGGCCGATGATCCCGAGCACCCCCACCACCTGGTTGTCCCGGGTGTAAGGCGCCGTCACCAGGCTGATGTCGTCCAGGATGCGGTAGCCCGACTCCTGGCCGATGAAGATCTGGATCCCCTCCGCGCGCAGGCAGCTGTCGAGCAGCCTCAGGATGTCGTGCTTCTCGTTGAACGCCTCGAACAGGCGCCGCAGCCGGTCGACGTTCGAGAGCTCCGCGAAGCCCATGAGGTTGGTCTCCCCGGCGATCACGTACTCGACCTGTTCCTCCTTCTTGATGTCGAACACCTTCTGGGCGACCTGGATGGCATCCTGCATCAGCTGGTTCATGCTCTGCCGCGTTTCCTGCAGTTGCCTCAAGAGCAGCGAGCGCACCTCCGGCAACGAATGGCCCGCGAACGCCTCGTTCAGATAATTGGCGGCGCGCCGCAGCTCCTCACCCGAGTACTGGCGGTCGAGCTGTACCACCCGGTTCTCGACCTCGCGGTTGTTCATGACCATGATGGCGAGCGCGCGGTTTTCGGAGAGCCCGATGAACTCGATGTGCGAGAGCGCCACATAGTTGGGATTCGGCAACGTCACCAGGCCCGCCATGTGCGTGACGCTCGAGAGCATCTGCGACACCGTCTGCACCAGCGAGCGCCCGTTGGCGGCATCGCTCCTCAGGCGCCGCTCGAGATCCTCGACCTCCTCGTTCTGCAGCGGCTTGAGCTTCAACAGGCTGTCGACGAACAGCCGGTAGCCCTTGTCGGTCGGAATGCGGCCCGCGGAGGTATGCGGTGAGGCGACGAAGCCGAGATCCTCGAGGTCCGCCATGACGTTGCGGATGGTGGCCGACGACAAGCTCAGGCCGGAGTCGCGCGACAGCGTGCGCGATCCCACCGGCTGTCCGTCCCGAATGTAGCTCTCGATCAGCGCTTTGAGCAGAAGCTGCGCGCGCTCACTGAGAGTTTCGTCGGCACCCTCGTTCATAATAGGGTCCATATAGCATGTTTGAAGCGATTGAACACTCCTGATGGGCTTTCTTCGGCCAACCTCGACGTAAAGCCGCTCGAGAATCGGTCAAATCGCGCATCCGTCGCGGGTGACCGGCTTGCGGCGAACATGCTACAAGGGGCTCCATGCCAAGCTCGTTCAAATCGATCGCCCTGGTCGGCAATGCCAGGGATCTGCGCGTTACCGAGTGCATGCTGAGCCTCGCCGGCCATTTCTTCGGCCGCGGCCAGCGGGCGCTGGTCGACCCGCGCGTCGGCGTGCGATTTCCGCCCGAGACGGTCGAGCCCTGCCCCGAGGAGTCCTTTGCCGAGAAGGCCGATCTGATCGTCGCCATCGGCGGCGACGGAACCCTGTTGTACGCCGCCCGGCTGCTGGCGGGACGCCCGGTGCCGCTGCTCGGCGTCAACCGGGGCCGGCTCGGCTTCCTGACCGACGTGAGCCCCCGCTCGATGCTCGAGGACATCGAAACGGTGCTCGCCGGCAGCTATACGGAGGACCGGCGCTCGCTGCTGTCGGCGCGCCTCGAGCGCCGCGGCGTTGCCCCGCTCCACTCGCTCGCCCTGAACGACGTGGTGCTCAACAAATGGGAGACCGGACGCACCCTGGATTTCGAGACCTGGATCAACGGACGCTTCGTGAACTCGCACGGCGGCGACGGCATCGTCATCGCCACCGCCACGGGATCGACCGCCTATGCCCTGTCCTGCGGCGGCCCCATCGTCGAGCCGGATCTCGACGTGTGGGTGCTGGCGCCGATCTCGCCCCACACCTTGAGCGACCGGCCGATCGTGGTCCGCGCCGGCAGCAGCATCCAGCTGCGGCTTTCCGACCGGCCCGAGGCGCGCGCCCAGGTCACTTGCGACGGCACCCCGCTCGGCGAAATGGAACGCGGCGATGAGCTCATCATCGAGGGGGCCCACGCACAGGTCACCTTGATTCATCCGCCGGCCTACGATTTCTACCGCCTGCTGCGCTCCAAGCTCCATTGGGGCAGAGGCGGCCACAACGGCGGCAACGGCGATTGAGGGGCGTACCATGCTCACTCACTTGAAATTGCGCGACCTGGTCATCGTCGACGAGGCCGAGCTCGAGCTCGGCGCAGGACTGCTTGCGCTCACCGGTGAAACCGGAGCCGGCAAGTCCATCGTGGTCGACGCCTTGATGCTGATCGCCGGCGGTCGTGGCGCCGGCGACATCGTCCGCCACGGCGCCGAGCGCGCGGAGGTCGCGGCCGGCTTCTCGCGGCTGTCGGCGGGGGCGCTCGCCTGGCTCGACGCGCAGTCGGTGGAGCACGAGGGCGAGGTGATCGTGCGCCGGGTGATCGGCGCGGACGGTCGCTCGCGCGCGTACATCAACGGCCAGCTGGTGCCGCTGCAGTCGCTGCGGGAGCTGTCGGAATTTCTGATCGAGATCCACGGCCAGCAGGAGTATCAGCACCTGCTGAAGCGCGGCGCGCAGCGCGAGCTTCTCGACGAGCGGCTGCCCAAGCGCGCTCTGCCCGCCGAGGTCGCGGAGATCTACGAGCGCCTGCGCGCTTGCCGGCTCGAGCATGGGGCGCTGCGCACCGCGGCGGAAAACCGCGATGCACGCCTGGACCTGCTGCGCTACCAATGGACCGAGCTCAAGAGCGAGGTCACGACCGGCGCCGCGATCGAAGAGCTGTTCGCCGAGCAACGGCGCATCGCCGGGCGGGGACGGCTCGCCGCTGCGGCGAGCTCGGCGCTGGCCGCCGTCTACGAGAACGACCATGCGAGCGCGCACGACCTGCTCGCCAAGGCAGCGACCGCGCTGCGCAGCGCCGCCGACACCGATCCGACGCTGAAGCCGTCCGCGGATCTGATCGGCGAAGCGGCGATCCTGGCCCGCGAGGCCGCCGAGGCGCTGCGACACTATCTCGAGGCGCTCGACGTCGATCCGGCCCGGCAGGAGGAAATCGAGCGCAAGGCCGCGGCACTCGAGGCGCTCGCCCGCAAGCACCGGATGAGCGTGACCGATCTGCCTGGACAATTGGAACGCACCGAGCAAGAGATCGGGCGGCTCGCCGAGGCGGAGACCCGCCTGACCGCGATGGAACAGCAGGAGCTCGAGCTCGAGCTCGAATTCGAGGCGGCGGCCGAACGGCTGACGCAGGCCCGCACGCTCGCCGCCGCCACGCTGGGAAGCGAGATCACCGCCTTGATGCAGGAGCTCGGCATGGGAGGCGGCCGGTTCGAGGTGAGCGTCACGCCCGGCACCGACGGCTTCGGCGCCCACGGCCGCGACGAGATCGAATTCCTGGTGAGCGCCAATCCCGGCCAGCCGCCAAAGAGCCTCGCCAAGGTGGCCTCCGGCGGGGAGCTGTCGCGCATCAGTCTGGCCGTCCAGGTCGCCGCCGCGGCGCGCAATGCCGCCTCGCTGTGCATGGTGTTCGACGAGGTCGACTCCGGAATCGGCGGTGCGGTCGCCGAGATCGTCGGCCGCCAGCTGCGTGCGCTCGGCGAGCGCGGCCAGGTGCTCTGCGTGACCCACCTGGCACAAGTCGCGGCGCAAGCGCACGGCCAGTTCCGGGTCACCAAGCTCACCGACGGCAAGGCCACGCGCACCGCCGTGAAGCCGCTGTCCGCGCCGGAGCGCGTGGACGAGATCGCGCGCATGTCCGGCGGCATCGACATCACCGATCAGGCCCGCGCACATGCACGCGACATGCTCGCACGAGCGGCGAGCGCCGAGTCATCCCCGAAGACGAAGACGCGCACGCGCCGCCCGGCGATAGCGGGCCGCTCGGCTACTTGACCCGCTTCTGATAGGGGCAGTTCGGCTTGCGACAATGCCCGTAGAGGATGAGCGAGTGGTCGCTGATCTCGAAACCCAGCCGCTTGGCGACCGCCTGCTGACGCTCCTCGATGCTGCCGTCCATGAACTCCTCGACTCGCCCGCAGTCGACGCACACGATGTGATCGTGATGCGCGCCATGGTTGAGCTCGAACACCGCCATGCCGCCCTCGAAATGGTGGCGGGTCACGAGCCCCGCCGCCTCGAACTGAGTCAGCACCCGGTACACCGTGGCAAGCCCGATATCCTCGTTCGACACCAGCAGTTTCTTGTAGATATCCTCGGCGCTCATGTGGCGAGCCGAGCCGTCCGCGAGAATATCCAGTATCTTGAGCCGCGGTAGGGTGACCTTGAGACCTGCGTTGCGCAGATCGTTGCTCTCGGTGGTGGACGGGGGTCTGAGGCGCTGCGCCATGGTGCGGCATCCAGTATGATAGGTCCCGATTATCGACCATTTGGGAGCGCTGCACCACCTTGATGAAGCTCGTCCGACCCATGATTTTGACTGCCGGGCTCGCGTTCGCCGCCGGCGGCGGTTGCGTGTATCGCATCAATATCCAGCAGGGGAATTTCCTGGACCAGGCGGCCGTGGATCAGGTCAAGGCCGGCATGACGCGCAGTCAGGTGCGCTATCTGCTCGGCACGCCGATGGTGGCGGACCCCTTCAACAAAGAGCGCTGGGACTATATCTACTATTTGAAGAAGGGTCGCAGCCGTCACGTCGACTCGCGCCGCGTCACGGTGTATTTCGACGGCGAGAAAGTGGCGAAGCTCGACAAGCCCAGCGACGCGCTCGCCGCCGAGCAGGAAAAGTCGGCCGCGAAGATCAAGAACGGCCGCACGTACTGACGGCTCCTGCCGCTGCGAGAGGCCGCGCTAACGGGTGGATCGGATACGCGCGGCGGGCAGCCGCGACGCCCGTGCGCGCTTGACGCGCTGCCGCCGCGCCTCCTTCGGGTCGATCGCCAGGGGCCGATAGAGCTCGATCCGATCGCCGTCTTGTAGTGCCCGGCTCCGCGGCACCACGTGGCCGAAGATCCCGGCTTCCGAGCCGTTTACGTCGATGCCCTGGAAGTCCGGGTCGGCGGCGGCCAGCGCCAAGGCATCGGCCACCGTCGCAGGCGGAGTCAGCCGATACGCTTTCGCCACCGCCCCGTCCGGCAGTGCGTAGATGACTTCGACGTTGAGGGGCTCGGCAGCCACGGGTGTCGAATGCCGCTCAACCGTAAATGCCCTGGGCGCGCCGCACGAAAGCGTCGACGATGGAGTCGCAAATCGACTGGAACACGGGGCTCAGGGCGGCCGACATCAAACGGCTCTTGAACTCGAATTCCACCCTGAAAAGCACCCGCGATCCGCGCTCGCCCACCGCGTCGAAATTCCATCGGCCCTCGAGGTGGCTGAATGGACCCTCGGCAAGCTGCATCAGGATCTGCGAGTCGGCCTTGACGGTATTGCGCGTGGCGAAGCGCATGCGCACCGGGCCCTTGGCCACGTTGACGGCTGCCATCCGTTCGGTCGCCGAGAGCTCCTCCACTTGCGCATCCACGCACCACGGCAAAAACTCCGGATAGCGGGCGATATCGTTCACCAGCGCAAACATCTGCGCGGGGGTGAACGTCACGAGCGCGCTGCGTTCAACGACTTGCAATCGGGTGCTCCTCGGGCGCGGCGGCAGGATGCCGGCCATAATCGCCGGATTCTCGCACAGCGCCGGGCCCCCCGCAGGCGCACGAATCGCGCGCACGCGCAGGCCCGAAGCTTGTAGACTTCGACGCCCCGAAGGCATCCTTCTCATGGCGAAAGATACGGAAAAATTGCCGCCCATCGCGGTCAACCGCAAAGCGCGCTTCGATTACTTCATCGAGGAACGCTACGAAGCCGGCATCTCCCTCCTGGGCTGGGAGGTCAAGAGCATGCGCGCCGGCAAAGCGCAGGTCGCCGAGGCCTACGTGTACCTGAAGGACGGCGAGGCGTTCCTCTACGGAGCCCATGTCAGCGCGCTGAATTCCGCCTCCACTCACGTGGATACCGACCCGACTCGTACCCGCAAGCTCCTCCTGACCCGCCGTCAGCTCGATCATCTCGTGGGTGCGGTGGAGCGGCGCGGGTACACCCTGGTGCCGCTGCAGCTCTACTGGAAGGATGGGCGCGCCAAGCTCGAGATCGGCCTGGCAAAGGGCAAGAAACAGCACGACAAGCGCGCCACGGACAAGGACCGCGACTGGCAGCGGGACAAGAGCCGGATCATGAAGGCGAACCGGCGCTAGTCGCGAGCGCCGATCCGCACCGAATGGTGGAGCCGGGGGGAATCGAACTTAGCGGTTTTTCTCGGGAATTAGCTATGTTTTTTGGTTCGCTCGCGCCCTTACCATCAGCCTTACCATCAGCGGCAGGGTGCTACCCCGCTCTAATCGGTCGCGCCGCGCCGTTCGCGACCGCTTGACGCACACGGCTTAGATTCGTGGGGTCGATGCGATGCGCCGCGAGGATTGCATCAACTTCGGACTCGATCACTCGCCACAAAGGGCGGCTGCACTTCGGGGTGCTGGTAGGTATCTGCTTCGTCGGCATCATTCGTCTCCATGTCGGTTGCGGTT
>DATAYO010000113.1:0-15007 GCA_036272515.1 Steroidobacteraceae bacterium | reverse complement strand
TGCTGCGCTCGGCGAAGAGCGTCTACGAGTCCAGCGTGAAGAAAATGGCGGAGGAGCGCGCGCAGAAAAACCCCAAGGCGACGGGCCATGCGCCCGCCGCTCTTGCCGGCGGCAAGGTCGAGATCAAGGACGGCGCCGTGCTGATCGCCGCCATCACCAGCTGGACCAACACCTCCAATCCCGCGGTAATGGTCGCGGCGGGCCTGCTCGCGCGCAAGGCGCGGGCGGCGGGCCTCACATCCAAGCCCTGGGTCAAGACCTCGCTCGCGCCGGGCTCGCGCGTGGTCACGGATTACCTGAAGAAAGCCGGGCTCGTCACGGATCTCGAGGCCCTCGGCTTCTACACCGTGGGGTACGGCTGTACCACGTGCATCGGTAACGCCGGGCCGCTCAAGCCCGAGATCTCCGAGGCGGTGAAAGCCGGCGACATCGTCGCCTGCTCGGTCCTCTCCGGAAACAGGAATTTCGAGGGCCGCGTCCATCCCGAGATCAAGATGAATTTCCTCGCCTCCCCGCCGCTGGTGGTGGCGTACGCGCTGGCCGGGAATCTGGACATTGACATCACCACCGAGCCCCTCGGCACGACGGCGGACGGCAAGCCGGTGCACCTCAAGGACCTCTGGCCGAGCGCCGCGGAGGTCGCCGCGGTGGTGAGCGGCTCGGTGGACTCTGCCATGTTCCGCCAGGGCTACTCCGACGTGTTCCGCGGCGACGAGAACTGGCGCGGCCTCAAGACCCCGCAGGGAACGATCTATGCGTGGGACGGCAAATCTACCTACGTCAAGAATCCGCCCTACTTCGACGGCATGAGCATGACGCCGGCAGCGGTCGGCGACATCAAGGGCGCGCGCGCGCTGGCGGTACTCGGTGATTCGGTGACCACCGATCATATCTCGCCCGCGGGCAACATCTCCAAATCCAGCCCAGCGGCCAAATACCTGATGGAGCAGGGAGTCAAGGCCGCGGATTTCAATTCCTATGGAGCCCGCCGCGGCAATCACGAGGTCATGATGCGCGGTACCTTCGCCAACATCCGCTTGCGCAACCTGCTCGTGCCGGGAACCGAAGGCGGCGTCACCGTGCACATTCCGAGCGGCGAGACGCTGTCGATCTTCGATGCCGCCATGAAGTACAAGGCCGATTCCACCCCGCTGGTGATCCTCGCCGGAAAGGAGTACGGCACCGGGAGCTCGCGCGACTGGGCCGCCAAGGGCACCATGCTGCTCGGAGTCAAGGCGGTGATCGCCGAGAGCTTCGAGCGCATCCACCGCTCGAATCTCATCGGGATGGGCGTGCTTCCGCTGCAATTCAAGCAGGGCGAGAACGCGCAAAGCCTCGGGCTCACCGGCAAGGAAGTCTTCGACATCGTCGGTCTCGAGGGCGGCGCCGCCAAGACGGTCACCGTGACCGCGCAGGGCGAAAAGCGGACGACCTTCGAGGCGCGGCTGCGCATCGACACGCCGAAGGAGCTCGAGTACTACCGGCACGGGGGAATTCTGCACTACGTTCTGCGCCAGCTGGCCGCGGCGCGCAAGGCGGCATGAGGCGGCGCAAGGCGGCATGAGCCAGGACGAGCCTGCCCGGTTGCGAGGCCCGCCGCGCACCGTAGCCCTGTTCGATCTGGACGGCACGCTCACCTTTCACGACACCCTGATGCCCTTCGTGCTGGGGTTCGCGGCCCGTCATCCGGCGCGCCTCGCCGGCACCTGGCGGCTGGCGGCCGCGCTCGCCGGTTACGCGCGCTCCCGCGATCGGGGGCTATTGAAATCTCGTGTCATCCGTGTGGCGATGGGCGGGGCCGGGCGTACGGAGATCGATGCCTATGCGCAGAGGTTCGTGGACCGACTCGAACCGGGGGGTGCATTTCGCGCCGCGGGCCTGGCGACCCTCGAGGCGCATCGGGCGGCCGGTGACCGCCTGGTGCTGCTCTCGGCGAGCCCCGATCTGTACGTTCCGGCCATCGGCAAGCGATTGCGCTTCGAGCGCACGCTGTGCACGGAGGTGGCGTGGGACGGCGACCGGCTGAACGGCGCGCTCAAGACCGCCAATCGTCGCGGCGAGGAAAAAGTGCGCTGCCTGGAATGGTTGCGGACGCAGTACCCGGGCGCCTCCATCGTCGCCTACGGCAATAGCGCCTCGGACCTTCCTCACATGAGGCACGCCGACCGGGCGGTGCTCGTCAACGGCGACGCACGCGCCCGGCGTCTCGCTGGCGGGCTCGGCATCGCCCTCGCCGACTGGGCATGAGGGCTCGCTGCCGCTGCAACAAAACGGCCGCCCCCCCGGTCTCATAGGTATGAATCGCCACAAACCCTGGAAACTACGCTGGTCGGACCCGGTCCGTATGGCTCCATCGGAGATCACCCCCGAGGAGCGTTTCGTGTCCCGTCGCGCGCTTCTCGCGGGCGGACTCGGTCTCGCGGCCGCCTCCTCTCTCGGCGCTTTCGCGGGCGGGGCCTTCAGTCAGACGCCGCCGAATCTGCCTGCCCTGAAGTTCACGCCGAACCCCGGCTTCAGCGTCAAGGAAACCCCTAACTCCTACCAGGACATCACCACCTACAACAACTACTACGAGTTCGGCACCGATAAATCGGATCCGTCGGAAAACTCCCAGCATCTGCGCACGCGCCCTTGGACGGTCACGATCGGAGGCGAGGCGGAGGTCACCGGATCCTTCGAGCTCGACGACCTGCTGCGGCCGTACCCGCTGGAGGAGCGGATCTATCGGCTGCGCTGCGTCGAAGCGTGGTCGATGGTGGTGCCCTGGGTCGGATTTCCACTCGGGGATCTGATCCGGCGCTTCAAGCCCACCTCCAAGGCCAAGTACGTCGCGTTCCAGACCTTGTACGACCCCAAGCAGATGCCGGGACAACGCACCGGCGTGCTCGAATGGCCCTACGTCGAGGGATTGCGCATGGACGAGGCCATGCATCCCCTGACACTGTTCGTCGTCGGTCTCTACGGCAAGGTGCTTCCCAATCAGGACGGCGCCCCGCTTCGGCTGGTGGTGCCCTGGAAGTATGGGTTCAAGGGGATCAAAGCGATCGTCGGCATCAAGTTCGTCGAACACCTGCCGGGAACCACCTGGGCCGGCTCGAACCCTTCCGAATACGGCTTCTACGCCAACGTCAATCCGGCCGTCGACCATCCGCGCTGGAGTCAGGCGACCGAGCGGCGCATCGGCAGCGGCAGCATCTTTGCCTCACGCCGTCCCACGCTGCCGTTCAACGGCTATGCCGAGCAGGTGGCGAGTTTGTACAGCGGCATGGATCTACGGAGGAATTTTTGAGCTGGCAAGTTCGCTGGGCCGCCAAGCCGCTCGTTTTCGCCGCATGCCTCGTTCCCGCGCTCTATCTGGCGGCCGGCGCATTCGGCATCGCCGGAGTGAGCCTCGGCACGGATCCGGTCAAGGATATCCTGCACACCACCGGACTGTGGACCTTGAAGTTTCTCGCCGCGACGCTGCTCATGACGCCGCTCAAGACCCTCACCGGCTCGCTCGAGTGGCTGCGCTTTCGGCGCATGCTCGGTCTGTTCGTGTTCTTCTATGCGTTGCTGCACTTCTCGACCTACCTGTTTCTCGATCAGGACGGCAAGCTCGGCGCGGTCTGGCAGGATATCGTCAAGCGTCCCTACATCACGCTCGGCATGCTGGGACTGCTGCTGCTCGCTCCGCTGGCGGCGACCTCGACCTCGAAGGCGCAACGCCGCCTGGGACGGCGATGGGCGATGCTGCATCGCCTGGTGTATGTGGTGGCCGGACTGGGGGTGTGGCACTACTGGTGGCTGGTCAAGAAGGACGTCCGGGCGCCGCTGGCTTACGCCGCCGTGTTCGCCGCGCTCCTGGGCTACCGCTGGGGCCATCACCTCTGGCGCCGGCGTCGCGCCCGCAGCGTCAGCCTCAGCGTCGGACGGTTTGCAACGAGCGATGGAGCTTGAGCAGCAGGGCCTCGGTGCTCTCCCAGCCGATGCAAGGATCGGTGATCGAGACGCCGAATTCCAACGTCGAGAGATCCTTCGGTATCGGCTGATTTCCCGGGTTCAGGTGACTCTCGAGCATTAGACCGACGATGGAGCGATTGCCGTCGACGATCTGGGTGACGCAGTTCTCCGCGACCAGGGGCTGAACGCTCGGATCCTTGTTGGAGTTGCCGTGACTGCAATCCACCACGATGTTGGCCGGCAGTTTCGCCTGCGCCAGCTGCCGCTCGGCTAGCGCGATGCTCACCGCGTCGTAATTGACGCGCCCTCCCCCGCCGCGCAGCACGATATGCGCGTGCTGATTGCCGCGCGTGCGAAACACGGCCGATTGCCCCTGCTGAGTGATCCCCAGGAAGTGATGCGGATGGCGCACGGACTCGAGCGCGTTGATCGAGGTCGCGAGCGAGCCGTCGGTACCGTTCTTGAACCCCACGGGCGTCGACAATCCGCTCGCCATCTCGCGGTGCGTCTGAGATTCGGTGGTGCGCGCGCCGATGGCGGTCCAGGTGATGAGCTCGGACAGATACTGCGGCATGATCGGATCGAGCGCCTCGGTACCGGCCGGCAATCCCTGCTCGGCCACGTACAGGAGGAGCTCGCGCGCCAGCATGATCCCTTTCTCGATGTGGAACGAGTCGTCGAGATCGGGATCGTTGATCAACCCCTTCCAGCCCACGGTGGTGCGCGGCTTCTCGAAATACACCCGCATGATCAGCAGCAACGTCGAGCCCACCTCGTCGCTCAAGCGCTTCAATCGATCGGCGTATTCGCGCGCCGCCCTCACGTCGTGAATCGAGCACGGCCCCACCACGACGAACAGCCGCGGATCGCGCCGCTCCAGAATGGCGCGAACGATCTCGCGCGAGCCGAACACGGTGTCCGCGGCCCTCTGCGTCAACGGCAGCCGTCGCTTCACTTCCTCGGGCGTCGCCAGCAAGTCGCTCGAGACGACATTGACGTTTTGCAATCGGTCTTGAAGATCCGCCATGTGACGCTACATCGATGTGCGAACGGTCCAGAGCTCCGGAAAGAACTTGAGCTCCAGAGCCTTGGTGAGATAAGAAACGCCGCCGGTGCCGCCGGTGCCTCGCTTGTATCCGATGATGCGCTCCACCGTTTTCACGTGAGTGAAGCGCCACAGCTGGAACTTGTAATCGAGATCGACCAGCCGCTCCGCGAGCTCGTACAGATCCCAATCCTTGACCGAATTGTGATACACGCTGAGCCAGGCCGCCGCCACCTGCTTGCTCGCCTGGTACGGCTGGCTGAAGTCCCGGTCGATCGCCGAGGCGGGCACGTCGAGGCCGCGCCTCGACAGGAGCCGCAGCACCTCGTCGTACAGACTGGGGGCCTTGAGCGCGCGCTCCAGGAGCTCGTAGGCGGGCGGGTCGGCACGGAACACCTCGATAAGATCGGCATTCTTGTTGCCGATGAGGAACTCGAGCATGCGGTACTGCACCGATTGGAACCCCGACGAACGCCCGAGCGTATTGCGGAACGCGGAATAGTCGGAGGGAGTGATGGTGGCGAGCACGTCCCAGGATTGCAGCAGCTGTTGCTGGATCGTCGATACCCTCGCCAGCATCTTGAACGTCGGCCCGAGGGTATCGCGGCGTACGCAGTCCACCACCGCATTGAGCTCGTGCAGGCAGAGCTTCATCCACAGCTCCGAGACCTGATGGATGACGATGAACAGCATCTCGTCGTGCTGATAGGAGAGCGGACGCTGCGCGTCGAGGAGCTTGTCCAGATTCAGGTACTGGGAGTAGCTGAGCGAGTCGGTGAGGTCCCAGTGCACCGCCTCGTCGGAGAGATCGACGAAGGGCTTTGCGGCAGGCTCGGGTTCGGCCATGTCAGCTTCCAAAGACCCACAGCGGAACGGTGCGCCACCCGGCGAGCAGCGCACGGTCGAGGCGCCGGTAGTCGGGCTCCAGCGACTCGACCAGCCGCCAGAACTCCACCGAGTGATTCATGTGCTGCGTATGCGCGAGCTCGTGAACGAACAAATAGCGCACCACTTCCGGCTCGAGAAATACCAGCGAACAATTGAGGCTCACGGTGCCGCGGGTCGAGCAGCTTCCCCAGCGGGTGCGCTGGCACCGGATGGCCACCCGCTTGACCGGGTAGCCGAGCTCGCCCGCGAGCTTCAGGAGACGCGGTGCGAGGCGCTGCTCCGCGGCAGTCTTGAGCCAGTCCCGAAGCTTGCGGCGGGCGGACTCCGAGTCCGGCGCGCGCACCTCGAGACGCTCCGCCTGCGTCGCCATGCCGCGCTTGGAAGATTGCTGCCATTCCACGCGGAAACGCTCGCGCGTGTACGCGAAGTCGATGCGCTCGGGAACCGCCGCGGCCGGCTGGGCGAAGCACTGCATGGCCGCCACTTTCCGATCGATCCAGGGGGTGAAGCGCTGAACGAAGTCTCTCACGGCTCGGGCATTGACGCCGAGGGGTACCACGATCTCGACCCGGCCGCCCACATGAACCCTGGCGGTGAGCCGTCGCGCCCGAGCGCTCACCCGCACCGCGAATGGGTCGCCCGAGTCGCGCGTCTCGAACAGCGAAAGTTGCGTGGCCTGTGCCTTCATCGCAGCGAATGATACCAGTTTCGGCGCCGGCAGCGGCCCGCCGGTCAGCGCCCGACGAGGCTCGCCAACTGGCGCTGGGCGGCTTTGTAGTCGGGTGCGACGATCAGCGATTTCTCGATCCAGTTGCGTGCGCCCAACGCATCGCCGCGGCTGCGCAACTGCATGCCGAGCGCGAGATACGCCTGCGCATGGCCCCAGCCGGGCACGTCGTCGCGAGTCGCCGACGACCGGTCGAAGATCTGCGCGGATTGCTCGAGCTCCTCGAATGCCCGCTGGCTCTCGACCGTGCCCGGCTTCGCCCTCGAGAGTCCTTCCTCGGCCATGAGGTAAAGTACGCGCGGATTCTTGGGATCGAGCTTGAATGCGGCGTTCAAGCGTTCCTCGGACTTCGAGCGCAGCAGCACGGCCTCGAGCCGCTCGCGCTTCGCGAGCTCGGCGTAACAGGCCGATTGCAGAGCGAGCGCCTCGACCGATTTGACATCTTGCGCCAGCACGGATTTCAGCTGCTCGACGCAGGTCTCGAAGGCCGGTACCGCATCGTGGGCGCGCTGACCCTCCGCCAGCAGTCCGAATCGATACTGCGCGTGCGCCAGGTGATAACGCAGCGCCGCGTCGGCGCCGCCCGCGCCCACCTGGGCGGAGAGGTCCTGCACCAGGTCGGCCAGCTGATTCAGGTCCTCGGCATGATAGGCGTACAGAATCCGCGCCTGCATGTCGCCGCCTTCCTGGGCCATGCCGAGGGTCGCGGCGAGCGACAGCGACACCAACGCCCATCCCCTCCATCGACGCATACCATGGCTCCCGAGCAGTGTTGAGCGCGCGTACGTCCGCGTGTACCCGCATCTACCGGCATGTACGATACGAGATCGAAGATATCACGTCGAGGTAGCCGTTCTTGAGCCGCGAATTCGTCGACATCGGATCGAATCTGACGCATTCGAGCTTCGCCCACGACCTCGGCGACGTCATGGAGCGCGCGATGCGCGCCGGGGTGACCCGCCAGATCGTCACCGGGGCGGATCTCGCCGGCTCGCGCGCGGCGGCTGCCCTCGCATCCGCCTATCCGGCCCGGCTGTGGTGCACGGTCGGCGTGCATCCCCACCATGCCACCGAGCTCGAGCCCTCGAGGCGCGAGGAGCTGCGCGAGATTCTGTCGCTGCCGCGCGTAGTCGCCGTCGGCGAATGCGGGCTCGATTATTACAGGGATTTTTCGCCGCGTGCGGCACAGCGCGAGGCCTTCATCGCGCAGCTGGAGCTCGCCGCGGGGGCCGCCATGCCGGTATTCCTCCACCAGCGCGATGCGCACCAGGACTTCGTCGCCATTCTCGCCGAATTCCGCGCGGCGCTGGTCGGCGGCGTTGCGCATTGCTTCACCGGCGGCCCGGCCGAGCTCGAGGCGTATCTCGCCCTCGGCCTGTCCATCGGGGTCACCGGATGGGTGTGCGACGAACGCCGCGGTGCGGCCCTCCGGGAAGCGGTACCGCGCATTCCCGCTGAGCGGTTGATGATCGAAACGGACGCGCCGTATCTGTTGCCGCGCGATCTTGCCGCGCGACCGGCGTCGAGGCGCAACGAGCCTCAATACCTGCCGCACATCGCACGGGCGGTCGGCGCGCTTCGGGGTGAGTCGGACGATGCCGTGGCGGCGGCGACCACCGCCAATGCCGTGCGATTCTTCGGCCTTACGCCTTAGGGCTGCTAGAGATTCGTGAACAGATGCGGGCTCGGCTTGAGCTGGCCGACGAGGCGGCCCCAGGCCTCCTCGGAGGGGGCGAGCGCGGCCGACCCCTTAAGACCGTGGTCCACGGGCGGGAACTCCACTTCGATTCCGTCGAGCATCATCACGTACTTGGGCTTGCCCTTGGTGAACTTGCCGAGATTGGAGAACAGCAGGCGACCCTCGACCGGCACCTCACCCACGAGCGCCTTGACGGCCGCGATGCGATCGTAGAGGGCGGGCTGCGGATTGTCGAAGGTGAAGCGGCGGCGCCCGATGACGGTCCAGTCGCTCATCTGATCGCCCCCGAAGATCAGCCCGGCGACCCGGCGGGTGTCGAGAATGAGAATGCCTCGCGGCGTCAGCAGAAGGTGGTCGACGTGGATGTAGCCGCCCATGCCATCGGGGACCAGCACCTGGTGTACCGCTTCGTAAGCGACCCGCTCGAGCCGTGACAGGAGCGACTTGCGCCGCGCGCGCCGCTGGTAGGCGCGCAGGCTCACGTAGCTGCCGGCTCCGATCAACACCAGTGTCGCTCCCGCTGCGATCCACTGCGGCTCGATGCGTAGGTCGTTCATCTGACTGGCTTTCCGGGCAACTTGCTCGTTCTAGCGGCCGATCATTCCAGAGCCGCCGCCACCGCTTTGAGGGTGGGCGCCAATTCCAGGAAGTGCTGCGGAAGTGTCAGCAGCCGCTCGAGAGGGGCCGGCACTTCGACCGGCTTGCCGATGATCGGCTCCACGATGTCGTTGAATTTGGCGGGATGCGCGGTTGCCACGAGCACCCAGGGCCGCTCCCGCCGATCGCGCTCGGCGAGGCGCCGATAGACTTCGGCGGCGGTCGCGGTGTGCGGGCACCATTCGCGTCCAAACTGCATGAAATCCTCTCCGATCCGACGGCGGATTGTAGCGTCATCGACGCTGTCCGCGCTCAAGTGTTCGCTGATCTCAGCAAAGGTCGGATAGAAGGCGCGGATACGCTCCATATTGCTGGGATCGCCCACGTCCATGGCGGAGGCCAGGGTCGCGACGCTTGGACGCGGCCGCCAATCGCCCGACGCGAGGAAATCCGGCACGGCGCGGTTCGCATTGTGCGCCAGCACGATCCGGTCGATCGGAAATCCGACGGCACGCGCCCAGACGGCCGCGAACGCGTTGCCCAGATTGCCCGCCGGAATGATGAACGATGCGCTCGCTCCGGTGCGCCGCTGCACCTCGAGACTGGAGGCCGCGTAATAGACCATCTGCGGCAGCAATCGGCCGATGTTGATGCTGTTGGCGGAGCTGAATCGGTGCTTCGCTCGGAGCGTGAAGTCGACGAAAGCTTCTTTCACGAGGCGTTGACAATCGTCGAAGGTGCCGTCGATGCGCAGGGCGATCACGTTGTCGCCCCAGCAGGTGAGCTGCTGCTCCTGTCGCGCGCTCACCAGCCCCTTGGGGTAGAGCACCACGATGCGAACCCAGGGCCTCAGGTGGAACGCCGAGGCGACCGCTCCGCCGGTATCGCCGGAAGTGGCCACCAGTATGGTCATGGGCGGCTCGCCGTCGATTTGCAGCCGCTGCAGAGTCTCGGCGAGGAACCGCGCACCGAAATCCTTGAACGCGGCGGTAGGCCCATGGAACAGCTCGAGCACGAACAGCGGATCGGAGCAGCGGGTCACCGCGGTGGTGGGCGCCGGAAAATCGAGCGCCGCTTCCGCGATGTCGCGGAGTTGCGGCCGCAGGCGATCGCCCTCGAAGAAGCCGTCGAGCGCTCCGTGTGCAATCTCCGGGAGACGGGTCAAGCCGGCGAAGGACGACGCATCGATGTGCGGCAGCCGGGTGGGCACGTACAGACCGCCGTCCGGGGCGAGTCCTTGCCGAATCGCATCACTGAGCGCGACGGCCGGTGCACCGGCGCGCGAACTCGCGAATTTCAATACCTCGGTCATCGGTATTTCCTCAGGTCTCGGCATGGCTGGCTGACGGACATCAGGCCTCGATCACCCGCGCGCCCGCGTTGTCGAGCGGTGAAATCCAACAATCCGACTGCAGGCCGTGGGCCTCGAACGCGGCGGTCATGGCCGCCCGCACCTGCTCCGCATGGCTGAGCTCCGTCCAGGCGAAAATCGTCGGCCCTGCCCCGGATATGGAGCAGCCCAGAGCGCCGCGGGACATCGCGCTCCGCTGCACGTCCTTGAATCCCGGGATGAGGCTCTGACGCTGCGGCTCGATGATCACGTCGTTGAACGAATCGCGGATCATGTCGAGGTCATTGGAGTAGCAGCCGCTGATGAAGCCGGCGAGATTCGCGCTCTGCCAGACGAAGTCCGAGCGGGTCACATCGCTCTTCAGGAGCGCCCGAGCCTCGCGCGTCCCGAGATGCATGTGCGGATGCACCAGCACGCAGCGGATCGAGGCGGGCACGGGAATCTGCTTGACGCGCGGATGGTCGATGCCGACGGTCAGCACCAGTCCGCCGAACAGACACGGAGCGATGTTGTCGACGTGCACCGATCCGCTCGCGACGATCTCGCCCTCCATCGCGAATTTCAGGAGCTTGAGGCGCGGCGCGGGCTCCTCGATGAGCGCATTCGCGGCGACCACGGCCGCCACCGCCGAGGCGGCGGACCCCCCCATTCCCGAGGCCAGGGGAATGCCCTTCTCGATTTCCATTTCGAAGCCAAAGCGAAGATCGAGCGCGGCGCGCATGGCTTGCACTGCGCGCCCGGCGGTATTGCTCGCCGCATCGACCGGCAGATTGCCCGCGATCCCGGTCACCGCGAGAATACGCACTGTCGGCTCGTCGATGCGCCGGAGCCGCACCCGATCCCCTACCGCATCCACCGTATGGCCCAGGATGTCGAAGCCGATACCGACGTTGGCGACGGTGGCGGGGGCGAACGCCGTGACTTCGTGGCGCAGGCCCGTCACAGATGCGCCCCGAGATACGCCGAGAGCCGCAGCAGATCGGAGAACACGCCCCCGGCGGTCACCTCCGGCCCGGCGCCCGGACCCTGGACGATGAGCGGATTGTCGCAGTATCGGCGGGTGGCAAAGCGAACCACGTTGTCGGTGAGCGCGATATTCGCAAAGGCATGCCGCGCGTCCAGCCGGGTGAGCCGCACCGTGGCCGTACCGTCGGAATCGACGCGCCCCACGTAGCGCAGTACCTGCCCCGCCCGCTTCGCTTCCTGGAGGGTGTCCGCCATGGCGGCATCGAACTCCGGCAGACGGCTCATGAATTCCTCCACGCCGCAGCCGTCGAGCGCTTCGGGTACCAGACCGACCACCTCGACATCGGACATCTCCAGGGTGAGTCCCATTTCGCGGCCGAGGATGATGAGCTTGCGGGCCACGTCCATGCCGGAGAGATCGTCGCGCGGATCGGGCTCGGTGTAGCCTTTCTGCTTGGCGGTTTTCACGATCGAGGAAAATGACTCGCTGCCGTCGAACACGTTGAAAAGATAGGCCAGCGTACCCGAGAAGATGCCCTCGATGCGGGTGATGTCGTCGCCGGTTTCGCGCAAACCGCGCAGCGTCTGGATGACCGGCAATCCGGCGCCCACCGTGGCTTCATAAAGGTAATGGGTGCCGGCGGCGCGCGCGGCCTCCTTCAAATCGCGGTAATCGGGAAGCGCGCCGCTGTTGGCCTTCTTGTTCGGAGTTACCACGTGGATGCCGCGCGCCAGCCAGCCGCGGTAGCGCGTGGCGACCTCCGCGCTCGCAGTGCAGTCGATCATCACCGTGTGCGGGATGTAGTCGGCGTGGCAGTGCGCGGCGAACTTGTCGAGGTCCAGCGGCTCGCCTTGTTCCGCGAGCAGCTCCTGCCATCGGCCGAGGTCGACGGCCTTCTCGGCGAGCACCATGCGCTGGGAGCCCGCGATTCCGCGCACCCGCAGGTCCAGATTGAGGGCGCGCAGGCGCTCGATCTGGCTCGCGATCTGCCCGAGCAGCACGCGGCCCACGGTCCCCGGCCCGATCAACCCGATCGACAGGGTGTTCGGCGACAGATAGAAAGCCGCGTGCACGGCGCGCAGCGCCTTGGCGGCGAACTTGCGGTCGACCACCACCGAGATATTGCGCTCCGAGGCGCCCTGGGCGATCGCACGCACGTTGATCGCCGCATCTCCAAGCGAGTTGAACACGTTGGCCGCGACGCCGTGCGCGCCGGCCATGCCGTCGCCCACCACGGCGAGGATGGCAAGATCGAGGGTCACATCCACGTGCTGAATCTGCCCGTCGCGCAGCTCCGGGTCGAAGGCCCGCCGCACCGCCTCCTCCGCGCGCGCGGCCTGCGCTGCGGGGATCGCAAAGCAGATCGAATGCTCCGAGCTCCCCTGGGAGATCACGATCACCGAGATTCCGGCGTCGCGCAAGGCACCGAACAGCCGGTGAGCCGTTCCCGGCACACCGATCATGCCGGCTCCTTCCAGATTCACCAGCGCGACCGGATCGATGGTGGTGATGCCCTTGACCTTGAGCGCGGAAACCGGCTCAGCGCAAATCAGCGTGCCGAGCTTGTCGGGCGCGAAGGTGTTGCGGATATAGATCGGAATGTCGCGCGCGACCGCCGGCTCCATGGTCTGGGGGTGGATCACCTTGGCGCCGAAATAGGCGAGCTCCATGGCCTCGTTGTACGAGAGCTGGTCGATGACCTGCGCATTCGGCACCAGCCGCGGGTCCGCGGACAGCACCCCGTCCACGTCGGTCCAGATGATGATTTCAAAGGCGCGCAGCAGCGCGCCGAAGATCGAGCCTGAGAAATCGCTGCCGTTGCGCCCGAGCGTGGTCTGCATCCCTGCGGTCGTCGTCGCCACGAATCCCGTGACGACCAGCCGCCCTTCGAAGCCCTCGGGCACCTTGCCGCGCAGTTTCTGCTCGCTCGCGTCCCACTGCACGCTCGGACCGAGGGGCCCCCATTCGACGATGATGACTTCGCGCGCGTCGATCCACAGCACCTCGCCGTCGATGCGTCCGCGCTCGCCCAGCAAGGGAGCGAACAGCCGCGTGGACCAGATCTCGCCATAGCCGGCGATGATGTCGCGCATCGAATCCGTGGCCTGGCGGATGAGGCGCACCGTCTGGAGCACGCCGGAGATGTCGCGGCAATCGCGCGCGAGCTGCATGCAATAATCCTCGCACGCCGCCGGCGACAGGAGCTCGACGGCCAGCTTCTCGTGGCGCTTCCAGAGCTCCTCGATCGCACCCGTGAAGTCGCCGTCCGGACGCTCGGCGAGCGCCACCGAGTGGAGCAGCGCGTCGGTGACTCCGCGGCAGGCGGACAGCACGACCGCCTCGCGTGGATTCGAGGAGGCCTCGATGATGTCGGCTACCCGCCGGAAACAACTCGCGTCGGCAACGCTCGAACCGCCGAATTTATGTACGATCCACTGATTCATATTCCACACGCGCCGGTCCCCGCCGTGGGACACTCGAGTACCATTCCCGTTTGATGAATTGCGGTGGGGCCAACCGCTGGACAGCCCGGAACTTTAATCGCACGGACGGCAGCGTACAAGCAAAAAAGCGGTTCCCGGCTTCAGTTACGCCCGGCCGGGGCCCGCGGGTTTTTTCTGCGGATCTTTTTGTGACCCGCTCCGTCGCGGGTGGTACCGGATTTGGGTAACCCGGTGTGCTGGGTGCGAAATGGCCGGGATGGCGGCCGGAGGGATCCCAGCGGTTGGTAGGCGGGAATCAGGTGATGCTTGCCGTTGCCGATCAGATCGGCGCGCCCCATGCGCTTCAGCGCCTCGCGCAGCACCGGCCAGTTGTCCGGATCGTGATAGCGCAAGAATGCCTTGTGCAGACGCCGCACCCGGGTGCCTTTCGGGACCACGACCTCCTCGCTCGAGCGGGTGATCTTCTTCAGAGGATTCTTGCCCGAGTGATACATGGCGGTCGCCGTCGCCATCGGCGACGGCAGGAACGCCTGCACCTGATCGGCGCGAAAGCCGTTCTGTTTGAGCCAGAGCGCGAGCTCCAGCATGTCGGCATCGCGCGTTCCCGGATGCGCGGCGATGAAATAGGGAATGAGGTACTGCTCCTTGCCGGCCGCCTTGGAGTACTTGTCGAACTGCTCCTTGAACTTGTAATAGGCACCGATGCCCGGCTTCATCATCTTGGAGAGCGGGCCCTCGCCGATGGCCTCGGGCGCGATCTTGAGATAGCCGCCGGTATGATGGGTCGCGAGCTCCTTGACGTACTCGGGGGATTCCACGGCGAGGTCGTAGCGCACCCCGGAGGCAATCAGCACCTTCTTCACGCCCTTGAGGGCGCGCGCCCGCCGGTAAAGGCGGATCAGGGGGGCATGATCGGTGTTTAAGTTCGGGCATATCCCGGGATAAACGCACGAGGGGCGCCGGCAGGCCGATTCGACGGCGGCGCTCTTGCAATGCAGCCGATACATGTTCGCCGTGGGACCGCCGAGGTCCGACACGACGCCGGTGAATCCCGGCACGGTGTCGCGGATGGTCTCGATCTCGCGGATGACCGAATCTTCCGAGCGGCTCTGGATGATGCGTCCCTCGTGCTCCGTGATGGAGCAGAACGTGCAGCCGCCGAAGCAGCCGCGCTGGATCGAGACCGAGAAGCGGATCATGTGGTACGCCGGAATCCGCGCCTGTCCGTATTTCGGATGCGGCCGGCGCGCATAGGGCAGCTCGTAGATCGCATCCATTTCCGGCGTCGACAGCGGCAGCGGCGGCGGGTTGAGCCACACCTCCTGGGCACCGTGACGCTGCACGAGC
>DATAYO010000112.1:0-1649 GCA_036272515.1 Steroidobacteraceae bacterium | reverse complement strand
CTCCTCGAGCTTCGCCAGGCTTGGGTAGACCTGTGCCGGCGAGATGGTCCAGAAGAACCGGATCGAGAGCTCGACGGTTCGCTTGATCTCGTAGCCGGAGCAGGCGCCGAGGCCGGTCATTCCCAGGACGACGTAGTCCGATGGGTTCAGCGTTGCGGACGCCATATAGGTCATCATAACATGTCAGGATGACTGATTTGGGCCCCGGTGACCCGCATGGAGGTGGATGTGATGGTGGTAGGCACGAAGCTCCCGGTTCGAGTCGCGATGGAAGCCCGAGATCACCGCGCCGTGATGGAATCGTTCGCCGAGAACGCGGTGATCCGCTCCCCATTCACGGACAACCTCGCGTTCGAAGGCCGCGACCAGATCGACAAGCTCGTGAGCGTAATCCTCGCGGTGCTAGAAGATCTCACCTACACGGACGAGCTGCACGCCGGCCGGGCCGCGGTCCTTATCGGACAAGCGCGCGTGGACGGCCTGCGGATCCAGTTCTGTGATTACCTGAAGCTGCGCGGCGACGGTCTAATCGAGGAGATGACCGTGTTTTTCCGGCCATTGCCCGCCACCACCGCCGCGATGCGCCGAATCGGCGGCGGCCTCGGCCGAGGCAGAAGCAAGTTACGCGGGCGCCTCATCACCACGATGACCGCCCCGCTGGCATTGATGGCCCGGACCGGCGACCGCGTAGGCGTGCGACTGCTGCAACAATAATTCGCGCCGCCGTAATGCCTACGGCGATCGCCGAACACCCGGCGGCGCAGCCAGTCGGATTCGACGCCCGACAACGACTTCCTGTGGTTCGCGTGCCCCGATGAGGAAGCCACCCTTTCCCGACGGCGGTGAAACTACGGGTAGGTCGACGCCTCGCGTCCCGCAATTCCGGCAAGAGCGCCCGCTTGCACCACTACTTCGCCGATTTTCTGGATTTCCTCGCCGCTGAGTGGATCTTCGAACCCGAGAACCGTAAGACACACCAGGGCCTCGCCACGGACAGCGACCACCGGAGCCATGATGTAGTTGACCACGTACTCCCGATGCGGATCGATCGGGCCCACGATCTGGTTTTCTTCACGCGCGAGGGTCCTGAAGAGATCAGCGAGCATGGGCTCCCACTCCTTTGGATCGCCCTCGTGCGCACGTCGGGCTAGCAGATCGGCGATTTGCTTCCGTGTGGGCGTTTCAAGGCCCACGTCGTAGCCGCGGGCTCGGATGCCCTCGATCGCCCGCGTGATCCGGGACGTCTCTTCTTGCGGGATCGGACCGAGTCGATCGAGCCACTTCTTCTTGGTGGGCCCCTCGGCCCAGGCGCAAAGCGCTGCGCCAACCGGCGGGATCAGCGGGAGGCGCTGAGCAACCCGGGGAAGGAATTCAAACTTTCGTGGCCGCCCGGCTCGCGCCAAGATCATGATCTCGTCGTCGCAGACGATCCCGGCCAGGCACTCGAGCTGGAGCGAGTCGGCAAGGTGCCGGACCTCGTCACGGGCCCGGTCAATCGCCGGATGTGATTCCAAGGCGGAGTGTCCGAGGGCGATCAGCGTGGGGCCGAGACGGTAGCGCTTCTGTACGGGATCGCGCACGAGATAGTTCGCCGCTGTCAGGACCTGCAACACGGCGTGTCCCGACGCCGTGCTGATGCCGAGCTGTCG
>DATAYO010000111.1:0-15451 GCA_036272515.1 Steroidobacteraceae bacterium | reverse complement strand
GGTACGGCACCATTAGGCGCCGGAATATGGTCAACGTACCCCCAATCAGTACCCTCAAGCCAAATTGGCTGCGGGTAGACATCACCAATCGTCGCTGGATGCCAGGAGCGCGTAAGTGCTTGAAGGGCAACGCCCGAAGGACTAAGTAAAGTCCTTCAGTGTGTGCAGGGATGTCGGGGAGCGTGCGAGAGTGGCGGAGAGGGTGGGATTCGAACCCACGTGCCGGAATTACCCGACCATCCGATTTCGAGTCGGCGCCGTTATGACCACTTCGGTACCTCTCCTTAACCTAAATTGACTTATATTTTAAGTCGTTAACTTAAGGGTTTCAGCCCCCTTAACTTAAGCATGGACTCCGTGTGAAGCACTAAGCGACTCGGGAAGAAACACCTTTGTCAAGAGTCCCCAACGGCCAATAAAAGGCTATTCTATCGCATCGGCAAAGGGCATGTCTCTGACGGGAACGGAACCGCCCTGCCACACGGGGATCTTGATTAGCTACGACCGTGCGTAAATCGAACGTTCCAAAAACTCGGCATCGTTGGTTGAGATTCGGGGTGGCGGCATCCGCCGTCGTTTTGCTCAACACTTGCTCACCCCTCCCGAGCTTGATCGATCAGATCAAGACGCTCGGTGAGCTGCGCGTGGTCACGCGCAGCGGTCCGCTGTCGTACTACGTGGGACCGGACAGCGGGCCGCAGGGCCCGGAATACGCGCTGGCGCGGCGCTTTGCCGACGATTTGGGCGTAAAGCTCAAAATCACGCCCGTGAAGAGCTATGAGGAGATGTACGCCGCCCTGAATTCGGGACGCGCGCACCTGGCGGCGGCCGGCCTGAAGATCCCGGTCCGCTCCATCGAGGGAATCGAGTTCGGACCGACCTATCAACGCGTTCGCGAGCACCTCATTTATCGCCGAGGCTCGCTACGGCCCGGCTCGCTGGCGGAGATCGGAGACGGCGACCTGGAAATCGCGGCGGGAAGCTCGCATGCGAAAGCGCTGGTGGCGTTCCGCGATTCCCTGCCGGACCTCGTCTGGGTCGAGGACTCCACCACCAATTCGCAGGCGCTGCTCGAGGGCGTGGCGAACGGCACCATCGATTACACGATTGCTGACTCGACCGAATTCGCCTTCGCGCATGACGCGCATCCCGACCTGCGAATTGCGTTCGACTTCCCGGGCAGCCAATCGCTCGCCTGGGCGGCGAGCGACCGCTATCCCGGCTTCGTGCAAAACATGGACACGTATTTCTCGAGCCTGCACCGGAACGGTTATTTGGCTTCGGTCCTGAGTCGCTACTATGATCGTTCGGAAGACGCGGAGTTCGCCGAGGCACCGGTCTTCATGCGGCATTTTCAGGATCGCCTGCCGCTGTATCAGCGCTGGTTCGAAGAGGCCGCGGAACATACCAGCCAGGACTGGCGGCTGCTCGCCGCGATCGGCTATCAAGAGTCGAAATGGAACCCGAGCGCCGCCTCGGCATCCGGCGCCATAGGACTGATGCAATTGACGCTCGAGTCCGCGAGCGCGGTCAAGGTCGCCAATCCGACGGACCCGCGGCAGAGCATTTTCGGCGGCGCCCGCTACTTCAGGCAGATTTACGAAAAAATTCCCTCTCACGTGCCGGAGCCCGATCGTACGTGGTTCGCGCTCGCCGCGTACAACATAGGCTACGGACACGTCGAGGATGCTCGCGTTCTGACGCAACGGGCGGGTAGAGATCCGGATTCCTGGGACGACGTGCGCGAGTTCCTGCCGCTGCTCGCCCAGGAATACTGGTACACGCAGACTTCGAACGGCTATGCGCGCGGCTCCGAACCCGTGCGGTACGTGGACAATATTCGCAACTACGTCGATCTGCTCGAATGGGTCGGCAGCGGATCCACCCCCAACCGCAAGGGCGTGATGACCGTCGATTAGTCCCCGCCGCGCTCGCTTCGTGCGAGGGTGCGCCGCCTCTCGAAGAAACGCCGCAGGATATCGCGGCAGTCCTCCGCACAAACGCCGCCGAACACATCCGGACGGTGATTGAGCCGCGGCTCGCGGGCCAGATCGAATACGCTTCCGCACGCTCCCGCCTTGGGATCCCAGGCCCCAAATACCAGGCGCGCGACCCGGGCCTGGATCACCGCGCCCAGGCACATCGCGCAGGGCTCCAGGGTCACATACAAAGTGGCCGAATCGAGGCGATAATTCCGGGCGTGCAACGCCGCGCCGCGCAGCGCGACGATCTCCGCGTGGGCGGTCGGATCGTGCGTGCCGACGGGTTGATTCCAGCCCTCGCCGATGATCCGATCTCGTACGACCACGAGCGCGCCCACCGGCACCTCGTTCAAATCCGAGGCGCGCTGCGCGAGGGCCAGCGCCTTTCGCATCCAGTCCTCGTCGGTCAGCACGCCGGGCGCCGCCACGGCTTCAGCCCGCCTCGGGTAAACAAGATGCCGCGCCGGCCAGCACCGTCATGGACAAAAACCATCTTGATTCAAGGCGTTTGAGGAATCGTGAGTGGATCTGATGCGGGGATTGTAACGGAATCCGCCGCAAGCCCAGGAACTAGTTATAGAATCGGGCTCGGCTCCAGGGGACTCGTCAGGTCGAAAAATACTGATGCGCGCACTGTGCTTGTTGCTGGGAATGGCCCTGCTCACGCCGGCATGGGCCGACGAGGGAATGTGGACCTTCGATAATTTTCCGTCCGAGTCGGTAAGGCAGGCCTACGGCGTGGCAATAACGCCTGCATGGCTCGATCACGTGAGGCTCTCCACCATCCGCCTGAGCAACTGCACGGCCTCATTCGTGTCGCCGGAAGGGTTGATGCTTACCAACCATCATTGTCTCGAGTCGTGTCTCGGCGAGCTGTCCTCGAAGGACAACAACCTCTTCGAGAACGGCTTCCTCGCCTCGACCCCGGCCGCCGAACGCCGCTGCGCGACCCAGGTCGCGGACGTGCTGGTGTCGACGGAGAACATCACGGCCGCGGTGGATAAGGCCGGTGCCGGTTCCTCCGACGAGGCCGCGAACGAGGCGCGCAAACGTACCTTGACCTCGCTGGAGCAGGCTTGCGAGCAAGCCAGCGCGCACTCGAGGTCGGGCAGGCTCAAGTGCCAGGCCGAGACCCTGTACGAAGGAGGACAGTACTTCCTCTACAAGTACAAGCGCTACGAGGATGTGCGTCTGGTGTTCACGCCGGAGAACGACATCGCGGCGTTCGGCGGCGATCCGGACAACTTTCAATTTCCACGCTGGTCGCTCGATTTTGCCGTTCTGAGGGCGTACGAGCACGGCAAGCCGGCGCGAACGCCGGATTACTTGAAGATCGACTTCTCGGGCCCGCGAGCCGGAGAGCCGGTGTTCGTCTCCGGGCATCCCGGCAGCACGGCGCGGCTCCAGACGCTCGCGCAGCTCGAATTCGAACGCGACGTGGTTTTGCCCACAACGCTCCTGCGCTCCTCCGAGCTGAGAGGCGGCTACATCCAGTACGGCCGCGCCAATCAATCCGACAAGGAGCTGGTCCAGGGACCGCTGAACAATCTCGAGAACGGCATCAAGGTCCGCCGCAAGCTCCTCGATGCGCTGCACGACGATGCGCGGATGGACCGCAAGAAATCCGACGAATCGACCTTGCGCAACCTGGCCGGCTTGCCCGCCCCCGATCCGTGGAATCAGATCGAGTCGGCGTCGCTCCGTGAGCGTGCGATTTACCTGCCTTACACGTTCATCGAGGCCGGAGCCGGCTTCAACAGCATCCTGTTCCGTTATGCGCGCCTGCTGTTGCGGGGAGCCGATGAGCGCGCCAAGCCCAATACCGAGCGGCTGCGCGAGTTCACGGATTCCATGCTGCCGCGGATCGAGCAGCAACTCGACGCGCGCGTGCCGATCTACGGAGAGGTCGAGGCGATGACGCTCTCGTTCTCGTTGCGAAGGATGCGCGAATGGCTGGGAGCGGATTACCCCTTGGTGCGATCCCTGCTCGCGACGGAGTCGCCCGAGGCGCTCGCCACGCGGGTCGTGGCGGAATCCAAGCTCGCGGCCCCGGAGGTTCGCGCACAGCTATGGAAAGGCGGCAGAGCCTCGACGGACCGCGCGCGCGATCCGATGATCGAGCTGGCCCGGGCCATCGATGTTGATGCACGGACATTGCGTCGGCAATATAACGACGAAGTCGAGGCCCCGGTTACCGCGGCATCGGCGCGGATCGCCGCCGCCCGCTTCAAGGTATACGGCACGCGCGTGTACCCGGATGCGACGTTCACGCTTCGCCTCAACTATGGAACCGTGACGGGCTGGATGGAAAATGGGACGGCGGTCGAGCCGTTCACCCATCTCGAGCGGGCGTTCCAGCGCGCAACCGGCTCATCGCCCTTCAAGATTCCGGACAGCTGGATGAAGGTCAAGGATCGACTCGATATGAACACACCGTTTTGCATCTCGACCAACAACGACATCGTCGGCGGCAATTCCGGCAGTCCGTTGATTGACGCGACCGGCAAGATCGTCGGCCTCATGTTCGACGGCAACATCGATTCAATTGCCGGATCTTTCTGGTTCGATCCGGCTAAAGACCGCGCGGTCGCCCTTCATCCGGCCATCATTCGCGAGGCACTCGACAAGGTCTATGGTGCGAAGTCGCTCCTCGAGGAGCTGGGAGGATAATGAGCGCAAACGACATGGCGAAAGTAGGGCAGCTGAGCGAGCCGGGTGAATACGACGCGGCGATGCTCGAGCTGCTTCAGCTTTTGTGGGGCGATGGGTTCTTGTCGCCCGGCGGAAGCGGCGAGCTGGACCGGCTTTTCGAAGGCAGTAATATCCGTGGTTGCGAGGTTCTGGACATCGGTTGCGGCCTGGGCGCCATCGACGAGCTGCTTGTCACCCGATTCGGTGCGCGCTCGGTGATGGGAATCGACATTGATCCCTCGCTGGTGTCGCGGATGCAGCACCGGGTCGAGCGTGCCGGACTGTCGGACCGGATTCGCGGTGCGAAAGTGGATGGCGGCGCCCTGCCCTTCGCGGCGGCGAGCTTCGATGTCGTCTTTTCGAAGGACTCGATGGTTCAGATCCCGGACAAGCCCGAGATCTACGCCGAGGTGCTGCGCGTGTTGCGGCCGGGCGGACGTTTCATCGCCAGCGATTGGCTGCGCGGCGGCAGCGGCAGCTACTCCCAAGAAATGATGGAGTTCTTTCGACTGGAGGGGATCGCCTACAACATGGTCACTCTCGAGGAAAGCGCGGCGGCGCTCGCAGCCGCCGGCTTCGCCGACGTTGAGATACGCGACCGCCACGGCTGGTACCTGGCTCTCGCGCAGCAAGAGCTCGAGGCTCTGCAAGGGCCGCTCAATCCGGTCATCGTGAGCCGGATCGGTGCGGAGCGCGCCCGGCACTTCGTCGAGGACTGGCGGCAGCTCGTCATGGTCGTGAAGCGCGGCGAGCTTCGTCCCGGCCATCTCAAAGCCGTCAAACCGGGGAGCGGCGCGTCCTGATTCGGTTCATTGCCGCACAATCGCGGAGCTTCGGCCTCGCAGCAGGTATTTTTGAATCTTCCCGGTGGCGGTCTTCGGCAACTCCGTCACGAGGTGGAAGGCTGTGGGTACCTTGAAGTGCGCCAGCACGCCGCGCGCGAACTCCTGCAGCTCCGCTTCGGTGGCCTTCGCACCGGGCCGCAAGATCACGAAGGCATGGGGGGTTTCGCCCCATCGCTCGTGGGGCATGCCGACGACCGCGATTTCGAGCACCGCGCCATGCCGCAAGAGCGCACCCTCCACCTCGATGGATGAAATGTTCTCGCCGCCGCTGATGATCACGTCCTTGAACCGGTCGCGAATCTCGACGTAGCCGTCGGGGTGCACCACCGCGGCATCGCCGCTGTGGAACCAGCCCCCACGAAAGGCCGTCGCGGTAGCCTCGGGATCGTTGAAATAGCCGCGCATCACCACGTTGCCGCGGGCGATGATCTCGCCGAGCGTCGCGCCGTCGCGCGGCACGTCTTGCATGGTTTCATTCACGACCCTCAACTCGCCCGAGGTGATGAGCTCGACACCCTGGCGCGCCTTGATCGTCGCTCGAGCGGCGCTCGAGATACCCCTGTGCTCCGGCAGCGGCTCGCACACCGAAATGAAGGGGGCCGTCTCGGTGAGGCCATAGACATGTGTGACCTCCCATCCCAGCTCGGCTTCCAGCCGCTCGATGGTCGCGGCCGCCGGCGGCGCCCCGGCGGTCAGCACTTTGACGCCGCTGCGCACCTGCCGGCGCAGATGCTCAGGACCATTCGCGATCGCGATGAGCACCGTCGGCGCCGCACACAGATGAGTTGCGCCTTCGGCATTGATGTGCGCGTAAATGTTCGCGGCATCGACCCGCCGCAGACAAAGGTGCGCGGCCCCCGCCGCCGTCACCGTCCAGGTGAACGTCCAGCCGTTGGCGTGGAACATCGGAAGGGTCCAGAGGTAGCGGCCGGCCGGACTCATCGGCCAGTGCGTCAGCGTGCCTACCGAATTCATCCAGGCGTTCCGGTGCGTGATCATGACGCCCTTGGGACGGGAGGTGGTGCCACTGGTGTAATTGATGGCCAGGAGGTCGGTTTCCAGGGGCTCGTGTCGCTCGACCGGCGCGGAGTGCTCTTTCAGGAGCGTCTCATAGCTCAGCCAACCGCTTCTTTCCCCTTCCAGGGCGACGAATTGCTGCACGCTCGGCATGCGCGCACGGACCGCATCGATCATCTCCAGATATTCCGAATGCACACACAAGACTTTTGCGCCGCTGTGCACCGTCATGTACACGAAATCGTCCGCGCTGAGTCGATAGTTCATCGGCACGATCACGCCACCGCATTGCGGTATGGCATAAAACTGCTCGAGATGCTGATGCGTGTTCGGGGAAATGGTGCCGACGCGATCGCCTTTATCGACGCCCAAGGCGGTCAGCGCGGCGGACCACCGATCGCAGCGTTCGCCGAAGTCGGCGTAGCTCAAGCGCAAATCACCGTCGACCACGGCCGGACGCGCGCCATACAGCTTTCGAGCGCGGCGCATGAAGTCCAGCGGGGTTAGCGGAGTTTCCATGGGTTCACTTCACAGCGGCGCGGGCTCTGGGGGCGGCAGCGTGGCGGGCAGCGGGATGAATTCCGCGTTGTCGCCCTGCGGCAGCTGCATGCGGCCGGCGCGCCAGTCGGCCTTGGCCTGCTCAATGCGATCCTTCGACGATGACACGAAATTCCATTCGATGAAGCGCTCCCCGAGCGGCTCGCCACCGAGCAGCATGACCATCGCCGGCTCGACTGCGGTGAATAGGACCGGCCCGCCGGAAGCGAACACCAGCATCTGCCCCTGGCCAAATCTCAGGCCCTCGACCTCCACGGAGCCCGCCGCAACGTACCCGGCGCGTTCCGGGTAGTCCGCCGGCAATTCTGCCCGTGCGCCCGCGGCGAGCCGCCAGTGCAGATAGAACATGGGCGAGAAGGTTTTCACGGGCGCCTGCCAGCCAAAAGCCGATCCGGCCACCAACCTGGCCCAGACGCCCTCGCTCTCATGGGTCGGCAGCTCCGCGGCGCCATGGTGCGAAAAGCTGGGGGCGGTCTCCTCGTGCTCCGCCGGCAGCGCGACCCAGGATTGGATTCCATGCAACCGGTCACCCTGCAACCGCGCACGCTCGAATCTCTCCGAATGCGTGATGCCGCGGCCGGCCGTCATCCAGTTGACCTCGCCGGGACGGATCGGCTGCTCGGAACGCAAGCTGTCGCGATGCATGATCTCGCCTTCGAACAGATACGTGACGGTCGACAAACCGATGTGCGGATGAGGACGCACGTCCACCGATCGCGGGATGCGTGGCTCGAGGTCCACAGGTCCCATGTGGTCGAAAAAAATGAAGGGTCCGACCATGCGCCGCTGCGAAGCCGGCAAGACTCGTCCTACTTCGAATCCGCCCAGATCACGGCGCCGCTGTTCTATCACGAAATCGATGGACGACATGTCAGCCTCCTCCGGAGTGCCTCAGCAATCCCAGACGCGCCAGGCTCTGGCCGGCGGCAACGATCGCGTCCTCGCTCGTCCGCGGCTGCCAACCGAGGAGCCGCCCGGCCTTCGCGCCGGAGGCGCTTTTTTTCTTGCCCAGCTCCGGCACGATCTCCCGTGCCAGCGGGTTGATCCACGCGCCCGCGCGCACCAGCCAATTGGGCAACTGCCCGGTCCTGACCCGGATACCGGCTGTGCCCATACGGGCTTTCAGCAGTTTGGCGATATCCTGCAGCGTCATGAACTCGCCCGCGACCGCCAGGAAACGCTCGCCCTTGGCGGCGCTGTGCGTCATGGCGAGCACGTGCAGGTCGGCGACATCCCGAACGTCGACGACGCCGAAATAAAGCTGCGGATTGCCCGGCATGCCGCCATCCAGCATCCGCTTCACCAGCTGTATCGAGGCGGAGCAGTCCGGGCCCAGCGCGGGACCGAATACAGCCACGGGATTGATCACGGAAAGCTCCAGCGGACCGCCCTCCTCGGCGATGAATTCCCACGCCGCCCGCTCCGCCAGAGTTTTGGATTTGGCATACGCCGAAGCGCCGGCGGAGGTAACGGTCCAATCGCGCTCGTCGAAGGACTCCCTCTGCGGGGGGTGCCCGTAGCCTATCGCCGCGAACGAGGAGGTGAGCACGACGCGTCTCGCTCCCGCGCGCCGTGCGGCGCGCAGCACGCGCAGCGTCCCCTCGCGCGCCGGAACGATCAGCTCATCTTCGTGAGCCGGCCGCCCGGCTGGAAACGGCGAGGCGACGTGCAGTACATATTCGCAGCCCTCGACGGCCTCACGCCATCCGGTATCGCTCTCGAGAGTCGCTGCGGCGAACGACAGGCGTGCGGCGGGGCCTGCGCCGTCGGTGTCGAGCATCGCGCGTACGTCGGCCTCGCGGTCGAGGTTGCGCACGCTCGCGCGCACCTCGTGGCCGGCAGCCAGGAGCCTCAGAATACAATGGCAGCCGATGAATCCGGACCCCCCGGTGACGAGGACGCGGCTCACGGCAGCGCCTCGAGAAATCCACCCAGCGTCCGGCGATCGGCTCCTTCGAACATGCGCCCTTTATACCACCGCACGCGCCACCTGGAGCGAGCGGGCCGCCGCTCGTTACCTCGACGTTGCCGGGCTCCGAGGCGCGGCTGTTTCCATCCAGGCAGCCTCGATCGCGAACGAAAGCGCTGCGTCCACCTGAAGATACCGGCGCGCTTCCGCGCCCAGGTCGGAAATGACCGTCTTGAGAGCGGCAATCCGCGCGGCCGATGTTCCGATGCGCGCCACCCAGCTCGCGAAATCCAGCGGAAGCTTCCAGCGCTCGATCGATGGCTGCTCGAAGCCCACCGCGAGCAGCATGCCGATCCATTCCGAGACGCGGTAGTTGCGCACGTGGGATGGATCCCGCAGGAACTCGAGCACCTGTAACGGCGTATCCAGCACCGGATCCTCCGGTGCGACGACATCGATCACGATCATGCGCCCAGCCGGCTTCAGTACGCGCGCGCATTCCGATAACGCGCGGGGCACGCTGCCCCAGTGATGCGCCGAAAAGCGGGTGCCTACCAGATCGAAAGTGCGATCCTCGAACGGCAGCGAGTCCGCTGAGCCTTCGATCGTATCGATCGCCGCATGTCCGCGACCGGCCGCTTCTCGAGCCACGACCTCCAGCATCTTGGCCGAGGGGTCGAAAGCCGTGATCCACTGAGCTCCGCCCCGGGCCATGGCGAAGCTCGCGTGTCCGGCCCCGCACCCCAGATCGAGCACCCGCGAGGCTTGCAATTTTCCGGTGAGCTCCTGCAACCGGTCGAGATCGGCTCCGCCGGCATGGACCGGGCTCGCGAGATAGCTCGTGGCGCTCGCGCCGAATTGCTTCGTACTCAACTCTTGTTGATCCATGAGATCTCGCGCTACGGTTGGCTCTCGCCACCGACCCTGGCGGCTTTCGCCTTGGCGATCGCGGCCTGAAACTGCGCATCGGCTTCGGCCGTGCAGGGTGGCTGCGCCCCCGGCTCCAGCGTCTTGCACCTCGTCAGCGCGATTTTATGGTCGCCCTCGGCCTGGGCCATCGCAATATCGAAGGCGCCGGTGGCCCTGGCGTGAGCGACGTTTTTCGCATCTCCCCCGCTCACTTTGGCAGCACTCTTCACGTCCTTGCGCGCCTCCACGCGCGCCTGTTCGACTTCCTTCCGCGCCTCCTCCTGGGCACTGGCGACATCAGCCGGCGTCGCCACCGGGGGCGTCTTCGGATGGCAGCCGCAGAGCACGGCAAGTGCCGCCACGGCGAAATTGCGGACGATGAGCTTCGACATTGGCGATCCGTTATCCTCTTGCGAGCGCTGCTACCGCCCGCGCCGATTGCGCGGGTTCGGCTTGAAATCGTCAGGATCCAATCGATAGCGCGCCAGCAGCTTGTAGAAGTCAGTCCGGGTGCGCTTGGCGATGCGCGCGGCCCGGGTCACATTTCCCTCCGTGCGCTGCAGATTATCGGACAGGTAGGCTCGCGCGAACGCTTCGCGCGCCTCGTCATACGTGGGAATCTTGGACGAATCCTGCGGCATCGACTGCTGCACGAATTCCCTGGTCATGGTGTCCCCACGCGACAGCGCGATGTTTTGCTTCACCAGGTCGAACAATTGCTTGACGTTGCCGGGCCAGTCGGTCGTCGCAAGCAATTCGATGGCTTCCCGGGTATATATTTTTTCGTGCCCGCCGGGCTCCTGCGCTTGTTCGAGAAAATGCGATACCAGGAGCGGAATATCCTCTCGCCGACGCCCGAGCGGCGGCATCTCGATCGGCAAAATACCGATTTGATCGAACAGCTCGCGCGAAAAAGCACCCGTCTGCACGGCCACCGACAAGTCGCCGGAAGTCGTGCATATCAGCCGCACATCCGCATTGGCCGCACCTTGGATGTGGGAGAGCAGCGGTGCGTACAGATCCATGCGCAAGAGCCGCAGCAACGTGAGCTGCAGGCCAGGCGACAGATCTCCCACCTCATCGATCAGCAATGTGCCTTGGTGAGCGCGCTCGAATGCACTCACGCGAGGTGGCGCCGCCGCCTCGCTGTCGTCCGTGGCCTCGCCGAAGAGCTCGCCGGCCAGGTCGGCATCCGCCACGTTCCGGCACGACACGGTGACAAAGGGGTTGCTGCGCCGGGCGCCGGCGGCGTGGATGGCTCGCGCCAACAGCTCTTTTCCGGTTCCGCTCGCCCCGGTCAGCAGCAGCGGCACCGTGCTGGCGGCGGCGCGATTGGCGATGGCCAGTCGATCTTCCATGAGCCGGCTGCGCGAGACGATCTGCTCGCGCCAATCTCCCGCCGTCGTCGGGAAATTCGACGCCGCGGTCGCCCGTTCGACGTGCCCCAGCAATTCCTCCTTACCCACCGGTTTGACCAGAAAGCTGAACGCCCCGGCCTGGGTCGCCTGCACGGCCTCGGGAATGGTCGCATGGGTGGTCAGGATGACCACGGTGACGTGGGGCCAGCGACTCTTCATCTCTTTGAGCAGCGCCAGCCCATCCATGTCGCGCAGGCGCAGCTCGGAGATCACCAGATTCGGACGCGATCGCACGGAGGCGTCCAAGGCCGCCTGTGCGTTCTCGGCCGTGCTCACGGCATAACCCGCGGTGCCCAGCCGACTCGTCATGATGCGACGCACAGCCGGATCCTCGTCGACTATCAGCACCTTGACCTTTCGCGTCGACGCCTGGGCGTGGCCGTCGGGGTCGAGCTCGGCCGGCTCCGTATTCGGAACGATTCCAAAGCCCAAGGAGACGGGGCTCGACGACGGAGGTCTCCTACGGTCGGTATTCAATCGCTTTACCCTCTACCTGTTCACACCAGCGCTTCAGCGCTGTTCTTTGAGGCGACTCCGGTGAGCTGCTTGCTTGGCACGGTTGCCACAAATTTCCATACTACACCACCGGCGCGTGTGGCCACGTGTATGGTCCGCAAAGAGCAGCGTGCAAGCTGGGCCCTCGCAGGCTTTGATGTGCGAGAAGTCTTCCTGGGTCAAAAGGCTCGCGAGCACCTCGCCAATCGGCTGAAGCAGTGACTCCGGCGAGCGCCAGCGCCGCTGCGACTCCAGCGCCAGGCTCGAACCTTCTGCGCCCTGTCGCGCAACCACCTTTCCGTACATCTCGTCGCGCTCGAGCAGGTGATTCAGAGGATCGAGCTCGCCCAGCACTTGAGCGGTCAGGGGCGTTCCTTTGTGCTGTCGCACGAACGAGCGGAACCAGTCCCTCAGGTCGCGGACCTGGGCCGCAACCTTGTTGAGCTCCCCCGGCATTGCGCGATCGCGAATGCCATCCAAAGTGGCGCGCGGCACGAGCTGCGCCTGATCAAGCCAGGCCAAAAGCCCTTCCCCGTCATCGATCCAATCCACCGGAACGTCGACCGGGGTCGCGACCGAATTCAGAAAATCGAGGCCCGGAGAGTCGGCGATGAATATGGCTGGGAATTGCTGGGACATTTGGTGGTCTCGAATTGAACCAGAAATAACCGTCTTATGGTGCTTGACAAGTTACCTTCGCGTTAGTAACCTCCATTTGCGCATTAACGAGGTTACTACTATCCGATTGGACCACTCAGGGATCGAAGGCATCGCCATTTCGAGCCACGGGTTGGAGGACGACATTTGACCAATAAAAAGGTGACCGTCGTGATGGCGCACGGAGCCTGGGCCGACGGCTCCAGCTGGAGCAAGGTGGTCGTCGCCCTCCACCGAAATGGCATCGAGGCGGTTACTGCTCCGCTACCGCTGACGTCCCTGGCCGACGACATCGCCGCTCTCGACCGAACCTTGGAACGCGTGGACGGCCCGGTGGTGCTGGCGGGCCACGCCTACGCCGGCGCCGTGATCGGCGCAACCCGGGACAAGAAGGTGAAGGCACTCGCCTACGTCGCCGCGCTGGCCCCCGCGGAGGGCCAGACGGTCGCTGACGTTTTCTATATGAACGAGCCGCACCCCAAGGCGCCCAAACTTGCGCCCGACATCCACGGCCTCATCTGGCTCCCCACCGAGGCGTTCGCTGCAGCGTTTGCCCAAAATGCTTCATCCGAAGAGCACGCGGTACTGGGCGCGGTCCAGCGCCCGATCTCACCGGCCTGCATCACCGTCCCCGTCGGCCGCCCTCTCTGGAGGGACGTTCCGACTTGGTACTTGCTGGCCGAGCAGGACCACATGATCGTTCCCGAAACCCAGCGATTCATGGCAGAGCGCATGAAGGCGCGGATCCGCGCTCATCCGGTCGACCATACCCCGAGCGTCAGCGCTCCAGGCACCGTCGCGGAATTGCTGACCGACGTCGTGCATCAGATCAAAGCCTAAGCCGCCACCGCGGCAACTCTATTGATGAGGACAACACAATGACCGCCATTCACTACCGCACCGCCAACGTCAACGACCTGAAGGTGTTCTACCGTGAAGCGGGGGCTGCCAAGGTCCCCAAGCTGCTCCTGCTGCACGGCTTTCCGAGCGCCGGCCACATGTTCCGCGATTTGATCCCGCTGCTGGCGGACCGTTTCCATATGATTGCGCCGGATCTGCCCGGGTTCGGGCGGTCGGACATGCCGTCACGGGCCCAGTTCAGGTATACCTTCGACAACATTGCCGGCGTCATCGATCGCTTCACTGAAGTCGTGGGCTTCGATCGCTTTGCGGTCTACGTCTTCGATTACGGCGCGCCGACGGGCTTCCGCATCGCGACCAAGCATCCCGATCGCGTGACCGCGATCATCTCGCAGAATGGCAACGCATATGAAGAGGGGCTGAGCGACGGGTGGAACCCGATTCGCGCCTACTGGCAGGACCCGTCAGAGACGAACCGCGAGGCGCTTCGCGCATTCCTGGCGCCGGAGACAACGCGCTGGCAGTACACCCACGGCGTGTCCGATGAAGCCTCGGTTTCCCCGGACGGCATCGCTCTCGACAATTTCTACCTGGCACGCCCGGGTGCCGACGAAGTGCAGCTCGATCTTTTCGGCGACTACAAGAGCAACGTCGCGCTCTATCCCGTCTTCCAAGACTACTTCCGCAAGCACAAGCCACGTCTGCTGGCGGTGTGGGGAAAGAACGACCCTTTCTTCCTGCCCCCCGGCGCCGAGGCGTTCAAGCGCGACATCCCGAACGCCGACGTCCGCTTCTTCGACACGGGCCATTTCGCGCTGGAAACGCATGCTGAGCCGATCGCGGCTGCGATCCGCGAGTTCCTGAAGTAATACCTCGGTCAAACCCCGGAGGCGTGGCGAAGCCGGTCAGACTAGCCGTCGCGTTTCCGAAAGGCGGCCTCTCCGGCATCCGACACCTCGACCCACTTCGGATCGGGCGCGGCGTCGGGGACGTAATTCTCGTGCCAGTTCCACCACTTGTACGGCCCGCTCTGGGGGTAGCCCTCCGGCGAGTCCTCCCACGTCTCCTGACGCCCGAGCGCCGTCATGTCGAGGTAGCTCCAGATGGTGCCCATTGCCTCATCGCCGCGGCCATTGATGAAGTAGGTGCGGAACACGCGCTCACCGTCTCGGATGAACGCGTTATGGCCGTGCCATTCGTCCACCCCGAAATCGGCATCGAAGCTGTCGGTGATGGTGTACCAGGGGATTCTTTGCCATCCCATCCGCGCCTTCAGGCGCGCGATGTCGGCCTGCGAGGCACGCGAGGCATACACGAGGGTCGTGTCGCGCGCGTTGAGGTGCGCGAGGTGGGAGACCTGGTCGGCGCCTAGCGAACAACCGATACAAGCATGCTCCGGCCAGCCGTGCACGCCGGGCTCGAAGAACGCGCGGTAGACGATCAGTTGACGGCGGCCTTCGAACAGGTCGCGGAGGGTCTTTGTGCCCGCAGGTCCGTCGAACACATAGGCCTTCTCAACGGCTACCCACGGCATCCGGCGTCGCTCGGCGGCCAGCGCGTCGCGCGCCCGGGTCATGGCCTTCTCCTTGACGAGAAGCTGCTCGCGCGCGGCCTCCCACTCTTGGGGCGATACAATCGGCGGCGTGTTCATCATGAGATCTCCTTGGTAATGGTCATCCGAGTCCGACAGCTTGCGCGACCAGGAACAATCCTGATCCGATAGCGAAAATTCCCAGAGCTTGCGCGGCGCGCTCGCCGGCCGGCGCGAGACGTTCGAACGTGACCGCCGCCGTAACCACCGCCATCGTGCGCAGGTCCATGATCCCGATGGCGAGCAGACTCGCGGTCGGGCCTGCACAGCAGCCGCAGCAATTCAGGCCGAGGCGCAGGCCATGCCGCCAAGCCGTAGCGGCCTTCAATATACGCTCGAGCCTGGGTATCTCGCGGCAGCAGGCCAGCTGATGTGCCTTCCACGCCGTGAACTGGAGCGCGCCCGCGATCAGGACGGCCGCCCCGACCATCGTCGGTACGGCACGCGCCAGTGCAGGTCTCTGCATCTCGATCCCCGCCAGCGCTGCGCCGGCCGCAAAGGCGATCATGCCGAACAAG
>DATAYO010000110.1:0-19404 GCA_036272515.1 Steroidobacteraceae bacterium | reverse complement strand
CCGCCGGGACCTGGGCCATGAAGGCCCGCGTGTTGCGAAGATGCCATGGCATCCCGGTGCCCGTAGGATGCCCTCCGCCCCCAACCATCGGCTGCAGCGCAACAGTGGCGCTCCTGACACAACGCGGCGCAATATTTGCTGCATTGCACCAGCGTTTACCGACGGCCGCTCAGGGCGCCAAACGGAGGCGATGTGGCGAGAATGGTATGCCATGTCATATAGATGTAATATTCGTGGTGAATCATAGGGGGTAGGCCTCTTGAGACAGGGTGGGCCGAGCGCAACGAAGCGCGAAACAGCTAAAGTTTACTCGACCGGCGAACCAATCAAGGACAAACGAATCTGACTGGCTGGTCCATCTCGCAATGCGCCACGGCGCTGCGAGATCAGAGAGTAGTGTAAACGAGACAGGTCTTGGCGGTTCGTGAGTAACCGGCAGCTGCCGTTATTCGTCGCCTGAATGCAACAATCGCAACCAAAACCAATGGAGTCCAAAGTGAGGAAGTTCAACCCGATCATTGCGTCCGCAATGAAGCTCAATCAGGCCGGCGGCCGCCGCAGCCTTTCGTATCTGGGAGGAAGCCTCCTGGCCGGCGCACTGCTGACGGCGGGAAGCGCCGCGCAGGCACAGACCACGTCACCCACCGGCCTTCCGGCTCCGGTACCGTCAACCGACGAGACCCTGAGCTGGCACGGCATCACGCTCTACGGCGTCGTCGACGTGGACATGCAGTATGAGACGCACGGTGCGCCCTTCAGCAACTACTTCATCTCGGGCGGTTCGGACATCGTTCAGAAGAACAGCAACAATCCCGTGTTCGGTGTGACCTCGAACGGCATGAGCCAGTCGAGGATCGGCCTGCAAGGCAAAGAGCCCCTGCATTTCATGGATTGGTCGGGCGTGTTCAAGCTCGAGACCTACTTCAATCCGGCCTCGGGCCAGATAACCGATGCCCTCAAGTCGGTGGTGCAGAACAACGGCCGGTCGCTTGCCAATCAGAGCACGAACATCGACTCGAGCATTGCGGGGCAGCCGTTCGAACAGGCTTTCGTCGGTTTCAGCTCCCCCACCTACGGCACGTTCACGTTCGGCCGGCAAAACAGCACGCTCGCGGACCTGATCGCCAAGTACGATCCGCAGCAGACCTCTTATGCCTTCTCGCTGCTCGGGTTGTCCGGCACCCCGGCCGGAGGCGGTGACACGCAGGATCGGCGGCTCGACAGTTCGATCAAGTACGACGCCAATTTCTTCGACATAGTGCACGTCGGGGCGCAGTACAAAACGCAGGGCTCGACGGCGCAGAACTATGCCGCCGCCGGCACCGGCGAGGCGTTCTCCGGGTTCGAGGTGGCGGTGGGCGCGCAGTATGCGGGCGCATCCGCCGATGTGTTCTACACCAAGATGCGCGATGCGGTTTCGGTCAGCGCCTTGAGCGCCACGCAGGTGGCGGCATTGCCGGCGTTGAACCTCAGCGTATCGAATTCGGTCGCCGCCACGATTTCGGACAACGCCTCCTACGGAGTCATGGCCTCCTACGCCGTCGTCCCGGTGCCGGTGACCGTTTATGGCGGCTACCAGCACATCACCTACATGAATCCCTCCATTCCGTTGGCGCCGGGATTCGACGATATCGGCGGATACGTGCTCGGAGCCGTGAGCAACACGACTTATGCCAAGGCGGACAAGATCCTGCAGGTGTACTGGGCGGGCGCACGCTACAGGGTGACCGATCAGCTGACCGCGGCGATCGCCTACTATGGAGAAGAGCAGAACAGCTTTGCCACCGGTGCCGACGCAGGGTGCACGAGCACGGTGAGCGGCTCTTGCCGCGGCAATTTCCACGCGGTCTCCGTGTCGGTCGACTATCACTTCACCAAGCGCTTCGATTCGTACGCGGGCGCCATGTGGTCCAACGTGTCGAACGGCCTCGCCAACGGCTACCTCGAGACGTCCATGATCGACCCGACCATCGGCGTGCGCTTCTCCTTCTAGAGAATCCGGACGGCTTCGACCTCGAGCCGCATGGCGCCCTTATGGCGTGCCATGCGGCTTTTTTTGTGGCGGGTCGCCGGGGTTCCGTATAGATTGTCCCTGGGCCAGGGGTCGCTCACCCGCGAAGGAGAGCTCCGTCCATGAACGGTGCAGAAAAAAAACGCCGCAAATCGAGTTGGTGGTACCTGCTGTTCCTCATCCAATTCGTCGTGATCCTGTGGCCGCCGCTCTATAACAAAATCGAGCCCACGCTCATCGGGCTGCCGTTCTTCTACTGGTTTCAGCTGGCATGGGTGATCGTCAGCGCGGTGTTCACCGCGGTGGTGTACTGGGCGACTCGCGACTGAGGGGGAAGGGTGCCTGACATAAACTGGACTGCGCTGATCGTCTTCATTCTGCTGTTTGGCTTCATCACCTGGCTGGGCTTCGCCGCGGCGCGCTGGCGCAAGGGCGACCTCGATCTGCTGAACGAGTGGGGGCTCGGCGGCCGGCGCTTCGGCACCGTCGTGACCTGGTTCCTGGTCGGTGGCGATGTCTACACCGCTTACACGTTCGTCGCAGTTCCCGCGCTCGCCTTCGGTGCCGGCGCCGTGGCGTTCTTCGCGGTGCCGTACACCATCATCATCTACCCGCTATTGTTCCTGGTGTTCCCGCGGCTCTGGAACGTCTGCCACAAGCACGGCTACATCACGGCGGCGGACTTCGTGCGCGGCCGATTCGGCAACCGCTGGCTGGCGCTGGCGGTGGCGGTCACCGGTATCATCGCCACACTCCCCTACATCGCGCTGCAGCTGGTGGGCATCCAGGTGGTGATCGGTGCGCTCGGCGTGACCGGCAACGGCCTCGCCGCCGATCTGCCGCTGGTCATTGCCTTCGCCGTGCTCGCCGCCTTCACCTACTCCAGCGGGCTGCGTGCACCGGCCTCGATTGCCATCGTCAAGGACACCCTGATCTACGTGGCGACCTTCGCCATCATCATCGTGGTCCCGCTGAAGCTGGGCGGATTCGCCCACATCTTCGCGGCCATCCCCGCCAAGAAAGTGCTGCTCGCCGTTCCGGGCGACCACACGACGGGGTCCTACAGCGCCTATGCGACGCTCGCGCTCGGCTCGGCGCTTGCCCTGTTCCTGTATCCGCACTCCATGACCGCCATTCTGAGCGCCAACTCAGGTCGCGCGATTCGGCGCAACGCGGCCATTCTGCCCGGCTACTCGTTCATGCTGGGACTGCTCGCGATGATCGGCCTGTTCGTCATCGCCGCGGGAATCGCCGACATGCCCGCCTATGCGGAAGGCTTCAAGCATTTCGGCAGCAACTTCGCCGTTCCGGCACTGATTCTGCACATCTTCCCGTCCTGGTTCATCGGTGTCGCCTTCGCGGCGATCGCCATCGGGGCGCTGGTGCCCGCGGCGATCATGTCGATCGCCATCGCCAACCTCTACACGCGCAACATCCATCGCGAATTCGTGAATCGAAGTCCCACCAACAAGCAAGAGGCGCAGATGGCGAAATGGGTTTCGCTGGTCGCCAAATTGGGTGCTCTCGTCTTCGTTTTGTTCATACCGACGAAGTATGCGATCGAATTGCAGCTGCTCGGCGGGATCTGGATCATCCAGACGCTGCCCGCCGTCATGCTGGGGGCGTATACGCGCTGGTTCAACGACTGGGCGCTGCTCCTCGGCTGGGCAGCGGGGACCTTCGCCGGTACCGCCATGGCGATCGCCTCCAAGCTCACGCCGACCTTTGCGCTGACGCTCGGCGGCTACACGTTGCCGGGCTATTCGGCACTCTATACGGTGCTGCTCAATCTGCTCATTGCGGTCGTGCTGACGCCGGTCTTCAACGGGATGCGGGCAGGGCGCGCACCCGTCGACCAGACGGCGGAGGCGGACTACCTCGCCTCCTGATCCGGGGCTCGCTGCGCGCAGCCCCGGCCACCTCAAGGTGGGAGCGCCCGAAAAAAATCCACTCGTTTAGACAGATAGCCGTCGATTGTCATAAAAGTGTCATAAATGCTCACGACAATCAGCGGCTGATCATACGGCCGCTGTTCGATTGCGCCGCAGACCCGGAGACCTCACATATGAATAATTTCAAGCGTATCGCTCTCGCCATCACCGCCGCCTTGGGCGTCACCCTGGGCCTCACTTTGGGCGTCAGCCTGCCGGCGACGGCCGCCGACATCTCCGGGGCGGGAGCCACGTTTCCCTATCCCATTTATGCCAAGTGGGCGGACGCCTACAAGAAGCTCACGGGAATCGGTCTCAATTACCAGTCCATCGGGTCGGGTGGCGGCATCAAGCAGATCAAGGCCAAGACCGTGACCTTCGGGGCGTCCGATATGCCCTTGAAGCCCGACGACCTGAAGGCCGCCGGATTGTTGCAGTTTCCGATGATCATCGGCGGTGTGGTGCCGGTGGTGAACGTGAAAGGCGTGGGGCCGGGCCAGATGCACCTCGACGGTGCGACCATTGCCGCCATCTACATGGGCGACATCACCCAGTGGAATGATCCGAAAATCAAACGGCTGAATCCCAAGCTGGCGCTGCCCGCCACGGCGATTGCCCCGGTCTACCGCTCGGACGGCTCGGGCACCAATTTCCTATTCTCCGACTTTTTGTCCAAGTCGAGCCCGAAGTTCTCGACCAGCATCGGCTCGAACACCTCGGTTCAGTGGCCCGTCGGGATCGGCGCGAAGGGCAATGAGGGCGTCGCGAACATGACCGCGCAGACGGACGGCGCCATCGGCTATGTGGAGTACGCGTACGCCAAGCAAAACAAAATGGCTTTCGCGGAGCTCGCCAATAAGGCCGGCGCGGTGGTCGCGCCGAGCGCCGAGAGCTTTCAGGCGGCGGCGGCCAACGCAGATTGGGCGAACGCCGATTCGTATTACCTGATCCTGACCGACCAGCCCGGTGCGAAGAGCTGGCCGATCACCGGAGCGAGCTTCATTCTGATGTACAAGCAACCCCCCGATCCCGCGGCGGTCGATGCGGCCCTCAAGTTCTTCGACTGGGCGTACAAGGACGGATCGGCGATGGCGAACTCGCTCGATTACGTGCCGCTCCCGGCCTCGCTGATCGCCCAGGTGAAGAAGACCTGGCGCACGGAGATCGTGGCGAACGGCCGCCCGGTGTGGAACGGGCAGTAAGGACGCACCGGTGTTGCGACCGAGAGCGGGCACGAGCTAGTATTCCTTGGAGCCTGCGCCCCACGACCGAGCCGGGTAAGCGAGGCGAACCGATACCGTGGCGATCATCGATCCGAGACACGCCGCTAAGCAGCTGATTTTGGAGAGGGTCTTCCGATCGGCCACGCTGACGGCGGCGATCCTCGTGCTGGTGATCCTAGGCGGTGTCGCCCTGTCGCTGCTGCACGGCTCGTGGCCGGCGCTGTCCCATTTCGGCTTCGGGTTCGTCACCAAAGAGGTCTGGAATCCGGTCACCGACCGGTTCGGCGCACTGGCCGCCATCTACGGAACGCTGGTCACCTCCGCGATCGCGATGGCTCTGGCGGTGCCGGTGGGATTCGGGATCGCGCTGTTCTTGACGGAGCTGTGTCCGCCGCTGCTGAAGCGACCTATCGGAGTGGCCATCGAGTTGCTGGCGGCGGTGCCCAGCATCATCTTCGGCATCTGGGGATTGTTCGTGCTCGCACCCGTACTGCAGCGTTACGTCCAACCCTGGCTGATCGCGCACGTGGGGCCGGTGCCGGCCATCGGCAAGCTCTTCATGGGGCCGCCGTATGGTATCGGCATTCTCACGGCGGGGTTCGTCCTGGCCATCATGGTGCTGCCGTTCATCGCGGCGACCATGCGCGATGTCTTCGAGACGGTGCCGCCGATGCTGAAGGAGTCGGGATACGGCCTTGGCGCGACCACCTGGGAGGTCATCTGGAGGGTGGTGGTGCCGCACTCCCGCGCGGGGATCGTGGGTGGCGTCATGCTCGGCCTGGGACGAGCGCTCGGCGAGACCATGGCGGTGACTTTCGTGATCGGCAACGCGCACCGCATTTCCAGCTCGCTGCTGGCCCCCGGCACCACGATCTCCTCGGCCATCGCCAATGAATTTACCGAAGCCGTGGGCGATTTGTATACATCCTCGTTGATCGCGCTGGGATTGCTCCTGTTCCTGATCACATTTTCGGTGATCGCCGCGGCCCAGGCGATGCTGCGACGCCTCGAGCGCCAGGCCACCTTGTGAGGCGCACGATGTCCCGGTCCTGCCGGCGTTGCCGCCGATGAGCCGCCGGGCGTTTCGCAAGGCCAAGAACGCTGCGTTCCTGGCGCTTTCCCTGATCGCGACCCTGGCGGGTCTCGCTGCGCTGGCCGCGATCCTATGGACGCTGATCTCCCATGGCATCGCCGGCATGTCCTGGCAGCTGTTCACGCAGATGACTCCGCCGCCCGGCAACAGCGGGGGCCTGCTGAATGCGTTGTACGGCAGCGCCATCATGACCGTGCTCGGCATATTGATCGGCTCGCCGATCGGGGTCCTGGCCGGTACCTACCTGTCCGAGTACGGGCGCAACTCGCGCCTGTCCACGGCCATCCGCTTCATCAACGACGTGCTGCTGAGCGCGCCCTCGATCATCGTAGGATTGTTCGTTTACGAGATCATCGTGGTGCGGATGGGACATTTCTCGGCCATCGCCGGCGCGTTGTCGCTTGCGATCCTGGCGATACCGATCACTCTTCGCACCACCGAGGATATGCTGAATCTCGTTCCCATCGGCATGAAGGACTCGTCCGCGGCCCTCGGCGCCTATCCGTGGCGCACGACGCTGAGTATCCTGTACCCGGCCGCGCGCTCGGGCATAGTCACCGGCTTGTTGCTCGCCATCGCGCGCATCAGCGGCGAAACGGCGCCCCTGCTGTTCACGGCGCTCAACAATCAGTTCTGGAGCAGCGACTTGAACGCGCCCATGGCCAATCTGCCTGTCGTGATTTTCCAGTTCGCGCTGAGCCCCTACAAGGATTGGCAGCAGCTGGCCTGGGCCGGAGCGCTCATCATCACGACCACCATCCTGCTGCTCAGCGTCTCGGCGCGGATATTGCTCGCACTGCTCCAGTCCAGGGGTGGGGGAGGCGCGGGGCCATGATGCCGTCCTCGAAGCTGCCGCGCCATCTCAAGACGCGGGTGCCGCTCGCGGTGCCGCGTGCGCCGGTCGATACCGGCCCGCCGAAGATCGAGATCCGCAAGCTCGATTTCTACTACGGCCGGCTGCAAGCGCTGCACGGCATCGATACCACCCTGGCCGACCGTTCCATCACGGCGTTCATCGGTCCGTCGGGCTGCGGCAAGTCGACCCTGTTGCGGGTTCTCAACCGCATGTATGCGCTCTATCCGAATCAACGGGCGGAGGGCGAGGTGCTGATCGGCGGCCGCGACATTTTGGGGCCCACGGTCGACGTCGCCGACCTGCGCTATCGCGTCGGCATGGTGTTCCAGAAACCGACGCCGTTCCCGATGTCGGTATACGAGAACGTGGCTTTCGGCTTGCGGCTGGCGGGCGGCATGCGCGCAGCGGATCTCAAGGCGCGCGTCGAGTCCGCGCTTCGCGACGCGGCAATCTGGGACGAGGTCAAGGACAAGCTGCATGCCGACGGCCGAAGCCTCTCGGGCGGCCAGCAGCAGCGGCTTTGCATCGCCCGAACCATCGCCGTGCAGCCCGAAGTACTGCTGCTCGACGAGCCCACCGCGGCGCTCGACCCGATCTCGACGCTCAAGGTCGAGGAAACCCTGCAGGCGCTGCGCGAGAAGTACTGTATCGTCATCGTCACCCATAACTTGCAACAGGCCGCGCGCGTATCCAACGTCACGGGATTCATGTACCTGGGCGAGCTGGTGGAGATCGGGCCGTCCATGGAGATTTTCACGGGGCCCAAGGACCGCAAGACCGACGACTACATCACCGGGCGATTTGGCTGATCGAAACATGAAAGCAGGGCAGAACCCGTTGCGCCTCGATGCCTCGCAGGCGGATGCACCGCCGGCGACCGCGGGACGGCGTGCGTCGGCCGTGCGCGATACGATCCAGGATCCGGTGATGACGGCGCGCAAGGTCAACGTGCACTACGGCGACAAGCACGCGGTGCGCGACGTGAGTCTGGACATCGGGCGCAATCAGGTGCTGGCCCTGATCGGGCCTTCCGGATGCGGCAAGTCGACGTTCCTGCGCTGCCTCAACCGCATGAACGACACCATTCCGAGCGCCCGCGTCGACGGCAAGATCACGCTCGACGGCCAGGATATCTACGACCGCAAACAGGACGTTGCACAGCTTCGCGCGCGGGTCGGGATCGTGTTCCAGAAGCCCACGCCGTTTCCGCACTCGATATATTCGAACGTCGCCTACGGACCGCGCATTCACGGGCTGGTGCGCGGCCGCGCCGACATGGACGAGCTGGTCGCGACCAGTCTGCAGCGCGCCGGGCTCTGGGACGAGGTGAAGGACAGGCTCTCGCAACCCGGCACGAGCCTGTCGGGTGGCCAGCAGCAGCGGCTTTGCATCGCCCGCACCATCGCCATCAATCCGGAAGTCATCCTGATGGACGAGCCCACCTCCGCGCTCGATCCGATCGCGAGCGCGAGGATCGAGGACTTGATCGATGAATTGCGCGAGAACTACGCCATCGTCATCGTGACCCACAACATGCAGCAGGCCGCGCGCGTATCGCAGCGAACGGCGTATTTTCATCTGGGGGATCTGGTGGAGATCGGGCCGACCGACCTCGTGTTCACCAATCCGCAGCAGAAGCTCACCGAGGATTACATCACGGGGCGCATGGGGTAGGCGTTCAGTCGTTCCGAAGCAGCTCGTTGATCGACGTCTTCGACCGCGTCTGCTCATCCACCCGCTTGACGATCACCGCGCACGCCAGCGAGTACTTGCCGTTCGGGGCGGGCAGCGATCCCGGCACGACCACCGCCCCGGCGGGCACGCGGCCATAGGAGATCTCATCGCGCTCCCGGTCGTAGATGCGGGTGCTCTGCCCGATGAACACCCCCATGGAAATCACCGCGCCGGCCTCGACGATCACGCCCTCGACGATCTCGGAGCGCGCTCCGATGAAGCAGTTGTCCTCGATGATCGTGGGGTTCGCCTGCAGCGGCTCGAGCACGCCTCCGATGCCGACCCCTCCGGACAGGTGCACGTTCTTGCCGATCTGCGCGCACGAGCCGACCGTCGCCCAGGTATCGACCATCGTTCCCGAGTCGACATACGCGCCGATGTTCACGTAGCTCGGCATCAGCACCACATTGGGCGCGACGAATGCGCCGCGGCGCACGGTGGCGGGCGGTACCACGCGCGCGCCCGCAGCCGCGAATTGCGCCTCGCTCCAGCCCGCGAACTTGAGCGGCACCTTGTCGTAGAAGCCGAGATCGGTGCCGGCGCCGAGCGCCACGTTCGGCGCGAGCCGGAAGGAGAGCAGCACGGCTTTCTTCAACCATTGATGCACCTGCCACTCCGCACCGCGCTTCTCGGCGACGCGCAGGGCGCCCGAGTCGAGCCCGGCGATGGCGGTGTCGACCGCCTGGCGCACCTCGGCCGCGGCGCTCTGCGGGGTCAAGTCGGCGCGAGATTCCCAGGCACCCTCGATCAGGGCGCGCAAGCGCTCGATGTCCGCGCTCACGGTCGTGCCGCGTCGTGCCGGTCGAGGGCGCGTACCAACGAGTCGTGCACCCGCTGGCATGCTTCTTCCGCGAGCAGGCGGCCGTCCAGGTCGGTGATGTAAAAGACGTCTTCCGCGCGCTCGCCCACCGTCATGATCTTGGCGCCGTTGATCGCGACGCGCTCCGTTTTGAACACTTTGCCGACCTCGGATAGGAGGCCGGGACGATCCGCGGCCACGAGCTCCAGTATCGTACGGTTGTTGCGATTGTCCAAGCTGAAGTTGACCTGCGTCGGGGTCGAGAACATGCGCACCTGCCGCGCTGCCCGGCGCGTGACCGTCACCGGCGAGTCTTCCGTCTGCTGCAGATTGCGCCACAGGCCGCGTTCGATCTCCCGGATGCGCGCCGTGTCGGCGATCACGGCGCCGTTGTCCTCCAGGACCACGTAGGTCTCCAGGCTGGAGCCGTTGGCGCTGGTGATCAGACGGGCGTCGACGACGTTGAGTCCCATCTGGTCGAGAACCGCCGTGGTGCGCGCGAAGCTGTGCAGGCCATGCGGGGTGTAGGTCAGCACCGCAGTGCCGCCGCGCTCGGTCAGCTGCCGGATCGCCACCAGCGGAGCATCGCCCGGCCGCCGGTCGGCGAGCAGCGTCGTATGCCAGGCGATCTCCTCCGGCGTGAAGCGCAGAAAGTAGGCCTCGGTCCATTGCGACCAAACCGCTGCGATCTGCTCCTCGGGGATCGCGGGAATCTTGGCCCGCGCGCTCGCCTGGGTTTCGCGGATCAGCTCGTCCTGATCGACGGGGCTCTCCAGGCCGCGGCGCAGGGCGCGCTTGGTACGCTCGTAGAACTCCTCGAACAGGCGCGCCTTCCAGGCGTTCCAGAGCTTCGGGTTGGTGCCGCGCACATCGGCGACCGTGAGCACATAGAGGTAGTCGAGGTGCGCCTGGTCGCCCACGTGCCGCGCAAAGTCGTGGATGATGTCGGGGTCGCTGATGTCCTTCTTCTGCGAGGTGATGGACAGGATCAGATGGTTGCGCACCAGCCATGCCACCAGGCGCGCCTCGTAGCGACCGAGGCCCTGCTCCAGACAGAAGGCCTCGGCATCGACCGCGCCGAGCTCCGAATGATCGCCGCCGCGGCCTTTGGCGAGGTCGTGGAACAGCGCGGCCAGGTAGGCGAGCTCCTGCCGCGGAAGCGACTGCATGATCTGGCTCAGCGCCGGGAACTCGTGATTGTATTTCGGTATCGCGAAGCGCCGCAGATTGCTCACCACGAACAGCGTGTGCGCATCCACGGTGTAGGCGTGAAACAGGTCGTACTGCATGCGTCCCACGACGCGGCCGAAGGACGGAATGTAGCGGCCGAGCACGCCGTAGAGGTTCATGCGCCGCAGCTCGTGGGTCACGCCCACCGGCGCACAGAGGATCTCGACGAACAAACGATGGTGGCGCGGGTTCTGGCGGAACTCCTCGTCGATCAGCGACACGTGAGTCCCGATCAGGCGAATGGTCTCGGCGCGCACGCCGCGCAGCTCCGGGTGCTGCTGCAGCAGCACGAACAGCTCGAGCAGCGCCGAGGGGTAGCGTGCGAACACCTCGGGGTGCGTGACCTCGAGGTAGTCGTTGCGAATCTGAAAGCGCGGATTGATCGGGATCGGCGGCCCGCTCTGGGTGAGGATGGCCTCGCGGAACAGCTGCAGCAGCATCTCGTTGAGCAGGCTCACGTCCATGACCGTGCGGTAGTACTTCTGCATCAGCTGCTCGACCGCCAGGGTGAAGCTCGCATCCTCGTAGCCGAACAGCTTCGCGAGTTTGATCTGATGGTCGAACAGCAGCCGGTCCTCGCGGCGGCCGGTGAGCACGTGCAGCCCGAAGCGCACCTTCCAGAGGAACGACTGGCCGGCCTTGAGCTTGCGGAGCTCCTCGCGGGTCAAGAACCCGTGCGGCACCAGCTCATCGAGGGTGTCCGTGCCGAAGTGCCGCTTCGCCACCCAGCCGATGGTCTGGATGTCGCGCAGGCCCCCGGGGCTCGATTTGACGTTGGGCTCGAGGTTGTAGGCCGTGTCGAAGTAGCGATGGTGACGCTCGACCTGTTCCTTGACCTTGGCCTCGAAGAAATCCTGCGATGACCAGAGCCGATCGGGCGCGAGCGCGCGGCGCATCCCGGCGAACAGCGACTCCGGGCCCGCCAGCAGGCGTGCCTCGAACAAGGTGGTGGCGACGCTGATGTCGGCCAGGCTCTCGCGCTGACAATCGTCGATGGAGCGCACGCTGTGACCGACCTCGAGGCCGATATCCCACAAAAACGTCAGGAATCGTTCGATGTCCGGCTGCCAATCGGCCGAATCGCTCTTCGGCAGGAGCACCATGATGTCGATGTCGGAGCTCGGGTGCAGCTCGCCGCGTCCATAGCCGCCGACCGCCACCAGCGCGAGATCCTGCGCGAAACGGCCGGCGTGCTGTACCCAGGCCGCGCGCAGCGCCAGGTCCACGAGCCGGCCGCGGTCGCGCACCAGGTCCTCGACCGGTTCGTCCGCGGCGAAGCGATCGCGCAGCAGATCGGCGCCGCCGTCGAGCACCTGGCGAAACGCCGCCGGAGAGTACCGGCCGCTCTCCAGCGCTTCCGGCACGACGGCCAAATAGGCCCAATCAGCGTTGTGGTCGAGAAACTGGGCGCCCGCGTTCAAGAAGCCGCCGCCGCACGGGGCAGCGCCGCTTCGGCGCCGAGAGTGAGGACTTCGTAGCCTGAGTCGGTGACCAGGATCGTGTGTTCCCATTGCGCGGACAGCGACTGGTCCTTGGTCACGACGGTCCAACCGTCGTTCAGAAGGCGCACGTCGCGCCGCCCGGCATTGATCATGGGCTCGATGGTGAAGGTCATCCCGGTCTGAAGCTCGAGACCGGTGCCGGGCTTGCCATAATGGAGCACCTGCGGATCCTCGTGGTACACCCGGCCGATCCCGTGGCCGCAGTATTCGCGCACCACCGAGAAGCCGTTGCTCTCGGCGAAGGCCTGGATGGCATGGCCGATGTCGCCGAGCCGGGCGCCGGGCCTCACCACCTCGATCCCCTTCCACATGGCCTGGTAGCACCCCGCGGTGAGCCGGCGCGCCGCGACGCTCGCGTTGCCGACCAGGTACATGCGGCTGGTATCGCCATGGAACCCGTCGCGGATCACGGTCACATCGATATTGATGATGTCGCCGCTCTTCAGGCGCTTGTCCCCCGGGATCCCGTGGCAGACCACGTGATTCACCGAGGTGCAGATGGTCTTGGGGAAGCCGCGGTAGTTCAGGTTCGCCGGGATGGATTTGAGCTCACCCACGATGAAATCGTGACAGCGCTGGTCGAGCTCATCGGTGCTGACCCCGGGCTGGACGAACGGCTCGATCATGTCGAGGACGCTCGCGGCGAGGCGTCCCGCGGCACGCATCTTGTCCTGTTCGGCTCCTGTTTTGACGGTCACGTTCATGGGGCGTCTCGTTCGATTTCCACGGTTTGTTTCGCCGTGATGTTCATGGTATAAAGCGCGGCTATTTTTAACAACCCCGCACGCGTGTCGACACAGTCGGCCGGGTGCCCGGGAAGCTTGGATCTGAAGGCTTCGTCCGCGGATTCAAGACCCGGGTTGCCGATTGGGACACGCGGAGGCTCAACCCGACCAAGGAGTTCTTATGTCCGGCGTGTCAATGCGACAAATGCTGGAAGCGGGTGTCCATTTCGGACATCAGACCCGCTTCTGGAACCCGAAGATGGCCCCGTTCATTTTCGGTGAACGAAACAAAATTCACATCATCAATCTGGAGAAGACCCAGCCCCTCTATTCCCAGGCGGCCGCCTTCATCAAGAACGTCGCGGCGGGCGGCGGCAAAGTGTTGTTCGTCGGCACCAAGCGCTCGGCCCGGGATGCGGTGCAGAAGGAAGCCCTGCGTTGCAGCATGCCCTACGTCAACCAGCGCTGGCTGGGCGGCATGCTCACCAACTTCAAGACCATCCGCCAGTCGATCAAACGGCTGAACGAGCTGGACGAGATGGCCCAGAACGGCTCGCTCGACCGCCGCGGCAAGAAGGAGGCGCAGATGCTGCGCCGGGAAATGGACAAGCTGCTGCGCAGCTTGGGCGGCATTCGCGACATGACCGCCTTGCCGAATGCGCTGTTCGTGATCGATGTCGGCCATGAGGAGATCGCGATCCACGAGGCCAGGAAGCTCGGGATCCCCGTGGTCGCCGTGGTCGACACCAACTGCTCGCCCGACGGGATCGACTACGTCATTCCCGGCAACGACGATGCCATGCGCGCCATTCTGCTCTACGCCTCCGGCGTCGCCGACTCGGTGCTCGAGGGCAAGGCGTCGCTCCCCGAGGTGCCGGTGGGCGAGGACGAGTTCGTCGAGCTGGACGAAGAGGGCAATCCCAAGAAGCGCTCCGCGGCAGGCCGGCGTCCGCCGCCCTCGCAGGGCCGCGGCAGGAAACCTGCTCCGCGCCGCAAAGTGCCCGTGACGGTCATCCCGGGAGCGGCCGCAGCGGCTGCCCAGATCGAGGAGGGTGAGGCGGAAGGCGACGACGTCGATGCCGCCGATACGCCCCCCGCGGAGAACCGTCCGGCGAGCGCGCCGCGGCGCAGGCCCGTGGGCCGTCGAACCCCGACCCGCAGCACTTGAAATGCCGGGAGCGGCCCGCCTCGAGGCGGGCCGCTCTTCGTTTGACGGGTACCTGATCAACGCGAGGAACGGCCGCCGAAGGCCGTTGACGAAACCATGAACATCACAGCAGACACAGTCAAACAGCTTCGAGAGCGCACCGGCGCCGGCATGATGGAGTGCAAGAAGGCCCTGGTCGAGACCCAGGGCGATCTGGACGCCGCCGCGGAGCTCATGCGCAAGAGCGGCCTGGCGAAGGCCGACAAGAAGGCGGCCCGGGTCGCCGCCGAGGGTACGCTCGCCATCGAGCGGTCGGGCCTTTCGGCGGTCATGGTCGAGATCAACAGCGAGACCGATTTCGTCGCGCGCAGCGACGAGTTCCAGGCGTTCGCCCGCGATGTCGCCAAGGCGGCGCTGGCCCATTCCCCGGCCGGGGTCGAGGCGCTGGTGCAGACGTCGCAGGGCCCGGGCACGATCGAGGAGCAGAGGCGCGCGCTGATCGCGAAGATCGGCGAGAACCTCGCGGTGCGCCGCTTCGTGCGCGTCACCGCGCCCGGCGCGCTCGGCACCTACTTGCATGGAACGCGCATAGGGGCCCTGGTCGCGCTCGAGGGCGGCGACGAGGCCCTGGCCCGTGATCTGGCGATGCACGTCGCCGCGGTGAATCCGGCCTACGTGGATGCCGGCGGCGTCCCTGCCGACGTGCTCGACAAGGAGCGCGAGATCCTCACGGAGCAGACCAAGGGCGAGAAGAAGCCGCCCGAGATCGTCGCCAAGATGGTCGAGGGGCGCCTGCGCAAGTTCCTGGCCGAGATCACGCTGCTCGGTCAGCCCTTCGTCAAGGATCCGGACATCACGGTGGAAAAGCTCCTGAAGAAAGCCGGCGCCAAAGTGGTGCAATTCGTGCGCTACGAAGTGGGTGCGGGCATCGAGAAGAAGCAGGACGATTTCGTCGGCGAGGTGATGGCCCAGGTAAAGAGCAATTCTCCTGCGGGTCAGGCCCCCGGCGGCAACGGCGGCGAGGCGCCCAAAAAGCGCTGACCGTACGATACGAGTTGAAAGCAAAGACCCCGCGCCCGCGGGGTCTTTTGTAGTAGGGTACTGCATATGACGGATACAACGCCGACCGCGCGCTACCGCAGAATCCTGGTCAAATTATCCGGTGAGGCCTTGCTCGGCAGCGAGGACTACGGAATCGATCCGGCCATGCTCAAGCGCATCGCGGGCGAGATTCGCGAGCTTGCGCAGATGGGAGTGCAGGTGGCCGTGGTGCTCGGGGGAGGAAACATCTTCCGGGGCGCCGGATTGGCCCGCGCCGGCATGGATCGCGTCACCGCGGATCACATGGGCATGCTCGCCACGGTGATCAATGCGCTTGCGCTGCAGGACGCGCTCGAGTCGCAGGGCTGCTATGCACGGGTGATGTCGGCGCTGCGTATCAACGAGGTCTGCGAGGATTACATCCGGCGCCGCGCCGTGCGGCATCTCGAGAAAGGACGCGTGGTGATCTTCGGCGCCGGCACCGGCAATCCGTTCTTCACCACGGACACGGCGGCGAGCCTGCGGGCCATCGAGATCGACGCCGACATCCTCTTGAAGGCGACCAAGGTCAACGGCGTCTACGACGCGGATCCGCTCAAGAACCCGGACGCCAAGCGCTACACTCATTTGACCTTCGACAAGGTGCTGAGCGATCGTCTGAACGTGATGGACGCCACGGCGATCGTGATGTGTCGCGAAAATAACTTGCCGCTGCAGGTTTTCAACCTGTTCAATGCCGGCGATCTGCTGCGTATCGTTCAGGGCGAGGACGTGGGGACCGTCGTCTCCGCCGGACCGTAAAGGGGGAAGCCATGCTCGAGGACATCAAGAAGGACGCCACCCAGCGCATGCAGAAATGCGTGGTCGCGTTCAAGGACCAGCTGAAGAAGCTGCGCACGGGGCGCGCGCATACCAGTCTCATCGAACACATCAAAGTCGACTACTACGGCTCCGAGATGCCGTTGAACCAGGTGGCGAACATCGCCACCGAGGATGCCCGCACCTTGACCGTGACGCCGTGGGAGAAATCCATGGTGTCCGTGATCGAAAAGGCCATCTACAAGTCGGACCTGGGGCTCACTCCGAACACCGCCGGAACCTTGATCCGCATCGCCATGCCGGCGCTCACCGAGGAGCGGCGGCGCGACATCACCAAGGTGGTGCGCTCCGAGGCCGAGGCCGCGCGGGTTTCGGTGCGCAACGTGCGCCGCGAAGTGATGAATGAGCTCAAGGACATGCTCAAGGAGAAGCTGCTCTCGCAGGACGATGACCGTCGGGCGCAGGACGAGATCCAGAAGCTCACCGACAAGCACGTCGCGGACATCGATCACGCGATGGCGGAGAAGGAAAAGGAATTGATGCAGGTCTGATCCGGACCCGCCGTTTCCCAAGATCCTGCAATGGGCGATACGCCGCAACACGTCGCGATCATCATGGACGGCAATGGCCGATGGGCCCGCGCGCGCGGCTTGCCTCGTCCCGCCGGCCACCGCGCCAGCATGAAGGTGGTGCGGCGGGTGGTGGAGGCGTGCGCCGAACGGCACATCCGCTTTCTGACCATCTTCGCCTTCTCGAGCGAGAATTGGTCGAGGCCGCCCGACGAGGTCGGCATGCTCATGAAGCTGTTCCTCGATGCGATGGTGCGCGAGGTCTCCGACTTGCACCGCGCGCAGGTGCGCCTGAGGTTCGTCGGCGATCGGAGCCTCCTAGGCCCGGCGCTCTCCCGGAGCATGCAGGAGGCCGAGGCTCTGACCGCCTCGAACTCCGGGCTCACGCTCGCCGTGGCGCTCGCCTACGGAGGACGCTGGGACATCGCCGAGGCTTGCCGCTCGCTCGCCGCGGACGTGGCCGCCGGGACGTTGCGGGTCGATGAGATCGATGAATCGCGGGTCTCGAGCCGGCTTGCCCTGGCGGGAATTCCGGATCCGGATCTGCTCATTCGAACCGGCGGGGAGCTGCGCGTCAGTAACTTCCTGCTCTGGAATCTCGCCTATTCGGAGCTCTATTTCACCGACGTCTTATGGCCGGATTTCTCGATCGCGCACCTCGACGCGGCGTTGAGCTTCTTCGCGCAGCGCGAGCGGCGATTCGGCAGGACCTCCGCCCAGGTCGCCGCGCCCGTCAATGCTTAGGCTTCGAATCCTCACCGCATCGATTCTGGCCTGCGTCTTGCTGGCCGGGCTGTTCATGCTCGAGTCGCGCTGGACCATTCTCGCCGTCGGTGCCGTGTGGATCGCCGGCGCGTGGGAGTGGACCCGGTTCGGCGGCTTGAGCTCGATCGCCAGCCGGCTGGCGTACTGCTGCGCAATCGCGCTGCTGCTCGCGCTCGCGTGGTATTGGAGCGACGATCCATCACGGCTGCTGGCACTGCTCGCCTCCGCCTGCGCCTGGTGGACCGCGGCGTTCCTGTGGCTGATCACCGCCCCGGAGTGGCATCGGCCGCGGCTCGTGCTGTTTTGCGGCGTGCCGGTGCTGATTCCCGCCTTCGTCGCGCTCGGCCGCCTGGTGCTGGCATCCCGCGGATCGGTCGGCGGTCCGCAGATCGTGCTCTGGCTGGTGTTGCTTGTCATCGCATCGGACATCGGTGCGTTCTTCGTGGGACGGCGTTTCGGACGGCGCAAGCTCGCTCCACGCGTCAGCCCGGGCAAGACCTGGGAAGGCGCTCTCGGCGGACTCCTGGCGGTGGCGCTGGTGGCTTTGTGCGCTGCCGAGTGCTTCGGGCTGCCGGCGGGGCCGTCCATCGGTTTCGGCTGCGCGGTCGGAATTTTCTCGGTAATCGGGGATCTTACGGAAAGCATGTTCAAGCGCTCCGCCGGACTCAAGGACTCGGGGGTCATTCTCCCGGGACACGGGGGCATACTCGACCGCATCGACAGCGTGACGGCCGCCGCTCCGTTCTATGCGCTCGGCCTGTTCGGCTCGGGAGTCATCCGATGAGCGCTCCGCGCGGCGTTGCGATCCTGGGTTCGACCGGAAGCATCGGCAAAAGCACGCTCGCGGTCATCGGCCTGCACCCGGAGCGATTCCGCGCCGCTGTGCTCTGTGCGAACGGCAGCTGGCAAATCGTGGTGGAGCAGGCCATGCGGTTCAAGCCCGACGTGGTGGTGCTGGCGGATCCGCGTGCCGCCGAGCAGGCGCGCGCCGCGCTCCGCAATCTCGGCTCGCCGTCGCGCGTGGAGAGCGGGGCCGAGGCGCTGACCGAGGCGGTGGCCTCGGACAACGTGCACATGGTGATGGCCGCCATCGTGGGCGCCGCCGGGCTGATGCCGACGCTGGCCGCGGCGCGCGCCGGAAAGCGCGTATTGCTCGCCAACAAGGAAGCGCTGGTGATGTCGGGCCGGTTGCTCATGGAGGAAGTGCAGAAGGGCAGGACCGAGCTCATCCCGATCGACAGCGAGCACAATGCGATCTTCCAGTGCATGCCCGCCGGATACCTTCCCGGAGCCGCCGCGCGAGGTGTCGAGCGGGTGATCTTGACGGCCTCCGGCGGCCCCTTCCGCTGCACCGATCCGGCCGAGCTCGAGAGCGTGACGCCCGACGAGGCGTGCAATCACCCGAAGTGGAAGATGGGCCGCAAGATCTCGGTCGACTCGGCCACCCTCATGAACAAGGGACTCGAGGTGATCGAGGCGACGTTGCTGTTCGGACTGCCGGAGTCGCACGTCAAGGTCGTGGTGCATCCGCAGAGCCTGGTGCACTCGCTGGTGGAGTATGCCGACGGCTCGTTTCTCGCACAGCTCGGTGCGCCGGACATGCGTACACCCATCGCCCAGGCGCTGGCGTGGCCGGAGCGGGTGGTTTCCGGTGTACAATCGCTCGACTTGGGCGAGATCGGCCGTATGGATTTCGAGCCGCCCGATCATGTGCGCTTCCCGAGTCTGGCGCTTGCCCGGGCTGCCGCCCGAGCCGGGGGGACCGCTCCGGCGGTACTCAACGCGGCCAATGAGGTCGCGGTGCAGGCGTTTCTCGACCGGCGCTTGAACTTTACGGGCATACCGACGGTCTGTGACAAAGTGTTGCAGCGCCTCGATTCGCGCCCGGTCAATGCGCTGGGGGATGTTTTGGACGCGGACGCCGCTGCGCGACGCCTCGCGAGCGCGCTCATAGAGCCT
>DATAYO010000109.1:0-2000 GCA_036272515.1 Steroidobacteraceae bacterium | reverse complement strand
TCGCAGGGATGCAAACTCTGAGCCTGCTCGACTACCGGGGGATGATCGAGGCGTTGCGCCTGCACGGCTCCTGAGACTGCCGCGGCCCCGCGCCGAGCCGTGCGCCGCGCGCCGCGCGCCGTGCGCATGCGTCCCGGAATTACTTTTCGTTCGTTCAATTACACCTCCGCGCTTGCGGTATATTGCGGCCACGACGGGCGCATGCCGCGAACGCCTCGAGGGGATGACTATGCCGAGAGCCAATTTGGTCGGCGCCGCGATTCCCGCGGCGCTCTTGCTCGCTTGCGCGTTAGCGCGTGGGGTCGGCGCGGCAGCTCCGGCGCCGCCCGACGCGCCCACGCCCGCCGCCGTGCCCGAAGCGATAGCCGCTCCGGATGTGCCGGACGCGGCTGCCGGGCGGGAGATCGCCGCGGCAACCACCGAGCCGCGCTTCTCCTCGCCGTGGGTGTCCTACCTGCCGGCCTCGCCGACCGTGCCGTCGCCCCGGGATTTTCTGCACCGGATTCCCGGCGCGCCCGGAGAGCTCGTGGATTCCGCGACCGCCTACGCGTATGCCCGCGCGCTCGGCGCCGCCTCCCCGCGGGTGCGCGTGTCCACCATCGGGCGCTCCGAGGAAGGGCGCGACATCGTGCTGATCGCGGTCGCCGACGAGCAGGGGATCCGCGACCTCGATCGGCTCAAGTCGGCCACGGCGGCCCTCGCCGATCCGCGCAAGACCGATCCCACCGCCGCGGCACAGATCATCAGCGGCGCACGGCCGATCTATTACTTCAACGCCGCTCTGCACTCCGATGAGACCGGCTCCACCGAAACCATGCTCGAGCTCGCCTACCGCCTCGCCGTCTCCGAGCAGCCGATGATCCGGCGCATTCGTGAGAACGTCGTGGTGCTCATCAATCCGGTGTCGAACCCGGATGGACGCGACAAGCAGGTGGAATGGTTCTACCGCTTCTTGAAGGGCAAGACCGACCGCGCGACCTTGCCGCGCCAAGCGCCGCCGTATTGGTCGCGCTATACGATGGTCGACATCAACCGCGACGCCATTCAGCTCACGCACCAGACCACCAAGGCGGTGCAGCGCATGTTCTTCGATTGGCATCCGACGGTGGTGCACGATTTGCACGAGAGCGTCGCGCTGCTCATCACCTGGAACGGCACGGGGCCGATCAACGAGAACATCGATCCCGTGAGCTACGATGAGCGCCTGGAGATGAGCTTTCATGAGGTCACCACGCTCACCGCCTTCGGCATGCCCGGTGTATGGACCTGGAACTTCGGCGACGACTTCGCGCATGTCTTTCTCGACTCGATCGGGCTCAATCACAACTCCATGGGCCGCGGTTACGAGACCTTCGGCAATGGCACCGCCGAAACGCTCGTGCAAATGCCCTATGCGGACGAGACCAGCCAGGAATGGTATCGGCCCGATCCGCCCCCCGCCGGTCCCTTCCGCTGGTCGGCGCGCGACAACGTGAACTACATGGAGACCGCCGCGCTCGCGGCGCTCGACCTGACCGCCCAGCAATCCAAAGCACTGCTGCACGACTTCTATCAGAAGGGTCTGGATTCCTGGAGCAAGGGAAGCCGCGAGCCACCGTTCGCCTTCCTCATTCCCGAGGATCAGGGCGATCCGAGTCGCGTCGCTCAGCTCGTGGGACTGCTCATGGCGCAGGGCATCGAGGTGCACCGGGCGAGCGCCGATCTCACGCTCAAGGAAGGCACGTTCAGCGCGGGTACGTATGTGGTGCGGCTCGATCAACCCTATCGGAATTACGCCGTCGATCTGTTGAGCCCGAAGTTCTTTCCGAAGGATGCGGGCGAGCCCTACGACGACATCTCCTGGGAATTGCCCGCCAACTACCATCTCAAGGCCGTGGCGAGCGCCGACCCCCGCGTGCGCGAGGCGGCGCTCTCGAGGCTGACCGAGCCGCCGCATCCGACGGGACGCGTCGCGGGCGAGGGCCCGGTCTTCGTGCTCGAAGACACCGGCCAAGAGGGCC
>DATAYO010000108.1:0-38620 GCA_036272515.1 Steroidobacteraceae bacterium | reverse complement strand
GCCTTCGGAGTCCTGAACCACGCGCACGACGGTTGCACCCGTGCGCATCCGGCAGGCATCAGCGGGTCGATCCATCGCTTCGAAGCGAAAGCGGCCGCTGTATACGTCGGGAAACGATTCCGATCCCTCGATCATGTCCGGATTGAGCCACTTCAGCATACCGCGCATGACGCCATCGTTGCCCCCGGGAAAGGAGAACGCGCTCCTGGCATTCGGGAGTCGGCGCTGCGGAACCAAAATACTCGTGGCTTCTCTCGACAGACCCTGAAAACCCGGGTAGGAAAAGAAATAGGCCGCATTTGCGGAGGTGACATCGCTGCCTAGTCCGAGGCCGGAGGCAACGATCGGGTCGGCATAGCGCCCAACGTCAGGGTGCAACTTACGCACTTTGGTGAGAAAGTCATCATAGGTCATGGTGTCGAGCCAACGCTTGAGCTCGGTCTCGCTACCATTGAACGGCTTCATGGGCTCATCTCGCCAGCGCAGGAGATCACGACGGACCTCCTTCGACCATGGAGTGCCCTCGAGCTTGTGGCCCCAGGGGTTTCGGACCCAGTGCGGTTGCGGTGAATCAAAGAAGAACCCGTGGTTTTCAGACTGGTCCGCCCACAACAGATACATGTAGTTGTCGCTTGGAAACTCCATTGGCTGGCGGCCCGAAGTCAGCTTGGCGAACTCGAATTCGAGCGGCAGACCCGCCGCCTTCCAGATCTCTCGGTCGAGCTCGGTTTCCGGTAGTCCCGATTCATTCGATCCCTGCGGACCTACGAGCCGTTGTCCGCGCACGTCGAATTCATTGCGTTTGGCTTCACCACCCATGACCGGATGATTCTCGAGAATCAGACAACGCCGGCGCCGACCGGCCTCCTTCAAGAAGCCATAGGCGGAAAACACGCCGGAATACCCGCCACCCACGATGACGAGATCAAACGTTTCGCCGGTCGGTTTGGCACCCGCAATCGCGGCTTCATATCGATGGTCCCTGATCCCATGCCCGGCGCTCATGACCCCGAATGTGTTGCCATTCGATCGCGCATAATCGCCGACGCCCGAGTAGCCTGTCCATGCAAGCGACCGGGGTGACCCATCCGTCGCCGCGGGCGGTTCGATGTTCGCTGCCCTAATCAGGCCGGGCGCCGCAGCTCCCAGCAGTGCCATGCCGCTACCCAACGTTGCAGCGTTCAGAAAATCACGCCGGGTAATGTCATGCGCCATACCGAGCTCACGCTGCTCTGCTGTAAGTACCTCCTTTCGGTCGTGTGACGCCGGATCCCGTTTCTTCATATTCTAGAACCCCATATGAATGCGCACGCCCACGGTACGCGGCCTGCCCACGTAGGCGACATCACCCGGTTGATATTTGCCGTTCGTGTCCGCGGAGATGGTGCTGATCAGGAGATTGTTGGTGAGATTGGTGCCGTAGAGCGCCACCTCCCAGGGATGTCGCGAGTAGGTGATCGAGGCATTCAGCATCACCGAGGACGGAATTTGCCGTGACAGCGGATTGTCGGTGTTGAACTGGGTGTACGCATTGCTTCGGTACGTATAATCAGCCGACCAGAGGAGCTTCGCGCCGGGGAGCGGTATTTCGTAGTCGGCACCGGCCGTCACGATCTCGCGGGGGAAATACGGAACTCTCGAGCCCGAAGGCGCGCCGAGGTTCGCGATCGGACCGTCCGCCTCCGCATCCGTGAACGATCCGCTCAGAGTCAGAGTCAGCGCGTCCGTCGCACGGGCCTTTGATTCGAGCTCCAAGCCTTTGCTGGTCACTTTTCCCGCGTCTATGATGAACGGGTACCCGCAGCTCAACGGGAATGTCGTCTGTACGCTGTCCCAGTTGATATAGAAGACCGTCGCATTGATCAAGAGCTTGTTGTCGACGAACGTACCTTTCTCGCCGATTTCATAGTCCCAGAGATGGTCGGGTCCGAAAGTCGGCGGAGCGTTCTTGAGTCCCGCCTGCGCGAGCGAGCCCGCGCAAAACTGCAAGGGCACCGGCAAATTCACGCCGCCGTACCGGAAGCCGCGGGCCGCCTGCGTATAGACCATGACCGAGTCGCTCACCTTGTAGGTGAGCACCGCCCGCGGATTCGCGCCCTTCGATTCGGTGACGTTCGAGGTGGCCAGCGGCTCACCGGGCGCAAGTGCCCCCTCGATGCCGTTGAAGAAGAGGTTGAAATCCTGCTTGAAATCGAAATAACGGGCACCTACCGTGAAATCGAGGTCGGGCACGATCGGATAGGTCACTTCGCCGAACAACGCCGTCTGCCGCTCGCGCACGTCGATCGGGCCCCAGAACGTCTCGTCATTCTCCGGAACGCCGTAGGCTCCCTGATTGCTGTAGCCCGGATTCCCGGTAAGCTGTCCCCAGGTGGAGTTGAACGCCGGCTCGCGCACGATCTGCAAGTAGTAGCGGTGATAGTACTCGTGGAATCCGCCGATGATCCAGCGCAGCTTCTGATCGGGCCGCGATACCAGGCGGATCTCCTCGGTCGCTTCCTTGACCCAGTTCTCCTGATAGCCGGTGGCGGGCAAGTCGATCCCCGGCGTCAGGAAATTCTCGTTGAACGCATCGAAACTCCGCTCATCGGTGAAGGAGCGATCCTGATAGGTCGCGGATGCAATCAGGTGCGCGAATGACAGATCCTGATCGGCGGTCAAGTTGTAGAGCTTGAAGTAGTCATCGAAGCGCTCCGGATCCAAGGACGTAAAACAGTACTTGCACAGGGATTGGTACGTGTCGTAGTCACCGTGCGTCGTCAATTGCGCGAATGTCACGCTCCCATCCAGAGTGAAGCTGGAAGTCGGCGTCCAGCGCGCGGCCACCCGGCCCTGGGTGGTCGTGTCATCGTTCGCGCGATTACGGCCGAGCCCGAGATTGTCGATGAACCCCGAGTCATCTCCGCGATAGGCGCCGACGCGAACCGCGAGAACATCTTGGATGATCGGCACGTTAGCGACCCCGCGCACACTGTAGTTGGTGCCGCCGTGCGCAGTCTCGGACGTCGACACATCGATGCTGCCGGAATAGTCGTGGGAGTCGGGCTTCTTCGAAATCAAGCGCACCGTGCCCGCCATGGAGCCCGCGCCGTACAGTGTTCCTTGCGGACCCTTGATGATCTCGACGCGCTCGAGGTCGAACACCTTGAGATCGGGATTCGCGCTCTGTATGCCGATCGGCGCATCGTCAAGGTACGTGGAGGTCAGGGAGCGGTCCTGGAGCGTCGTGATGTCGGGAAAGGTCGTCACGAGGCCCCGCATCTCGATCGAGGTGACGCCGGGCGACTGCGCCTGCATGTTCACGGAGGGGAGCGTGCGCATGAAGTCGGTGATGCCCGGCAGGCCGGCCTGATCCAGACTTGCGGGTGCGAGCACCTGAATCGAGGCGGGAACTTTCTGGACCGATTGCTCCCCTTGCCGCGTCGCGCTCACGATCACCTCCTCGAGCTCGCCGCTCGGCGGCGGCGGCGGCGTTTGAGCGCGCGACGGAGTCGAAAAGATGCACATCAAGGCGATCAACGAGGCGGACCCTGCGGCTTTCATCGGCGCATCGGCCGCAGACGACCGCTGGAATGAATTGATCATACCGCCATCCCCTCCCTTATTTATTGGCGTGATGGCTCAGGCCTCACGTGCGTAGAAATATACCTCCGGGGGGACGCGGATCAGGTCCGTGTGTTTGGTTAGGCGCCAGATTGCTTAGGCAAAACGGCAGATCACATATTCCCCGGGAATTTCGGCCGTTAGGACTGCAGACTTCTGCGTAAGTCCTTCGGCCGCAATCCGAAGTGACGGCCGAAGGCTGTGGCAAAGGAGGTCTGATGCCGATAGCCCGAGGCCTCGGCCACCCTGGCGATGGGCATATCCCGATCGCGCAGCAAGACGAGAGCATGCTGCATCCGGCAGCGAACTGAAAAGTCAAAGACGGTCTCGCCGAAAACGGCCTTGAAGCCGCGCTTCAGGGTCGTCTCGTTCATGCCCGCCGCGCGTGCGACTTGCCGAATGGTCGGCGGCGGCGACAGTTGCTGCATCAGGAAATGCCGCGCCCGCTGCAAGGATTTCAAGTCGCGCGGGCTATAGTGCTCCGCCGGCATCTCCGGTAAGCGCTCGAAGCTCGCGACCGCCCGACACAAGAGCTCCATCGTCACGGCCTCGGTGAACACGAGGCGCAGGATATCCTCATAGGGATTGTTGACCAGCTTGTCGGCGAGTTCGAACATCTGCGGGCTCAGCGGGAGCTGCAAGTACTGGAGCTTGTCGGGCGTCGCCGGCAGATACCGCTCCAGCTGACGGAAACCCTCGAGCGATGAGGAAAAAAAGCCGGCGGCGAGGAATTCCGGCTTGACCACCACCGCCACACAGCGTTCGCGCGCGCTCGGCGCGGTCCATTCGTTGATGTCCACGCCTTTGGGCTGCCGGTAGAGGGTGAGCGCCGGCCGATTGAGCCGCAAGGGCTCGGTGCGGCTGATGCCGACCGTCAAGTCGCCGGTGAGCTTGAAGTAGAGCTGTATCATGCCGTCGCCCGGCACGAATTCCACGCGCGGATCCTTGTACGCGAAATTTTCGATGACGATGTAGACCTCGTCGCCGAGCTGCGTCAAGTCCCAGTAACCCTCGCCGTCTTCCGGCGACAGCGAGACGCGGCCGCCAATCAGCTTGCGGCTCGGATGACGGACGATGCGGTGGATATTCGAGGCGCGCTCGAGATTCGCGAACGCATCGAAGATGGATCGGCCTGCGCCGGCGATGGCAGTGCGAAAGAGACCCTTCGATCGATCCACGGTCTCGTGAACGTACGCATCTCTGCGGTTGGCCGCCTTCATGAACCGCGACATTAAGCGATATTTGCCGGATTTCCTAACAACTTACCCGGACAATCCGAAAAAATCAGGGTCCGGCAAGCACGTTCACCAGCGAACCAATGCCCTCGATGGACACTTCCACCGCCGCGCCATCCCTGATCGAGCCGACGCCCAGCGAGGTTCCGCACGCAATGACGTCCCCCGGCAGGAGGGTCATGTCGTGGGAGATCAGGCTCACCATTTCCTCGGGACGGAAAACCAGGTCCGACAGCGGATAGTTCTGCCGCTCCGCGCCATCCACCCGGGTGATCACGTTGAGCCCCGACCACTCCAAAGCGGTGGCGATGACCGGGCCGAGGCAGCCGAACGTATCGTAGCCCTTCGACCGGCACCACTGCGCGAAGTCGACGTTCTCGTTGAGCACGCCCGAAGCCGTCACGTCATTCACGCAGGTATAGCCGAAGATGTGGCCGGCCGCGGCGCTCGGGCTCACGTCCTTGCAGGTCTTTCCGATGACGATACCGAGCTCGCCCTCGAACGCGATCTTGCCCGCGTAGCTGGCGGGCCTGCGTATCGGCTCGTTCGGGCCGATGACGCAGGTCGCCGGCTTGAGCAGGAATTGCGGATGCGTCGGAGCCGACTTTCCGAGCTTCGCACACAGCGCGTGAAAATTGCCCCATAGCGCGACGATCTTGGACGGCTCGCAGGGGCTCAGCAACGTGAAGGACCCGGAAGCGAAGCGGCGGCCCGTGGGACGCTTCTCGGCGAACAGGTCGCCCTCGTATTCGAGGAGACCCGCATCCTCGAATACGCCGAAACCGAGGTGGCCATCGTTCGATCGAAATCTTGCCCAGCGGCTCATGAGTCAATCAGCTCCTCTCCCCAGCGCATATGGCCATCGACTTGCCGTAATTATAGTCGGATGGAACCCGCATTCGCGCTCATTTCGGATGGCGGGCACGCGTGGCGGCCGCCCGCAGGCGCGCTTCTCTCGACAGCGCGGTCAAGCCGAGCTGCGCATAGACCTCGCCGAGCGCCGTATTGAGCGGGACGCCATGCGGATCCGCGGCGCGCCTGCGCTCGAGCATCTGCTGCGCGGCCACCGCATGCCCGGCCTTGAGGGCGCTGTCCAGCAGGATCAGCTCGAACAGATCGCGCTGCGCGTGGCTTCCGCCGATCTCGATCAGGCGCGGGGCGGCGCGGCCCAAATATCGCCAGGCGCGCTCGTGGTCTTTGCGCGCGTAGGCATGGAGCCCTTCGCAGGCGGGCAAGGCGACATCCCGCCAGACTTCGCGCGAATGAGCGGGAGCGGCGTGCGCCAATCCTCTGACCTCCTCGAGCAGCGATTGCGCCTCCGGCCGGCCGGCACGCGCCAGGCCATAGAGATATTGCACCGTGAGGAACGGCAGCACCGTGTCCCGCGAGCGCGCCGCCAGATGGTTCCCCACGTCCTGCCACCGCGCACCCACATCGATCCCCGCGATTTCCATCCGCGCGAGCAGCGATACGGCGCCGATCTGATCCTGCGAATAATCCTTGGCGATACCCCAGCAATGACGATCGTAGATCTCGAGCACATCGGTGAACCGCCCCTGGCTGAGCTTGAACAGCGCGAGGTGCCACCAGAGATGCGTGAGCATGAAGGAGTTGAGCCCCGTCCACGTGCCCGCCACGCCCTCGAGGAAACGCGCCCCCTCGTCGACCCTGCCGCGGGTCAGCATGATGTGCGCGAGCGCGTGCTGCGCCCAGGGCTCCTTGCGCTTCAACCCCAGGGCGGTGCGGGCCGCGCGTTCGGCCTCGTTCAACAGGTGACATTGCTCGTAAGCGAATGCCGCCATGCCGTGCACGTACGGAACGTCCGGGTTCTGCTCGAGCACCTTGAGCGCGGCGTGCAGCATCGCGGGTGCATTGCCGCGATTGAACTCGAAGTACTGCTGCAATTTGACCATCACCAGATCCCGCGGAAACCGCTCCGAGATCTCGTCGCAGCCGCGCACCGCATCCGCCGTCTTGCCCGCGATCCAGGCCCGGAGCACGGCGGCGTTCATTCGCTCGCGCTCCGTCGCATCGGCCGCCCTGCGCTCGGCGGCCTCCGCATATTTCGCCGCGCGCCTCGCTCCGTCGGGTGCCTCCAGCAACATCCACAGCAGGCCGGCGTAGACATTGGCGATACAGCAGTCACCGTCCTCGTCGGCGGCCCGAACGATGCCCTCGGCGCGGGATTCGTACGCCAGGAATCCTTCGATGAAGTTGTCTACTGCGCGCGCGGTATCGGGGCGGGCAGCGGTCACCGTGTTGCCGAGATAGTCCTGCTGCATGCCATCAGTACCGGTAACAGGCCACCCCTTGTAAACGGCCGAACAGTCGCAAGAAACCGCTTATGAATGATGATACCGCGGCTTCGAGCACCCACGTCGTCTGTGGCCATTGCGATTCGGTCGTGCGCCTGCCCACCGGGCGCCTGGGCGAATCGCCGCGCTGCCCCAAGTGCCATGAGACGCTTTTCGCAGGTCACCCCGTGAATCTCACGGAGGCCAGCTTCGAGCGGCACATCGCGCGCAACGATCTGCCCCTGGTGGTCGATTTCTGGGCGCCCTGGTGCGGCCCCTGCGTCGCCATGGCGCCGCACTTCGAGGCAGCGGCCCGCGAGCTCGAGCCGAAGCTGCGGTTCGCGAAGCTGAACACTCAGGACGAGCCCGCCCCCGCCAATCGGTTCAACATCCGCAGCATTCCCACCCTGATCTTGTTTCGCCGAGGCAAGGAGATCGCGCGCCAGTCGGGCGCAATGAGCTCGGCGCAGCTGAAAGGCTGGCTGAGCTCCGCTATCGGCTGAGCGCGGATCGGCTGAGCGCGGACCGCGCCGAGCCCGGCCGGCCGAGCGCCGCGGCCGATCATCACCGCGGCCGGCTTGGAATCGAAGGTGCGCCGCCACGTCCGCCTCCCACGGGACGGCCTCCGCCGTGAGGATGTCCGCCGCCGGGGCCATGATCCCGGCCGTGGCCCCGGTCGCCGCGCGGCGGTCCCACCCAGTAGCGGTTGCCCCAGCCGCCGTACTCATAGCCCCACGGCTCGTAGTAGCCGCCGACATAGCCGACATCCACACCCCCGCCGTCGTAGCCCTCATAGCCTGAGAGCGTGCAGGCCGCCAGCGCCAGCGAGGCGGCGCCGACCCATGAGGCCATCCGCCAACAGCGGGTTGTCACGGCAGGTCCGCCTGATCGCGGGTGTAGGTATCCGACCATTCCATGAGCCCGATCGGCGCGCCGGCCGGGTCCGCGACCACGGCGACCTGGCCGCCGTGCCGGTCGGGGTGCGGCTCCACCAGCACGCGGCCGCCCAATGCCGTGGCCTGAGCGGCGGATCGGCTCGCGTCCGCCACTCGTACGAAGTTGATCCAATGTGGATGGCGATGACCGGGCGGCAGTGTATGGATGCCGGCGCGGGCATAGTCGCCGGCGGCGAGAACGACGTGCTGAGCACCGTCATTGCTCGGCAGATCGAACATTTCATAGCCGAAGACCGCTTTGTAGAACGCGGCGCCGGCCGCCGGATCGTTGGTCAGCAAGGAGCTCCAGATCCACTCGCCGGGAGCGGCGAGGTAGTCGGCACCGTCACCGCTGCTGGATTGGAGCGCCGCGAACACCGCTCCCTGCGGATCGGCGAACACGCCCTGGGTGCCACGACCGGGATAGGTCCTCGGTGGCGAGAGACTCTTTCCGCCATGGGCCAGTATCTCGCGTCGCGCCTGGTCGAGATCGTCGACCGCGATGAATGTCAGCCAGGCCGGTTGCCGATGCTGGCCGGCCGGAATGGCCTTTCGGACCATCCCGGCCACCCCGTGATTGCCGACCGAGGCCAGCGCGTAATCCGTACCGCCGGCGTGAATCTCTCGAAACGTCCATCCGAACAGACTGCCGTAGAAGCGCTCCGACGAGGCCAGATCGGGCGTTGCCAGGTCGACCCAGATGATTTTACCGGGATGGTGCTCGATCCCCGGGCCGGAATCGGCGACGGGGGGCAGCTGCAAAGGCGGCGCAGCGACCGCCGCCGCCGCGAGCAGCGCACAGCAGGCGAACGCCCCGAGGCGAGCCGCTACACCGGTGCCGACCGAGCTCCGCCGCCGCTCCGCCGCCCCCACTGCCGCGCACGCACCCTTCATTGAGGCATGTTCCGCCGCAGGCCCGTCGCGGTCTGTACGTTGCACGTCGCAGCCCGTGTGGGAAGCCGCCTACAGAGCCTCCGGATCGCACGAACACCCTGGGTGCTGGCGTGCTGGCGTGCTGGCGTGCTGGCGTTTTGATGCTCATGCATGCAGTCTTGCACCCCATGAACATCCGCTCCAAGGACTATCGCGTGCGCGAGGGCAGCGAGGTCGATCTCGATGAATGGCCTACCCGGGTGACTCCGGTGTACAAGGATGAGGACGATTACCAGTCGATTCTCAAGGAGCACGTCAAGAAGCTCAGCTCCCAGCAAGAGCGTCTCTACGCCTGCAGCAGCGATGCCGTGCTGCTGATCTTTCAGGCCATGGATGCCGCCGGCAAGGACGGCGTGATCGCGCACGTCATGTCCGGGGTCAATCCCCAAGGATGCCAGGTATCCAGCTTCAAGCACCCGAGTGCCACGGAGCTCAAGCATGATTTCCTCTGGCGCACCACGATCGATCTGCCGGAACGCGGCAAGATCGGCATCTTCAATCGCTCCTACTACGAAGAGGTGCTCATCGCGCGCGTGCACCCGGAAATTCTGCGCGCCGAGAATCTGCCGAAATCGGCGCAAGGGGACAAATCCATCTGGGCCGAGCGCTACCGCTCGATCCTGAATCTCGAGCGCCATCTCGACCGCAACGGCACGCGCATCGTCAAGTTCTTCCTTCACCTCTCGAAGGAGGAACAGCGCAAGCGCTTCATCGCCCGCATCGACGCGCCGGAAAAGAACTGGAAGTTCAGCGAAGCCGACATCGAGGAGCGTAAATACTGGAAGAAATACATGAAGGCTTACGAGAAATGTCTCGGCGCCACCAGTACCGATCATGCGCCATGGTATGTGGTGCCGGCGGACGACAAGCCCAACGCGAGGCTGATCGTGTCGCGCATCGTGCTCGATACCATGGAGGAGTTGAAGCTCGAGTTCCCGCGCACGAGCCCCGCCCGGCGCAAGGAGCTGCTGCGATTGCGCAAGCAGCTCACCAAATGATCAGCCGAGCGCCGGCGGTCCGATCAGCGTGGTCAGGGCGGCCGTCACCAGGAGAATGAGCGCCGCGAGGGCCATCTCCGCATGGATCGACTGCTGGAGGCTCCGAACGGCAGCGACATCGCCGGCGAGCAGCCGCGGCGTCAGCCTGAGTTTATTGAAGGCGGCCAGACCCAACAGACCCGCGACGAATGCCAGCTTGACGGATATCACGAGCCCATAGGGGCTGCCCCACAGCGCCGAGGCATGACCCAGAAATCTCGATAGCACGAAGATACCCGCGAGCACGAGCACGAGCACGGCCGCGGCGGCCGCCGCGCCGAAACGAGCCGCCGCGGCGCCGACCCGGCGCGCATCGCCATCCCGGGCAATGCGCGCAAGAGGACCGAGCGCCCCGATCCAGAAGGCCGCGCTCACCAGATGCAGCGCGAGGCAGCCCACGGTCCAGGGCGAGCCGCTCGCACGCGCATGTCCCACCCACGCGAACGACATGGCCGCCGAGGCGCCTCCCAGCGCCGCAAGCAGGGTCGACGGCCGCGCCGAGAGCGCGGCCCGCACGGCCAGCAACAGGCCGGCGATGCGCGTGATCACCGCGCTGTCCTCGCCCGATTGCCACACCATGTGGATGAGCGTCGGGTCGAACATCCCGGAGGCATCGCCGGTCAGCGAGCCGGCGGTCACCAGGATGCGCAGCGCGCTCGCTGCAACGGCGGCAACCAGGCAAAGCTCGATGCGCCGGCCGATGGCTCGCCGCTCACCCTCCCCGAGGATCGCGCGGTGGTGGCAAACGAAGAATGCCCCGCCCGCGGCGCAGAACGTGGCGGCGTAAAGCGCCGCCTTCACGAGCACCGCGAGAACGTCCCAGGCGCCGATGGCCACCGCGCGCCGGTGCTACTCGATTTGGAACGAGAACGAGCCCTTCACTACGTGCCCGTCGTCGACGGTCAGCGCGCTCCAGCTGACCTGGTAGGTGCCGGCACCCAGCACCGGCAGCGGCACGACGACGTGCGATGCCGAGGTTGCCCGATCGTAAGGCAGTGAAATCTGCTTGCCCGCCGCGGACATTTTGAGGACCGCGAGCTGTACGCTTTCGTTGAAGTCGAGCCTCAGTTCTTTGGGCGCGGCGGCCAAGGTCGCGCCGGCCGATGGCGAGGTACCGAGCAGCTTGGCATGCGCCGAGGCCGTGAGCGGAAGAATCAACACCGTCGCGGCCATCGACAGCCGGAAGCGATTGATCATGGCCAACTCCTTTGCATTGAGACCTGGCCCCCAAGCGTAGCCGAGAATCGCGGCAAGCTCGACTGATCCAGGGGGTAGAATTCGGACGCCGGCCTCGATCGCAGGAAATTCCCTATGACCGTCGCGACCGGCGTGGATCTCGCCTCGGAGGCTCCGGGGTTCAGCGGCACCGTTTGGCGAAAGGCCGTCCACGCCGCGGTGGCTGCCGGTCCGAACGCGCGCTGCGCGTCCTGGCGCTTGCGCACGTCGAGCCAGAGACTTCCCTCGAGCAAGTCGTAGCCCAGAAGATCGAACGTCGTGGCCACCGCCCGGCGCGCCCGCTGCACCTTGATGCGCGTCTGCGCCTGCAGGTCCTCCACCGTCGCGACGATGGCGCTGCCGGAAGGCGCGATCGGTGTCATCAGGCTCTGCACTTCTTGCATCAGATCCACCGGCGCGTAGTCGGTGAATCCGACGCTGGCGTCGGGCAGGACTTCCCGGAGGCGCACGCCGGTGAAGAACGGGTTGCGGAAGCGCTCCGAGCGCAGCGCGACCGCAATGTCCATGTTGCCCAGCGCGATCACGAAGTCCTCGATCTGATTGGCCATGGGATACGGGTCCCAGTTGGCGTTGGAAACGATGTAGCCATGCTCTCCATGGCTGTGCGGGCCGCCTTTCACATAGAAGTGCATCAGCTGCGGGGTCGCGAGCTCCCACGAGTCCTGCGGACTCACCCCGACGGCCACGGCGGGATTATGGTCCGAGGCGTTCGCCTGCAGTACGACCGCATCCTTGAGTGCGCTCCAGGCTTCCCAGGCGGCTGCCTGGCGAATCGAGGACGCACGCAGGCTCTCAGGATCCTGGATGATGCGGTGGGCGTCGGCGCCGAACAGATAGCTGCCCTTCAGCATGTCGAGCATTCGCGCCGCGTGCCAGTTGAGCCAGCGCTCCGGCCGGTCCCGTTGCACGGGAAGGCTCAGCGGCGTCACGCTCGAGTTCATGCCGTTCAGGTCGATCGCATAGATGATGTCCGCCCACTCGAGCGCGGCGCGCGCATCGTGGACCACGAGCGCCGCCTGGCCCGTGGCATAGGCATTGCTGCTGGTCAGTGCATTGTCGTCGGCCGCGAAGGGCTTGATGGGCTTGAGGCCCGCGCGCTCGAGCGCCTGGGCGGCGCTCATTCGCACGCCGTCGAGATAGGCGTCGCCGGCGCCCACCATGGCCGCTCCGACGTTGCCGAGCGGAGCGAGGTCGCCTTCGCCGAGCGTGCCTCGGGACTGCACCACGGGTGTGATGCGCTTGTTCAAGAAATCCAGCAGCATCTGCGCGAGCTGCGGGCTCGGCGCGTTGAAGGTCATGGCGTTGGCGCGCACCACCATCATTGCACGGACGATTTCCTCATCGCTCACCTCGGGACCGGTGCCCCACAGAACGCCTTCCCGGAACGTCGCCAGCTGCCTCTCTTCGATCAGCGCATGATTCTTGGCGGACATCGGATCGCCCTGGAACATGATCGTCTCGCGCTGCTCTCCCGCCCCGCGATTGAACCAGTAGACCGGCACGCCCTCCGCGGCTGCCTCGAGCAGCAAACCGTAATTGTCGGCTTCCCGGCGGCGCGCCTCCGCTCCCAGTTCGACCTTCGCGCCGTGGCGCGCGACCGCGACGATGTCGTCGATGGTCAGGTCATGGCCGGTCAGGGTGATCGTCCGATCGCCCATCGTCGGCACGATCGGCGTGTACGCAGAGCCGGCCCATGCGAGGCCCGACAGCATGACCGGCGCCGCGCAGAGCGCGGCGGTCCGGAAAATCCGGCGCAACGCCCCGGCAGCGGAGCGAATGATATGCAAGCGCATTGACTTGGGTCTCCGTTCGTCGATTAATGAGGCATGACGCACTATGCCACCTCCTCGACCCCGGCGGTGTTCTGGCTGGCGTGTTTCGTGCTGGCCATCACTCCGGGCCCCGCCGTGCTTTATCTGGTGACGCGCACCTTGAGCCAGGGGCGGGCCGCCGGGTTGTCCTCGATCGGCGGTGTCGCGCTCGGCAATCTGGGCAACGCCGTCGCGGCGTCGCTCGGCCTCGCGGTGATTTTTTCGGTGTCGGCGCGAGCCTTCACGCTGGTGAAGCTGTTCGGCGCCGCCTATCTGGTTTATCTCGGAGTGAAGCAGTTGCGCCGGCGGGCGGACACGCCCGGCGGGGACAACGGCGCCGCCGGCACGGCGAGCGCGGCCGGCGCGCGTGCCCGGGCCTTTCTCGACGGTTTCTGGGTCGCGCTGCTCAATCCAAAAACGGCCTTGTTCTTCGCGGCGTTCCTGCCGCAATTCATCGATCCCGGGAACCCCGCCTCGCCGCTGGTGCAGAGCCTGAGCCTCGCCGCCGTGTTCATCGTGGTGGCGGTCTGCACCGATACCTTGTACGTGCTGGCGGCAGGCAACCTCGATGCCAGGCTCGTCACGCTGCGCGGATCCCGGGCGCTCGGCCGCCGGATCGCGGGCGTGTCGTACATTGCGCTCGGATTATTCCTCGCATGGTCGGGCGATCACGATCGAGGCCGGTAGTCGCGCAGGCGATCGGAGCCGTAGATGAAGAGAAAATTGCCGAGAACGGCGATCGAGAATAGCGCCAGCGACGCCGGCAACACCTCGATCAGCTTATGCAATCCCAACCAGTCGACCGGCGCATCGAGCCAGTGGGCGAGTCTCGCCAGCCGAGCGGTGGAATCGCCCGGCATCGGCATGTGACTCAGCACGCTGCGGATTCCGTCGGCCAGGCTGACGCGCGTCCACTCCCCCGCCTTGAGCCACCGGTATAGCTGCGTGCCGATGAGCCCCAGAAAGGCGGCCAGGCAGCCGTAGCCCAGGATGGCGCCGAGCACGCTCACCACGCGCCAGGTGCTTTCCCGCGAAGTCATGGCGCCGTCCCGCCGGCGGCCGGAGGGCATGCTTTGACCTCCAGGCGGACGATGCGCCCCGCATCGCTCTGCAAGTCCGAGGCCCTGAGCACGCTGTCCGTGGGCTTGAGATCGATGTCGATCCAGTAGACATCGCCGGTGCGCTTGCGGTCGACGATGCTGGGATTGAACCCCAGCGCCTGCGCTTGCGCGACCCGCGCCTGCGCCCGCTTGGCGTCGCTGAAGAGGCCGAGCGATAGCACCGACCCCTCGGTGGGAGCCGGCATTTCCAGCGCATCCTCGACGCCTCCGACCTTGAGTTTGGCTTGCATTTGTTCACTTGAGTGAGCGGCCGTGATGGGCAGATACACCCACACTCCCGCCCACACCTCGCCCTCCGCCACTCGTTGCCTCGGATCATAGCCGCCGGCGCGAAGCGTGGAGGCGGCGCGGGCGGTTTCGGCCACATCCCGGAACGGACCCACACTGATGCAACGCTTCACGTCGGTCAACAGCCTATCGGCCGGCTCGGACGACGCCGGCGCACCGCTTTGCGCATCCGCGCCGCCGCTCGTTCCCGCTATCGACGTCTCCCCGGCCCTCTCCCCGGCGCTCGTCTCCGGCGCCGCTCCTGCGGCGCTCGCCCGGGCGGAGCCGGAAGATTCGGAGGCCAGCTTCAGGCCGCTTTCCGGCGTCGCGGCAACACTCGGCGGAGGCTCTCGGTCACCGACGCCGCGCGTCCAAAGAAAGTATCCGATATTGGCCAGCGCCAGGCACGCCACGATGCCCTTGAGCAGCGTCACGCACCACCTTCATGCAAGCGCAAGCTCGCTTCGCCCGAAACATGCCGCTGCAGCTCACCGCCCACCTCGAGAAGCAGCGCGCCGTCCTCATCCACGCCGCGCGCGGTGCCCTCTCGGACGCCGTCCGCGCCATGCACGCGCGCGCCGCGATCGCGCAGCGCATCGCGCCGCGTCCACTCCGCGTGAAAGGCGGCGAATCCGCAGCGCTCGAACTCATCCAGCATGCCCACCAGCTCCTCCATGAGCGCCGCCGCCAGTCCGTTCCGGGCAACCATCGCCGGGCCCGCATCGGACAAGGTCGCGATGCGCATGCCCTGCGCCTCCATCCGGCGGCGGTGCTCGTTCGACAGCTTGAGGTTCAGCCCGATGCCGATCACGACATGCGCCGCACCGCCCGCTTCGGCGCGCAGCTCTACCAGCACGCCGCCGAGCTTGCGATCGTCCAGCCAGAGGTCGTTCGGCCATTTGACACGCAGCTCGCGGGTGCCGAAGCGCTCCGCGGCGCGCGCAACGGCGATCCCGACCGCGAGACTCAACGCCGGGCTCGCGCCGCCGGCGTCGGGAAACGACCAGCCCAGCGACAGGACGAGGCTCCCGCCGAAGGGCGAGATCCAGGCTCGGCCGCGGCGGCCACGTCCGGCGTGCTGCAGCTCGGCGGAGCAGACATTGGCGAGGCCGCGCGGCGGCGGCGCCCGCGCGAGCAGACGAGTGTTGGTGGAGTCCACCTCGAACGGGATTTCCAGGCGATGAATCCTGGTCCGGACGTCATCGCGGAGGGCGCTCGAGATGCGCCCGGCGTCCAGAAGCTCCACCGGCGCAGGCAGGCGGTAATCGGGCCCGGCGGCCTCATGGATGTCGATCCCCAGGCCGCGCAACGACTGCACGAGACGCGCCACCTCGCCGCGGTCGATGGCGAGCTCGCGCGCAAGGTGCGCGCACGAGCAGGCTTCCCCGTCCGCCATGAGCGCCAGGAGGGCGCGGGGAGCTAGGTGGCTCGCGAGCGAAACAGCCATAGCCTCTGCACCCGATGCTCGCTGCCCGCCACCATGCGGGCGATGTTCGCTCGGTGGGTATAGATCACGAGGAGCTCGGTCACGGCGCAAAACGTCATGAGCGGGACGTTGCCCGGCTCGGTCGCACCGACGAAGCCCACCAGCACCGCCCCCGCGAGCATGCTGGCAAGACCGACGTAACCGGTAAGCACCAGAACCGCGAACCAGGCGATCGATACGGGCAGGAGCAGCCACGGCTCGAGCGCACCGACGACTCCGATCATGGTGGCGACGCCTTTGCCGCCACGAAAAGAGAACCACACCGGGTACACGTGCCCCAGGATGACACCGAGCGCGCACGCCAGAGTGAGCCATTCGCGCGATACCGCCGGGTCCGGGGGCGGCCATGGCGCTCCCGGCAGGTACCGCACGGCAAGCACTCCTTTGCCGGCATCGATCAGCAGCACGGTGAGCCCGAACAGCTTGCCCTGCGTGCGCAACGCGTTGGTCGCACCCGCGTTGCCGCTGCCCATTCGGCGGATGTCCACGCCGCGCAGCCGCCCGAGGATCAGGCTGCCGAGGAGCGCCCCCACGAAATACGCCAGCAGACTTTTGACACCGAGCTCCAGCATGGGCGAATTATGACATCGCCGGCAGCCTAGTGTCCTGCGGGCGGGACGCCGCGGCGTTCGAATGCCGGCGAATTTCTGATTCAGGACACTAGACGGTGAGGCAGATGAATTTCCGCCAGCATGCAGCGCACGCTCCCGCCGCCGTAGCGCTCGATGATCGGGATGTCGGCCGCCACGATCTGACCGTGCCTTTCGAGGGCGCGGCGTTGCGCGGGATCGAGGCTGCGCCAGGCGCTCATGGAGAGCGCGATCGCTCGAGATCGGCGCGGCGCCAGCTCGAGCACGTTGCCGGCGAATGCATGCATCTGGGCGAGCGTGATCTCGATGATCTCGCGGCCGGCCGACTCGAGCGTGGAACGGACCGCCCGGCGCCTGGGTTCGTCGCTGATCGACTCGCCGCACAGGACCGCGAATCCGGTGCCGATCGCCATCATCACGTTCGTGTGGTACACCGGCTTGCCCGCGCCGTCCGCCGACTCGAACGTCACCAGGTCGTAGTCGAGCAGCTGCGCAAAGTCGCCCAGCACGCTGAGATCGGTGCGTGGCGACAGGTTCGCATAAGCCACATGGTGCATCCGGTCGAGCACCAGGCTGCCGGTGCCCTCGAGAAACCTCTGCTCGAGCTCCCGCTGCGAGAGGTCCACGCTTCTCGTGGCTCGAAACGGCCCGGCCGCGACGACCTGCTCGATCACCTCCTCGCGCCGCTCGAGGCGGCGATTCGGCGCCAGCATCGGATAGAGCACCACACTCCCGTCGGCGTGAAAGCTCACCCAATTGTTGGGAAAGATCGCATCCGGCTTGCAGGGCTCCCCGGTATCCGGGACGGCGACGACCTGCATGCCGGATCGCTCCAGCGTATCGGCGAGCCCGTCGAACTCGCGTAGCGCGAGGGCCTGAATCTCGGAGGTTGCGTGCGTCGCCGCCGCGGGAGCGGGCGCTTGCGGGCGCTGCTGGAAGGCATTGCTCTGCGCGGTCTGCGGATTGAAGCCGAAGCCGGCCGGCCGCACCATGAGCACCGCCGCCGCGCTCTGCGCTTCGGCGCCTGACGACTCTTCTCCTATCAACGACATGGGGGCGGCACGGATGCGGGCATCGCGTTAAACTACCGCAATCAGTGGCCTTTTTCGACCGATGGAGTAGCCATATTGCGGGTAGCGATTGCCAACGCATTGCTGATGCTCACGATGACCGCGGCAGGCGTGGGGGGCGCAGCCGCTCCGACACGCAAAGCGGCTCCCGAGTCGCCCGCCGACAAGTCCGGAATCACCTATCCTTTCGATTTCGACGTGTTGCTGGCCGACGCCAAGCGTCTCTCCGCAAAGCCCTACACTCCGCGACGCAACACCTTGCCGGCGGAGCTCGACAAGCTGAGCCCGGAGCAATACCGTGCGATCCTCTTCGATCGCAACGCCGCGATCTGGCGCCGGGAGGGACTGCCGTTTCGCATCGAGCTGCTGCGGGCGAGTTTCAACCAACCGGTTCCCGCGGTCACGGTATCCACGGTCGAGAACGGAAAAGCGCAGGATCTGATCGCCACGCCCGCCATGTTCGCCATGGGGCCGGTCGCGCAGCACGCCGGCGGCCAGGTGTCTCTGCCGCTGTCGGGATTTCGGCTGGTCGGTCACATCAATTCGAGAAAGGCCTGGGACGAGTTTCTGGTGTTCCAGGGTGCGAGCTACTTTCGCGCGGTCGCCAAGGATCTTCTGTACGGCCTGTCGGCCAGAGGACTCGCCATCAACACGGCCGAAGCGGTGGGTGAGGAGTTTCCCGCCTTCACGCATTTCTGGATAGAGCGCCCCGCGCCGCACGCCAAGTCGATCATGATCTACGCGCTGCTCGAGAGCGATTCGACCACCGGCGCCTACCGCTTCAAGGTGACGCCGGGCGTCGAGACCGTCATGGAGATCGATCTCACCCTGTTTCCCCGCGCGGACCTGCGTGTCGTGGGCATTGCCCCGCTCACCTCGATGTTTTTGTTCGATGAGACCAATCGCGGCCATCTCGACGATTATCGGCCGGAAGTCCATGACAGCGACGGCCTGCAGATCACCTCGGGGAGCGGCGAGCACATTTTCCGGCAGCTCGCGAACCCCACGAAGCTGCAGGTATCGACGTTCACGACGCGCCCGCCGCAGGGCTTCGGGCTGGTGCAGCGCTCGCGCGACCAGAGCGATTTTCAGGATTTCGAGAATCTTTACGAGCGCAGGCCGAGCGCCTGGGTCGAGCCCACGGGCGATTGGGGAGCGGGGGCCGTCGAGCTGGTCGAGATTCCGTCGGGGCGCGAGAGCAACGACAACATCGTCGCCTTCTGGCGGCCCGCGCAGGGCCTGCAGGCCGGGCATCCCGTGAGCTTCGCCTATCGGCTCACGTGGTTGTCGGAGCCCCCGCTGCCCAAAGGCCTGGGGGAAGTCGTCGCCACCCGATCGGGCGCGAGCCTCGACGGCAAGCACCGCGTCTTCATCCTGGACATCGTCGGCGCCGGCGAGAAGACCGAAGGCTTGAGGATCGATCTCGGCGCCTCGGCGGGCAGGATCTCCAACGTGGCGCTGGTGTCCAACCGTGCCATGCACGGTCTGCGCGCCAGCTTCGAGGTGGACCCCAACAATGCCGACCTGATCGAGCTGCGCCTGCGGATCATGCGCGGCGATAGCCCGATTACCGAGACGTGGCTGTACCGATGGACCTCCACCTGAGCGCCGCCGTCCGGCTGTCTGCGGCCGAGTCCTCGGGCGGCATGCCGCCCGAGGCGCGGCTCAGCATGCCCTCCCAGGACCTCAGGTATGCGCAGCGCCAATTGAGCCCCGCGCGCGAGAACGCGGCGGTGATTTTCGCGCGCATCATCCTCGCGACGGTCAGCGTCGGCGTCACCGTGTACGGTGTCTATCAGATGCTTCAGGTGGTGCGTTTCGCGAGCATGACCTTCTTGCAGGGCCTCATGATCTTCTTCTTCGGCGTCTCGCTCGCCTGGATCGCGTTCGCGGCCGGCTCGGTGATCGCGGGCGCATCCAAGCACCGGGATCGGGCACCCAAGCCCGCGCAGGCCACCGGAGACACGCTGACCGCCTTGGTCATGCCGATCTACAACGAGGATCCGACGCGCACCACCGCGGCTCTGCAGGCGATGGCCGAAGCGCTGGGACAGATGGGCTGCAACGGCGGCTTCGAGATCGTCGTCCTTTCCGATTCGACCAGCGCCGATGCGTGGATCCGGGAGAGCGTGGCGATCGACGCGCTGCGCCGCGTGCTCGCCTCCGTGATGCCTGTATGGTACCGGCGGCGGTGGCGTAACGTGGCCCGCAAGGCCGGCAACCTCGAGGACTTCGTGACGCGCTGGGGCGCACGCTACGATCACATGATCGTGCTCGACGCCGACAGCCTGATCGACGCCGCGACGCTCACGCGGCTGGTGCGGATGATGCATGCCGATCCGGCGCTGGGGATCCTGCAGACCGCGCCGCAACTCATCGGAGCGCGCACGTTCTTCGGCCGGCTGCAGCAGTTCGCCGCGTGCATCTACGGCCCGGTCATCTCGCGCGGCCTCGCGGCCTGGTCGGGCGACAGCGGCAACTACTGGGGGCACAACGCGATCATCCGCGTGCGGGCATTCGCCGATTGTTGCGGTTTACCCGAGCTCGAAGGGCGGAAACCCTTCGGCGGTCACATCCTCTCGCACGACTTCGTCGAAGCCGCGCTCATGCGGCGCGGCGGATGGAAGGTCCGGATGGCGACCGACTGCGGCGGCTCCTGGGAGGAATCGCCCCCTTCGCTCATCGACGTGGCGATCCGCGACCGCCGCTGGGCGCAGGGCAATCTCCAGCACATGAAGATCATCGGCGCGAGCGGTCTTTCCTTCGCGAGCCGCCTGCACCTTGGGATCGGCATCATGAGCTATCTGTCCTCTCCGCTCTGGCTGCTGATGCTCTGCATCGGCTTCGCCCTGGCCGTGCAGTCGCACTTGATCCGGCCGGAATACTTCAACCACGACTTCCAGATGTTCCCGACCTGGCCGCGCTTCAACGTGGAGCTGATGGTGACGCTGTTCTGGTTCAGCATGGGGGTGCTGCTGATCCCGAAGTTCCTCGGCCTGATCCGTGCGCTGACCTCGGCGAGACTGCGCCGCGGGGGCGGCGGTGTCATCGGCGTGTGTGCGAGTTTCGTGTTCGAGGTCCTGCTCTCGGCCCTCTACGCGCCCGTGATGATGCTGCTGCAGAGCCGCCATGTTTTCGAGGTCTTCCTGGGTCGCGACTCCGGCTGGAATCCGCAGCGCCGGGGCGGCGGCACGAGCTGGGGCGATGCCTGGCACTTTCACAAGCGCGACATGCTGCTCGCCGCCATGTCCGGGGTCGTTTTCTGGTTCCTGTCGCCCGAATTGCTCGCCTGGGTGTCGCCGGCGCTTGCGGGACTGTTGCTGTCGGTGCCGCTGTCGCGCGCGAGCGGCAGCGAGCGGCTCGGTGTGTCGCTCTCCAAGATTGCGCTGCTGCGCACGCCGGAAGAGGTCGAACGCCCCCCTCTGGTGGCCCGGCGCGCGGAATTGATCGCCACCGCCCCGCCGCTTCCCGAGGATGGGCTGAAGTTCCTCGCGCGCAACCGCGATGCGCGATCGGCGCACATCGAAGGAAATCTTCCCCGGCCCGTCGACCCCCCCGGGCATCCCGACCCGGACGCTTTCACCGCGCAGCAGAAGCTCGTCGATGCCCGGTCGTTGGAAGAGGCGCTGGGATGGCTCACGCGCGTCGAGCGCGTCGAGGTCGCCGGCAGCCCACGCCTGCTCAATCAGCTCGCGCAATTGCCCGATGCTCAGCCTCCCACGTTGTTGATCTGAAGGATTCACGCACATGACCGATCGCCGCTCGGTATTGAAATTGGCATTGGGTTTCGCAGGAGGACAGATGTTTCGCACGGCCGACTCGCGGGAGGCGCAGACCCCGGCACCGTCCCCCCAGGTTGCCGCGCCCTCGGCGCAGACCCAGCCGTTCGACTTCGCCTGGCTCAAGGGACAGGCGCATTGGCTGGCCGGCAACGCCTATCAGCCGTCCAAGGACATGCTGCCGCCCGCCATGGCAAAGCTCGGCTACGATCAGTACCAATCGATTCGATTCCGCGGCGATCATGCGCTGTGGGCCGATGCCGGACTCGACTTCCGGGTGCAGTTCTTTCATGTGGGCCGCAACTTCACCCAGCCCGTGCGCATATACGAGGTGGTGAACGGACGTGCGCGCGAGATCCTCTACGATCCCGCCATGTTCGACTGGGAAAAGAGCGGGGTGGATCCCGCGACCATGAAGGATCGCGCGGGCTTCGCGGGATTCCGCGTGCAGTTCATCACCGACTGGCAGGATGATGTCGCGGCGTTTTTGGGCGCGAGCTACTTTCGCGCCGTCGGCAGCGACACCCGGCAGTACGGACTCTCGGCGCGGGCGCTCGCGGTCGACACCGCGTTTCCGCGGCCGGAGGAGTTTCCGCGCTTCACCTCGTTCTGGTTCGAGCGCCCGGCCAAGGACTCCGGAACGCTGACGCTCTATGCGCTGCTCGATTCGCCGAGCATCGCGGGCGCGTTGCGTTTTCAAATCACGCCCGGCGGCACGCAGATCATGGATATCGACACCGCCTATTATCCGCGCAAGCCCATCGAGCGGCTCGGGATCGCGCCGCTCACCAGCATGTACTTCTATGGCCAGAACGATCGCCGCATGGCGAACGACTGGCGGCCGCAGATTCACGACTCGGACGGGCTGTCCCTATATACCGGTGCGGGCGAGTGGATCTGGCGTCCGCTGGTCAATCCGCCGCAGCTGCATCTCAATTCCTACTTCGACGAAAATCCCCAGGGGTTCGGACTGCTGCAGCGGGATCGCAACTTCGACGATTACGAGGATGACGGCGTGTACTACAACCGGCGCCCGAGCCTCTGGGTCGAGCCCAAGGCGGGCTGGGGCAAGGGCGCGGTCCAGCTCGTGGAGATTCCGACGGTGGACGAGACTTTCGACAACATCGTCGGGTTCTGGAATCCCGCGGACAAGCCGAAGCCGGGACAGGAGTTGCTGTTCGGCTACCGCCTGTACTGGGGCACCAAGATGCCCTACTCCTCGCCGCTCGGTCATACGATCGCCACGCGCACCGGCATCGGCGGCATCGTCGGGGTCAAGCGCCAGTACTATTCCCAGCACTTCGCCGTCGACTTCGCCGGCGCCGAGCTTGGCGCGCTGCCCAAAGATTCGCCGGTGGAGGCGGTGATCACCACCTCACGCGGAACCACCGAGCACGTGACGGCACACTACGTGTCCGAATTCTCAGGATACCGGGCGCTGTTCGACGTGCGGCCGCCGGAAGATTCGGTCGATCCGATCGATCTGCGGCTGTTCCTGCGCATCGAAGGGCGGCCGCTGACCGAGACCTGGATCTATCAGTGGACGCCGCCGTCCTTGAAGGAGCAGAAAGCCGCGATCCAGTGAGCGAGCGCCGCCTTGCGGCGCGCCCGCCGCCGCTACTTGGGCCGCGGGCCCAGAGTCTTGAGTCTCTGGGTATCGCCGCCCGCCCGACGCAGGTCCGCCTCACGTTTCAGGAAGGGCTGAGCCGTGCGCGGGTCGAGAATCGCGAGGCGGTATTCATGCAGCTGATGCTTGAGGAGCGGGAGCAGCGCGCCCTTCGACTCGGCCTCGTCCGCGGGCGCGATCAGGGTGGCGCAATACATCTCGAAATATTCCGCGTAAAGCTCCTCGTAACGCTGCATGGGGTCGAGGAACACCGGGTCCCTGACCACATCGCTCCCGAGATGGCTCGTGCACAGGAAGCTGCATGCCTTGCGGAGGTAGGCACCATGCTCGGAAATGAGCGCCGCCTCGTAGCTTCGGCCCGGGCGAAAGTGAGCGATGAGGCGCTGCCGTTGCGCGCCGCGCAGAGCGCTGCCGCGCAGGTACTCGAATAGCGCCGTGCCGTGCAGCAGTCGAAAGTTGGTGTGCTTGAGCTCCGCGAGCTGCGCACGCGCTCCGCAGTCGGCGAGCCGCCGCATGAGGTTGGAGTGCTCCCGCTCCCACAGGTCCCAGACGGCCGGATTCTCGAGCACGCGGCGCGCCACCAGCTGCTCGCCGGCATCGGAGCTGTCGAGCGCCGCCTCGACACGATCAGTCGATTCGCGCATGAGGCGCGCGTGGCTGATCGCCCGGTGCAACATAATGTTTTTCCTCCCGGGCACATTCTGGTAAATGCGCGGGGAGAGTCAACCGTATCCAAGCGGAGACAGCGCGCGTCGCACCGCGACAATTCATATGCCGGCGAACGATCGCGGGGAACGGGTCCGGTAACACCCGACGCAGTGCAATATCGCGCCCATGCCCAACCCGCCGGTTATTCCGGCAAGCCTTTCCACATACCTTGGCCAGCGGTTGAGGGTGAGGGTGTCTCACCCTCAACCTCCTGCGCTCCGGTGCCGGAAAAGCTTCCGACGAACTAACCTAGTAGCTGCGTGACAGCAACCAGTGAGCGAGCGAGCGCAGCCGTGCGGCACGCTCGCCGAACGGGACCAGCGCGTCGAGCGCCTGATCGTGCAGCAGACGTACCCGCTGCTGCGATGCTTCGATGCCGATGACCGTGGGATGAGTCGGCTTCGCATGCTCGCGGTCGGCCCCCGTGGCCTTGCCGAGCGTCGAGACATCGCCCAGCAGGTCGAGGAGATCGTCCTGAATCTGAAATGCCAGCCCGATCGCGCCGGCAAACCGCGCCAGCGCCTGGTAGCGGGGCACCGGCAGATCGGGGGCGCAGGTCGCCGCCATCAGCACGCTGGCGCTGATGACCGCGCCGGTCTTGCGGGCGTGCATGTCCTCGACCGCCGCGATGTCGAGCTTCCTGCCCTGGACCTCGAGATCGATCGCCTGTCCGCCCGCCATGCCGAACGTGCCGCTGGCCTCGCTCAGCATGTCGATCAGGCGCAGGCGCACGACGGGGGATTGCGGCAGCGAGGGGTCCCGCGCGAGCAACTGGAACGCCAGCGGTTGCAGCGCGTCGCCGACCAGGATCGCGGTGGCCTCGTCGTACGCCTTGTGGCACGTCGGTCGGCCGCGCCGCAGATCATCGTCGTCCATCGCCGGCAGGTCGTCGTGCACCAGGGAGTACACGTGGATCAGCTCGATGGCGCAGGCGACGGCTTCGACCTGCTCCTCGGCGAGGCCGACCGCACGCGCGGTCGCGAAAGTGAGTGCCGGCCTGATGCGCTTCCCGCCGCCCAGCACGCTGTAGCGCATGGCTTCGTGCAGGCGCGCCGGAGTCTCGGTGGCCGCAGGCAGCCGGCGGTCGAGCGCCTGCTCCATGCGGACCCGCCAGGCCTCGAGCTGCTCGGCGAAGGCGTCGTCGTCTTTGAGGGGCGGTCCGACCGGCGCGCGAGGATCGGCTGCGTTGCTCACCCGCGTTCTTCTCCAACCATGGTGTGGGCGGCGCTCAGTGCGTCGCCGCCGTCTGCCCGCTCTCGTCCTGCCCGCGCGCCATGCGCTTGATATCGGAGACGGCAATCGAGGCGACGGTCGCCTTATCCGTGCCTTCGGAGTACATGAAAGGAAGCTCCGGCGCCATCGGACCGGAGACTCGCGGGCCTTTGAGCGCAGCCCTCATGGCCTTCACGGGGTGACTGAAGGCGTCATTGACCGCGGTTCCCTCGAAACCGCAGTGCGCCATGCAATTGTCGCAGCGCGGATTCTTGCCGACGCCGTACTTGTCCCACTCGGTATCCTCGATGAGCGAGCGGTAGGTGGGGGCGTACCCCTCGTCGGTGAGCAAGTAGCAGGGCCGCTGCCAGCCGAATACGTTATAGGTCGGGTTGCTCCACGGCGTGCACTGGTAGGTCTGATTGCCGGCGAGAAAATCGAGGAACAGGCCCGAATGATTGAAGGTCCACGGCTTGCCCGGCCGGCGGCGCTTGAAGATCTCGCGGAACAGCTGCTTGCTGGCATGGCGGCCCAGGAACACGTCCTGCCGCGGTGCATGGTGGTAGCTGTATCCCGGGGACACGGTGATGCCTTCGATACCGAGCTGCATGGCCTCGTCGAAGAATTCCGCCACGTGATCCGGGTTCTCGCCGTTGAACAAGGTGCAGTTGATCGTGACGCGAAAACCCTTGGCTCTGGCCAGTTTGATCGCGGCGACCGCCTTGTCGAACACTCCTTCCTGGCAGACGGACTCGTCATGACGCTCGCGGTTGCCATCGAGGTGAATCGAGAAGGTCAGATACGGCGAGGGCCGATACTCGTCGATGTGCTTGGCGAGCAGAAGGGCGTTGGTGCAGAGATAAACGAATTTCTTGCGGGCCACGATCCCGGCGACGATTTGCGGCATCTCCTTGTGAATGAGCGGCTCTCCGCCCGGGATCGACACCATGGGCGCACCGCACTCGTCCACCGCCTTCAACGCGTCCTCGAGGCTCACGCGCTTTTGCAGGATCTCCTTGGGATAGTCGATCTTGCCGCAGCCGGCGCAGGCGAGATTGCACTGGAACAAAGGCTCCAGCATGAGGACCAATGGATATCGCTTGTCACCCCGCAACTTGCGCGCGGCGATGTACTTGGCGACCCGGTACATTTGCAGGAGAGGTATTGCCATGAGCTATGTTACCGCGGCTTGGGGATCTCGGCGCGGGGTTTGAGAAAACCCCTCGAATTAAGATTGCCTCATCAAACGCGAAGGGCCAGCACCTCTGGCCGATGATCACGCCATATCCGCTCCCATTCCAGCATGAACCACGGCGTAAATCTCGACATGTCGGCGCTTGACATCCGTTGCTGTAGGACTTCCGGAGGCACCCAGCGCCAGTCCGCAATCTCCTGCGGATTGATCCTCGGTGGCATGTCCGAGCGTCCTATGAACACGGAACACAGCTCATGCTCGGCGCCCGTGGCGTCGAATTGCGCGTGGTACTGGAATTTGAACAGAAATTGCAGCTCGCAGCGGATGCCCAGTTCTTCGTGCAGGCGTCGCCGGGTGGCGACAGCCATGCTCTCGGCATGCCGCGGATGGCTGCAGCAGCTGTTGGACCAGTATAGCGGCCACAGTCGCTTCGCCGCGGCGCGCTGCTGGATGAGCAGCTCGCCACGGCCGTTGAAGATCAGCAGCGAGAAGGCCCGGTGCAGTATGCCGCGGCCTTCGTGGCACAGCGACTTGGCCATATGGCCCAGCCGGCGGTCGCCTTCGTCCACGAGAATTAACGGCTCCGAATCTGCCATAATAGGTCCATCAACGAGTCGGTTCGCGTTTCTGGCTTCGTCCATATCGATGGCCTCGACGGGCCGGCGTTCTCGCCGGCGGCTGGATGATAGCGTCTTGCGAAATGGCCACGCCAGCCCGCAGCGAGCTTTGCGGCCCGGCCACTCGAACAGCCACTGGGTGTTTGGAGCGATCTAGTGATTTTCAGCCCACATACATGGATGTCCTGGTGCGGGACGGCGCTTGCCGCCGCCGTTGCGACTTACACCGTCCTCGCCGCCTACGCGGCGCGGAGCCGCCTCAAGCCCTATCTGCCCGCCCCGTCCCTGGCTCCGGCGGTGACCGTGCTGAAGCCGCTTTGTGGCGCAGAGCACGAGCTTTACGAGTGCCTGCGCTCCTTCTGCGATCAGGATTACCCGCGCCTCCAGATCGTATTCGGCGTGTCCGACCCCGACGACCCGGCCATCGGCGTCGTGTTCCGGCTGATGCGCGAATTCCCGCACGTCGACATGGACATGGCGGTCGATCATCGCCAGCACGGATCGAGCCGCAAGGTGAGCAATCTCATCAACATGATGCCGTTCGCAAGGCATGAGCTCCTGGTGCTTTCCGACAGCGACGTGCGGGTGGGCCGGGACTATCTCGCGCGGGTCGTCGCGCCGCTCGCCGATTCCGGCGTCGGCATCGTGACCTGCTCCTATACGGGCAGGCCGCGAGGGGGCTTCTGGTCGCTGCTCGGCGCGCTGTTCATCGACGATTGGTTCACCCCCTCGGTGCGGGTCGCAGCCATGTTCGGCTCCCGTTCATTCGCGTTCGGCGCCACCATCGCGATCCGGCGCCAGGTGCTGCGGCGGATCGGGGGCTTCGCGTCGATCGCCAACCAGCTGGCCGACGATTATCGCCTGGGCGAAATGACTCGCGCGATCGGATTGCGCACGGTGCTTTCCGATGTGGTGGTCGAGACCTGCGTGAACGAGTCCAGCTTGACCGAGCTGGTGCGTCACGAGCTGCGCTGGCTCCGGACCATTCGGATCGTGCGGCCCTTGGGCTACGGTCTCTCCTTCGTCACGTTCGGCGTACCGGTGGCGGCGCTGGGGGCCGTGCTCGCCGGCTGCGCACTGCCGGCGATCACCTTGCTCGCAGTCACCGCGCTCGCGCGGCTCGTGCTGCACCTTCGGGTGCGCGGCGCGGACCTTCCGCCGGCGCATCAGCTGATGATGCTGCCGCTGCGCGACGTGTTGAGCGTGGCCCTGTGGATGTGGGGCTTCGCCACGCGCCGCGTTCAATGGCGCGCGGATAGCTTCCACGTCGCCCGTGACGGGTCGGCGGACCCGGTCGTGAGGGACGCTGCGTGAAGCGACTGATCGTCACTGCGGATGATTTCGGCGCGGCGTGCGAGGTCAACCAAGCAGTGGAGACGGCGCACCGCGAGGGAATTCTCACCGCGGCGAGCCTCATGGTCGCCGGCGCGGCGGCGGCGGATGCGCTGGAGCGCGCCCGGCGCATGCCGCGGCTTCGCGTCGGGCTGCATCTGGTGCTGGCGGAGGGTCGTCCGGTGCTGCCCGCTTCCCGGGTATCGAGGCTGGTCGGCGCCGACGGCTGCTTCCGCTCCGAACTGCCGGCGCTCGGCGCCACGATCACGTTCAGCCGCCGGGCGCGCCGCCAGCTCGCGGACGAGATCAGCGCGCAGTTCGAGGCTTTCGTCGCCACGGGACTTGCGCTTGACCACTGCAACGCCCACATGCACTTCCATCTTCATCCGGTGATCGCGCGGATCATGATCGCCATCGGACGGCGCTTCGGCGTTCCCGCCATGCGCGTTCCCCAGGAGCCCGTCTCGGTGCTGCGCAAGGTCGAGCCGCGCACGCCGCGAGCCAGCGCCTGGGTCACCGCGCCGTTCGCGGCGCTGCTCAAGCGGCGGTCGCGCGCGGCCGGCCTCGAGTCCCCGGACCGGGTATTCGGCTTGCGCTGGTCGGGCGCAATGAGCCTCGCGCGGCTTGCCGGCCTGATCGCGCATCTGCCGGAGGGGCTGACCGAAGTGTATCTGCATCCCGCGACCGGCCCCTATGCCGGCTCGGCGCCGGGCTATCGCTACCGCGAAGAGCTCGACGCGCTGATCGCACCGGAAGTGATCCGCGCGAGTCGCGACCCCGCGCTCCGGCTCGGTGGATTCGCGGACTTCTTGGGTGAGGCGCGTGGGCCGGTGCCGGTGCCGACCGGCGCCCTGCTGCAGCGGCGGGAGTCGCTGCGGTGAGTTCGCCCATGCCGGCGCTCGCGGCGGCCGACCGCGAGCGGGGGGACTTTCCCCGTGGGCCGATCCGCGTCGGGAGCGATGAGCATCGGATCCTGTTTTGCCGCACCTTGCTCGACACCTTCAACCCGTACAAGCCGACGGTCATCGATTGGCCGGCCCTGGATGAGGAAACCCGCGGGCGCCTGGTGTCGCTGCCCATCTGGGACATCGCGGTGCAGACCGAGGGCCGAGCGCGGCTCAACGTTGCCTCCTACGCGGCCGAGGTCGCGGATCCGCTGCTGCGCCGCGCGGTCGAGCTCAATGCGTTCGAGGAAGGCCGTCACAAGTACGTGCTCTCGAATCTGGTGCAAGCCTACGGCATTGCGCTCGCGCCCGAGCCGGAATATCCGGCTCCGCGCAATCCGGAGTGGGCATTCATGAAGACCGGATACAGCGAATGCATCGACAGCTTCTTCGCGTTCGGCTTGTTCGAGTCGGCCCGGCGCTCGGGATTCTTTCCCGAGGAGCTGGTGGATACCTTCGAGCCCGTGATCCAGGAGGAAACGCGCCACATCCTGTTCTTCGTCAACTGGGTCGCCTGGCACCGGCGCACGATGCCGTTCTGGCGGCGGCCGATGTTCGAGATCAAGGTGATCGCGGTCTGGATCTACCTCATCTGGGAGCGCATCGGTATCGCGCGCGACGTGGGCGGCGGCCCTGAGGACAACAACTTCACCCTGACCGCCTCGCAATCCGTGCACGACGACATCAGCGTGGCCGATCTCATCGATACCTGCCTGTCGGAGAACGAGCGACGCATGAGCGGGTACGATGCGCGGCTCAAACGGCCGCAGCTCGTTCCGGCGCTCGCTGGATGGATACGACGCTTCATTCGTCCGCGCGGGCGCGCCTGAAGACCCGAATCGTCCTGGTCGCGGCGCTCGGCCTCGCCCTTGCCGCCTACCTCGTGCTGCACGTGGGCTTTGCGGCGGTGCTGTCCGCCGCCGCCGAGGTCGGCTGGGGAGGCTTCGCGCTGCTCTGCCTGTACGCCCTGGCGCTGTATCCGCTACTGGGTGCCGCCTGGTCCGTATTGCTCCCGCACACCGGCGCGCGACCGCGGGGGTTCGTCTGGGCGTTCGTGTGGGCTCGGATGGTCCGCGAAGCCGCCTCGGACGTGCTGCCTTTCTCGCAGGTCGGCGGCATCGTGCTCGGCGCGCGCGCCGCCATCCGGCGCGGAATCGGCCGTTCCGAGGCGTTCGCCTCCACGATCGTGGACGTGACCACCGAGGCACTGGCGCAGATCGGTTTCATCGCGCTCGGCTTCGCGATCTTGAGCGCCCGCCCGCCCCGCTCCTCGTCGGCGGCCGCGCTCACCCGGGCATTCGAGATCGGGCTGATCCTCTCCGTCGCCGCGGGCATCGCGCTGGTTTTGCTGCAGCGTTACGGCCATCGCGTGACGGGCAGGCTCGCCGCACGAATCCTGCCCGGGGCCGCGGCTTCCGCCGACGCGCTGGCCGATGCGCTCGACGGCATTTACCGCTCGCGCCCGCGGGTGGTGCTCTCCTCCGCGATGCACCTGGTCGGATGGCTCGCAAGCGGCGCCGGGACCTGGCTGGCGTTCCGGCTCATCGGCATACACATCGAGCTCGCGTCGGTGATCGCCATCGAAAGCCTGGTCGGAGCGGCCAAGAATGCCGCGGCCCTGGTTCCGAACGCATTCGGCGTGCAGGAGGCTAGCTATGCGGCGCTGGTGCAGCTGTTCGGTGTCGGGCCCGAGTTCGGTCTCGCCGTCTCGCTGGTTCGACGCGCCCGCGACGTGGCCATCGGGGCGCCGATATTGCTGATCTCGCAGGCCGACGCGAGCCGGCGTGCGATTCGCGGATAGGGACCTGCCTCAGGCATCTATTGCAAGAGCCCCCGCTCGCGAAACCAGCGTACCGCATCCTCGAAAGCGGCCATCGGCGGCCGCCAGGCGTATCGCAGATCCCGCGCGGCCTTGGCGCTCGAGAAGTACATGCGCTTGCGCGACATGCGCAAGCCCTCGAGCGTCAGGCGGCCGCTGCGCCCGGTGAGGCGGGCGATGCCCTCGGCCACGTAGGCCATGGGCAGCACCGCGCCATAGGGCAGGCGCAGCCGCGGCGGCTTGCGTCCCACGATGGCCGCGATCTGGCCGAGGATTTGCTCGAGCGTCATGTCCTCGCCGCCCAGGATATAGCGTTCCCCCGGCACTCCGCGCTCGAGCGCCTTGATGTGCCCCGCGGCCACGTCATCGACGTGCACGATGTTGAGGCCGGTGTCGACGTAGGCAGGCATCCGGCCGGCGGCCGCATCGAGCACGACCTGCCCGGTGGGCGTGGGCTTCACATCGCCCGGGCCGATCGGGGTGGAGGGATTGACCACGATCAGCGGCAGCCCGTCGCGCGCGGCCTCGAGTGCCGCTTGCTCGGCCAGAAATTTCGAGCGCTTGTAGTGGCCGATCATCGCCTCGAGCGTCACCGGCGTGCGCTCATCGCCGGGTGCGCCGTCCGCCGGAATTCCGATGGTCGCGACGCTCGAGGTGTAGACCACACGCTCGACGCGAGCCTCGAGCGCCGCCGCGAGAATGTTACGCGTGCCCTCGACGTTGGCGCGGTACAGCTGCGCGGGATCCGGTGCGCCCAGCCGATAATCGGCCGCCACATGAAACAGCGCCTCGGCGCCTCGGATCGCGCGCTCGAGCGAGGCGCGGTCGGTCAGGTCGCCGACCACCGGCTCGACCGCCATCCCTTGCAGATTGATCCGGTTCGAGTCTTCGCGCACCAGCGCACGAATCTCCCAGCCCTGCGCGGTCAACGCCCGCGCGACCGCCGCCCCAACGAAGCCCGTGGCACCGGTGACCAGCGCTCTCATGCCCATCCCTCGACTCTCATGCCGCCCGTCCCTCGACTCTCATGCCCGTCCCTCGAGCGGGCGGCCGGCGCCGCGCCCATCGGACCCTGCGGGAGGTGTCAGCCGGCCGTGCTCGGCCACGGCTCGAAGCGAGTGAGCGGCGGCGCGGTATGCGCGCGCGAGGCGCACCAGGGCGGCGATGTCTCGCGGCGACCGTGCCAGGCCCGCCAGCAGCGCCCCAATGCGCACCTGCCCCGATTCGCCCGCGGCGGTCACGGCCGCTGGAATCACATCGTGCGCGGTATCCACGATCACGCGCACCGCCAGGAACGGCAAACGCCGGGCGGCGGCGACCTCGGCCACCGCGGAGCTTTCCATGTCGACTGCGACGGCGCCCGTCTCCCGACGCAGCGCCGCCTTCTCGGCGATGCCGGCAACGGGTTGACTTCGAGTGAGCAGCACGCCGGATGCCACCGGGCCATGGTGCGCGATCGAAGCGGCGAGCGCCTCACACCAGCCGGGCGCGGTCGCGAAGCGCATGCCGTCCGGTGCGACGATCTCGCGCGGCACACAGATCGCCCCCGCCTCGAGATCCGGATCGAGACCGCCGGCCACGCCCCAGCTGATGAGCGCGGTGGCCCCGGCATCGATCAGCCGGCGAGCGGCCGTTCCTGCCGAAGCGCACCCCATACCGCTCACCGCCCGCAGAGTGCCGCCGGGCAGGACCTCGTAACCGGCTTTGCGATCTATTGCGGGGCCCAGCGCACGCGCTTCTCGAGCGAGCGCCGCGACCACGCCCGCCACGCTCAATGAGGGGTTCCGGCCCGGGTCAAGGTTCGATAGGCAGCGAGCGCCCACAGCGGAAAATAGCGGCAATAGCCGTGATACTTGAGATAGAACACGCGCGGGAACCCGGGCGCCGTGAAGGTCGGATCGCTCCACAGGCCGCCTGCCTGCTGCGTGCGCATCAGGTGATTGACCCCGCGGCGCACGCAGTCGGATTCCACTTCGCCGGCCGCGAGCAATCCGAGCAGAGCCCAGGCCGTATGATACGGCGTGCTCGCCGCCCTGCTGTCGCAAGGGTTCTTGTAGCCGTCGTTGCTCTCGCCCCATCCGCCGTCGGGGCTCTGACGGCCCTTCAACCAGGCGACCGCGCGGCGCACGGCCGGATCGTCCGGCGCAATTCCGGCCTGCGCGAACGCCGTGAGCACCGACCAGGTACCGTAGATGTAATTGGTCCCCCAGCGGCCGAACCACGAGCCGTCCGGCTCCTGCTCCGAACGCAGATAAGCGATCGCGCGCGCCATGGCCGGCTGGTCCTCCGGACGGCCGGTCAGCGCCAATACCGTCACCACCCGTGCGCTCACGTCGCTGGTCGGCGGGTCGAGGAGTGCGCCATGGTCCGCAAACGGAATCTTGTTCAGGTAATACGAGGTATTGTCCGCATCGAAGGCGGCGAATCCGCCGTTCTTGCTCTGCATCCCGACCAGCCAGTCGAGGGCGCGGCGGATGTTCTCCGCATAGTCGGCCGCGTTCGGCGCCTGATGCATGGCCCAGGCGACCACCGCGGTGTCATCCAGGTCCGGGTAATAGTCGTTGGCGAACTGAAATGCCCAGCCGCCGCCTTTGAGTTGGGGGCGGTCCACCTGCCAATCGCCCGGTTCGTCGAGGATCTGCTCGGTCTGCAGCCAATCGAGCGCCCGGGTCGCCGCCTTCACGGCGGACCCGCACCCTTCTTCCTGCATGGCGAGGGCGGTGAGCGCGGTATCCCAGACCGGGGAGACGCACGGTTGGCAATAAGCGCTCGAGGGTTCCACCACCAGGAGCTTTTGCAGGGCGCGCTTGGCGGTGACCCGGCGCGGATCGTCGGCGGGATAGCCCAGAATGGCCATCACTTCGAGCGCGTTCACCATCGCCGGGAAGATCGCTCCGAGTCCGTCCTCTCCATTCAGGCGCTCGAGCATCCACTGCTCCGCGGCGCGCGTGGCGCGCTCGCGCATGCTCTTGGGTATGAACGGGTCGATGCGCCGGCTGAGCCGATCGGCGACCAGCAGCAGCTTCCCGAGCCATCCGCCCTTGCGCGCGTCGCGGAAATAATCCCGCTCATTCTCCGGCGGGGTCGTGAACAGCTCGCCGATGCCGACGCGTCGCGGGTTCTTGGCGAGCGGCTTCCTGGTGCAGAGAATGAACAGCGGCACCATCACGGTCCGCGACCAGTACGACACCTTGTCGAGGTGGAAAAAGAACCACTTCGGCAGCAGCATGATCTCGACGGGTATGTAGGGTACGCCGCGCCAGGGAATCTGCCCGAACAGCGCCAGCGCAATGCGCGTGAACACGTTCGAACGCGCGGCGCCGCCGCGCTCGAGAATCGCATTACGGGCGCGCACCATGTGCGGCGCCTGAACGTCGTCGCCCGAGAGCTTGAGCGCGTAATACGCCTTCACGGTGCAGCTCATGTTGAACTCGCCGCCGTGGTACAGCGGCCAACCGCCGTTCGGCTGCTGATGAGCGCGCAGGTATGCCGCGATCTTGGCTTCGAGCTCGACGTCGATCTCGTCCAGGAAGTGCATCATCATGATGTATTCGGCGGGGATGGTGCAGTCCGCCTCGAGCTCGAACAGCCAGTAGCCGGCCGCGGCTTGCGTGGCCGTCATGGCATCGCGCGCCTGCGCGATGGCTCGATCCAGCAGCGTGGAAATGGTCTTGGTGAGCGAGAGAGCCACCACATCGGCCCGCGCCGGTACCTCCGCCTCGGCGCTCAACGGCTTCTGTGCGATGCGGTTCATGAGCCCGAGCTCCGGTAGGAGCGCTGGCGCACCGGTTCCGATTCCCGGTTGGTCGCGGGGTCGCCGGTGATCTCACTGCGCCCTTCCGCGCGCGCCGGCTGGACATGCCGCATCTCCAGGCGCCGCGCGAGCGGCAGCCCGCGGGCGGCCGCGGAGAACAGGCGTCGCAGCATCCAGTCGTTGCGTACGGAGAGGTCCGTCAAGATTCTCGTCATGGTCACCGCCGAACGCGAGATCTTGACCTGAGCGCCGGACGTAAAACCTGGATTTTTATGAATTTTTTGCAATGTAAGCACCGCGAGCCCGACGGCCCATAGACAAAAACGCCGCATTCCCGCTTGTTTGCCGGGAATTAACAATGTGTAATCAAGCGCGTTGCGCAGGTGAGCGTGCGCGACGCCAATCAGCTCATCCATGCCCGCATTGAAGCCCTCGCTTCCGGGTGTGGCGGTCAGTGAGGACAGATCTACCTTGTAGGAAGAGAACACCTCCTGCGGCAGCCAGCAGGCACCGCGGCTTCTATCTTCCCACACGTCCTTCAGAATGTTGGTCATTTGCAGGCCCTGGGCAAACGACACGGCCAGGCTCGAAAGCCCCGAGCGGTTGCGCGCGGCGCCGTCGGAATAGTCGCAGAACAGCTCCGTGAGCATCTCGCCGACGACACCCGCGACGTAGTAGCAATACTCGTCGAGGTCGGCGCTGCGGGCGAGCCCCCGAAGGCTCGCGGTGGATTGGAACCGCGGCATGCCGTAGCACATGAGCTCGACGCAGCGCTGGATGGCGGATCTCTGCGCGGGCTTCAGCGAGGCGGTGATGTTGAGCACGCGTCCCATGTTGACGATCAGATCGCGCTCGGTCGGCAGCGTACTGTCGGACAGGCTCGCGGCCACCTCGGAGGCCAGCAGGGCGGCGTCGCCGCAGCCGGCCACGACCGCCTTGAATCGATCCAGAAAGGCAAGAGTTTGATCCGGAGGGACCGCCGGCTCGTCCTCGATGGTGTCCGCGATGCGGCACAGCAAATAGGCGTTGGTCACCGCCACGCGCAGCGGCTCAGGCAATTGAGGAATGGTCAGCGCGAAGGTGCGCGAGACGTGCGGGAGAATCTGGTCTTGATAGCCTTCATCTGAAATGCCGGAATCCATACGAGCAGTCTCTCGGAAAGTCAGCGCGAAAACACCCTGGGGCGTGGTGTGGCACAAAGTACCCAAGTGCTTCGGGAAGGCTGCCCATAACCCGCATACCACTATAGCGGGCAGCCCTCAACCGTCGCAACCAAGTGGCGATTGTGCCACAAAGCATGCGAGGTGATTGCCCGAGAAGGGTCCGGGCAGTATAAACTGGCCCCAATGATCCCGCCACCCGACACCTATCCGTTGCTCGAATCCATCCACTCACCGTCGGACCTGCGCCGGCTGCCGACGTCGAAACTTTCGGCGCTCGCCGATGAGTTGCGGCAATTCTTGATCCAGAGCGTGAGCACACGCGGCGGCCATTTCGCGGCCGGCCTCGGTACCGTCGAGCTGACCGTGGCCCTGCACTACATTTTCAACACGCCTTACGACCGCCTGGTGTGGGATGTGGGCCACCAGGCCTATCCGCACAAGGTGCTCACGGGACGCCGTCAGCTGTTGCACACGATCAAGCAGGACAAAGGTCTTGCGCCCTTTCCTTCCAGAGGCGAGAGCGAATACGACACCTTCGGGGTCGGGCATTCCAGCACCTCCATCTCGGCGGCGCTCGGCATGGCGATCGCCGCTGCCAAGCGCGGCGAGGATCGGCGCGCGGTGGCCATCATCGGCGATGGCGCACTCACCGCCGGCATGGCCTTCGAAGCACTCAATCACGCGGGCTCGGCGCCCACGGACCTCCTGATCATCCTGAACGACAACGACATGTCGATCTCCGAGAACGTGGGCGCGCTCTCGAACTACCTGGCGCGCGCGCTGTCGGGCCGCATGTATGCGCACCTGCGCGAAGGCGGCAAGAAAGTACTCCGTCAGATGCCCACGGTGTGGGAGCTCGCCCGGCGATCGGAGGAGCACCTGAAGGGCATGGTGCTGCCGGGCACGGTGTTCGAGGAAATGGGCTTCAACTATATCGGCCCGATCGACGGACACGATCTCAGGTCGCTGGTCACCACGCTCGGCAACATCCAGAAGCTGCGTGGGCCGCAATTTCTGCACGTGGTCACGCGCAAGGGCAAAGGCTACGCGCCGGCCGAAGCCGACCCCATCAAATGGCACGGACCCGGTCCCTTCGATCCGGTCAGCGGCAAGATCTTCAAGGAAGCGAGCACCGGACCCTCCTATTCGCAGGTCTTCGGTCAGTGGCTCTGCGACATGGCGGAGCGCGAACCCAAGATCATCGGCATCACCCCCGCGATGCGTGAGGGCTCGGGGCTGGTCGAGTACTCGAAGCGATTTCCGGAGCGTTACTTCGACGTGGCGATTGCGGAGCAACATGCGGTGACCTTCGCGGCCGGACTGGCCTGCGAGGGATTCAGGCCCGTCGTCGCGATTTATTCGACTTTCCTGCAGCGCGCCTACGACCAATTGATCCACGACGTGGCCCTGCAGAAGCTTCCGGTGGTATTCGCACTGGATCGCGCGGGCCTGGTCGGCAGCGACGGTGCCACCCATCAGGGTGCCTACGATCTCACCTTCCTGCGCTGTGTCCCGAATATGGTGATCATGGCTCCGGCGGACGAGAACGAGTGCCGGCAGATGCTGTTCACCGGCGCGACCTTGTCGGCGCCCTCGGCGATCCGCTACCCACGGGGCACCGGCCCCGGCGTGCCGGTCGTGTCCGAAATGAGCTCCATCCCGGTCGGCAAAGCTCAGCTCAGGCGCGAGGGCCGAAGCGGCCTCGCCATCCTCGCCTTCGGCGCACTGTTCGACTCCGCCCGCAAGATCGCCGAGCGGCTGGATGCGACCCTGGTGAATATGCGGTTCATCAAGCCGCTCGATGAGCAGCTCATTCTCGAGGTGGCGACCCGTCACCGCGCCCTGGTCACCATCGAGGAAAACGCCGTCATGGGCGGGGCAGGCTCGGCGGTGAGCGAAGTTCTTGCCTCACATGAGGTATTATTGCCGATATTGCATCTGGGTATTCCGGACCAATTCATCGAGCACGGCTCGCGCGAAACCTGCCTGGCGGCAGCGGGCCTCGATCTGAACGGCCTCTCGGCGAGCGTCGACCCCTGGTGGGCCTCGCAGAACCAGGAACGGGCTCGTTCGGCCGCCTCGTATTGAACGTATAGAGAGAACGCCATGAGAACACTGTTCTTGCATCCGCCCTCATTCGACGGCTTCGACGGCGGTGCCGGTGCCCGCTATCAGGCGCGTCGCGAGATCAAATCCTTCTGGTATCCGACCTGGCTGGCGCAGCCCGCCGCCCTGGTACCGGGCAGCAAGCTGCTCGATGCCCCCGCCGACGGCACGCCCATCGAGGATGTGCTCGCCCAGGCCGGCGACTTCGACCTCGTGGTCATGCACACCAGCGCTCCGTCGTTCCTCAAGGATGCCCGTGTCGCCGAGCTCCTGAAGGAGCGCAATCCGGGCCTCAAGATCGGCATGGTGGGCGCCCAGGTCGCGGTCGACCCGGCCGGCTCTCTCGCGGCTTCCGCCGCCATCGACTTCGTCGCGCGCGAGGAATTCGACTACACCTGCAAGGATGTCGCCGACGGCTTGCCGCTCGAGTCCATCACCGGCTTGAGCTTCCGCCGCGCAGACGGCGGCATCCAGCACAATGCCCCGCGGGCGATGATCGAGAACATGGATGAGCTGCCCTGGGTCGCGCCGATCTACCAGCGCGATCTCAAGATCGACAATTACTTCATCGGCTACCTGAAGCATCCCTACGTGTCGATCTATACGGGCCGCGGGTGCCGCTCCAAGTGCACGTTCTGCCTGTGGCCGCAGACGGTGGGCGGCCATCGCTATCGCGTGCGCAGCCCGCAGAACGTGGTGGACGAGGTGCGCTGGATCCAGGAGAACATGCCCGAGGTGAAGGAGAT
>DATAYO010000107.1:0-24942 GCA_036272515.1 Steroidobacteraceae bacterium | reverse complement strand
ATGTTGTATTCCGCGAGGATCTGACCATCCAAGCTGAGCATCAGGCGTGCCACAGACACATCTCCCTAACCGAACCATCCCAGGATTTTGTCAAATATACGCCGTTGTGCGGGGAACGGCTCAGTCACGTGCGCCATGATCACCGAGATGTTGTCCCGCCCGCCATTATCGTTCGACAGCTGAATCAGCTGTTTAGCAACCATATCAAGATTAGCACTAAAGGTGCTGATTGTTAAGTGAATATCCTCGTCTTCGATCATGTCCGACAGGCCGTCGGAACAGAGCACGTAATAGTCGCTCTTCTGCACGGGCTGCTCATGGATCTCCACCTCGACATTCTGCTCGACCCCGAGTGCGCGGGTGACATAATTCTTGTTGGTGGCGCGCTGCGCCTCCTGCTGAGAGTAGAAGCCGCGATCCACCAGCTCCTGCAGCAGCGAATGATCCAGCGTCATCTGTTCGAATCGATTGTCCCGCAGCCGATAGAGCCGCGAGTCGCCGACGTGCGCGATGGACACTTTGTTATCGTGGAACAGACAGGCCACCACGGTCGTACCCATCCCCTCACATTGAGGCTGGGTCTTGGAAGTGTGGTAGATGATTTTGTTGGCTCTGTGGATCGCGTCACGCAGAATGATGCTCGGGCGCGTCAAACCGCTCTCCTGATCGCGTATCGACAGGTCTTCCCGCGCCACCGCATCGCGTACCAGGTTGATGATGGTCTTGACCGCGATTCCGCTCGCCACCTCGCCTGCGTTGTATCCGCCCATGCCGTCGGCGAGCACGAACAGCCCGATATCGATCTCGGTGCCGATCATGTCCTCGTTGTGCTCACGCACCTTGCCGGTGTCGGTGAGCGCGACGCTCGCGATTTTTCCCCTCAAGTTCATGAATATTTCTCGGTCATGGCAGTCCCGTCGGCAATCTCGACCGACAGTCCTCCAGGGTCGCCGCCATCTGGGCGCCCGATTCGAATCTCGCCTCCGGAGTTTTCGCCAGCGCCCGGTCGATGATGCCCTCGACGCAGACCGGCAGATCCGGCCGGTAAGCCCGCAGCGGCGGATGCGGGTGCTCGGCGATCTGCTGCATCAGGCCCGTCATGGAATCTGCAGTGAACGGCAGATGGCCGGTCAAAAGCTGGAACAGGCTAACACCCAGCGAGAACAGGTCCGAGTGGCCGGTCACAGTTCGCCCCTCGAGCTGTTCCGGCGACATGAAGGAGGGCGTGCCGAGCACGATGCCGGTTCGGGTGGTGCCCGTGCCGGTGAGCCGGGCAATGCCGAAATCGGTGATCTTCAATACGTCGGCATTCGGATCGTACATGATGTTGGCGGGCTTGATGTCGCGGTGGACGACTTGTTGCTTGTGGGCGAAGCCGAGCGCCTGGGCGGTCCGCCCCATCAATTCCAGCACTTTGCGGGGTTCCAGCAGGTTCTCGGACGTTGCATAGTCGCTCAGATGGCGGCCCTTCAAATATTCCATGGCGATGTACGCAAGCCCATGCTCTTCCCCGACATCATAGATCGTGACGATGTTGGGATGGTTGAGGCGCCCCGCAGTTTCGGCCTCACGGAAGAAACGCGATCGCGCCTCGGCGAGCTCGGCTTCGCTGAATTCGCTCGCGAGCGGGATCGCCTTGATGGCGACCAGCCGATTGATGGCGGTATCGCGTCCGAGGTAGACGACGCCCATGGCGCCGCGGCCGATTTCGCGCTCGAGCTGATAGCGGCCGAGCTGGGACGGCTGAGAGGTCGCCGATCCGGCGGCGGGAGCTGCCGTCCGAGCGGTCTCCGGCGACGCCACGGCGGCCGGCGAGGCCGCTTTGCGCGACGGCGCGGGCCGCGAGGGAGCGGGCGGCATGGAGCGCAGCGGGGAGACCGAGGCGGCCGGCCGAGCCTTGATGGCCGTGCGCTCGGCATCCATCAAGCGGCGCAGCCGGGCGCCCACATCGCGGTAGGTGTTGTCGATCCGGGCGAGATGGCGGTACACGGCGGTGGCCTGGGCGCCGCGGCCGCGTTGCTCGAGCTGGGTGCCGAGGGCGTAAAGATCTCCGAGCACGGTCGTGCTGCCCTTGCGGCCCTTGAGCTCGGCGAAACGCTGCTCGAAATTGTCCAGGAGGCGGGCGGTATCCGGACCGGGCGGCGACGGGATCTTGGGAGCGGGCATGGCCGGGTCGGCCGAGGCCCACAGGGACAACAAAACCAGTGTGCCTCCGCCGCTCAAAAGCACCGCCGCCGGGAGCCAGGCCCAGGGACTTAGATTGACGTGGGGCCGTAGCAGCATGTCGAGCCCCAGCAAGCCCACCCCCACAATTGCAGCGATCATCCCGAACTTTCGCATGTTATAGACATAATCCGCGTACAGAAGCGGCGAAGTATAGGGGATCGGGCGACCCTGACTGCAATGCTAAGCTCACAAAATCGCTCCTAGGAAGATGATGGCGAAGGTAAGAGAGGTCTTTGTCTGCCAGTCCTGCGGTACCCCGTCGGCCAAATGGCAGGGGCAGTGCGCGGGATGCGGCGAGTGGAACACCCTCGTGGCCGAAGTGCGCTCGATCGGCGCACGCGCTCCGAGCGGCGGCCCGGCGCGCGCACGCCCGGATGCTGCGGCCTCGCTCGCCTCGGAGGCGGCCGCGGAGCAGCCCCGTCTCTCCTCCGGATCCGCCGAACTCGACCGCGTGCTCGGCGGGGGGCTCGTGCCCGGCTCGGTCACCCTGATCGGCGGCGATCCCGGCATCGGCAAATCCACCCTCATGCTGCAGGCGGCTGCGGCACTCAACAGCGCCGGCCCCGTGCTGTACGCGACCGGGGAGGAGTCGCTCAAGCAGGTCGCGTTGCGGGCGCGGCGGCTGGGGTTGGCGGAGTCGACCGCCCGCTTGGTGGCCGAAACCGAGGTCGAGGCGATCGTGGAAACGGCAACGAGCCTCAAGGCGCGGGCACTCATCGTGGATTCGATCCAGACCACCCATTCGCAGCGCATCGATACCGCTCCCGGCGCCGTCTCGCAGCTGCGCGAGTGCACGGCCGAGCTGGTTCGGTTCGCCAAGTCCAGCGCGACCGCCGTCTTGCTGGTGGGCCACGTCACCAAGGAGGGACAGATCGCGGGTCCCCGCGTGCTCGAGCACATGGTCGATACGGTGCTGTACTTCGAGAGCGACACGGGCAGCCGCTTCCGCGTGCTGAGATCGGTCAAGAATCGCTTCGGGGCGGCCAACGAGATCGGGGTGTTCGCGATGGCCGAGCAAGGCCTGCGCGAGGTCACCAACCCGTCGGCGATTTTCCTGTCGCGGCATCCGCGACCGGTATCGGGAAGCGTGATCACCGTGATGCGCGAGGGAACCCGTGCTTTGCTGATCGAGGTGCAGGTGCTGGCGGATTCCAGCCTCGGCGCCAATCCGCGTCGCGTCGCGGTGGGCATAGACGGCAATCGGCTTACCATGCTGCTGGCGGTGGCGCATCGCCATGCGGGGCTTTCGCTGCAAGGTCAGGACGTGTTCGCCAACGTCGTCGGCGGCGTGCGCCTCGCGGAAACGGCGGGCGACCTCGCCATCGTGCTCGCGGCGCGCTCGAGTCTCGCCGACGCGCCGTTACCCGATTCGCTGATCGTTTTCGGCGAGCTGGGATTGGCGGGCGAAATCCGCCCGGTGCCGTTCGGCGAAGAGCGCCTGCGCGAGGCCGCCAAGCACGGCTTCAAGTCGGCGCTGATCCCCGAGGCAAACGTGCCCAGGCGCCTTCCGCAAGGCATGAGCGTGCGCGGCGTGACGCGCCTCAGCGAGGCGCTCGAGGGTTTCTAGCCGAGCCAAGCCCGCGACCGGGCGCGCCGATGCCGCAAGCGCCGGTGCCGCAAGCGCCGGTGCCGCAAGCAGGGAATCCCGGCGTTATGATGCTATTTGATCTATAATGATTGACGATGCATGCAGCCGAGCGCGAAAAACTAATTCTGGACACCGTCAATCAGAAGGGATTCATCTCCTTTCTGGATCTCGAGCAACGCATCGAAGCCTCACCCGCCACGATTCGGCGCGATCTCGACCGGCTCATGACCGCCGGCTTGTTGACGCGGGTCCGTGGCGGCGCAAAACGCGCCGAATCCAAAAATGCCGGCGGTGAGTCGCCGGACGCCGGGCAACACCTGACCGGTGTGCCATTCGAAGAAAACGTCAATCTGCATCGGGCGGAGAAGGAGGCCATCGGGCGCGCGGCGGCCAAGCTCTGCAGCGCGGGCGAGGCCATCATGATCGACGGCGGCTCGACGACGTTGCAGATGTGCCGGCATTTTCGAGGGTTGAATCTGCAGGTGCTCACCAATTCGTTGCGCATCGTCAATGCCTTGCTGGCGCAGCCCGGCACGCGGGTGCTGGTCCCCGCCGGACAGGTGTTCCCGGAACAAAACATCATCCTCGCGGCGGGCAGCGATGATGGAATGCAGCGATTTCACGCTCCAAAGCTTTTCATGAGTGCGGCAGCCGCGGGAGCCGCGGGCCTCATGCAAGCGGACATCATGTTGGTTGCGGCCGAGCGGCGTCTGATCGATCGCGCCGACGAAATCGTCGTCCTTTTGGACAGCTCAAAATTCGATGGGCCCTCGGGACACATCGTCTGCGGGTTGGACGAAATCGATGCGCTCGTGACGGACAGAGAGATCTCGCCCCGGCATGCGGAGATGGTGCAGGATGCCGGCGTGAAACTCATCGTCGCGCCGGGCTGAGCTGCTCACACGATGCCGCTGTTGCGCGTGCCCGCCGCCGCCGGCCGCCGAGCCGCGGCGGCGGCCCGATAGCCGATCGTACGATAGGCCGCGACCGGGTCGATCGCAGCGCCGGCTCGAGCCCGGGCTTGGGCAAGGATGGGGCTTACGTCGGTTGTGAATGCTTTCTTCAGCGTCTGCGCCGCCATCAACGCATCGTTTGCTTCCTGAAAGCCGTCCAGCGCCGCACGATCGACCAGCAGCGCCTGGGCATACGCCCGCGTCAACTCGACCGCGCTGGTAACGAGGCTCTCGATGGGATCGGTGACGTTGTGCGACTGATCGAGCATATGTGCGGGATGAAAATTCGCCGCGTTGCGCCGGCTCGCATCGACGAGCTCATTGAAAATGAGGAACAGGCGGTACGGTTCGATGGAACCCGTGTCCAGGTCGTCGTCACCGTATTTGGAATCGTTGAAGTGAAAGCCGCCGAGACGCCCCGCGTGCACCAGGCGCGCAACGATCATTTCAATGTTCACATTCGGTGCGTGATGGCCCAGATCGACGAGACAGAATGCCTTGGGTCCCAAGCTCTGCGCGGCGAGCAGCGAGCTGCCCCAATCCTGGATCACCGTGGCGTAAAACGCCGGTTCGTACATCTTGTGCTCGATGAGCAGGCGCCAATCGGCCGGAAGCGCGGCATAGATGGCAGCCGCCGAATCCAGATACCGCTCATAGGCGCGCACGAGATGCTGCTGGCCGGGAAAATTGGCGCCGTCGCCTATCCACAAGGTGAGTGCGCGCGATCCCAATTGCCGCCCGGCGCGGATGCAATCGATGTTGTGCTCGATGGCCTGAGCCCGCGTCGCGGCGACGGTGCTGGCGATGCTGCCGAACTTGTACGAGTATCGTTGGCCCGCCTGGTCCTGAAAGGTGTTCGAGTTAACCGCGTCGAAGCGCAGTCCGAGCGTGGCGGCACGTTCGCGCAGCGCCTCGTAGTCATCGGTCCTGTCCCAGGGCAAATGCAGCGACACGGACGGCGTGGCGGCCGTGAGCGAGTGAATGACGGAGCAATCTTCGAGCTTCTCCTGGATGTTCCGCGGCTCGCCGGGGCCCGGGAATCGCGCGAAGCGTGTTCCCCCGGTGCCCACCCCCCAGGAGGGAATCGCGACGCCGAATTGTCCGACCGCCGCGGTGATTGCCTCGATGTCGGTGTTGCGGCGCGCGAGCTGCGCGCCCAGCGCGTCGTAATCGGCGGCGAGCGCCGCCTCCAAGGGAGCATTTGCGGCCTTGATGGCGTCGGCGCCGATCGGGCGCCCCGGGGGCGATGAGCTCACGGGCACCTCAGCGGGGGAACGCGGCCGCGTTGCCCGAGTCCACGTTGATGATGTTGCCCGTGGACTTGGCGGATCGATCGGATGCGAAGAAATAGACCGCCTCGGCGATGTCCTCGGGGTACACGCCGCGCTTCAGCAGGCTTCGCTCGATGTAAAACGCCTCCAGATCGTCTTCCTTGAGCTTGTAGCTTTGCGCGCGCTCGGCACGCCACTCTCCCGACCAGATGCGCGAGCCGCGCAGCACCGCATCGGGATTCACCGTGTTGACGCGAATGCCGTGCACCGCCCCCTCGAGCGCAAGGCAGCGGGCCAGATGCAGCTCGGCGGCCTTCGCCGTGCAATACGCCGCGGCATTGGCGGACGCGGCCAAAGCGTTCTTGCTGCCGACGAAGATGATGCTGCCGCCCAGGCCCTGTCGAATCATGGTTTGGTAGGCGCTGCGGCTGACGAGGAAATAACCGGTCGCCAGCACCGCCAGGTTCCGGTTCCATAGATCGAGCGAGGTTTGCTCGAATGGCGCGGACGAGGCTATACCTGCGTTCGACACGAGAATGTCCATGCCGCCGAATGCGACGACGGCATCGGCGAGCGAGGCCTGCACCGCGTCCTCGTCCGTTACATCGGCCCGCAGCGCGCGCACCGTATCCGGACCGTATTCCTTCTGGAGCGCCCGCTCGGCAGCCGCCGTGGCATCGGCATCGATATCGGTGATGACCACGCAGGCACCTTCCGTCAGAAGAGCCCTCGATACCGCGAGACCGATGCCGCCGGCGCCACCGGTGATGAGGGCGACGCGACCCGCGAGACTTTTCGGGCGCGGCATTCGCTGAAGCTTGGCTTCCTCGAGCACCCAATATTCGATGTCGAAAGCCTCCTGCTCCGGCAATCCGACGTATCTGTCGATTCCTTCGGCGCCGCGCATCACGTTGATGGCGTTGACGTAGAACTCGCCCGCGATGCGCGCGGTGGCCTTGTCCTTGGCAAAGGTGAGCATGCCGACGCCGGGGATCAGGTAAACCACGGCGTTGGGATCGCGCATGGCGGGACTCGTCGGCCGCTTGCAGCGTTCGTAGTAGGCCGCGTAGTCGGCGCGGTACGCTTCGAGCGGCCCGTCCAGGCCGGCGACCAAATCTTCGACATCCGGCCGTGCCGGATCGAATTCGAGCACGAGCGGCCGGATCTTGGTACGCAAGAAATGATCGGGGCAGGAAGTGCCCTTGTGCGCGAGCTCCCGGAGCCGCTCGCTGCACACGAACTCGAGCACCTCCGGTGCATCGTTGTAATGGCCGACCTTGCGCTCGTTCGCACTGATGGATCCGCGCAGCGCCGGGGCCAGCGCGGCAATCACCGCGCGACGCTCGCTTTCGGGCAACACCGCGCACGCGGGGCCGCCGAACGCCGGTGCGGCGTTCTTGCGCGCCAGCCACTCGGTTGCGCGGCGAATGACGCCGAGCGTGCTCTCGTAGCAGCTCTTCGCATCCGCGCCCCAGGTGAACAGGCCATGCGCCTCGAGCAGGACGCCCTTGAGCTCGGAATGCTGGCGGGCAAGCTCGCCGAGCTTCAGCCCCAGGTCATAGCCCGGGCGCTGCCAGGGCAGCCAGCCGATCTCGCCGCCGAAAATTTCGTCGGTCAGAGACCGGCTGCGCTCGGCCGCCGCAATGGCAATCACCGCATCCGGATGCATGTGATCGACATGCGCGTGGGGAATGTAGGCATGCAGCGGAGTATCGATGCTCGCCGCGCGCTGATTCAAGTTGAACGTGCAATGCGGCAAAAATCCCACCATCTCGTCCTCGTACTGCCGGCCACGATAGCGGGATTTGAGCGCTTCGAGCTTGTCGAGATAGAGGGTGGAGAAGCCGTCAAGCTTCATGCTGCCGAGATCGCCGCCGGAGCCCTTGACCCACAGCACCGTGACCGGCTGGCCGGTCAGCGGGTCCAGCGAGGAAATCTTGGCAGAGGTATTGCCACCGCCGAAGTTCGTGATGCGCTTGTCGCCGCCCAGCAGATTGGACCGATAGAGAAGCTGCTCGGAAGCGCTCAGCTTTTCGGCATGGGCTTCATCCCATTTGCTTTCGAGAAACGCGTCCCGCGTGGCGGACTTCGCCGCATCCACTTCCAGCATTGATGCAACTCTCGGGGATTTTTGCCTGAACGGACTTGTCGCTCGTGAGAGGTTGGCACAATTTCAATTCACGTTCAATCATTATCGATCAATATCGCCAGGAGCCACCCCGGCGGGCCCCGGCCGCTCCAACCGGGGAGGCGCGCCGGGCGACGACCAGTGCACATCAGCGGGCGAGGAACGTCGTTCTGGCAGTCATCGATCAAATACGATAGTGTGCGATCAATTATACTCAAACAGAGAGCTCATGCCGGCCGGGTGCTCCGTTGTGGTCGATATCGGCAAAACCGTCGCGAAGCTGTCGCTCTGGAGCAGCGAGGGTTCCCTGCTCGAAGTTCGGCATCGGCCCAACGCACGAATCAGCGCGGATGCGTATCTCGCGCTCGACGCGGCGGGAATTGAAAATTGGCTGGTCGAGACGCTGCGCGAACTGGCCTGGAAATATCCGATTTCGACCGTCATACCGGTGGCTCACGGCGCGGCGGCGGCCATCCTTCGCGGCGGCAAGCTCGCCTGCGCGCCCGTCGACTACGAAAGCCCGATTCCTGCAGCAACCCGGGCGCGATACGATTCCCAGCGCGATGCGTTTTCGATCACCGGTTCGCCGGCCTTGCCGCATGGATTGAACCTCGGTGCACAGCTCGCATGGCTCGAAGAGATCATGCCCGAGGCGCTCGCCGCGGACGCCCGAATAGTACCGTGGCCGCAATATTGGGCATGGCTCCTCAGTGGCGTGACCGCCTGCGAAGTGACGAGTCTCGGTTGCCACAGCGACTTGTGGAATCCGGTCGCGAATCGTTTTTCGCCGCTCGCCGAAGCTCGCGGCTGGTCCCGGCAATTTGCACCCTTGCGCAGAGCCGATGAGATACTTGGCACCCTTCGCCCGGAATGGGCGGCACGCACCGGCGTACCGCCGAGCGCGAAGGTCCTCTGCGGTGTGCACGATTCCAACGCGGCGCTGAACGCCGTGCGCGGATTCACCGGCGTCGAAGGCCGGGAATTCACCGTCGTATCCACGGGTACCTGGTTCGTCGCCATGCGTGCATCGCCGTCCAAAGGGGCGGTCAGCGCATTGCCGGAACGTCGCGACTGCCTGTTCAATGTCGATTGGCATGGCCGCCCGGTGCCGTCGGCAAGGTTCATGGGCGGCCGCGAGATCGAAATTCTCGCCGATTCCGGCGGCCGCAGCATCGACATCGCCGCCGATCAAACTCGTTTGGTTTCGGCGGTGGAGGAGGTGGTCCGGGGCGAGGCGGCGGTTTTGCCGACGCACGTCGCGGGCGTCGGCCCGTATCCCAGGGCAGGCGGGCGGTGGCTGGGCGAGCCGGCCGATGCCGACACGCGGCTCGCCGCGATCAGCTTGTATGTCGCGCTCGTGACGGATGCTGCGCTCGACCTCATCGGGGCACGCGAGCGGGTGATCGTCGAGGGGCGCTTCGTGCGCGCGACATTGTTCCTGCGAGCGCTCGCCACGCTGCGCCGTGATTGCGAAATTCTGGCGAGCCCGGCCGATGACGGCGTGCCTTTCGGCGCCCTGCGCCTGGCGCATCCGGAGCTTCGGCGCCGCGGGCCGCTCGAGGCCGTTACGCCGCTCGAGCTCGATCTTGAGGCGTACAAGGCGGACTGGCGCGCGCGGGCGGATTCCCTTCAAGAAGCGAGCGATAGATGACGGCCGATCCGCTGCTGGGGGTTTTCTTTCATTGGCTCGGTGGTCTCGCAAGCGCAAGCTTCTACGTGCCTTACAAGCGCGTGCGCCGCTGGTCGTGGGAGATCTTCTGGCTCACCGGCGGCATCTTCAGCTGGGTGGTCGCGCCATGGAGTTTCGCGGCGCTTCGCACCGAGCATCTGCTGCAAGTCCTCGGCGCAACGCCCGGCAGCACCTTGGGCTGGTGCTGGTTTTGGGGCGCGCTATGGGGTTTCGGAGGACTCACCTTCGGCCTCACCATGCGCTACCTCGGCATGTCCTTGGGGATGGCGGTGGTGCTCGGGCTCACGATGGTGATCGGAACCTTGGGTCCGCCGATCTTCCACGGCGCGTTGAGCACCCTCGCCGCGCATCGAAGCGGCTGGGTCACGTTCGGCGGCATCGGCCTCGCGCTGCTCGGCGTGATCATCGTCGGCCGCGCCGGCCGTGCCAAGGAGCGCGAACTCACGCCCGAACAGACCAAAGCGACGATCGCGGAATTCAATTTCAAGCGCGGCCTGCTCGTCGCCGTTTTCTCCGGCGTCATGAGCAGTTGCTTCGCATTCGGACTCGACGCGGGCGCACCGATTCGCGCGCTGACGCTCGCGGCCGGGACGACGGGGCTCAATCAGGGGTTGCCGGTGCTGTGCATAGTGCTCGCCGGAGGATTCACCACGAATCTCATATGGTGCGTGTATCTCATCCTCCGCAACGGCACCGGTGGTGAACTGCTGGGCGCGGAAGGTCCCGCGCCCGATTACGACGGCGCGCCCCCGCCGCTGGTACGCAATTACCTGCTTTGCGCGCTCGCCGGAACGGCTTGGTATTTTCAATTCTTCTTCTACACGATGGGAGAAAGCCAGATGGGCGCCTACGCGTTCTCGAGCTGGACCTTGCACATGGCAAGCATCATCATCTTTTCGACGCTGTGGGGCTTCGCGCTGAAAGAATGGGCGGGCTCGAGTACGCCCACCAAGCGCATCGTGTGGACCGGCGTGCTCGTGCTCGTTGTCGCAACGAGCGTGATCGGCACCGGCAACTATCTGAGCGCGATGGCGAGTCCGGTGCCCGCGGACTGGCCGAGCGCGCCGCTGTCCGCGGCCGATGCGCGGCAGGTCGACGCGAATCAGTTTTTGCCGGCCGGGCAGCTGCGCGAGTGGGAGATCGATCTCGACCGGCGGGGACTGCGGGCGACCGGGAGCGCCGCCCACGAAGCGTACGTCGACGAGCTGGCGCGCCGGCTGCGCGCAGCCGGCGTCAGGGATGTGCGCTTCGAGGCGTTGCCGATGCGGCGCTGGACTGCGCGACGCTGGTCGCTCGATCTCGTCGGCGGGGCATCGGCGGGTGCAATACCGGCGGCTGCCTACGTTCCGTACTCGGGCAGCACGCCGGAGACGGGCATCACGGCGCCGCTCGTCGCTCTGCCCGGCGACGGCGCGGCGGACCGGACGCTCGCCGGGAAAATCGTTGTTTTCGACCTGCCGAAGGTGAAACTCACGATGGGTTACTTCCTGAAGCAGGCGTTGTTCAGCTATGACCCGCAGAACTCGTTGAGCGCCCAGACGCCTTACGAACGGCCGCACAACGAAATCGCCGTGATCGATGCCCTTCGCAAGCGCGTCGAGGCCGCGGGAGCGGCAGGGGCCATCGCCGTGCTGGACGCATCACCCGAGGACGCGCGTGGCGCCTACTATCCGTATGATGGGACGCTCCATCACCTTCCGATGCTGTTCGTGGACCGCGACGCCGGTGCGCGACTCAAGGCGCTCGCCAATAGCGGCGCGGGCGTGCGGCTGGTTCTCAGTACCGAGGTCAAGGACGTCGAGACGCGCAATCTGATCGGCATCATCCCCGGCGCCACCGACGAGCTGACGGTGATCAACAGTCACACCGACGGCACCAACGGCGTCGAGGACAACGGTCCCAATGCCGCCATCGCGATTGCCCAGTACCTCGCGCGCCTGCCGCGGCAATCGCTGCCGCGCTCCATCATGATACTGCTGACCAGCGGTCACTTCGCCGGCGGCAACGGCGCGGTGGACTTTGTGAATCGTCACCGCGCCGACGGCTTGCTCGGCCGCATCGCTTCGGCGGTGACGATCGAGCATCTCGGCGCACAGGAATGGCTGGTCGACTCGACCGGCCGGCTCGCACCGACCGGCCAGCCGGAGATGAGCGCGGTCTTCACGCCGAAAGTTGCCGCGCTGGTCGACGCCTCGTCTTCGATGCTCAGGCGAGCCGGGGCGACGCGCAGTTTCGTACTGCCGCCGCAACATCCGGAGAACAAAGGCACGAGCGCCATCGTATGGCCCGGCGAAGGGCAGTACTTCTGGGGCCAAGGAGATGTCCCGACCGTCAATTACATCTCGGGACCGTCGTATCTGCTGCACTGGGGCGTGAGCACCGCGGACAAGGTCGATTACGAGCGCATGCGCCGCGAATCGATCTCCGTTACCCAGATGCTGCTCGATCTCTCGCGCGTACCGGTCAGTGAGCTGCGCTGATCGTCTCCGCCCAACGATTTGATCGTTCTTGTCAGAATGGCGCCGTCATACTTGACTTAAATTGCCAGATATAGATCGATGTTGACACATTTTGATCGATCATGCATATTTTCACTCGCACCGTCGGAAGCGATCCATCTGCTCCGGTTCGCGCCGATGCGTCGGAATCCAAGAACGAATTGACGATGGGGCGATGGCTGGAAGGCTCCGCGAAGGGATCAGGCGGGCGGGGGGATTGAAGTGACGATCGAAAGATCTATTCGGCCCGCGTGGTATCGGTTTCGGCCGGCGTGGTATCGATTTCGGCCCGCGTGGTGTGGGTTGTCCGTTTCATGCAGCCTCGCCTTCTTGGTTGGCGTTGACCCATCGGTCGCTGCTGCTGCCGATGCGGCGGCCGGCCCCCCGACCACAGCGGCACAGTCGGCCCCACAGGATGCCCTCGAAGAGATCGTCGTCACGGGGACCTTGATCCACGGCGTGGCCCCGGTAGGGTCCGATCTAATCAGCGTCTCGCGAACCGATATCGAGCAGACGGGCGCAGCGACCGTGTCGGACGTGCTCGCCACGGTGCCGCAAATGGCAAACTTTCTGCAATCCCAGAAGCCCGGCATCCCGGGCGCGGAGGACGGCACCAACCCTCCCAATCTGCGCGGCCTCAACCCCGGCGCTACCTTGTCCTTGGTCAACGGCCATCGCATGGTAGGCGCCGGCATCGAGGGAACGACCTTCGATCCGAATGCGATTCCGGCCTTGGCGCTCGAGCGGGTAGAGATCGTACCGGATGGCGCCTCGTCGCTATACGGCTCCGATGCCATCGCCGGGGTCGTCAACTTCATTACGCGCAAGGACCTGCAGGGCGCGGAAACATCACTCCGATACGGCGCCGCCGATTCCTACCACGCTTCGGATCTGGGCCAGGCATTCGGCACGGTGTGGTCGACCGGCTCTGCCATGTTGACTTACGAGTATTCTCAGAACACCGACCTCACCGGCAACGAGCGTCCCGCATACTACTCGGTGGATCGCCGGCCGTTCGGCGGCAATGATCTGCGCGCGACCAACTGTCCTCTGCCGAACGTCACGGTACCCGGCAGCTCGACCAACTATGCTTTTCCAGGCCTTGCGCCCAATACCGTCAACTACTGCGACAGCGTGGGGCCCACGGATCTGTTGTGGGCCAATAGCAGGAACAGCGTATTCGGCACGGTACGGCAGCAGTTGGGAGGCAGTATCGAACTGTGGGCGAACGTGTCCTGGTCCGACCGCAATTCGCGCGGGCTGGTCGCCTCTCCCGCGGAGCAGGCGACCATCGCCAACACGAATCCGTACTTTCAGGCGGTGCCCGGTACGGGCGCCACCTCGGAAACCGTGACCTTTCGGGCGGATGATCTCGTCGGCGCCGACTATACGACGGACCGGTCCGATGCCACATCCGGCGAGCTGGTTACCGGCCTCGACTTCAAGCTGCCGCATGACTGGAGGGCGACGGCGTACGGAAACCTCGGCCGGAGCGACGCCACGAGCCACGAGCCGCAATCGCTCAATGGCACGGCTCTGGCGACCGCCGCGGCGGGCACGACCCCGGGGACCGCGCTCGACCCGTTCGGCCCCGGCACCGGCCCGGCGGTCGCCGCCGGCATCGATGATTTCGATTTCTACAATCACGCCCGGCAGAATCTTTATGAGGGGGTCGTCAACGCCGATGGGCCGTTGGTGCAGCTGCCCGGCGGCCCGCTCAAGCTCGCCGTCGGTGCGGAATACCGCAAGGAGGAATTCACCGCGGAATTCCACGAAGGCCCGATCGAGGCACCGACCTCCTCCAACACCGCCGTCGCGAGCAGGACCGTGTCGTCCGGCTACGCCGAATTGTTCGTGCCGATCGTCGGCAAGGACAATGCATTGCCGCTGGTCAAGTCGCTGGACATATCCGCATCCGCACGACATGACGGCTATAGTGACTTCGGTTCCACCAACAACCCGAAATTCGGCCTGAACTGGACGGTGGTCGATGGCTTTACGCTGCGGGGGAGCTACGGGAAATCGTTTCACGCGCCCAATCTTTCCGATCTGCATGCCATCGACGGCAAGTTCGTGACCGTCGGCTATCCCGTCTCGCTGCTGTACCTCGGAGCGGACCCCAAAATCCCCGCCGGCTACAACGCTTACGTGCTCGCGGGAGGGAATCCGGCGCTGCAGGCCGAACGCGCCAGAACGTTTTCCTTCGGCGTCGATTTTCAGCCCGCCGCGCTTCCCGGCCTGCATGCGACCGCCACGTACTACAACATCGATTACAGCAACATCGTGGCCGTCCCACCGCTCGGCTCGTCCGCCTTGTTCACCGATCCGGCCTTCAGCCGGTTCATCTACCGCAACCCCAGCCCCGCGCTCCTGTCCAGTCTGAGCGCCGGGCTGCCGCCGCTGCTGCTCGTGCCGATCAATCCGGCGCTGCCGACCACGCTGTTCGATCTGCGACGGCAAAATCTCGGCGTGGAGGATACCGACGGCATCGATTTCAATATCAACTATCACTGGAGCAGCGCCATCGGCGAGATGAGCACGGGCGTGGCCGGCGAGTGGATCCTGAAGTACGACATCCAGGCCTCGCCGACCAGTCCGGCATCGAATCAATTCATCGTTTCCGCGACCGGCGGCACGCCGAAATATCGTGCACGGGGCAATCTCGGCTGGAGCAACGGACCGTATGGCGCCACGATGTTCATCAATTACAACGGCGCGTACAACAATGAGCTGTCGGTCAACAGCGGCGGTATTTCGTCCTACACCGCCAACGCCTATGTCACTGCGGATCTGCACTTGGGCTATTCACTCCCGGACGAAGGATGGACTCGCGGCACGCAGCTCTCGATCGACGTGGAAAATCTCTTCGACGCGGAGCCGCCCGTGACGCCCGCCGGACCTCGCACGGACGTGAGCGTCATCGGACGCGAAGTGTGGCTGGGCGTTCGGAAGCACTTTTGATCAAGACGCCGCGGATGCGATCTATCGTCAGGCTGTTGCGGTTGGCGTCGGTGGGGCTGGCGGGCGCCGTGCTGTTGTGCGCGTGCGGGATGCCTGGTGCCGTCAAGGAGAGCCGCACGCCGGTGAGGGTCGTCAATTTGCGCGTGGACTCCGATGAAAATCCCGTGGGGATCGGCACCCGCACGCCGCGGTTGAGCTGGCAGATCCAGTCCGATCGGCGCGCCGTGGTCCAAAGCGCCTATCAGGTCGTCGTCGCGCGGAGCGATCAGCCGCCGGCGCAGCGGGCGGACCGGGTGTGGGACTCCGGCAAAGTCGTCTCCGACCGGTCGATCGAGCTCCCCTACGGCGGTCCGTCGCTCAGATCCGGGCAACGCTACTTTTGGCAGGTTCGCGTGTGGGACGAGCGTGGGATTGCATCGTCATGGAGTGCGGCCGCCTATTGGGAGATGGGGTTGCTGTCGACCGGAGATTGGCGGGCGAGCTGGATTGCGCCGCCACAGCCGGCCGCGGAGGCCCCGCCGGATGACGCGGCGCCGCTGCTGCGCCGTACTTTTCGCTTGAAACGGGGCATACGCAGTGCGCGCGTGTACGTGACGAGCCACGGGCTCTACGAACTGCAGATCAACGGCCGGCGCGTCGGGGGCGAGGTGCTGACTCCGGGATGGACGAGCTATGACAGGCGCCTGCAATATCAAACCTACGATGTGACCCGCATGCTCGTCGGCGGCCGGAACGCGATCGGGGCCATGTTGGGCGATGGCTGGTACATCGGGCCGATAGGCTTGCAGGCGCTCGCCGCCACGAACACGACCGCCGACCCCGGCAAGCGGCTCGAGTTGCTGCTGCAGCTACACGTCACATATCTGGACGGCAGCGAAGACACCATCGTGAGCGATGACGCATGGAAAGCCTCGACCGGACCGGTTCTGCGCTCCGGGATCTACGCCGGGGAGACCTACGACGCACGGCGCGAGCGGACCGGCTGGTCTACCCCGGGGTACGACGATCATGGTTGGTCGGCCGTCGAAATCACGTCCAGCTCGAAAGATGACCTGGTTGCCTCCGGACCGCCCATCACCCGGCACGAGGAGCTGCGGCCGGTGAGGATATTCAAGACGCCCGCGGGAGATACCGTGGCCGACCTGGGCCAAAACATGGTCGGCTGGGTGAGGCTCAGGGTGCGGGGGAAGGCCGGAACGACGGTGACGTTGCGCCATGCCGAGGTGCTCGATCACGCCGGCAATTTCTATACTGCCAACCTCAGAAAGGCGCGCCAAGAGGTTCGCTACACACTCAAAGGAGGAGGGGTCGAGACCTACGAGCCGCATTTCGCCTACCAGGGGTTCCGTTATGTCGCGATTGCCGGCTACCCCGGACGGCTGACGGCGGGCGACATCACGGGCATCGTCGTGCATGCCGATCTGCCGACGACCGGAGAGTTCGAAACATCCAATGCGCTCGTGAATCAGCTACAGCACAACATTCTGTGGGGACAGAAGGGCAATTTCGTCGCCGTACCGAGCGATTGTCCACAGCGCGACGAGCGGCTCGGGTGGACGGGAGACGCCGAGGTGTTCTCCCCGACCGCAGCGTTCAACATGGATGTGGATGGTTTCTTTACGAGGTGGCTGGCCGATCTCGCCGCCGATCAGGACCCGAACGGGCGCGTGCCCTGGGTCGTACCGGATGTGCTCCACCGCATAGCGGACCAACCGGCGGGGGGTGCCGCGGGCTGGAGCGATGCGGCGACCATCATTCCGTGGAATCTCTATCTCGCCTTCGCCGACACTCATATTCTGCAAGTGCAATACGGCAGCATGAGGCGCTGGGTCGAGTACGAGCGCGCGCGCGCCGGCGACGACTATATTTGGGACGGCGATTTTCAATTCGGCGATTGGCTCGATTTTTTTTCCACGGCGTTGCATACGAGCTTCGGGTCGACGTCGCCGGATTTGATCGCTACCGCATACTTCGCGCACTCGACCGACATCGTGCGGCGTACGGCCCTGGTGCTGGGTCGTCAGGAAGATGCCGCGCGATACGCAGCGCTTTTTGAAAACATCAAGAACGCCTTCAATCGGAAATTCGTGGCCGCCGATGGGCGGGTGGGCGAGGGTACGCAAACGGCGTATGTGCTCGCGCTCGATTTTGATCTTCTGCCGGAGCGGCTGCGCAAACCGGCGGCCGAGTTACTCGCCCAGAATGTGCGTCAGACCGGCCATTTGACCACCGGCTTCCTCGGAACGCCGCGCCTGCTGACAGTCCTCAGCCGCTACGACCATCTGGCCGAGGCGTACATGCTGCTGACCCGCACCGAGTTTCCGTCCTGGCTGTATCCGGTGGTGCAGGGTGCGACGACGATTTGGGAACGCTGGGATGGGATCAAGCCGGACGGGACGTTCGAGGACGAGGGGATGAATTCGTTCAACCACTATGCCTACGGCGCCGTCGGCGAGTGGATGTATGAAGTGATGGCGGGCATCCGCATCGACCCCGATGATCCCGGCTACAAGCACGTGCTCATCGAGCCGCAGCCGGGCGGCGGATTCAGCCATGCCGGCGCAAGTCATCAAAGCCCCTACGGGCGGGTCGCCTCCGGCTGGACCCTGCGGGCCGGGACAATGAGCCTGGACATCGAGATCCCTCCCAACACCCGGGCCACGGTCACGCTTCCCGGAGCGAAGCTCGCCGCGGTTCGGGAGTCCGGCGGCCCGCTCGCCCATGCGGCGGGGATCACGGCCGGCAGGGAAGAAGATTCGTCGGTGGTATTGGAGGCAGGCTCGGGAAACTATCATTTCCGTTACGCGCTCGGGGCGCATTGAAGAAAGCAGCCTTCGCGGCATTCGGCTACGTCAGGTTGCGCGTGTCGAGATACTCGGCGAGCGCATCGGCGCTGGCAGGGGCTTGGGCGAGCGCTACGTAGCCGTCCGGCCGCACCAGATACAGGGCGTCGCGGACGATTCGGGCGCGACGCATCTCCTCGCTCCAGCGGAACACGTGCAGCGGCAGGCGCCGCTCGCGGCAAATTGCCTCCATCCCCGGCCCGAGCGCGCCGTACACGTGGACCTGCCAATCCAGCGAGGACAGCGGGGAGAAGTTATCGTGGCCGTCCTCGAGCTTCACCCACGGCAGGCGGTCGCCGCCGCGCACGGCACCGGCGCGCCCCGCGCTCAAAGGGCCGTCCCGATAGTTGACCGCGGTCTGCGAGACCGTCCGGAACAGGAGCCGCCGTGCCGCCGCAAACTTGAACAGCGCCGGCAGCATGACGGGCACCACGTTCAGCCGCACCCGCCGGGCGATCGGTCGATTGCTCGTGACCGCGGTGAAGGCGCGGTCGGTGGTGTCGACCAAGCGGCGCGCGAACGCGATGCGTTCAGGCTCGTAGCTGTCCAGGATCGATGTGCCGGCGCGGCCGTGCAGCACGGCGGCCAGTTTCCAGGCGAGATTGACGGCATCGCCGATGCCGGTGTTCATCCCCTGGCCGCCGACGGGACTGTGGATGTGCGCGGCGTCGCCCAGCAGGAAGGTGCGGCCCTTGCGAAAGTGCTCCGCCACCCGGTGGTGCACCCGATAGGTCGAGAACCAGTTGACGCGGGTGACCCGGATACCGAGCTGCTCGATGACGTGCCGGCTCACGTCGGTCCACGACAATACTTGCCGCGCGTGCGCCGCATCGTCACGCACCGTGCCGACTAGACGAGCATTCCCGTGCATCAATGGAAAGACCGCGAGGAATTCCGACCTGTCCAAAGCGACATGCAGCTCGCCGTTCATCACCGGGCCGGTGGCTTCGACGTCCGCGACGTAGAACAGGTGCTCGTAGGCGCCGCCCTCGAAACCGATCCCGAGCGCGCCGCGCACCGCCGAATGGGCACCGTCGCAGCCGGCGAGATATGCGGTCTCACAGGTCTCCATACTTCCGTCCGGCCGGCGCAACCGGACCAGCAGCCGGCCCGCGGCCTCCTCGAGACCCACGAACTCAGCCCGGCGCTCGACCTCGACGCCGCGCTGGGCCAGATGATCGGCCAGCAACCACTCATGCTCGTCCTGCGGATACACCAGCGCGAAGGGGTAGGGGCTCAATCCCGCTCCCAGCTGGCCGAATACGGCGTGTGCCTCGCGCTTGCCGCTCACCCAGAGATTGATCGCTTGCACCTGCAGCCCGCGCTCGACCACCTCATCTGCGAGTCCGATCTGTCGGTAGAGCTCGAGCGTTCGCGCCTGCACCGCGAGCGCCCGCGAAGTGCTGCCGCCCTTCGGAGCGCTGTCGATGATCCGCACCGACACCCCGAGCCGCGTGAGCCACAGCGCCAGCACCAGCCCGGTAGGTCCCGCGCCGACGACGAGCACATGAATTGACGAAGGATTCGCCACCTGGACTATGCTAATGCAAAACAGCGGAGTCGCGGAGGGAGCAATGGACGATTCGTCAGGGAATGGAACGTGGCTGTCGAGAGTCGCCGAGCGCTGTTGCGGGTGGTCGGAACGTTGGTTTCCGGACGCCTTCGCCTTCGCGGTAATGGCCGTGGCGGTGGTCGGGATCGGCGCCTGGCTCATCGGCGCACCGGCCCAGTCGGTGGCGGAGAACTTCGGCTCGGGATTCTGGAGCCTGATCCCGTTCACCATGCAAATGACCTTCATCATCATCGGCGGCTATGTCGTCGCGGATTCGCCGCCAGTCGACACGCTGGTGCGAGGCCTGGCATCGCTGCCGAAGGGCGGGCGCGGTGCGGTGGCGCTGGTGGCACTGTTCGCCATGTTGACGGCGCTCATTCACTGGGGGTTGAGTTTGGTGTTCTCGAGCCTGCTCGTTCGCGCCTTGGCGCGGCGGAGGGAGCTCGCGCTCGACTACCGGGCGGCCGGCGCGGCGGCGTGCACGGGCCTGGGCTCCGTGTGGGCGCTCGGCCTGTCATCATCGGCGGCACAGCTCGAGGCCAACCCCGGCAGCATGCCGCCGGCCCTGCTGGCCGAGACCGGTGTCATTCCGTTCGGCGAGACGATATTCATCTGGCAGTCCCTGCTGATCGCCGGCGTTCTGCTGACCGTCAGCACCTGGATCGCCTGGAAGACGGCCCCGGGAGCGGGAAAAGCTCAACCCGCGGAGCGCCTGGGCATCGATCTCGATTCGCGCCGCCGAGACCAGGCGCTGCGTACCCGGCCCGGAGAGTGGCTGGAGTGCAGCCCGCTGCCTACGGTGTTCATCGTGGCCCTCGGGCTCGGCTATCTGGTGCACGAATTTGCCGCCAAGGGAGCGACCGCGGCCATCTCCAGCTTGAACACCTACAACTTCATTTTCATCATCGCCGGGCTCCTGCTGCAGTGGCGGCCGCGCCGCTTCATCGACTCGGTGGCGCGCAGTGTGCCGAGCGTCGCCGGCGTGCTGATTCAGTTTCCGTTTCTGGGTGCGATTGCCGCGATATTGACCGGTGCCAAGAATGCAGCGGGCGATACGCTGTCCGGCATGCTCGGTCGGGCGTTCACCGACGTGGCGAGCCACGCGACGTTCGCGCCGATCGTGGGCGCCTATTCGGCGCTGCTGGGTCTGTTCGTGCCGTCGGGCGGCGGCAAGTGGATCGTCGAGGCGCCGTACGTCATGCGCGCGGCAAACTCGCTGCATTACAACCTCGGGTGGGTGGTGCAGATTTACAATGCCGCGGAGGCGCTCCCGAACCTGATCAACCCCTTCTGGATGCTGCCCATTCTCGGCATCCTCGGCCTGCGCGCGCGCGACCTGATCGGTTTCACATTCGTGCAATTTGCGATCAATCTTCCGCTGGTGCTCGCGCTGTTGTGGATTCTGGGGTCGACTTTGGGATATCACCCGCCGGTCGTGCCGCGATGAGGGGGCGGCTTTCAACCGCCCCACGTCTTGCGAAAGATGCTGCAAGGCTCCCCCGCTTCGTTCACGCACTCGAGCAGCGACCAGCCGCAGCGTAGGAAGAGCGATTGTGCGCCACTGGTGCCCGCATAGAGACGAGGAAGCTCGAAAGCGCGGGCCTGGCGCTCCGCCGCGGCAATGAGGGCCGACCCCAGTCCGGCACGACGATTTTGCGGTCTCACGTAGAGCGCCATCAGCCAGGGGCCAAGATCGGGACGGCTGTGAACGGATCGTGTCCCGAGGCTCACGGTTCCCAGGACGTCACTGCCATCCAAGGCGACGAGCGTCGAAGGTAGTCCTTCTCGCTGCGCGGATTCGTGAAATCTCGCGGCGATTAGCGTTGACGGTGCCGGCCACTCTTCAGCGAAGGCTTGTACCAAGCCGGGGATGGCGGCCGGTATGTCAGCCAAGAAGCAAATCTTCATCTCAATAATCCCAGCGTCGAGGTTCGCCCTTCCAGGCGTGTCATCCATGCGCTGCATCTCCCTAATCTCCTCCCCATCGCCATCGGGGCGGCTCGCCTTTGATATAGCAGACCAGAGTGAGCAACGCCGCCATCAACACCACGAATCCCAGGAGGGGGGCCAGGTGGAGGCGGGCCGGCGCGAAGTGCCGGGCCCCGACAATGAACGCGATCAGCCAAACGCCCACGACCACCCAACCCTGCCACGTGCCGGGCGGACCCCAGCCCCATCCATAGCGCTTGGCGGGGAACCAATAACGTGTCGGCTTATCCATGCGTTTCTCCAACCTCGTACTCGCTCCGAACCAAACCGCTTTGATACTGCCGCGTGGCGATGTGCTTCAGTGATATATCTCGTGCTATCGGTCCGAACAGGGGTATGCCTTCGCCGATGAGAACGGGAACGCGAGTAATGGTCAACCGTTGAATCAGGCCGTGCCGAAGGAATTCTTGTATGGTTATTCCGCCATCGACGTAAGCATGCTGGAATCCTCGATCGGTCAGCCGCGATACGATGTCGCGCGCGTCGCCCGACATGCGCTCCACACGGGCGCCCTTCGGAGCCGGGGCAAGCGCCCGAGAGCTCAGCACGAAAACCTGCTTCTCCCCATACGGCCAGGACTCGAAGCCCAATACGGTCTCATAGGTATGTCGGCCGATGATCAAGGCATCGACGCTCGCGATGAATTCGTCGTAGCCGTGAGGCTCCCCGCCGCCCGGCGGCAGAAAATCCAAAGCGCCATCCTTGCGCGCCAAGAAACCGTCGAGGCTGGTACCGACGAAGGTTGATGCTTTCATGGCAGGTCCTCTCCTTGGTTCCGCGCCCGCTGCGCCATTGTAGGCCGAGTTGCGCATTTACTCATAATGGGCAGCGGATCGTTCTCCCCTGCGCTTATACTTCCTTCGAGCCTCGAATCTAAAAAAGGGATTCTCATGCGTAAAAGCGCCGCAGGTTCCGTTCCGTCCGGCTTGAAGGCGACATTCGCCGCTCTCGTGCTCACCGCCAGCGGCAGCTTGCTGGCGGACGATGCGCCGCGCGCGCTTTATCCGCAATATCCGAGCGAAACTCCCGAAAAGTTCACGCCCGTCGCCGACAGCTACGACTACACCTTGCGCGATGTCATGATCCCGATGCGCGACGGCGTGAAGCTGCACACCATGATCCTGGTGCCGAAAGGCGCGGCGCACGCGGGCCTGTTGCTCACGCGTACGCCCTACGAGGCCAAGGCGCTGATCGCCCATACGCACAGCGGCCATCTGGGACCCATGCTGCAAGGCTATGACAACGCGACGGACGTGATCCTGGAGGACGGATATATCCGCGTCATGCAGGACGTGCGCGGCAAGTACGGCTCGGAGGGCGATTACGTGATGAACCGGCCCGTTCACGGGCCGCAGAATCCCACGCCGGTCGACGATGCGACCGACACCTACGACACCATCGATTGGCTGGTGAAGAACGTGCCGGAAAGCAACGGCAAGGTGGGCACGATCGGCATCTCTTACGATGGCTTCGAGCCGCTCATGGCGCTGATCAATCCGCATCCGGCGCTCAAGGTCTCCGTGCCCATGAATCCAATGGTGGATGGCTGGATGGGCGATGATTGGTTCCACAACGGGGCGTTCCGTCAGCAAAACATGCCGTACATCTATGAGCAGGTCGCGAGCCGCGACAACAGCATCAAATGGTGGTCGAGCATCCACGACGACTACGATTTTTACATGCAGGCGGGATCCGCCGGCGAGCTGGGCCGGCGCTACGGCATGGACCAGATCGGATTCTGGAGAAAGATCGTGGCGCACCCGAGCTACGACGCCTTCTGGAGCGATCAGGCGGTCGACAAGGTGCTCGCGACACAGCCGCTCACAGTCCCGGTCATGCTGGTGCACAGCTTATGGGACGCCGAGGACAGCTATGGCGCCATGGCCGTCTATGCCGCCATCAAGCCCAAGGACACCGCAGGCGACAAGGTCAAGCTGGTCCTCGGCCCTTGGTACCACGGTCAGGGAATCGACGAGGGCAGCTCGCTCGGCAACCTGCGCTTCGGCAGCGACACCTCGCGGTACTTTCGCGAGTATGTGCTGCGGCCGTTCCTGGCACAGTACCTGAAGGACCGCTCGCCGCCGGCCGATGTGGCGGCGGTCACCGCCTTCGAAAGCGGCACCAACCGGTGGCGCCGTCTCGACCGCTGGCCGCAGAGCTGCGAGCACGGCTGCGCCCATGCGAGCCGCGCGCTGTATTTGCAGCCCGGCAACGGGCTGGGCTTCGATGCGCCCGTCGCGCGGGAAAGCTACTCGGAATACGTCTCGGATCCGAGCCGCCCGGTGCCGTTCCGCGCCCGGCCCATCCAGCCCATGGGGTACGCGCCCGGCCAGACCTGGTCGCAGTGGCTGACGGACGATCAACGCGAGGCCTCGGGCCGCACCGACGTGATCACGTTCACTTCCGCCGTGCTCACCCAGCCCTTGAAGATCAGCGGTCAGCCCGTCGTGCATTTGATCGCTTCGACCAGCGGCACGGACAGCGATTGGGTGGTCAAGCTCATCGATGTCTACCCGGACGAGGTGTACGCGCAGCCCGAGATGGGCGGCTATCAGCTTGCGGTCGGTATGGAGATTCTTCGTGGTCGCTACCGCGAAGGTTTCGTCACCGCGAAGCCCATCAAGGCCAATGCCCCGCTGGCGTATGACTTCAAGCTGACGCCCAGCAATCACGTGTTCCTGCCGGGCCACCGGCTCATGGTGCAGGTGCAGTCGAGCTGGTTCCCGCTATACGATCGCAACCCGCAGACTTTCGTGCCCAATATCTTCCTGGCAAAGCCCGGCGACTACCGCAAGGCCACTCAGCACGTCTTTCACTCGGCCACTCACGCCTCGTACGTGTCCTTGCCGGTGGTGGAGAACTGAGTCACCCCGCTCGGTCGAGGCTCAGCGCTCGACGAAGGCGCGCAACCGTGCCAGCGCGTCATCCCACTGCTTGGAAACGAGATCGAGGTAGCGCCTGGCGTCTTCGATCGGCTCCGGGTTCAAGGCGAACCGGCTCTCGCGACCCGTCCGCATGGTACGGACCAACCGCGCGTCGAGCAGCACTTTGAGATGCTTAGTGACCGCCTGCCGCGTGAGCTTCGTCGTGCCCGTCAGCCGCGCGATGGAGCAGGGCTCCCCGGTGCTCAACTTGGCGAGCAGGGCAAGCCGCGTCGGGTCTCCAAGCGCGGCAAACAGCGGAGCGTATCGCGTCCGGGCGGCCTTAAGCTCGCTGGGCCGCGACATGCCGCTCGATGTTCTT
>DATAYO010000106.1:0-71089 GCA_036272515.1 Steroidobacteraceae bacterium | reverse complement strand
GCCGTTGGGGATTGGAGCCCAACAGCTGGTCATCATGTCGGGCACCTATGCGAAGATTACGCCCAGCGTCTCTTCGGTGGGGGGTTCCGCCTCGTTCACTTTCACCGTAACGGACACGAACGGCAACCCGATGGCCGCAGGTACCCAGATTTCGGCTTCGGTTTCTCCTTCAAGCCTCGGAACACTGAGCGGGACAGGAACCTCGTTTACAACGACGTGTAATTGTTCTGGCGGACCTGCGACCTACTGCCCTGCTGCTATTTCGCAGCCAGTCTCCTTGGCGCTGAACTTTGTGGCGACGGGCGCAGCGGGCTCCACCGGGACCATCACGATTTCAGTGGAAACGCCCGGTACCAAGACGTCGACGATCTATACCGTACCGGTAGCGCTGTAATCGTCGACGGATAGTCCGACCGCGCGGCCGCCTTCGGGCGGCCGCTTTCTTTCTGTATCCTTCCGCCCATGCTCACCCAGCCCAACATCTTCCTCATCGGCCCCATGGGCTCCGGCAAATCCGCCGTCGGCCGCCATCTCGCGCGCCTGCTGCATTTCTGCTTTCACGACAGCGACTCGGACATCGAGGCGAAGACCGGCGTCGACATCGCCTTCATCTTCGAGAAAGAGGGCGAGGCGGGCTTTCGGCAGCGGGAGAAAGAGTCGATCGAGCGGCTCACGGGACTCGAGGGCGTCGTCATCGCCACGGGCGGCGGGGCGGTGATCCTCAAGGAGAATCGGCAGGTGCTGGCCGAACGCGGCACGGTGGTCTACCTGGAAACCTCGGTCCCGCAGCAGATCGAGCGCACGCGCCACGCCCGGCACCGGCCCTTGCTGAATGACACCGATCCGGAGATCAAGCTGGCGGAGCTGATGCATCAAAGGGCGGCGCTTTACGCCGAGATCGCCGACCTGCGCGTGTCGACCGACGGGCGGCGCGTCCAGCTGGTCGCCGAGGAAATCTACCGGGAGCTTCAACGGGCGCGCGGCCGGTAAGAACCGCGGCCGGTAAGAACGTATAATCCCGGGGGTGCAAACACTTCAGGTCGACGTCGGACATTCGCGCTATCCGATCAGCATCGGCTCCGGATTGCTCCGCGACCGCGCGCTGCTCGATGCCCGGATTCCGGGTCGCGATCTCATGATCGTCACCAACACGACCGTCGCGCCCCTGTACCTCGCCACCTTGCGCTCGGCGCTCGGCGAGAGAACCGTGTGCGAATGCATCCTCCCGGACGGTGAGCAGCACAAGACCCTGCAGACCGCGGGCCGGGTCCTCGACGAGCTGGTCGCCCAGAAATTGAACCGCGACGCCATCGTGCTGGCGCTGGGCGGGGGCGTGGTCGGCGATATCGCGGGATTCGCCGCCGCCTGCTACCAGCGCGGCATCGGCTGCGTGCAGCTCCCCACCACCCTGCTGGCGCAGGTCGACTCGTCGGTGGGCGGCAAGACCGGCGTGAACCACAGCGGCGGCAAGAATCTCATCGGAGCTTTCCATCAGCCGCTGGCGGTCATCGCCGACACCGACACCCTGTCGACCTTGCCGGACCGGGAGCTGTCGGCGGGCCTCGCGGAAGTGATCAAGTACGGCTGCATCGCGGACGTCGGCTTCCTCGACTGGCTGGATGCCAACATCGACAAGCTCAAGGAACGGGACGTCGAGGCCCTCACCCATGCCATCTCGCGCTCCTGCGAGATCAAGGCCTCCGTGGTGAGCGAGGACGAGCGCGAGCAGGGACGGCGCGCGATCCTGAACTTCGGCCACACCTTCGGTCATGCCATCGAGGCGGCCACCGGTTTCGAGCGTTACCTGCACGGCGAGGCGGTCGCGCTCGGGATGCTGATGGCCGCGGACCTGTCCTGCGGGATGGGACTCATCGATGCCGCCGCCAAGGAGCGCGTCGAGAGTCTGCTGCGGCGCGCGGGACTTCCGGCGGAGGCGCCGAAGATCGGCATGGCGCAGGCGCTCGAGCTCATGAAGATGGACAAGAAGGTATTATCGGGCAAGGTCCGTCTGGTGCTGCTCGAGCGGCTGGGCCACGGCATCGTCGTCTCCAAATACCAGCAGCGCGCGCTGGAGACCATGCTCCGGGATCACCTGGAATGAGCGGCACCCTGGCGGTCTATGCGGCTCACGAGGAAGAGTCTCGCGGCAGACGGCATCCCGAACCCGCTCCGCCCTATCGATCGGAATACCAGCGCGACCGCGATCGGATCGTGCACTCGACCGCGTTCCGCCGCCTGGTCTACAAGACCCAGGTATTCGTCAATCACGAAGGCGATCTCTACCGCACCCGGCTGACGCATTCGCTGGAAGTCGCGCAGATCGCGCGCACCATCGCCCGCGCCCTGCACTTGAACGAGGTGCTGTCCGAGGCGATCTGCCTCGCGCACGATCTCGGCCACACGCCGTTCGGGCATGCCGGCCAGGACGCGCTCAATGCCTGCATGCGGGAGTTCGGCGGATTCGAGCACAATCTTCAGTCGCTGCGGGTGGTCGACGTGCTCGAGGAGCACTACGCGGATTTCAACGGCCTCAACCTGACGTTCGAGTGCCGCGAGGGGATCCTCAAGCACTGCTCGCAGTCCGTCGCCGTCCGGCTCGGCGATGTCGGTGAGCGCTTCATCAAGCGTCTGCAGCCGGGGCTCGAGGCCCAGCTCGCGAATTTCGCGGACGAGATCGCCTACAACAACCACGACGTGGATGACGGCATTCGAGCGGGCCTGATCAGCATCGAGCAATTGCTGGCGGTGCCGCTGTTCGCGCAATACCACGCCGAAGTCTGCGGCAAGTACCCGAAGCTCGCGGGCCGCAAGCTCGTATACGAGATCCTGCGGCGGATGATCAACCGCCTCGTCAGCGATCTGATCGACACGTCCGCCTCGCGGCTGGCTGCGGCCCGCCCGGCCGGGCCGGCCGACGTGAGATCGCAGCCCTCCGCTCTGATCGGCTTCAGCGAAGAGACGCGGGACCTCAACCGCGAGCTCAAGGCCTTCCTGCGCGAGCAGGTGTACCGCCACTACAAGGTTCAACGAATGACCTCGAAGGCCAAGCGCGTGATGACCGCGCTGTTCGAGGCGTTCCTTCAGGACCCGCGGCTGATGCCCGAGGAGCACAGCTCGACCGCCCAGCGGCTGGAGGCCGAGCAGGGAATGGCGGGTCGTGCGCGGGCGGTGGCCGATTACATCGCCGGAATGACGGACCGCTACGCCATCCTCGAGCATCGACGGCTGTTCGATCCGGCCGCGCGCACATGACGACCCCTCTCAAGAACGATTTGCTGCTGCGCGCGCTGCTGCGCGAGCCCACGCCGCGCAGGCCGGTATGGCTGATGCGCCAGGCCGGCCGCTATCTGCCGGAGTACCGCGCGACGCGGGCCCGGGCGGGAAGCTTCCTGGCGATGTGCACCAATCCCGATTTCGCCTGCGAGGTGACCCTGCAGCCGGTGAATCGATATCCGCTCGATGCCGCCATTCTTTTCTCGGACATCCTGACCATTCCCCATGCGATGAAGCTGGGGCTCGATTTCGAGTCGGGCGACGGACCGAAATTCGCGCGTCCGGTCCGATCGGCCGCCGACATCGACAAGCTCGGCGTACCGGATCCCGCGCGCGAGCTCAAGTACGTCGTGGAGGCGGTCGCGCTGATTCGACGCGAGCTTTCGGGTCGTATTCCGCTCATCGGCTTCGCCGGCAGTCCCTGGACGGTCGGTACGTACATGGTGGAGGGCGGCGGAAGCAAGACCTTCGGGGTCATCAAACGCATGATGTACGAGGCGCCGGGAGAGCTCCACCGGCTGCTCGCGCTGCTCGCGCAGGCCACGGTCCTGTATCTGAACGCGCAGATCGCGGCCGGAGCGCAGGCGGTCATGCTGTTCGACACCTGGGGCGGCATCCTGACGCCCGCGCAGTATCGGGAATTCTCCCTGCAATACATGGCGCGGATCGTGGCCGGCCTGACGCGCGAGGCCGAGGGCCGCCGCGTGCCGAACATCGTCTTCACCAAGGGCGGTGGCGCGTGGCTCGGGGAGATTGCGGACATCGGCTGCGACGCCGTGGGGGTCGATTGGACCACCGGCCTCGAGGACGCACGCCGCGCGGTCGGGGATCGGGCCGCACTGCAGGGCAACCTCGACCCGTCCGCCCTGTTCGCGCCGGCGTCCACGCTCCGCGCCGAGACCCTGCGCGTGCTGGAGAGCTTCGGCGCGGGACCGGGCCATGTGTTCAATCTGGGGCACGGCATCACCCCTGACGTCGATCCCGAGCGCGTGGCGGTACTGGTCGACACGGTCCGGGGCTACGTTCCGCCTTAGTTAGCGCCCCCCTTCAATTCGTCGCGCAGCGCGCGGCGCAGAATCTTGCCGACGTTGGTCTTCGGCAGCTCCTTGCGAAAATACACGTGTCTGGGGACCTTGTAGCGGGTCAGGTTCTTGCGCGCATGCTCGATCAACGACTCCGCGGTGAGGCTCGGGTCCTTCCTGACCACGAAGATGGCGACCGCTTCCCCGGAGGCCTCGTTCTTCTGCGCCACCGCCGCGACCTCGAGCACCCCGGGGTGCGTGGCCATGACGCTCTCGATCTCGTTCGGGTACACATTGAAACCCGATACCAGGATCATGTCCTTCTTGCGGTCCTCGATGTACACGAAGCCCTGCGCGTCCATGCGGCCGATGTCGCCGGTCCTGAGCCAATCGCCGAACATCACTTTCTCGGTCTCGTCCGGACGATTCCAGTAGCCGCGCATGAGCTGCGGACCGAACACGCAGATCTCGCCCACCTCGTTCGTCCCGAGCTCCCGGCCGGCATCATCGCGGATGGTCACGTCGGTCGAGGAGATGGGCAGCCCGATCGATCCGTTGAAATCCAGCCCCATCGGATTGATGCATGCCGCGGGCGCCGTCTCGGTCAGTCCCCAGGCCTGGGTCAGCACATTGCCGGTGACTTTCTTCCAGCGCTCGGCCACCACCGCCTGGACCGCCATTCCGCCACCCAGGCTGATGCGCAGCGCGGAGAAGTCCACGCTCTCGAATCCCGGCGCGTGCAGCAGCATGTTGAACAAGGTGTTCACTCCGCTGATGAAGAAGAACTTGTGCTTCTTCAGCTCGGCGACGAAGGCGGGGCAATCGCGCGGATTGCTGATCAGTATGTTTTCGGCGCCGAGGCGCAGGAACAGGAGGCAGTTCGCGGTGAGCGAAAAAATGTGATAGAGCGGCAGCGCTGTGATGACGATGCGCGAGGCGGCGGAATCGAGCGCGGGCCGTATCCAGGCGTTGGCCTGCAGGATGTTCGCCACCATGTTCCGGTGGGTGAGAATGGCGGCCTTGGCGACGCCCGTCGTCCCGCCGGTGTATTGCAGGAAGGCAATGTCCTGCGGCCCGATCTCCGCGGCCTCGAGCTTGAGGCCGAGACCTGCGGAAAGCGCGCTCTTGAAGGTGGATGCGCCGGGCATGTTCCACGGCGGGATCTGCTTGCGCACCCGGCGCAGCACGAAGTTCACCATCATTCCGCGCGGGAAGCCCAGAAGATCGCCGACCTTCGTCACCAGCACATGCTTCAGGCCGGTGCGGGGAAGCACTTCCTGCAGCACGTGCGCGAAATTCTCGAGGATGACGATGACCTTGGCACCCGAGTCCTTGAGCTGGTGCTCGAGCTCGCGCGCGGTATAGAGAGGGTTGACGTTCACGACCACCATGCCGGCCCGCAAAATTCCGTACAGCGCGATCGGATATTGCAGCAGGTTCGGCATCATCACGGCGACCCGGTCGCCGTGCGCCAACCCCGACTTTTTCTGAAGCCAGGCGGCGAACGCCCGGCTCAGTGCCTCGAGCTGGGCGTAGCTTAAGGTGGCGCCCAGGTTCCGGTAGGCAATGCGGTTGCCGTAGGCCGCGCAAGCCTCCTCGAATATCTCCCGGAGCGAGGCGTATTCATCGGGGTCGATGTCGGTGGGCACGCCGGGCGGGTAATGCTGTAGCCAAACTCGATCCACGAAGGGCCGCTCCTGTTTTTATTCCGGTCACGGGTCGACAGGGTATGCTTGCATCATGCGTAACGTCCATCATCGTCTGTGGCGCTTGATCATCATCGGCGCCTGCATGGCCGCCTCGGGCTGCGTTCACGGCTACGGTGCCTGCCTGTTCACCCAGCCGGTCAAGCACACGCTGACCGGGCGGGTGGCGTTTCGCGACTATCCGACCGAGCATAGCGTGGACCACGTGCCCATTCTGGTGCTCGACAAGACCGCCTACGTCTATTCGCCCGCGCTGAGCTTCCAGTGCCAGCCGGTGAATGAGCTGCAGCTGGTCGGCGTCTCCGAATTCCCGCAAAATGTGGTCGATAACTCGCACGTGAGCGTTCAGGGAAAACTGTTCCCCGCGGCCTCCGACAGCGATCGCACGCCCTATCTGATGAACGTCCTCACCTTGCTGCCGGACAATCAGCGGGCGGGCGGCACCAAATGAGCGGTTTTCTTCAATAACGGCGCGAGGGCCGGCCAGACGTTGTTCAGCAAGAGCGGCTGACCCGCCGGATCCGGATGGATGCCGTCCGCCTGCATGAGGTCGGCGCGCAAGGCGATGCCCTCCAGCAGGAACGGCACCGTGGGAACGTGCAGGGTCCGTCCCAGGTCCGCATACACCGCGCTGAACTCGCTAGTATAGGCGGGTCCGTAATTCGGCGGAATGCGTATCCCGAGGAGCAGCACCTGGGCGCCGGACGCCCTCGAGAGCTCGATCATGCGCGACAGATTGGAGCGCATGTCGGCGATCGGCAGCGCACGCAGGCCATCGTTGCCGCCGAGCTCGAGGATGACGATCTGCGGATGGTGCAGGGACAAGGCGCGCGGCAGCCGGGCGAGCCCGCCTTCGGTCGTTTCGCCGCTGACGCTGGCATTCACGATGCTGTCACCGTAACCTTGCTGCCTGAGCCTCGCCTGCAGCAGGGCTACCCAGCCCTGCTCCACGCGCGGCAGCCCGTAGCCGGCACTGATGCTGTCGCCGAACACGAGGATCACCGGCGCTTCGGCACGAGCCGCCGACAGCGCCGCCGCCCACAGCATTGCCACGACGACCAGCCGGTTCAAGTATTTCCGATGCCAGATCACATTGTTCTCGAGGCCACGAATCTCTCCAAGACCGTATCGAGCCCGGAGGGCCCGCTCACCATTCTCTCCGATGTCAGCGTCGCTGTGCGAGCCGGCGAGAGCCTGGCGATCGTCGGCGCTTCGGGGGCGGGCAAATCGACGCTGCTGGCGATGCTCGCGGGGCTGGATTCACCCTCCGGCGGCCACGTATCCATCGCCGGCGTGGACATCACCGGTCTGGACGAGGATGGGCGGGCGGCGGTGCGGGGCCGGCACGTGGGGTTCGTGTTTCAATCCTTTCATCTCATTCCCTCGTTGACGGCCGTGGAGAACGTGATGCTGCCGCTCGAGCTGCGTGCGCGGCGCGATGCCCGGCAGGCCGCCGCGCAGGCCCTGGATCGCGTGGGGCTCACGCCGCGGGCCGCGCACTATCCGAAGCAGCTGTCGGGCGGGGAGCAGCAACGGGTCGCGATCGCGCGCGCCTTCGTCACCCAGCCCGCGGTTCTGTTCGCCGACGAGCCCACCGGCAATCTCGATACGCATACCGGCCAACGGATCACCGATCTGCTGTTCGAGCTCAATCGCAACGTCGGCAGCACCCTGGTGCTGGTGACGCACGATCGGGCGCTCGCACGGCGTTGCGGACGCACCCTGGAGCTCGATGCCGGGCGCGCGGTGAACTAGCGGGAAGTCCCGCGGCATCCCATGCAGATCCTGCGTTTCGCGCTCCGCAATCTCTGGCGAGATCTGAAATCCGGCGAGCTGTCGGTGCTGCTGCTGGCGCTGTGCGTGGCCGTGCTTTCCCTGACCGCCGTCGGCTTCTTCACCGGCCGCATCGCGCAGGGCGTGCGCGCCCAGGCCGCCGAGGTGCTGGCGGCGGATCTTCGACTGGAGTCCCCGCACCCGGTGCCGGAGCGCTATTTTGCCGAGAGCCGCAAGCTCGGCCTCGCGAGCGCGGAGCTCCTGACCTTTCCGACGGCCATATTCAACGGCGACGTGAGCCAGCTGGCGGGGCTGAACGCGGCGAGCCCGGGATATCCGCTTCGCGGCCGCCTCAAGATCTCGGATACGCCGTTCGGCGCCTCTCACGACACCGACCGGATCCCGGCGCGGGGCGAGGCCTGGGTGGATGCGCGCATCGTGGCGCATCTCGACATCCGCCTCGGCGGCTCGATCCGGATCGGGGCCGCATCGTTTCGGGTGACGGAAATACTCGATTATCGGCCCGACCAGGGCACCGCGTTCGTCAATCTGGCGCCGGCCGTGCTCATCAACTTCGATGACGTGGCGGCGACGCAGCTGATCCAGCCCGGCAGCCGGGTCACCTATGCGGCGCTGTTCGCCGGTCCTCCGGCCGCCGTCGAGCAGCTGCGCGAGTTTCTGGTCGCCGTCAAATCTCCCGGCGAGCGCCTTCGCGAAGTGGATGAATCGAGCCGCCAGCTCGACTCGGCCATCGATCGGGCCAGCCGCTTTTTGAATCTGGCGAGCCTCGCCTCGGTGCTCCTGGCCGCGGTCGCCGTGGCGATGGGCGCGCGCCGCTACGCCGCGCGGCACATCGATACGGTGGCGTTGATGAAATGCATGGGAGCGTCGCAGCGCTTCGTGCTGTCCATTTCCGTGATCGAGCTCGCCTTGCTCGCGCTGGGCGCGGTCGCCATCGGCGCCTGCGCCGGCTATCTGGCGCAGGACGGACTGGCCTGGCTGCTTCGCGATCTCATCCGTACCGCCCTGCCGCCCGCCTCTCTCGCGCCCCTGGCGGTGGCAGGCGTGACGGTGACGGCCATGCTGATCGGCTTTGCCCTGCCCGCGCTGCTGCATCTCAAGAACACGCCCCCCGCGCGGGTGCTGCGCAGGACCGCGAGCGCGCCGCCGCTGCGATTCGGCATCACGTATGTCTGCGCGATCGGCGCGCTGTTCGCGATTCTATGGAGCCTGGTACGCGATACCGAGCTCGTGGTGAGCGTGCTCGGCGGCGTATTCGGGGTTGGAGTGGCGCTGGCGCTCGCCGGGTACGGCTTGGTCCGGCTCACCGGGCGCCTGCGCGGCGGCGTCGGCGTGGCATGGCGATACGGACTCGCGAACGTCTCGCGGCGCGGCGCGGCGAGCGTCGTGCAGATCGTCGCGTTCGGACTCGGCCTCATGATGCTGCTGCTGCTCGCCGTGGTGCGCGGCGATTTGTTGAGCGATTGGCGCAGGAGCCTGCCGAGTGACGTGCCCAACAATTTCCTGATCAACATCACCCCCGACGAGCGCCGGCCTCTGGAGGAATTCCTGAATTCCCACGGGTTCGGCGACCCCACCATGTATCCGATGATTCGCGCCCGCATGACCGCCGTCAACGGCGTGCCGAGCGACTCGATCAAGCTCAAGGGCGACCGCGGGCGGGGCTTTCTGGAGCGGGAGCAGAACCTCACCTGGTCGGCGCGCCTGATGGAGGACAATCAGCTGGTCGAGGGGCACTGGTGGACCCGGGACGAGATCGGCAAACCGCTGGTGTCGATATCGACCGAGTACAGCGAAGCGCTCGGCCTCAAGCTCGGCGACCGCCTGCAGTTCGACGTGGCCGGCGAGAGTCTGACGGTGCGCGTTGCCAGCATCCGCAAGGTTCGCTGGGACAGCTTCCGCCCCAATTTCTTCCTGGTGTTTCCGCCGGGCCTCCTGGACGGCGCCGCCGGAACTTACATGACCAGCATCTATCTCACGCCGGCGCAGCGGCCCGCGCTGGTCGGCCTGGTGAAGCAGTTTCCGACGGTCTCGGTGTTCGACGTGGATGCCATCTTGCAGCAGATTCGAGACATCATGGACCGTGCGTCGCTGGCGGTGCAGTACGTGTTTTTATTCACCCTTGCCGCGGGCGTCGTCGTGCTGCTCGCGGCGGTGCAGGCGACGCGCGACGAGCGCCGCTACGAGAGCGCGATGCTGCGCACCCTGGGTGCCAGCCGCATGACCGTCTTGCAGGGCGTCGCCGCCGAATTCTCGGCGCTGGGGTTCCTGTCGGGAACGTTGGCGGCAATCGGTGCGAGCGTCGTCGGCTGGATACTGGCAACCCGCATGTTCTCGCTCGAGTACGGCTTCGATCCGTGGGTCTGGATCCTCGGTCTCGTGTGCGGCACGGTGCTGGTCGGAGTCAGCGGAACTCTGGCGACGCGCCGCGTCGTCAACACGCCGCCGGTGGTGACCCTGCGCGACGAGCCGTTCTGACCGGCGCTGCGCAGGGCATCCTCAGTCGCGGAGGGCATCCTCAAGTCACGTCGAGAATCAACCACCCTTCCGGAGTCGGCGCTCCGCTCATCGGCAGCGACTCGATACGCACGCTGTAACGCCCCACCGCGATTCCGGTGGTATTGAACGTCAGCCGGATCTCGCCATTCGAGTCCTTGAGAATGTCGTTCAAGATGAGCGCGCGCCCCTGTCCCTGCTTGTCGACGGTCACCCTGAACTGCATCAACTTCTTGGTGTAGCTCATGTCGATGTGCAGATCGATGAGCTGAGGGACGGCGCTCGAGACGGCGATGCGCGCATGGTCCAGCCCCGGCGCGCGATCCGGAGCAATAAATTGCTCGCTCGAGACCGCCGGCTGCACCAGCGACCCCTGGCGCATGCGCACCTGGGTGTCCTCCAGCTCCCCTCGCAACAGGTTGTATTTGCCGACCAGCGCCAGGCAGGCGAGCAGACTCACGAAGGTGACGGCCGAGAGACCGATGAGTAGATACGGAGACTTCCACCAGGGCGCCGCCGGCTCGCCCAGGTCCTGGGACTGACCGCTCGCCTCGAGGAGCTTGAGGCTCGCCTGCGTGCGCTCGGCAAGCTTGAGGTCATTGAGGTAGTCGGGATGTGCCCGGCACCAGTTCTCCAGATCGCGCGCCCCTTTGACGGGGAGCTTGTTCTCGAGATAACGCTCGATCAGCCGGTGCTCCTCGATGAATTTCGCGTCGAAGTTCATGGACGTTTGTCCTAGGCGAGCGACTGGGCCGAGTGATCCGGCGCCAACGCGCGGCAGCCGTCGAGATCGGCCAGCACCGCCTCGCGCTGCGCCGAATCGAGACGCCGCCAATCGATCTTGCTGATGTCGGCGGCGCGCAGCTGCTCATCGTCGAAGCGCGCGCGCGGCTCCTTGCGCGCGGCAAACCGCCGCGCCAGACCGCAGCGGCGCTCACCCTCGAGGAGCGAGACGATGGCATCGATGATGCGCGAGTTGTTGCCGAGCTCGCCGTGTGCCTCGTCGGCGAAGTAGCTCTCGAGCCCCGGCAGCGTGGCCATGCTCACCGGTACCGTGCCGTCGCCGTTCAGGTCCGATGCGTATTCGAACCCGGCGCTCGTTCGCCGCACGGCAACCACCGTTTCTCGATTGACGCCGACGATGTGCGCCATCCGAGCATCAGGATCCGCCATCCGGGACCGAGCCCCGGCCACCCGGGCGAGCAATGCCGGATCGGGCTGCGGCCCTGAGTCCGGCCAGCAGGCCGGATCGAGCAGATCGATCCCGTTCGCGGCAGCCGTGGGGGGCAGCAGCTGATAAAGGCCGGGGAAAGTGCAGAACACCCGCTCCGCCAGCTCCTCCGGCGAGTGCTCGAGATCGAGCCGCGACAGGCGCCGCACGAACGGATAGGTACCCCGAAGCGCGAGCACCGGAGCGAAGCTGCCCCGGTTCGGAGTTCCCAGCATGATGAGCCGCTTGATCAGGCGCTTCGGCAGCCGGCTCATGGCGACACGCGCCACGAGGCCACCCATGCTGTGCGCGATCAACGAGACCGGCTTGCCGACTGCAAGAATCCGGGCGGCGAGCATTGCGCCGATCCTGTCGATCCCGAGCCGCCAATCGTAGGCGAAGAAGCGCGCGTCGAAGCCGCGGATCGAGAGCGTCAGCTTGAGCTTGGCGTAGGCCGGCAGGAGGGCACCGGCCGGCCGCAGCGGGCGCCGCGCACGCAAGCTCAGCTGCTCGAGGTGGCCGGCTGCGATGCGCAAGGGATCGACCCAAAGAGCCTTCGGTGCGGCCTTGCGCTGCGCGCCCGCCCGCCCGGTTGCCTCGCAGAGTCTCGAGCCCATCATCCCGGGGACGATCAACACCCGGGAACGGCGCTCGCGCGCTCGTCCCGGCCTCCGGGCGGCGGCAGCAGCGGCGGCGGCGGCGGCAAGGCCGGACAGCTCCTCGAACGCCGGCGTGCCGAAATACTCGCGCAGGCTCTCACCGTGATGGCCGCGTGCCAGCGCCTCGAAGACGGCGGCATTGGTCGCGTGAAAGGCCCATGCGGAGCCGGCGGCTGTCCTGCGAAGCTTCATGGGGGAATTTTCAGCCCCGGGCGCGCATGACGTCGTGCACCACGTCGCAGACTGCGTCGATGGCCGCGGCGCGGGTGCTGGTCTTGCGCCACACCGCACCGACCGTGCGCAGCGGAGGCGGCTTGCCGAACTGACGGACGGTGAGGCCGCGCTGAGAGCCGAACGGCGGCTCGACCGCGAATTCCGGCATGAGCGTGATGCCGAGCCCCGCCATCACCATCTGCCGCAGGGTCTCCAGGCTGGTCGCACGGAAATCCTCGGGCTCGCGGATGTCGATGCGGCTGCACACCTCGAGCGCCTGATCGCGCAGGCAATGCCCATCCTCCAGGAGCAGCAGCGTCTGATCCTTCAGATCCTGCACCTTGATGGTCGACTTCCCGGCCAACGGATGATTGTTCGGGAGCGCGACCGTGAACACCTCCTTGTAGAGAGCACGCGATTCCAGGCCTTCCTCGTCGGTCGGCAGCGCAATCACTCCGAGGTCGATCTCACCGTCGCGCAGCCGCTTCAGCAGACTCTCCGTCTGGTACTCGTAGAGCATGAGCTTCAGCTCCGGGAGCGCCTTGCGGAGCTTCTGCATCACGCGCGGCAGCAGATACGGTCCGATGGTCGGAATCAAGGCGATCTTGAGCTTGCCGCAAAGCGGGTTGGTGTTGTCGCGGGCGAGGGCGACGATCTCGTCGCCCTCGTTCAGCATGTGCCGCGCCCGCACCACGATCTGCTTGCCGACCTCGGTGAGCTGCACGTTCTTCGGCTGGCGTTCGACCAGCTTCACGCCCAGGAAATCCTCGAGCTTCTTGATCTGGGCCGACAGCGTCGGCTGGCTCACGAACGTGCGTTCCGCGGCCCGGCCGAAGTGGCCGGTATCCGCGAGCGCCACCAGATACTTGAGGTCCTTGAGATTCATGAATCGGCACCCACCCTATTCGATAGAGAGATTCTATCAAATAGATATAGTTAATCAATTTCACTAATCGTGCGCCCCGGGCCATCATGGCTCCTGGTTCGCAAAGGCCCACCCAGTCGAGGAGTTAAGTCAATGTCTCTGATCAATACCGAAATCAAGCCCTTCAAGGCCACCGCCTATCACAACGGGAAGTTCGTGCCGGTGACGCACGAGGATCTCAAGGGCAAATGGTCCGTCGTGGTGTTCTACCCCGCGGACTTCACGTTCGTCTGCCCCACCGAGCTCGGCGACCTGGCCGATCACTATGCGGCCTTCAAGAAGCTCGGCGTGGAAATCTACGGCGTGTCCACCGACACTCATTTTACGCACAAAGCCTGGCACGACACGTCCGACACCATTGCGCAGGTGCAATATCCGCTGATCGGCGATCCGACGCTCACGCTGTCGCGCAACTTCGGCGTGCTGATCGAGGAAGAGGGACTCGCCTATCGCGGGACCTTCGTGGTCGACCCGGGCGGCCGGATCAAGGTCATCGAGATCCACGACAACGGCATCGGCCGGGATGCGAAGGAATTGCTGCGCAAAGTCCAGGCGGCTCAGTACGTCGCCTCTCATCCGGGCGAGGTCTGCCCGGCCAAGTGGACTCCCGGCGAGAAGACCTTGTCGCCCTCGCTCGACCTGGTCGGAAAGATCTAACCGGTCGGGAAGATTCAGGAGACGCACATGTTGGATGCCGCACTCAGGGTGCAGTTGAAGGGCTATCTCGACCGGCTGACGCAGCCGGTCGGGATCCAGGCGTCGCTCGATGAGAGCGGCGCCTCGCGGGAAATGCTCGAGCTTCTCGAGGATATCGTCTCGGCGTCGCCGCGGGTGACCCTGAAGGCCGCGCCGGGCGGCGATGCCGATATCGCGCCGTCCTTCGCCCTGCACGCGGGCGGCGCCGCGCCGCGCGTTCGATTCGCGGGCCTGCCCCTCGGCCACGAGTTCACCTAGCTGGTGCTCGCGCTGCTTCAAGTCGGCGGCCATCCGCCGAAGGCCGACGCCGCCGTCATGGACCAGGTGCGCCGGCTGCAGGGCGAGGAGCTGCACTTCGAGACCTTCATTTCCCTGAGCTGTCAGAATTGCCCGGACGTGGTTCAGGCGCTGAACCTCATGGCAGTGCTCAATCCGCGCATCCGTCACACGATGATCGACGGAGCGCTGTTCCAGGCCGAGGTCGAGCGCCGCGGCATCATGGCGGTGCCGGCGGTGTTCTTGAACGGTCAGCCGTTCGGTCAGGGGCGCATGTCGCTCGAGGACATCGTCGCCAAGCTCGATTCCGGCGGCGGGAAGCAGCAGGCCGAGCGCCTCGAGGCGAGGAGCCCATATGACGTGCTGGTCATCGGCGGCGGGCCGGCGGGAGCCGCAGCCGCGGTTTATGCGGCGCGCAAGGGCATTCGCACCGGCATCGCGGCAGAGCGGCTCGGCGGTCAGCTCCTGGATACCGTCGGCATCGAGAACTTCATTTCCGTGACAGAGACCGAAGGGCACAAGCTCGCGGCGGGCATGGATCAGCACGTGGGCGCCTACGATGTCGACGTGATGAGCTCCCAGAAGGCAGCCGCCCTGGTCCCCGGCGAACTGATCGAAGTGCAGCTCGAGAATGGCGCCGTCCTCAAGGCGAAGTCCGTGGTTCTCGCCACCGGCGCCCGCTGGCGCGAGATCGACGTGCCCGGCGAGCGCGAATACCGCAACCGCGGCGTTGCCTATTGCCCCCACTGCGATGGCCCGCTGTTCAAGGGCAAGCGCGTCGCCGTGATCGGCGGCGGCAACTCCGGTGTCGAAGCGGCCATCGATCTGGCGGGGCTCGTCAGCCACGTCACCTTGATCGAATTCAAGCCCGCGCTGCGGGCCGATGCCGTGCTGGTTCGCAAGCTCAAGAGCCTCGCCAACATCACCGTCATCACGAACGCCCAGACCACCGAGGTGACGGGTGACGGTCAGCGTGTGACCGGGCTGTCGTACAAGGACCGGCAGGAGGGTTCCCTGCATACGCTGGAGCTGGCCGGCGTGTTCGTCCAGATCGGATTGATTCCGAACACCGATTGGCTCAAAGGCGTGGTGAAGCTGAGCGCGTACGGCGAAATCGAAGTGGATGCGCGCGGCCAGACCTCCGTCCCCGGCGTGTTCGCGGCAGGCGATTGCACCATCGTGCCCTACAAACAGATCGTCATCGCCATGGGCGAAGGGGCAAAGGCGTCACTGAGCGCATTCGACCACCTGATCCGCCTGCCGCTGTCCGCGGCGGCGTAAACGCCGGTCGCGCAGCGTAAACGCCGGTCGCGCCGCGTAAACGCCGGTCGCGCCGCGTAAACCAAGTGCGGCACAGGGTACAATCCGGGCTCTTCAACGTGCTCGAGCGTCCCTATGCCCCCAGTCGCACCGCCCACGCGGCTCTCCGCCGGCGTGGTGATCGTGAGCTTGGTCAACCGCAAACTGAACTTCTTGCTGCTGCGCGCCTACCGGAACTGGGACTTCCCGAAGGGTCTGGTCGAGCCGGGGGAAGCGCCGATCGATGCCGCGATCCGCGAAGTGCGCGAGGAGACCACCCTCGACGACATCTCGTTCGACTGGGGCCTGGACTTCATGGACACCGGGCCCTACAACAAGGGCAAGATCTCGCGCTACTTCATCGCCCGCAGCAAGGAAACCCACATCAGCCTGCCGGTCAACCCCGAGCTCGGCATGCCCGAGCATCACGAGGCACGCTGGGTGGATTACACCCAGGCGCTCGCCATGGTCGCGCCCCGGCTCACGCCCGTGGTGCGCTGGGCCTACCGGGTGATCAACCACGGTCACGGCCCCGACGCGGAAGGCTAGTTTCGTGTCTACGAGCGCAGCGCACACCCTCACACCCGCGCCATCTAATTGTTTGTTTTCTTGGGCGGTTTTGCTATTATACTGGATATCCAACCAGTAATGGAACCCTTTGGTCGCGGAGGAGCTGCCGATCGAGGATGGTGGACGTTTCCGCGGAAACGTCAGCGCAAGATTAAGGTGCCACCGCGCAAGCCCGAGTCTTTAGTCACGCCCATGACCAAGGATGAGAAGTTATTTTTCAGACACGAGGGCACTGGCTCCTGTCGAGGACATCACCCGCTCGATCCTCGTCCTGCGCGGCCACAGAGTGCTGCTCGATGTTGAGCTCGCCGTGCTCTACGGGGTACCGACCAAAGCTCTCAACCAGGCCGTGAAGCGCAACACCGAACGTTTCCCAGAAGACTTTGTGTTCCGTCTGACCCGGGCAGACCAGCATCACGACGAAGCGATCACCGCCATCCTCTCTGCCATCCGAGAACTCACGAACCCGCCGCAGCCCAAAGGCCGCGGCATCGGCTTCACCGTCAATATCGAGTGAGATCGCCCGCGCAGCTTCATCGATTTCGATTAAATGAGAAAAGTCAGAGTCGCTCACGTAGATAGGATTGCCGGCGTGCCGTCGATCGGTGGCCTTCAGTCCAGGCTGATCGATCCGCCGCCGAGCTCGATCACTTCACCGCCCACGCGGATCCGCCGCTCCCGCGTGATCTCCAGATGCAGAATCGACGGGCGGCCCGCGAGCTCACCCTGAGAAATTTCGAGGGTCAGCGGCACGGGCCGTTTCATGGCGAGGCACCAGCCGCCGAAGTTGGCGGTCGCCGAACCGGTGGCCGGATCCTCGAGCATCGCGCCTGCGCTCGGAAAGAAGAACCGCGCCAACGCCTTCCCCGGCCCGGACTCCGCGAACACGTACGCCATGCCGATGCCGTCCTCGCTCTTGATCCCGGCCATGGCATTCGCCGCCGGCGCCGTGCGGCGTACCGCATCGAGCGAGCGCAAGGGAACGATGAGCTGTTCCTTGCCGGCCTTTACCCACAGCGGACGCTCGGCAATGTCTTCCGCGTCGAGGCCGAGAGCCCGTGCCAGCACCTCACGTGGCACGTCGAGCTCGCGGACCTCCGCATCGGGCGCGGTCAAAGTCCAGCGGTCGCCGGCGGCCTCGACCTCGATCAAGCCCGCCTTCATTTCAAGTCGCAGTGTGTCCCCGCCGAGTCCGAGCGCGCGGCACACATGAGCGGTGCCCAGGGTCGGATGCCCGGCGAACGGCATTTCGTAGCTCGGCGTGAAAATGCGCACGCCCGCGGCGGCCCGCGATGAGGGCAGGATGAACGTGGTCTCGGATAGATTGAACTGCCGCGCCACCGCCTGCATGGTCGCGTCGTCGAGGCCGGCGCCCTGCTCGAACACGCACAGCGGATTACCCGTCAGCCTCTCGCGGCCGCGGGTGAACACATTGAGGATCCGAAAACGATGGGCCGGCATGCATCCATTATAAGTGCATTCCTAGGGCGCGCCGAGCAACCCCCGCGATCGCAGCCAGGCTTCGAACAGGCCCTCCCACTGATCCAAGGGCAAGCCCGTCTTCCGGGTGCCGAATCCGTGTGGGCCCTTCTCGAATAAATGCAGCTCCGCGGGCAGGTGAGCCGCAGTCCAACGCTGATAGATCATGACGCTGCGCCCGGAGGGAACCAGACCGTCCGCCTGCGTCGCGACGATGAAAACCGGCGGCGCGTCCGCCGGCGGGGCGACGTCGTCCATGTAGCCGTAAATGGGCGCGATGAAGTCCGGTCGACTCTCGGCATCGTGCTCGAGCGCCACACCCATGGTCAGCCCCGCGCCCGCGGAAAATCCCATCAGGCCGATTCGATCCGGCGCAACATGCCATTCAGCGGCATGTTGCCTGACATAGCGAATGGCTTGCTTGCCATCGGCGACGGCCAAGCTTCGGCCGGCATCCAGCTTGTGATAGGCATGATCGAAATCCGCCTTCACGCTCGCGGTGAGCTCCTTCATCTCGGCCGATTGGTCCGCCAGGTTCACCGGCGTCGGCAACAGGCGGTACTTCAAGACGAAAGCGGTCACGCCGCGCGCACTCAGCCATTCGGCGAAGTCGGTACCCTCGTAATTGAACATGAGCCCGAAATAGCCGCCGCCCGGACACACGATGAGCGCAGTGCCGTTCGGCTTCGCGGGTGCAAAAACGGTCAGCGTCGGGGTCACGACATTGCGGATCAGACGAGTGGTCTGATTTCCCGGCGCCGGAAGTTGCGCGTCGATCTCATGCTGCGTCGCCTGCTCGGAACCCGGGGCGACCCCCGGCCAGATATTGATGACACGGGGCACAGGTCCGGTGGGCCCATCGGCCGCCGGCCCAGGGGAAGCGGCCAGCGCCGGGGAGGCGGCCAGCGCCGGGGAAATGAGTCCCAGGAGAGCCGCCGCGACCATCAACTTGCTCATCAGTTTCCCCCCCACACCTGATCGAATTCGATTCGTTTGTTTGACGGCCTGCCGGCTTATGATCATTATAGATCAAATTTAATCAAAGCGCGTGACGAATGCCTCTCTCTCGAGCTCGCGGTTGGCTGATCTTGGCGTTGATTGCGTTGCCCGGCCCGGCAGCGCTCGCCGCTTCGCCGCGTGATGCCTTGCTCGACGGATTTGAACATCCCCCGGCGGAGGCCAGGCCCCAGGTGTGGTGGCACTGGATGAGCGGCAATGTGGATCTGGCCGGCGCGAAACTCGATCTGGCGTGGATGCAGCGCATCGGCATCGGCGGCGTGCACACCTTCACCGGCGGCGGACTGGGCGAGCCGCACGTCATCGATCCGCCGGTGGATTTCTTGAGTGAGACATGGCGCGCCACCTTTCGCGAGACCACCCGCCTGGCACGGGCCTCGGGCATGGAGGTCACCATCGCCGGCTCGCCCGGTTGGAGCGAAACCGGCGGAATCTGGGTGGCACCCGAAAATGCCATGAAAAAATATGTTTGGAGTGAAACGCAGCTGCGCGGTGGCGGACCCGTCGACCTCGTCCTGGCACAGCCGCCCGCCGTCGCCGGACCTTTCCTGGGCGTCAGGCGCACCTTCAATCCGCCGCCTCAGGAGCTCAAAGGCGACGTGTACCGCGACAGCGTGCTCATCGCCTTCCCGACCCCTGCCGCCGAGCTCCTCGAGGTTGCGCCGGCGTTCTTTGCGAATGGCGCGCCACTGGACCTCTCCCCGCTTCGCGCCGCGGATTTGAGCACCAGCGTCCGCCTGCCCATCCCCGAAGGCCAATCGAGCGCCGCCATCGATGCCGTGTTCGAGCGGCCCACCACCATCGCCGCGCTCACGCTCGGACTCGCCAAGGTCGCGGATGTGGAGATTCAGGCCGGCAACGACGCCGCAGAGTTGCGAACCTTGCTGAAAGCGGCGGCCGATCCGTCGGAGATGCCGGCGCCGCAGCAGACCTATTCATTCGCGGCAACACGGGCGAAAGTCTTTCGCATCGTTCTTACGCGGCCGGCGCCCAAGCCGCTCTTCCCGGATCTGCCGCCGCGCCTGGCCAAGCGGCCGGCGCCGCCGAGCGATTTCTTGCTGACGCGTCTCGACTTGACGGGAGGGGCGCGGGTCAGCCGCTTCGAGAGCAAAGCGGGCTTTCAATCCACCATCGACGGCCGCGCCCAAGCAACTGCCGCGGCGGACCGCGACGCCGTGATTCCCTTGGACGGCGTCGTCGACCTGTCGGACAAGCTCGACGCTCAAGGCAGGCTGAGATGGAATGCGCCGGCGGGCAGATGGACGTTGCTGCGTTTCGGATGGTCGCTCACGGGTCAGACCAACGGACCCGCGCAAGCGAAGGATACGGGCCTCGAGGTCGACAAGCTGGATCCGCGGCTGGTGCGCGAGTATCTCGAGCATTACCTGTCGATTTACAGTGAGGCCATGCAGGCGCCTCTGGGCGATGGCAGCGTGCAGAATCTGTTGACCGACAGCTGGGAAGCCGGGGTGCAGAATTGGACCCCGACATTGCTCACGCAGTTCAAGGCGCGCCGCGGCTACGATCCCTTGCGCTACCTTCCCGTACTCGCCGGCCGCGTGGTCGCCGACCCCGCGACCAGCGAGCGGTTCTTGTGGGATTTTCATCGCACGCTCGAGGAGGCGCTTGCCGACAACCACTACGGCGTGATCGCGCAGGTTTTGCATGAGCACGGGATGCGCTACTACACCGAGGCGCAAGGCGACACCCCCCGCGCGATCGGCGACGGCTTCGCCATCAAGTCGCGCGCCGACGTCCCCACCGGCGAATTTTGGTATCGGGCTTTCGCCACGGCGCCCGGCCAGCCTACGCTGCAGGCGGACTTGCGAGAGGCAGCCTCGGCCGCGCATGTCTACGGCAAGCCACTGGCCGCCGCGGAGTCCTTGACCGTGGCCGCAGGCACCGATCCTTGGGCTTTCTCGCCTGCGATGTTGAAGCCCGTGATCGACGAAATCTTCGCCGGCGGCATCAACCGGATTCTGCTGCACGAATCTCACCATCAACCGCTGCTGCATGCGGCGCCCGGCCTGATGCTCGGGTTCTTCGGCCAGTTCTTCAATCGCAACGACACATGGGCCGAGGACGCCGGCCCTTGGGTCGACTACCTGTCGCGGACCTCGTACCTGTTGCAGCGAGGACGCTTCGTGGCCGATGTGCTCTGCTTCTACGGCGAGGAGCGCAACCTTACGGAGATCAACCAGGATCGATTCGAGTCCGGGGTGCCGGAAGGCTTCGGCTACGATTACATCAACGCCGAAGCCCTGTCAGCCTTGACCGTGCAGGACGGGTCCGTGCTCGCTCCGAGCGGGCTGCGTTACCGGATCGTGTACGTGCCGCCGCAAGTCACGCGCTATTCCTTGCCGACCCTGCGAAAGCTGCGTGAGCTGGTCGCGGGCGGCGCGGTGCTCGTCGCCGCGCGGCCCGCCGGCGGACTCGGCGTGCTCTCCCCCGACGCCGAGGTGTCGGCGCTCGCGGACGAGATCTGGGGTCCGAACCCCGCGGCGTCAGGCGCGCACCGCTTCGCGCAGGGACGCGTGTACGCGTCGACCGATCTGCGCGCCGCTCTCGACGCCGAGGGGATCGTCGATGACGTCATGGTCGAGCCCTGTGTGCCCGCGTGCCGCATCAGGGCCGTGCATCGGCGTACCGACGAGGCGGATATCTATTTTCTCTCCAATCAGGATGCCGCTCCACGGACCACGCGCGTCAGGTTTCGTGTCAAGAATCGCGTTCCCGAATTGTGGCGCGCCGATACGGGAACGACAGAGCCGCTGAGCTTTCAGTCCACCGCGCAGGGGATTACGGTGCCGCTGTCGTTTGCGGCGCACGACGCTTTCTTTGTGGTGCTTCGCGACGCTCCGCCGCACTCGCGGGACGTTCCGTCGCACCCGCGAGTGGTTCGGCCTCCTCCTCGGATGCGCGAAATCCTGCGTGTCGAGGGACCCTGGAAAGTCCGATTTCAAAGTGGGCGCGGCGCTCCGCAGAGCGCTGCGTTCCGGCAGCTCATCGACTGGCGTACCTCGCCGGACGAAGGCATCAGGTATTTCTCCGGAGCGGCGACCTACCACACCAGCCTTCGATTGCCATCGTTCCCTACCAGCCGCAGGCAGCGGCTGCGCCTGGATTTAGGGAGCGTCCATGAGCTGGCCGTGGTATTTCTCGACGGCGCCCCCGTGGGCACCGCCTGGCACGCGCCTTTCGAAATCGATCTGCCGCCCGGCGTCAAGCCCGGACGCCACGAGCTTACGATCCGCGTGGACAATCTGTGGGTGAACCGGCTCATTGGCGATGAGCAGCCCGGCGCAGTGCGCGTGGCGTTCGCGCCGCAATCCCCCTACACCGCGACATCCCCCTTGCTGCCATCGGGCCTCTTGGGCCCGGTACGCATACTTGCCACCACAGGAGAGCCCCCCAATTGAAGTTACCGCACCGGCTGGCAAAAGCGCTGCTGCTCTTGGTCGCGACGGCAGCGGCGTCGTCCGCGGCAGCGGCGTCGTCCGCGACATCGGCGGCGTCCGCGACATCGGCCGGCACCCGGACGCCGCAGGTCGAGCAGCGGGTCGACGCCATTCTCGAGCAAATGACCCTCGAAGAGAAAATCGACATGATCGGCGGTGCCGGCACCCTGTTCGACATCCGAGGCGTGGCGCGTTTGCATGTGCCGCCCATGAAGGCCGCGGACGGCCCGTTCGGTGTGCGCAATTTCACCCGCACCACCGTGTACGCGGGCGGCATTGCGCTCGCGGCGAGCTGGAATACCGAACTCGAGCGACGCATCGGCACGCAGCTCGGCCGCGATGCGCGAGCCCGCGGCGTGCATTTCTATCTCGCCCCCGGGGTCAATATTTATCGCTCGCCGCTCAACGGCCGCAATTTCGAATATTACGGCGAAGACCCCTATCTGGCCGGGCAGACCGCCGCCGCGCTCATTGTGGGTATCCAGAGTCAAGGCGTCGCCGCCACCGTCAAGCATTACCTTGCGGATAATTCAGAATTCGCGCGGCACACCACCGATGCGCTCATCGATGAGCGCACGGCACGCGAGATTTATTTGCCGGCCTTCGAGACGGCCGTGAAGAGTGGCCACGTCGCCGCGGTCATGGATTCGTACAACCTGGTCAACGGCGAGCACATGACGCAGAACCGCCGCTTCAACCGCGAGATTCTCAAGCACGACTGGGGCTTCGACGGCGTCTTGATGTCGGACTGGGACGCGACCTACGACACTTTGGACGCTGCCAACGGCGGGCTCGATCTGGAGATGCCCGGATCGACCTATTTCAACGCTGCCGCGCTCATGCCGCTGGTGCGCAGCGGCCGGGTAACGATGGACGTGCTGGACGACAAGGTGCGGCGCATTCTGAGGACGGCGGTTCGGCTGGGATGGCTTGACCGTCCGCAGCTCGACCCGTCGATCTCCCGCTACGATGTGGCCAGCGATGCCGCCGCCTTGCAGGGCGCAGAGGAGGGCGTGGTATTGCTCAAGAACGCGGGCGGCGTACTGCCGCTGGAACGTCACAAGATTCGCTCGATCGCCGTGATTGGACCGAACGCCTACCCTGCGCCGCTGATCGGCGGCGGCAGCGCGACGGTGGCGCCGTTTCACGCCAGCAGCCTGCTCGAAGGCTTGAGCGGCGAGCTGCACGATGTGGACATTCGCTACACGCGCGGCATCGCCGATCTGCAGCAATTCGCCCGCGATACGAAGTGGACGCTGCACGCGCCGGGCGGGGAGCCCGGCTTGCAGGTGGAAGAATTCGACAATCTCGACCTGGCAGGTGCCGCGCGCGGGCGCGTGGCGCCTTACATCGATCAGGGTGAGCCGCTCGATTTGAGCGCGCTGGCTTCGGGCGACAAGAAACTGAATCTCGCCGATTTCGCAGCCCCGCATCCCACCTCGACACGCTGGACCGGCTATTTCACGCCCAAGAGCGCGGGCGAATACGACGTGTTCGTGCAAGTGGGCGGCTTTGACAAGGATATTGGATACCGGGTCCTCGTCGACGACAAGCTCGTGATCGATCATTGGACCTTGAAAAAGACGCCGATAGCCGTGGCCAAGGTGATGCTCGACGCGCACGCGCACAAGATCGTGTTGGAACACCGCGCCGTCGCGGGCGGGCTCGATGGGCGCGTGCCTTTTGTCAGGCTGGGCCTCGTGGGGAGCGGTGCCTGGGTGGAGCCCAATGCCGAGCTGCTTGCGGCGCAGGCCGACGCGGTCATCATCGCCGTGGGATTCGACTACGCGAGCGAGGCGGAAGCATGGGATCGAAGTTTTTCGTTGCCGCCGGGACAGAATGAGCTCGTTCGAAAAATGTGCGCGGCCAATCCGCGCTGCATCGTGGTGATCACTTCCGGCGGGGCGGTCGATATGTCGGCCTGGCTGGACGGCGTACCCGCGCTGCTGCAAGCGTGGTATCTGGGTCAAGACGGCGGCGCCGCGCTCGCCAAGATTCTTTTCGGTACCGTGAATCCGTCCGGTCATCTTCCGGCAACCTTCGAGCGGCGCTGGGAGGACAACCCCGTGCACGACAGTTACTACCCTCAGCCCGGCACCCATCAGGTCCGCTACCAGGAGGGTGTGTTCGTCGGCTATCGCGGTTATGAGGCGAAGCACATCCAGCCGATGTTTCCGTTCGGCTTCGGGCTCTCCTACACCGATTTTGAATATCATGATCTGCAAATTCGAAAGACCGGCACGGGGCAAGCCACCTACCAGGCCGTATTCAGCGTGAAGAACGTCGGCACGCGCGCCGGTGCGGTCGTCGCGCAGCTATACGTCGCGCCCCCGCCTTCGGCAGTACCACGGCCTCCCAAAGAGTTGAAGGGCTTTACCAAGATCCTGCTGTCGCCGGGCGAGTCCCGCCAGGTCACGATGCCGTTGGACGTCCGATCCCTCGCGTATTTTGACGTCAGGGCCGGGCGCTGGCGCGCCGATGCGGGCGCCTACGGGATCCTCGTCGGCAATTCCAGCGAGCAGATCGCCGTGAGTGCAACGCTCAAGCTTGATCGCGCGCTGAGTGCCGGCAAATGAGGCGCGCGATCGCGTTTCTGGCTGCCTTGGCCGCGCTCGGGGCGGCGCAAGCCGTGCCGACGGATCCCGTGCCGACGGACCCCGTGCCGACGGATCCCGTGCCGACGGATCCCGTGCGGATCGACTCGGGATCGGTGGCGGGCAGCCTCCAGGGGGCCATCAGGGCATACAAAGGCATTCCCTATGCCGCGCCGCCGGTCGGTGCGTTGCGCTGGCGACCGCCGCAGCCCGCGCTGCATTGGCCGGGCACGCGGAATGCGGCCTTGCCGGGACCCGCATGCCCGCAAATGGGACCGCCGGGCCGCGACATCCTCAAGATAGGCGGCGCGCCGGAGCCCACCAGCGAAGACTGTCTGACGCTCAATATTTGGACACCGGGGGCGGCGAAGAAAGCACCCGTGATGGTCTGGATCCATGGCGGGTCCGGGCGCTTCGGCTCAGGGTCCTTGCCTTATTACGACGGCACGAGCTTCGCCCGCGATGGCATCGTTCTGGTGACGATCAACTACCGTTTGGGCAACCTCGGCGGTTTTGCACACCCCGCGCTCACCCGGTCTGCGCCCAAAGACGAGCCGCTGGTTCAGTACGCGGTAATGGATCAGATCGCCGCGCTTGAATGGGTGAGGCGCAACATCGCCGCCTTCGGCGGCGACCCGCACAATGTCACCCTGTTCGGCGAATCCGCGGGCGCCCTGTCGACGCTGGTGCTGATGACGAGCGAGCGCGCGAGCGGACTCTTCAATAAGGCCATCGTCGAATCCGGCGGCGGCTGGTTTCCGCCATCGACTCTGGCGGACGCAGAGAAATGCGGTGTCGAAGTGGCGAGCAAGCTGGGCCTGCCGGGCGCGCAGGCGACGCCTGCCCAATTGCGTGCGCTGTCGGTGAAGCAGTTGAATGACGTGGGCCAGGTCTGCAGCGCCATGGTCGATGACAGGCTGTTCCGCGATCAGACGACCATCGCGTTCGCGGCTGGGCGGGCGGCGGACATTCCCTTGATCATCGGCGTCAACAGCGGCGAGGATTCACTGCTCGACATGACGGGCGGTATCGAGAAGGCCAAGGCATCGCTGCTGACCGGAGAACAAGGGAAGTCGGCGCGCGAGCTCTACGGCCCCGCCATGGACGATGAAACGCTGGTGCGCTCGATGTTTCGCGACTCTCTGCTCGTCGCGCCCGCGCGTTGGCTGGCGGCGCTGTCATGGCGCGCACAACCGACCTACCTCTACTATTTCGACTATGTGGACGAGGCGCAGCGTCCCGTGCGGCAGCGCGCGCCTCATGGCTCGGATGTCTTTCATGTTTTCGAGACCTTCGATGCGCGCCCCGACGGTGAGCCGCCTGCGACTCGCGCAGACCGCGCGATGGGCGCGCTGATGCATGCCTGTTGGGTGGGTTTCGCCAAAACCGGGCATCCGGTCTGCACGGGCGCCGATACCTGGCCGCCGTACACTCGAGATGCCGATTCGTGGATGGTGTTCAATGCGCGCGGCGCGCATGTCGAGCCGATTCCCAATGCGTCGCGGCTCGACAAGATCGAAGGCCGCATCCGCTGGGCCCTGTGGCTCGGCCGGATCAAGGCAGCCTTAGATCGATGGTTTTAGGTGCGACGACCACCAGCGGTTGGCCTCGGCGTACGCGGCCGCCTGCTCCGGCGTTCCCGTCATATAGGCCTGGAACACATGCGCCATGCCTTCGTACACATCCAGTTCTGCGGTGCCGCCGGCGATCTTGACGGCCTGGTATAGGCGCACGGCATCGCTCAATAGCAGTTCCTTGGTGCCTGCCTGAATGAGCACCGGCGGATAACCCTTGCTGAAATCCCCATGGATCGGCGACACGTAAGGATTGTTCCACTGGTCAGGTGCGGCGTAAGTTGCAAGAAAGGCCTGATTGAGCGCGAAATCGAGAACCGGATCAGCTTCGCGCAGCGTGGTTTCCGTGTCTCCATTCAAGTGAAAATCAACGCACGGCGACAACAACACCAGCGCTCCCGGCAACGGCAAGCCGCGGTCGCGTAACTTAAAGACGCTGGCGGCGACGATGTTGCCGCCCGCGGAGTCGCCAAACAGACCGATGCTCCTCGCCGAATATCCTTGCGCGAGCACCGCCTGATAGACGGCGACCACCTGGTCCGTGACGGTGCGCCAATTGCCGCGCGGCGCCACCGTATAGTCGATCGATATGACGCGTTTGTCCGTCGCGAGCGCCATCAAGACATCCGCACCCAGCGATGATTTGGCGGAGCCCAACACGAAGCCGCCGCCATGAACGTGAAGCAAGAGAGTGTGATCGTCCCGATAATGCGGCGGTGTCGCTTCCACGACGTTGACGCCGGCGAGCGTCAGCTCGCGCACGGCGACGTTCCCCGCCTTGGCCGCCGCGAGCGCGGCCGGTACGGTGCGCGCAATATCCGCGTCGTGGCGCGCATCGAATTCGGCGAGCGTGTGCGGGATTTTTTCCTTCGCGCGATGCGCGGCGGCGATCGGCAACAGCTTCTCGTAGATCGCGCGCGCCTGCGGTGAGATCGTCGGCGGAATGTAAGAGCGAAGATTCTGGACCGCCCCTTCCCCGGCGACCGCCGCGCCGCCCACTGGTACGGCCGTGCCACCCGCGAGTGCGGCCGTGCCACCCGCGAGTGCGGCCGCGAACATGACGGCGCAGCCGCGTTGGCGAAGCAGCGGCATCACCCTGCGCATTGCCATGTCCCCCTGTCCCGATTTTGGCGCGAGCATGCCCCTGCAAATGATCAGCGTCAAGCAGGGATGCGCATCCACCCGGCACCCGAATGAATGAAAACGCTCATAGTTGATTACAACTATTGACATTCTTATCGATTCTGAAATGATTAAGTATGAGCGCGTATGAAACGCGCCAAAGGCGGGCATCTAGGCCGCCGGACAATAATGGGGGAGTCAAACGATGGATTTTTATTGCCGGCAGGGGCCGAACCGCGCGCGAATTCTATTACCGGGCGCGCTCGCCGCCCTCGCGCTGTCGAATCATCTGACAGCCCAGGAGAGCACGACTCCCCAGGATATGTCGGGCAAGCTGGAGCCCATCGTCGTGACCGCGGAGCGGCGTTCGACCGACCTGCAGCTGGCACCGATCGCTGCCACTGTGCTGTCGGGCGACGATCTGACCAAGTTGAACGTCAATACCATCGACTCGCTGATGTTCACCACGCCGTCGCTGACCGTGCAAAGTTCGGGTGAAAACGCCCTGATCAACATCCGCGGCATCGGCAAGAGCGATGCCGGCGCGCAGGATTCGTCGGGCGTTCTCATCTACCGCGACGGTGTCTCGACAACTCCGAATGGGCTCATTTCGGACGAGCCCTACTACGATATCGCCAGCGTCGAAGTGCTGCGTGGGCCCCAAGGCACCTTTGCCGGGCAAAATGCCACCGGCGGCGCGATCTTCATCAATGAAGCCAATCCCACGCTGGACAGGTTCGGCGGCTGGGTCGAGGGCCAGATCGGCAACTATGAGGATGCGCGAGTGCGCGCGGCCATCAACATCCCCTTATCGCAGCAACTGGCCATACGCATCGCAACGGACGACGAGAACCGCGATACGTTCTTCAACATGTCCGGGCCGTACACCGGCAACCCCGGCAAGTTGCACAGCACGAATTGGCGCTTGAGCACCCTGTGGAAGCCGGACGACGACTTCACGGCGCTGCTGAAGTTCGATTACAACTATATCAATCACGGCGGATCGCCCGCCGGGCCCTTTACCGGGCTGACGCAACACGTATTCGATGTGGCATCCGATTCGTACCTTGCAGGCTATGAGCGCCAATATCGCGTGGTGCTGCAGCTGAGCGAACGCTTCGCCGACGACATCCAGCTCAAGTCGATCTCCGGTTACCAGGTCGGCAAACTATCCTATTCGCTGGACGCCGACGGCACCGCCACGCCGCCGCCCGCGGGCTTGAGTCCCGAGATATTCGTCGCGAGTGCCGACGACCGGACCATGTCCGAGGAAGTGAATCTCGTGTCGTCGAACCAGGGCCCCTTTACCTGGGTGGCCGGCGGGGTGTACCAGATCGACAATCTCAATACCCCCCAATTCATCTTGTCCTTGGCGCCTGGCGGTACCCAAACCACCGGGCTCGCCCTCAACGGCCTGCAAGATACGGCCATCAGAACCAGCTGGGGAATCTTTGCGCAAGGCGGCTACGCCATCACGGACCAATTGAAGCTCAACGCGGGCGCCCGGTATTCAGAAACCTCGTTCGTCGTGCGCAGCATCGCGCAAGGTCTCTTCTACGGCATACCGTTGACCACCGAGACCCTGGACAACGCCAAGCAAAGCGATTCGAGGCTGACGTACAAAGTGGATCTTGACTATACGTTGGACGAGCACAACTTCCTTTATGCCTTCGTCGCGACGGGCCACAAGGGGGGCGGCATCAATGCCAACGGCAACGTGTTTTCGCCGGAAGACGTCAAAGACTACGAACTGGGCTGGAAGGGCACGTTCTTCGCCGGACACCTGAAGACCCAATTCGGCGGCTTCTATGACGACTACAAGAACTTCCAGCTGGCGATTTTCGATCCGGTGCTGAGCGCGGGCGTGGATGCCAATGCCACCGGAACCACCACGTTGAAGGGCATCGAGGCGCAAATGCAAGCCGCTGTCGGCGGCCTGTCCTTCGACCTCGGCACCTCCTACGTCGCCACGCGGCTCGGCCAATTCTCGGCCATCGATCAGCGCAGTCTCGCGCTCGGCGATCAGGTGCTGACCGGGAGACCTTTGCCCAACGCGCCGCTATGGACGGCGCAGGCCGGCGTTCAATACAGCATCGATTTGGGCAATCATCAGGCGCTCACGCCGCGCGTGGATTATTCGTTGGTGGGCTCGCGCTGGGCCACCGCCTTCCAGGTGGTACCCAGCGACTTTCTGCAGGAACAAAATATTTTCAACGCCCAGATCAAATACGACTATAGCGACACTTTGGCGTTTACCTTGTTCGGCACCAATATCACCAATGACCATTACGTCTCGTTGCAGCTGCTGGGTAATCTGGGTATGCCCGGGCCGCCGCGCCAGTACGGGTTACGCGTCTTTAAATCCTTCTGAAGGCAAACGGCAGAGGCTCGCATGAACTTCATGGCTTTACGCAACGGCGCCGTGGCGCTCGGTGTCCTTATTTGGTCCTTTGCCACCGCGCATGCGACCTGCGAGGATTTGGCGAAATTTCCGCTGCAGAACGGCAAGATCACCTCGGCCGTCGCAGTGCCGGCAAATGCGTCCATTCCGTTGAAGTTGCTCAAGGCTTCCATTCCGGCGCCGATGGCATTTTGCCGCGTGGCAGCGACCCTCACGCCGACATCCGACTCCGAAATCATGGCTGAAGTTTGGCTGCCCGACGCGGATCAATGGAACGGCAAGTTTTTGGGCATCGGCAATGGCGGCTTCGGCGGTTCCGTGTCCGGTCCTGCGCTCGACATGCGCCGCGCGTTGGCCAAAGGCTACGCGACCGCGGGGGACGATCTCGGTCACGAGCTGACCGAGATCGTCATCGATGGCAGCTGGGTCATCGGACATCCCGAGAAACTCAAGGACTTTGCCTATCGGGCCGATCACGTCACTGCGCAGTTCGCGAAAGCGATGCTAGCGACCTATTACGGACGCGCGCAGCAGGCATCCTATTTCCGCGGGTGCTCCAACGGAGGCCACGAGGCGTTGATGGAGGCGCAGCGCTACCCGGCGGACTATGACGCGATTGTGGCAGGGGCTCCGGCGAATGCCTGGACGCACATCATGGCGGGCTTCGTCTGGAACGAAAGGGCGCTCAACGAAACGCCGGAAAGCGAGATTCCCAAGAGCAAGCTTGCGATGATCATGAAGGCCGCGCTCGCGAAATGCGACGCCCTCGATGGCGTGAAGGACGGCATCATCAACGACCCTGCGAGCTGCCATTTCGATCCGTCGCAGTTGTCGTGCAAATCCGCGGACGGCCCGGATTGCCTGACCAAGCCGCAACTCACGGCCCTAAAAAAGATTTATGCGGGTCCCGTCGATCCACGGACCGGCAAACGCATTTATCCGGGATTTCCTGCCGGCTCGGAAGGCCTGCCGCAGAACTGGGAGACCTGGATCGTCGGTCCGGCAGCGTACCAAGGCCAATTCGGCAATCAGGTTTTTGGAAGCTTCATGCTGGGCGATTCGCATTGGGACTACAAGACCTTCGACTTCGACAAGGACACCGCCAAAGCCGATGCGTCCATCGGACCGATGCTCAATTCCGACGATCCCGATTTGAGCGCATTCGCCGCCCGTGGCGGCAAGCTCATTCTGTTTCAGGGATGGGATGATGCCGCCATCACGCCCCTCGGCACCATTCAATACTATCGCGACATCCAGAAAAAAATGGGCCGGGCGCGGGCACAGCAGTTTGTCAGATTGTTCATGGCGCCGGGCATGATGCATTGCTCCGGCGGCCCGGGGCCCGACCATTTCGATGCGGTGGCTGCGGCGGATCAGTGGCGCCAAACCGGTGAGGCGCCGGAGAGCATCGTTGCGGCGAAATATCCGGATTCCCCGGCCGCAAGGCTCGGAGTTCCCACGGGAGAACCCCTCTCTACGCGCCCACTTTGTGCCTATCCGCGAGTCGCCCATTGGACCGGAAAGGGCTCTGCGGATGAGGCCAAGAACTACGTCTGCCGCTAGCGTCGGTTAACCCTACGCCAGGATGTCGGTTAACGCTACGCCAGGGTGTCGGTTAAACGCTACGCCAGGGTGTGGAACACCTTCTGAACGTCCTCGTCCTGCTCCAGCTTGTCGATCAGCGCGAGCGCCTCGGCGGCCTGATCCTCCGGGAGCTCCGTCGGTGCCGAGGGGATGTATTCGTGCTCGGCTGACAAGGGGCTGATGTGCCGCGCCTCGAGCGCCTCCTGCAGCTTGCCGAAATCGTTGAACGCGCATCGAATCACCAGCTGCGGCTCGCCCTTCTCGCCGGTGCTCTCGCCCATCTCCTCCAGACCATGGTCGATCAGGTCGAGCTCGAGCTCGTCCTGGTCCTTGACGGTGGCGGGGGCGAGGCGAAAGACGCCCATTTTCTTGAACAAAAAGGCGACGCTGCCGGTGGTGCCGAGATTGCCCGCATTGCGCGTGAAGATGTTGCGCACATTGCCCACGGTGCGGGTCGGGTTGTCGGTGGCGCACTCCACCAGGAGCGCCACGCCGTGCGGCGCGTAGCCCTCGTAGATGATCTCCTGGTAATTGGCGGCCTCTTTGCCCGAGGCGCGCCGGATGGCCGCTTCGGTCTTGTCCTTCGGCATATTCACCGCGCGCGCATTCTGCAGCACGCGGCGCAGGGTCGGGTTCGACGCGGGGTCCGGTCCGCCCGAATGCACCGCAATGGCGATGTCCTTCGCGACCCGGGTGAATTGCTTGGCCATGCGGTTCCAGCGGGCGAACATCGCATGCTTTCTGACTTCGAATATGCGTCCCATGGGGCGCATGGTAGCAATACCCGGCCAAATCGCTAGACTTGCCGCCTACTTCTACAAGGCACTTCCATGAGCGCATCTGCATCGGGCAAAGCACCCGAGCCGGCGGCTTTCCGTGATCTGGGCCTCGGTGCACCGCTGTTACGCGCGCTTGCCGAGGTCGGCTACGAATCGCCCTCGCCGATCCAATCGGCCACGATTCCGGCGCTGCTGGCCGGTTCCGACCTCCTCGGCCAGGCGCAAACCGGCACCGGCAAGACGGCCGCCTTTGCGTTGCCGGCGCTCGAGCGGCTCGACCTTTCCGCGCGCGAGCCGCAAGTCCTGGTGCTCGTGCCCACGCGGGAGCTGGCGCTGCAAGTGGCCGAGGCGTTCCAGCGCTACGCCTCGCACCTCGACGGCTTTCATGTATTGCCGATCTACGGCGGGCAGAGTTATCAGCCGCAACTCAATGCCTTGAAGCGGGGGGTGCACGTGGTCGTGGGGACCCCGGGGCGCGTCAGCGATCACCTGGAGCGCGGCACGCTCAAGCTCGCCGGCTTGAAGCTTCTGGTGCTGGACGAGGCGGATGAAATGCTGCGCATGGGCTTCATCGACGCGGTCGAGGCCATTCTCGAGCGGACTCCGCCGGGTCGGCAGGCGGCGCTGTTTTCCGCCACGCTCCCGGCGCCGATCCGGCGCATTGCGCAAAAGCACCTGCGCTCGCCGGTCGAGGTGACCATCCAGGGAAAGACCGGCACCGCCGCCAATGTGCGGCAGCGATATTGGCTGGTCAGCGGACTGCACAAGCTCGATGCGCTGACGCGGATTCTCGAGACCGAGACCTTCGAGGGGATGCTGGTATTCACCCGTACCAAGCAGGCGACCGTGGAGCTGGCCGAGAAGCTCGAGGCGCGCGGGTTCTCGGCGGCGCCGCTCAACGGAGACATCCCCCAGGCGCAGCGCGAGCGCACCGTCGCCCGGCTGAAAGCCGGCGAGGTCGATATCGTCGTCGCCACCGATGTGGCCGCCCGCGGCCTCGATGTCGAGCGCGTGGGCCACGTGGTGAACTACGACGCGCCGTACGACCCGGAATCGTACGTGCATCGCGTCGGCCGCACCGGCCGCGCCGGCCGCAAGGGCGAGGCCATCCTGTTCATCGCTCCGCGCGAGCGCAATCTCCTGCGCGGCATCGAGCGTGCCACGCGCCAGCGGATCGAACCGATGAATCTGCCGAGCGTCGATGCCGTGAATGCCCGGCGCGCCGCCAAATTCAAGGCGCAGATCGTGGCGGCGGCGGACACGGCGGAGAGCCGTTCCTTCCGGCCGATCCTCGAGCAGCTCGAGGCGGAGACCGGCCTTGCGCCCATCGACATCGCGGCGGCGCTCGCGAGCCTGGTACAGGGCGCCGCGCTGCTCAAGCCGCCGAGCGCTCGGGATGCGCCGAGCACCCCCGAGGTCCGGCGCGTCCCGGAAGTCCCCCGCGTCCCGCGCAGCCCCGAGGTCCCGCGCGTCCCGCAAGTCACCCCCGATCAGCGCGAGCCGCGCGCCGCCCCCGGTGAGCCGCGCACTGCCCCGCGTGAGCCGCGCACTGCCCGCCCCCGCCGCGATGAGCCGGCGCACCCGCGGGCCGGCCGCACGGAAACTTTTCGCATCGAGGTCGGGTCATTACACGAGATCGGGCCGTCGAACATCGTGGGGGCGATCGCGAACGAAGCGGGCATCGACGGCGCATTCATCGGACGGGTGGATATCCGGGACGACCACAGCTTCGTCGATCTTCCCGAGGGAATGCCGAGAGAGATCTTCAAGTCCCTGAAAAAGACGCGCGTGGCGGGCCGTGAGCTCAGGATCACCAAGGTCCACCGCAAAAGGTTGTCGTCAACGTGAGGAGTGGGTCATGAGCAAGGGCATGGAACGGAAAAAGGAAACCAAGAAGAAGCCGGCGAAGACTCTGGAGGAGAAGCGGGCCGCGAAGAAGGCGAAGCGCGAAGAACGCGGTTGACGCCGTCGCGGAAGGCGGCGGGGCGGGTCGTCAGACCACCCGCCCGCGCCGTCCGCCGTCGAGAAAATCCCGGATATTGGCGCCCATCTCGTCGAGGCAGCGCTGGCGGGATTCGATGGCTGCCCAGGCGACGTGCGGTGTCACGATCAGGTTGGGGATGCCGGGGTCGAGCAGCGGCTCGCCTTCGCCCGGCGGCTCCTCGGGAAGCACATCGATGCCCGCACCTTTGAGCCGCCCCTCCCTGAGTGCCTGAGCCAGAGCGGCGCCGTCGACCAGCCCTCCGCGCGCCGTGTTGATGAGCAGGGCGCCGGGTTTCATGAGCTTGAGCTCGCGCGCAGCGATCAGCCCGCGGGTCGCCGGCGTCAACGGGCAGTGCAACGACACCACGTCGGCGGTCGCGAGCAGCTCATCGAGCGAAACGCGGCCCTTGAGGGGCAGGGTCCCCGGCCGATTGCTGACGATCACGCGCATCCCGAAGGCCTCCGCCGGCTTGGCCACGGCGCGGCCCAAATCGCCCCAGCCGATGATGCCGAGCGTGCGGCCCGTCAGCTCGTGGATGGGATGGGCGAACTCGTTGACTTCGCCTCTCGCCCAGGAGCCATCGACGGCCAGTCGGTGCCAGCCGGCCAGATGCTGGGTGAGGCTCAGGATCAGCGCCCAGACATGCTGGGCCACGGAGGTCGTGCAATAGCCGCGTACGTTGCACACGGCGATGCCTCGCTCCTCGGCCGCATGCAAATCGATATTGTCGGTACCGGTGGCCGACAGGGCGATCAACTTGAGATCACGGGCGCCCAACAAATGCGCGCGCGACAGCCGCACCTTGTTGAGAAGCACGATGTCCGCCGCCCCGATTCGTTCGGCGATCTCGACCTCCTCGGTAAGGCCGTAATACCGGACCGGGCCCGCCGCGCGGTCGAGCGGCGAGGGATCCAGGCTGTCGTCGCCGTTGCGGACGGTGTCGTAATCCAGGAATACGCTGCGCATGGCGCTACAATAGCCGCTCGCCCATGAAAAAATCCGCCGTTTTGTTCTTGATCGCCGCGAACGTGGCGGTGTTCGCGCTGCAGATCCTGTCCCGGGGAGCGATCGAGGTGCCGCTGGCCCTGTGGCCGTTGCAGCCCATCGACGGGCAGTCCTACTTTCATTTCTGGCAGATTGTCACCTACGCATTTCTCCACAGCCGCGCGAATTTCTCTCATCTGCTGTTCAACATGCTCGGGCTGTTCATGTTCGGCGCGGAGATCGAGCGCTATGTCGGGCCGCGCAGAGTGCTCGCCTGCTATTTCGCCTCGGTGGTCACCGCCGCGCTCACCCAGCTGGTCGTGCCGCCGCTCCTCGGAGCGCCTCCGGCGCCGACTCTGGGCGCCTCCGGCGGCATTTTCGGGTTGCTCCTCGCCTATGCGCTGATGTTCCCCCACCGCAAGGTGGTGCCGCTGATTCCCCCTATTCCGATGCCCGCGTGGCTATTCGCCGCTCTGTATGCGGGGGCGGAGCTGCTGTTCGGAGTGACCGGCACTTTTTCGGGCATCGCGCATTTCGCGCACCTCGGCGGCATGATCGGCAGCGCCTTCGTGGTTCTGCAGTGGCGCCGGCGGCGCCGTACCCAATGAAATCGATCGTCTCGAACGCCTGGGTGGCAATGCTGATCGCGCTATGTGGTGCGTTGCCCGCTCACGCCGAATGGGTGCATCGCGTCACCGACGGCATCATGGGCACGCGTATCACGGTCGAGCTTTGGGCCGACGATCCCGTCAAGGGCAATCAGGCCATCGACGCGGTGCTCGACGAGCTGCGCCACATCGACGACACCATGAGCACGTACAAGCCGACCAGCGAGGTGTCTCAGGTCAACGCCAAGGCCGCGGACGGACCGATGCACATCAGCAAGGAGCTGTTCGATCTGCTCACGACCGCGCGGCAATATTCGGAGATCACGGATGGCGCCTTCGACATCACCTACGCGAGCGTGGGTTACATGTACGACTTCCGCAAGCATGTGCACCCCGACCAGGCTCAGATCGACAAGGTGCTGCCGGCCGTCAACTACCGGCACGTGATCCTCGACCCCGTGAATCAGACCGTCCGTTTCTCGCAGAAGGGCGTACGCATCGACCTCGGCGGCATTGCCAAGGGCTACTCCGTCGACCGCGGCATCGCCGTACTCCAGCGCTTGGGCTACTCGCGCGCGTATATCGGGGCCGGCGGCGACAGCCGCATCATCGGCGACCGGTTCGGCAAGCCGTGGATCGTCGGCATCAGGGATCCCCGCAAGGGCGAGGGCAATGTGATCGCGCGCATTCCGCTGGTCAATGCGGCGATCTCCACGTCCGGTGATTACGAGCGCTTCTTCGAGGAGAAGGGCGTCCGCTACCATCACATCATCGACCCGCATACCGGCCATTCCGCGAGCAAGGTGCGCAGCGCCACGGTGATCGGCCCCTACGCCACGCGCACCGACGGCCTGTCGAAGACGGCCTTCGTGCTCGGGCCGGAAAAGGCGATGGAGATCTACAACCGGCTCGACGACATCGATGCCATCATCGTGAAGCTGGACGGCACGGTGATCTATTCCAAGGGCATGCAGAAGGCCCCAAGGTAAGGTTCACTCCCGGAAATTATTGAACTGCAGCGGGACCTCGAAGGTGCCCTTGCGCAACAGCGCGATGGCCTCCTGAAGATCGTCGCGCTTCTTGCCGGTCACGCGCACCTTGTCGCCTTGAATCTGCGACTGCACCTTGAGCTTCGAATCCTTGAGCAGCCGCGAGACCTTTTTGCCGGTCTCCTGGTCGATGCCGTGCCGCAATATCACGAGCTGCTTCGCCACGGCCAGATTGACCACCGGGTCCTTCACCTCGAGGCACGCTACGTCGATGCCGCGCTTGGCCATTTTGAGCTTGAGGATCTCGAGCATCTGGCCGAGCTGGAATTCCGCCGGCGCGCTCATGGTCACCGTCGTCTCCTCGAGCTCGAAGGCGGCGCCGGTATTCTTGAAGTCGAAGCGCTGCGACAGCTCGCGGCTGGCCTGGTCGACCGCATTGGTCAGCTCGTGTGAATCGATCTCGGAGACGACGTCGAAGGAGGGCATGGGGTCAACGATACCCGCGGGCCTGCAAGGTGAAAAGCCTCGCGTAGCGCCGGTCTAGCGCCATCAGCGACTCGTGGCTGCCGCGCTCGACGATGCGGCCGTCCTCGAGCACGAGGATCTGATCCGCCATGCGCACCGTGGAAAAGCGGTGCGAGATCACGATGGCGATGCGGTTGTGGGTCAGATCGCGGAAATGCGCGAAAACTTCGGCCTCCGCGGCGGCATCGATCGCGGCGGTGGGCTCGTCGAGCACGAGAATGTCCGCATCGCTGCGCATGAAGGCGCGCGCCAGCGCGATCTTCTGCCACTGGCCGCCCGACAGCTCACGGCCGTCCTGGAACCATTTGCCGAGCTGGGTGCGGTAGCCCAAGGGCAGCGCCTCGACGAATTCGGCCGCCAGGCCCTGGGCGGCGGCGCTGCGCCAGCGATCCTCGTCCTCGAACGCACGCACATCGCCCGCCCCGATATTCTCCCCCACCTGCATTTGGTAGCGGGCGAAGTCCTGGAAGATCACGCCGATGCGTTGCCGGAGCGTGGCCTCGTCCCATTCCTTGAGGTCGAGACCGTCGAGCAGAATCCGACCCTGGGTCGGGCGATACAGCCGCGTGAGCAGCTTGATCAAAGTGGTCTTGCCGGAGCCGTTCTCGCCGACCAGCGCCAGGCTCTCGCCCGGCTTCACGTGCAGGTCGATCTGCGACAGCGCCGGCGAGGACGCACCGGGATAGGTGAACTCCACGCCCTCGAAGCGGACGCCGTCGCCGGGATTCGGCCCCTGCGCGAGCGCGCCGCTCGAGCCGCGAACGGGTTGCTCGAGGTATTCATACAGATTCGACAGGTACAGATTGTCCTCGTACAGGCCGCTGATCGCGGAGAGCGCCGCGCTCACCGCGGTTTGCCCTTGACGCAGCAGCGCGAGGTACATAGTCATTTGTCCCACCGTCATCGCGCCGCTCACCGTTTCCGCGGCGATCCATGCGTAGCCGCCGTACAGCGCGACCGTGCCGAGCAACCCTAAGCCGAAGCCCCAGCCGTCGCGCCGGATGGTGAGGTCGCGGTCCTCGCGGTAGAGGCGGGTGAAGATGTCGCGATAGCGGTCCAGGAAGCGCGGTCCGAGCTGGAACAGCTTCACCTCCTTGGCGCTGTCCTCGCGTGCCAGCACCGACTCGAGATAGATCTGCATGCGGGATTCGGGCGCGCGCCAGCGAAACAGGCGAAAGGCCTCTCCCGAGAATTTCGCCTCGGCCACGAACGCCGGCAGGCCCGCCAGCACCAGAAGAACCACCGCCCACGGCGAGAACCGCACCAGCAAGGTGCCGAACGAGATCAGCGATACGCCGTTCTGAAGCAACCCGAAGGTGCGCATCACCAGGCTCAACGGCCGGCTCGAGGCCTCGCGGCGCGCGCGCGTGAGCTTGTCGTAGAACTCCGAGTCCTCGAACTGCTCGATGTCGAGCGTCAGCGCCTTCTCCAGGATCATCACATTGACGCGCTGGCCGAGCTGCGCCCGCAGCAGCGATTGCGCCAGCGAAAGCCCGCGTTGGGCGAGCGCGATCGATGCGATCAGGACCGCCTCGCACCCCACCAGGAATATCACGTGCGAGAGCGCGGTCGTCCCGGTGCGCAGGTGCAGCCCGGCAGCCCGAATCACCGCATCGACGATCAATGAGCCCAGGTAAGCGACGCCGGCGGGCAGCACGCCGGCCACCAGCGTGAGCGCCGCGAGCGCGATGGACAGAGGCCGGTTGGTGGTCCACACCAGCACCAGCGCGCGGCGGCTGTACTCGAACACCCCGGCTTTGAAACGGGGGGCCAAGCGTTGCTACTTCACCAGGCGCAGGCAGAACGGGTAGCGGTAAGGCACGCCGTCGCTCACCTTGACGGCGGCAATGATCACCAGGACCAGGTTGGTGAGCCCCAGGATCCACAGCAGCACGAAGCCGACCAGGACCAATATGAGGAGCGCGAACAGCAGGCCGAGGAGGAACACCGTGATCTGGAAGTTCAGCGACTCCTTCGCCTGGTCGGCGACGAACGGCATGGTCGCGCCTTTGCTCCGCCAGATGATGAGCGGTCCGAGCATGGTGAACAGCGCCAGGCTCCCGAAGGGAATGAAGATCAGCCCCGGGCCGCCGGCCAGCCACAGGAGACCGCAAAGATGGGCAGCCATGGCCCAACGCCGTTCTTCGCTGGAGAGGGAGATGTTCATGTGCGGGTTTATAATGGCTTACTACCGGTATGGCGGAGTCAATCGTGAAATTCAAGTCCTTGCTCGATCGATGGAAAAAGGCGGCGCCGCCGGCGCTGACCGCGCGCGAATACGCCGTGCGGCTGCCCCTGGACGATGCCTCGCGCCTGCACGCCCTGACGGAGCTGTTTCCGGGGCGCAACGTCGAGGAGCTCATCACCGATCTGCTGCATGCCGCACTCGACGAGGTCGGGGCGGCCATGCCCTACGAGCCCGGACCCAAGGTCATTTCCCGGGACGATCAGGGCGACCCCGTGTACGAGGACGTCGGATTGACGCCGCGCTTCGTGGAGCTGACGCGCAGGATCAAAAAGAGCCTCGAGGCCTCTTGACGCTGCCCGCTCGGCGCGGCGATACTCACCAGATAATGTCGATGGCAAGCAAAAATGGCGATGTCCGCCTGTGGTGGCGCACTTCCCCCAAGGAGTGGGCGCTGGGCGCTTAGGTCTTAAGTTCCAAGTTCGATATCCAGAACCCATCCCCGCCTCTTGACGGTGATGGGTTTTTTTTTGGTTGCCGTGGATATGAGGGTCGCGCAAACCGCATGAAGTCGCCATTCGACATAACCGCAGACCTGGACACACCGGTCTCCGCCTACTTGAAGCTGGCACCCTTCCGCCCTCGATTCCTGCTGGAGAGCGTGGAAGGCGGGGAGCGGCTGGCGCGCTACTCCTTCATCGGATTCGGCGATTGCCTGGAAGTGCGGCTGGACTCCTCGGGTCTCGATATCGGCGGGCGGCGCTCGCCGCGACCGGCCTCCAAGCAGGAACTCCTGAGCGCGCTGCGCGGCGCCCTCGCGCAGGCGCCGAGTCCCAAGCCCGAAATTTCTGGCGTGCCGCTCTCCGGCGGCCTGGTCGGCTACACCGCCTACGACGGCGTGCGGTATTTCGAGCGTCTGCGCGGGCGCGGCGTGGACCGCGGACGCAGCCTGGACAACACGGTCACGCCGCACGCGCATTACGTGGCGCCTTGCTCCTTGCTGGTGTTCGATCATCTGACGCGCAGTGCCGCCCTCCTGCACGACGGCAGCGAAGCCGAGCGGCAGTCGTTGCGGCGCGAAGTCATGCGCGCGCTGCGGGGCGCCGTGCCGACCTTGCTCGCCCCGGGGACGTTCACACCGGCGGTGCCGTCGCTCTCGGAGAGCGACCATGCCGACGGCGTCCGGCGCGCCAAGGAATACATTGCCTCGGGGGACGTTTACCAGTTGGTGCTCGCGTCGCGTTTCGAGGGACGTCACGGGCTCAGCGCCTTCGAGGTCTATCGCGCGCTGCGGCTTCTCAATCCCTCTCCTTACATGTTTTTCTGCGAGCTCGGCGACATCACGGTGGTGGGCTCCTCGCCCGAAGCACTGGTGAAAATCCACGCCGGTCATGCGCAGCTGCGGCCGATCGCGGGCTCGCGCCCCCGCGGCGAGGATGCCGCCTCCGATGCGCGCCTGGAGTCGGAATTGCTCGCCGATCCGAAGGAGAATTCCGAGCACGTGATGCTGGTCGATTTGGCGCGAAACGATCTCGGCCGGGTCGCGACCGCGGGCTCGGTGCGCGTCGAGCCGTATCGGGTGATCGAGCGCTACAGTCACATCATGCACATGGTGAGCGGCGTGGGCGGGACGCTCGCGCCGGGGTTCGACGCCTTCGATCTGTTCGCCGCGACGTTTCCGGCCGGCACGCTGGTCGGAGCGCCCAAAGTGCGGGCCATGGAGATCATCGACGAGCTCGAGCCCGTGGGACGACAGCTGTATGGAGGCACGGTGGGCTACTTCGGCCGCCGCGGCGACATGGATCAGGCCATCACTATCCGCACCCTGGTGTTCCGCGGCGACACCTACAGCTATCAGGCGGGCGGCGGCATCGTGGCGGACAGCTCGCCCAGGGCGGAGTACGAGGAAGTCATGGCGAAGAGCGCGGTGCTGCGCCGTGCGCTCAGTTTGGCGGCGGAGGGATTGTGAGCTCGCGCCCGAACATATTGCTGATCGATAACTACGACTCCTTCACCTATAACCTGGTGCAGGCGTTTCTGATGCTGGGCGCCGAAGTGGACGTGCATCGCAACGATGCCATCACGGTCGAAGAGGCGCTGCGCCGGCAGCACTCGCACCTGGTGATCTCGCCGGGCCCCGGCACGCCCCGCGATGCGGGCGTTTCCATGCGTATGATCGAGTCTTTCGCGGGCCGCATTCCGATCTTCGGCGTCTGCCTCGGTCATCAGGCGGTGGTCGAGGTGTTCGGCGGCCAGGTGGTGCGCGCGCCGCGGCTCATGCACGGCAAGGTCTCGCCCGTGCAGCACGACGGCAAGGGCGTGTTCGCGGGCATGGCGCAGAACTTTCAGGCCGGCCGCTATCATTCGCTGATCGCCGAGCCGTCGAGCGTGCCGGAAGTGCTCGAGGTGACCGCGCGCACCGCGGAAGGCGAGATCATGGGTGTACGTCATCGCACCTTGCCCATCGAGGGAGTGCAGTTTCATCCGGAAAGCGTGCTCACACCGGAGGGACCGGTGCTGATGGGCAACTTCCTGAGAACCTGAAGCGCCGCCATGCAGAGTCCCCGCCAACTACTCGAGCATCTGCTGGAGCGCCGCGATCTCGAGGAGTCGTCGGCCGCGCGGCTGCTCGAGGTGCTGACCGGGGCGGATCTGCAGCCTGCCATGGCGGGCGCGCTGCTGGCCGCGGTCCGCGCCAAGGGGCTGACCCCGGCCGAGGTGCGCGGATTCGCCGGTGCCATGCGCGCACTCGCGCGCAAGCCCGCGTTGCCCGAGGCTGCCGACGCGATCGACATCGTCGGCACCGGCGGGGACTCCTCCTGCAGCCTGAATCTTTCCACCGGCGCGGCGCTGCTGACCGCGGCCTCAGGCGTCGACGTCATCAAGCACGGCAACCGCTCCATCACCAGCCGCTGCGGCAGCGCCGATCTCATCGAACAGCTCGGCCTCACGCTGCCGCTCGACGAACAGCGTGCCGCGGAGTGTCTCGCCGCGACCGGATTCACGTTTCTGTTCGCACCCTATTTTCATCCCGCGATGAAGGTGCTCGCGCCGATCCGCACGGCACTCGGCGTGCGCACCATCTTCAACCTGCTCGGTCCGCTCACCAATCCCGCCGCTCCGCGCTTTCAATTGATCGGCGCCTACGACGAGGACGCCGCGGAATTGATCGCGAATACGCTCGCCGGCATGAACGGCGCGCGCGCCTGGGTCGTGCACGGGGCAGCGGGCTGGGATGAGGCCACGCCCATCGGTCCGTTTCTGGCGTTCGACGTGACCGCCGGACGGGTCAGCCGGGAGCGCCTCGACCCCGAGCAATTCGGCCTGCCGAGGTGCACGGCCGCGGATCTCAAAGGTGCGGACGCGGCCGCGAACCTCGAGGCGCTGGTGGCCGTGTTCGACGGCCGCGATCGCGGCGCGCATCGCGACGCGCTGACCTTGCAATGCGGGCTCGCGCTGTACATCGCCGGGCGTGCGCCCTCGCCGAGGCAGGGCGTCGCGCTCGCCGCCGAGACCCTCGACAGCGGCCGGGCGGCGGCATGGCTCGAGCGCTTGCGGGAATTCGGCCGCCGGCCCGCCGTGCGCCCTGCGGAGCGCGCATCATGAGCGGGCTGCTCAACCTGAGCGGGCTGCTCGATGAGATGAGCGGCTCGAGCGCGCTGCGCGTGCGCGAGGCCCTGCAGCGCGAGTCCCTGGCCGAGCTCGAGCGGCGCGCGCGCGCCGCGCCGCCGCCGCCCGCCCTCAGGCTCTCATCGGCGGGGTTCGATGTGATTGCGGAGCTCAAGCTCCGTTCTCCGGCCGCAGGGGTGCTCAAGGATGCCGCCCACGACTGGCGCGCGCGCGTCTCGAGCTACGCGCGCGGCGGGGCCGCCGCGGTCTCCGTGCTCACCGAGCCGACGCGTTTCGACGGCGCGCTCGAGCACCTCGAGGAGGCGGCGCGCATTCTGGCGCCGCTCGGCATACCGGCCATGCGCAAGGATTTCCTGGTCGATCCCTATCAGGTGCTGGAGGCGCGCGCGGCCGGTGCCGGGGGAGTGCTGGTCATCGTTCGAATGCTGCGACCCGGACGCGCGCAGGAATTGCTGGACGCGGCCGCCGAGCACGGTCTGTTCGTTCTGCTGGAGGCGTTCGACGCCGCGGATCTCGAGCTCGCGCGGCTGCTGCTCGAGCGGCGCACCGCGCACCCCGCACACCCCGCACGGGTGCTGGTCGGGATCAACTGCCGGGATCTTTCCAGCTTGCGCGTCGATCGGCAGCGTTTCGCCGAGCTGGCACCGATGCTTCCGCCGGGAGCGGCGGCGGTGGCGGAGAGCGGCGTGGCGACCGCATCCGATGCGCTTGCCATGCGCCGGCTCGGCTATCGGGCGGCGCTCATCGGCACGGCGCTCATGACCCGCGACGACCCGGACGCGCTGCTCACCGAAATCCTTTCGGCGGCACGCACCGTGCGGCCCCAACCCTAAATGGCTACACTTCGCCCCATGTGGATCAAGATCTGCGGCATCACCACCGCCGACGCCGTCGGCGCCGCGGCCGCGGCCCAGGTGGACGCCATCGGGTTCGTGTTCGCTCCGAGCCCCCGGCAGGTGACTCCGGGACAGGCCGCGCAACTGGCGGCGCTCGCACCGCCCGGCATTTTGCGCATCGCGGTTGCGCAGCATCCGCTGCAGATGAAGGTGGACGAGATCTGCCGGACCTTGAAGCCCGATTACTTCCAGACCGATGTGGAGGACCTGAGAGAGCTCAAGATCCCCGCGCACATCAAGGTATTGCCGGTGGTGCGATTCGGACGCAAGACGCCGAGCCCGCTGCCGTTGCGCATCGTGTTCGAGGGGCCGACCTCAGGCATCGGCGAGCTCGCCGATTGGGGGCGCGCCGCCGAGCTCGCCCGGCAGACCGAGGTCATCCTGGCCGGCGGGCTCTCGGTGCAAAACGTCGCCGAGGCCATCCAGGCCGTGCGGCCCTTCGGCGTCGACGTGAGCTCGGGCGTCGAGACGGAGCGCGGCGTCAAGGACCCCGCCAAGATTCACGCCTTCGTACACGCGGCCCGCGCGGCGGCGGACGCGCTGGAGGGTAACCTGTGAGTACGGTCTTCCGCAGTGCCGGCCCCGACTCCAAAGGCCGGTTCGGAGCCTTCGGCGGCCGCTACGTGCCCGAGACCCTGGTACCGGCGCTCGACCGGCTGCAGGCAGGCATCGACCGGTTCCTGTCGAGCGCGGACTTCCAGGCCGAGTTTCACCATGAGCTCGAGACCTGGGTCGGGCGGCCGACCGCCCTGTCGCACGCGCCCTCGCTGAGCGAGCGCTGGGGCGCTGAGGTCTGGCTCAAGCGCGAGGATCTCGCGCACACGGGCGCGCACAAGATCAACAATGCCGTCGGACAGACGCTGCTCGCCAAGCGTCTCGGTGCCAGGCGCGTCATCGCCGAGACCGGCGCCGGGCAGCACGGCGTCGCGAGCGCAGCCGCGGCCGCGCGGCTCGGGTTGCCGTGCGTGGTGTACATGGGAGAGGTCGATGTCGAGCGCCAGGCGCCGAACGTCGCGCGCATGCAGCTCATGGGCGCCACCGTCGTGCCGGTGGGCTCTGGCGAGAAGACACTGCGCGCCGCGATCGATGAGGCGCTGCGCGATTGGGTATCCGATCCCGACGGGACCTATTACTCGCTGGGATCGGCGGTCGGCCCCCATCCCTATCCCTACCTGGTGCGGGAGCTGCAGGCGGTGATCGGACGTGAAGCGCGAGCGCAAATGATGCGCCTCGCCGGCGGGTTGCCGGACGCCGTGGTGGCCTGCGTGGGCGGCGGCTCCAACGCGATCGGCCTGTTCCATCCGTTCATCGGCGACCCGGGCGTAGAGATTCTCGGCATCGAGGCCGGCGGCCGCGGCGCCGGACTCGGCGACAATGCCGCGTCGCTGACCTTCGGCACGCCCGGCGTGCTGCAAGGAAGCTACACGCTGATTCTGCAGGATGCCTTCGGCCAGGTGCGGGAGACGCACTCCGTGTCGGCCGGACTCGATTACTCGGGCGTCGGCCCCGAACACGCGTTCCTCAAGAGCTCGGGCCGGGTGGTCTATGAATCGGCGACCGACGACGAGGCGCTCGATGCGCTGGGCGAATGCGCCCGCTACGAGGGAATATTGCCCGCCATCGAGAGCGCGCATGCCATTTTCGGCGCTCGACGCTACGCCGGGTCGCACCCGGGCGCACGGATCCTCATCGGCTGCTCGGGTCGCGGCGACAAGGACATCGGCATTTTGCAGCGCACGATCCTGCGCTGAACCGGCATGCAACCGAGCGACTCCATCTCGACCGCCATCAACGCCGCCACGGAGCGCGGGCGGCCGGCGCTGGTCGGTTTCTTGACGGCGGGCTTCCCCACCCGGCGTCAGTTTCGCGAGCATTTGCTGGCCGTCGCCGCCGGCTGCGACCTGGTGGAGATCGGTGTGCCGTTCTCCGACCCGATGGCCGACGGCTCCACCATTCAGCGCGCCAGCTTTGCCGCACTCGCAGACGGAGTGACGCTGCCCTGGATTCTCGAGCAGCTCGGCACGCTGCCGCGGCCATTCTCCACGCCGCTCCTGCTCATGAGCTATCTGAATCCGCTGCTCGCCTTCGGTCTCGAGGCCCTGCCGCGCGCCGCGCGCGAGGCGGGGGTCTGCGGATTCATCGTGCCGGACCTGCCTCACGAGGAAAGCGACGAATTGCGCACCGCCCTGCAGCACGAGGGGCTGGCCCTCGTGCAGATGGTCACGCCGGTCACTCCGGATGCGCGTCTCGCCATGCTTTGCGGCTCGGCGCAGGGCTTCGTGTACGCGGTCACCATGACCGGCACCACCGGCAAATCGGCCGAGATCCCCGACGAGGTGCTCGCCTACATGGACCGCGTCAAACGTTACTCGAAAGTGCCGGTATGCGCCGGTTTCGGCATTCGCTCGCACCAGCAAGTTGCGCGCTTCGCGAAGCACGTCGATGGGGTGGTGGTCGGCTCCGCGCTGGTGGAGACGCTGGAGCGCGGGGACGACGTGCGCGCCTTCCTGGGATCGCTGCGCCTGGCCTGAGGCAAGGCCGCCGTGAAGCGCGTTTACCGGGCCGCCACGCTGTTACAAGTCGCCCATGCGCGCAACGTGCTGATCACGGCGGGCGTGGAGTGCGAGCTGCGCAATGTCTATCTGGCGGGTGCCATGGGCGAGCTGCCGATGATGGAGACCTGGCCCCAGCTCTATGTGAACGAGGCCGACGAGGGCTACGCCCTCAGCATTCTCGCCCGTGCCGCACAGGCGCCGCGCGGCGCCCCCTGGGTCTGCGAGGAATGCCAGGAAATCCTCGAGCCGCAGTTCACCTCGTGCTGGCGTTGCGGCCGTGAGCGCAACGGCGGCAGCGAGCGCGGCGCTCTGTAGGACAAACACCTACAGAATCTAGCGCAAAGTCTGAGGGCAGGTTCAGCAGGCGGCCCTGGCCCCACCGCTCTGCACAGGTTACAAATTATTGTCGTGTTCAGTGTAACGATTACACACGGTTAGCGAAGGTGCCAAGCATGAGCGTTGTCAGTTTGCCCCACGAATCCTTTACGCGTGCCGCTTCGGGTCCCCTGCTGGGGGTGTCGGCCGCTATGCAGGAGGTTTTTCGCCTGATCGAGCGGGTCGGACCCACCGAGGCCAGCGTCCTGTTGACCGGTGAGAGCGGCTCGGGCAAGGAGCTCGCCGCCCAGTCGATTCACGACCGGAGCAGTCGGCGCGGCGGCCCGTTCATCGCAATCAATTGCGGTGCGATTCCCGCGGGCCTGATCGAGGCCGAGCTCTTCGGGCATGAGAGGGGCAGTTTCACCGGTGCCGTGCGCAACCACGCCGGAGTCTTCGAGCGGGCGGACGGCGGGACGCTGCTGCTCGACGAGATCACGGAGATGCCGCTGGACATGCAAACCCGGTTGCTGCGGGTGCTGGAGACGCACAAATTTTACCGCGTCGGGACCAATGTCGAGCTCTCGAGTGATGTACGTGTGATCGCGGCGAGCAATCGTTGTCCGTTGCAGGCGGTGCAGAGCGGCCAGCTCCGTGAGGATCTGTTGTATCGGCTGGCGGTGTTTCCGATCGAGATGCCGCCGCTGCGCAACAGAGGCAACGACGTCGAGTTGCTGGCGGAGCACTTCGTGGACGAGCTCAACGCACAGTCGGGAACGCGGAAGGAACTCACCGCGCTGTCGCGCATGACACTCAAGCAGCACAACTGGCCGGGCAACGTGCGCGAGCTCAGAAACTGCGTCGAGCGCGCGTTCATCCTCGGCGACCAGACCTTGGAGGTCGCGCCGCTGATCCAGTCCGCACCGATGGCGAAAAGCGCCGAGCCCGCCGAAGTGCGGGACCGGCTGGAGATCCGCGTCGGATCCCGGATTCACGACATGGAGCGCTCGCTGATCGAGGCGACGCTCGACTACTTCCAGGGCAACAAGCGGCGCGCGGCCGACGCCCTGGGGTGCAGCTTGAAAACACTGTATAACAAGCTCAACGGCTATTCGCAAAGTCAGTGCGCCAGCAACTAATAATCAGAAGAGGGGAGAGCTAAGACGTGTCACGAGTATTGATCGCCGACGACCATGCGGTTGTCCGGGCAGGCTTCAAGCAATTCCTCGAGGCGGATCCCACCATCAACGCGGTCGGCGAGGCCGGCAGCGGTAACGAGACGCTCGACCTGCTGCGCAAGCAGGACTGGGATCTGGTGCTTCTCGACATCCACATGCCGGACCGCAGCGGCCTGGACATCCTGCGGCACATTCAGACGGGCCATCCGGGAGTGCGCGTGCTGGTCATGAGCGGGTTGCCGGAACAGCAATATGCGGTCAACGTGCTGCGCGCGGGAGCGAGCGGCTATTTGTCGAAGGACAGCGCTCCGGAGGAGCTGATGAAAGCGGTGCGGACCGTGCTCTCCGGCCGCCGCTACGTGAGCGCCGCGCTCGCGGAAATCCTGGTGGCGGATCTCGATGGCGACCCGGACAAGCCGCTGCATGCGCGCCTCTCGACCCGGGAATTCCAGATCTTTTGCAAGCTGGCGGCAGGCCGAGGAGTCTCCGACATTGCCAACGAGCTCAGCCTCAGCGTCAAGACCGTGAGCACTTATCGCAGCCGAATCCTCGAGAAAATGAGCTTCAATGCGAACGCGGACATCACTTCCTACGCGTTGCGAAACGGCCTCATCCAATAACCCTGGGGCGTGAGAATCATCCTACATCACGTGCTGGGCGCCGACCGTGCGTGCGCGGCGCACCCACGCAGTACAGTGCCCGAAACCAGTCCGGTGCAGTGGGCCTGTATGGAAATGCCGTGGAAAGTATGACGATGACTCATGCCCTGCGAGTCTTGCTCGTGGAAGACTCCAAGGTTCTCACCGAACGCCTGACCGAGGCGATCCGGCAGATTCCCGAGGTCGAGCTGATCGGAACCGCGGACACGGAAGCGGCTGCGCTCGCGGCGGTCAAGCGTGATTCCGTCGACGTGATCATCCTGGATCTCCACCTGAAGCAGGGAACCGGATTCGGAGTCATGCGCGCCCTCGCCACCACTCAGCTGAAGCCGCGCATCGTCGTCCTCACCAACTATGATCTTCCCGAATACAAGAACGCGGCCATAGCGCTCGGCGCCACTCACTTCCTCGACAAGGCCCGTGATTACGGGCGTCTGCCGGAGGTGTTGCACGAAATCTGCGAAGCTCACGTCTCCAAGCACTAGGCATCGCAGCTGGCGTATCCTGTGGCCGCCACAACCAGGAGATCGATACATGGAAACAACGTACGACCCCACGGCAGATCTCAACGCCTCGGGGCAGAAACTCAAGAAGGATGCGGTCGATGCGGCCGGTCACATCAAGGGCGCCGCGGTCGACGAGATCCGAAATCTGATCGCGGATGTCGAGGATTTGATCAGCCGTCTCACCGACCTGAAAGACGCCGACGTGGCCACGATGCGCAGCAAAGTGATGGCCACGGTCGAATCCGCCAAGGAAACGCTGGCGGAAGGCGCCGAGACCTTGCGCCGGCAAGCGCAGAAGGCGGTCAGTGGCGCGGACGGCTACGTCCACGAGAGTCCCTGGGCCGCGGTCGGCCTCGCGGCCCTGGTGGGCGCGGTGGTCGGCATCCTGGTCGCGCGTCGCTCTTAAGGTCCTCGAACAATGCGGCGGCTGCTGTGGTCATTGCCGCAGGCGGTGCCTGCCCTCATGCGCCATCTGGGTGGGTACGCCGAGCTTCTGGCCTACGACCTGGAGCAAGCCAAGAAGGACGCGATTGCCGGGCTGGTCGTCTCGCTGATCGTCTGCGTGGCGCTGCTCCTCGCCGTGCTCATGGCCTGCGCCGCCGTGATCGCGGTCACCTGGGATACCCCCCATCGGCTCGCCGCGATTGCCTGGATGGGCGGAGGATTTCTCTCGATCGCCGTCATCGCGATGATCTATCGATCGAAATCCGTTGCGGCACACCCGCCGTTCCTTGCCTCCGTTCGGCGCGAATGGAAGGAAGACGTGGTTCTCCTGGACAGGATCCTCGCGGACGACGAATCATGAGTGCGCCGGACCCGGTGCATCGGGATGCCGTGGTGGCGCGGCTTGCCGAGAGCCGCGCCGAGATCAGCCGCCTGCTCGAGCCGCCGTCGCAGGCAGGCGGCGAAGCACAGGCTCCGGAACCCCATCTACCCGGCACGTTCCCGCGCAGCCGCACGATGCAGGCGCTCATGACCGTACGCGGACTCGGCGCGGTGGGCGCTCTCGCCGGCGGCCTGCTGGTGTCGCGACCGCGGCTCGTCTGGCGTCTGCTACGGGTGCTCCCGACCAGCGCGGTGGCCCGCTTGGTGATCGGGCGGGTGATCGCAGCGTTGCGCGGGGCGAAGCCTTGAGCAATGCTTACCCCAACTTGAGGATGCTCAGCGCAACTTGAGCGATGCTCAGCCCAAGGTGATCCGCGCGTAGTGATACGAGCCATCGTCCGTGAGGACGATTTCGCACGGTGCCGGCGACATCTCGGCGCCATCGAGCGCCGCCCGGACGACGCCGCGGCACATCCCTTTCGGATTCTCGACCGCGATGTGATAGCGCGATGAGCCGTGCTTGTAGGTCACCTCGAAGCCGGGCCAGCTGCGCGGGATGCAAGGATCGATGCGCAGTGTGCGTCCCCGCAGGGAGAGACCCAGTATTCCCTCGATCGCGGTCCGGTACATCCAGCCCGCCGAGCCCGTGTACCAGGTCCAGCCGCCTCGGCCGATGTGCGCGGGCGCCGAGTAGACGTCAGCGCACACCACGTACGGCTCCACCTTGTAGCGATGGATGGCGGCGCGCGTGCTCGAGTGATTCACCGGATTGATCAGCGAGAACAACTCACCGGCGCGGTCGCCATCGCCGAGCAAGGCGAAAGCCAGCGTCACCCACATGGCCGCATGCGTGTATTGACCGCCGTTCTCGCGCAGCCCCGGGGGATAGGCCTTGATGTAGCCGGGATCGTGCGAGGTGCGATCGAAAGCCGGCGTGAACAATTGCACCAGGCCTTCGCTGCGGCTCACCAGCTGCGCGTTCACGGCCGACATGGCCCGTAGCGCGCGCTCCCGTGGAGCGGCTCCGGAGATGACCGCCCAGGATTGCGCGACCGAGTCGATGCGGCATTCCTCGCCCGATACCGAGCCCAGGGGCGTGCCGTCATCGAAATAGCCGCGGCGGTACCAGTCGCCGTCCCAGCCTTCACGGTCGATGGCCGCCTGCAGCGTGAAGGCGTGCTTGCGCCACAGAGAGGCGCGGGGCGTGTCGCCGCGGCGCTCGGCGCTGGGGGCGAACCGCATCAGGGCGGTGTGCAGGAACCAGCCGAGCCAGACGCTCTCGCCGCGACCCTTGATTCCGACGCGATTCATGCCGTCGTTCCAATCGCCCGTGCCGAACAGCGGGAGGCCGTGCGAGCCGATGGCGAGGCTCGAATCGAGCGCCAGCGCACAATGATCGTACAACGGGGCCGATGCGCCCGGCTGGGGCGCCTCGAACAACTCTTGCTGGTCGTCACGCAGCGGGCCGCCCTCGAGGAAGCTCACCGGCTCGTCCAATATCGCGAGGTCCTCGGTGACCTCCAGATAATGTGCCACGACGAAGGGCAGCCAGATGCGATCGTCGGAGACCCGGGTCTGGATGCCTTGATGGGTGACGGGCAGCCACCAGTGCTGCACGTCGCCGGCCGCGAACTGCCGCGCGGCGGCGCGCAGGATGTGCTCGCGCGCCACCGAGGGCTGTACGGCGCATAGCGCCATCACGTCCTGCAGCTGGTCGCGATAGCCCCACGCGCCGCTGGCTTGATAGAACCCGGTGCGCGCCCATAGGCGGCAAGCCAGCGTCTGGTACAGCAGCCAGCCGTTCAAGACCATGTCCATGGAGCGGTCCGGCGACTTGACCTGGATCGCGCTCAAAGTGAGGTCCCAGAAGTCGGTGACGGCCTTCAGCACGGCATCGAGGTCGAGGTCTCGATACCGCCGGATGCAGGCGAGCGCCTCATCGCGGGAAGCTTCCTGGCCGAGAAACAGCACGAGCTCGGTCTCTTCGCCGGGAGCGAGCTCCAATCTCGTCTGCAGTGCGCCGCAGGGATCGAGACCGCCGCCCGCGCGGTTCGACAGCGCCGCCCCGGCGAGCAGCGCGGCGGGCTCGGCCATCGAGCCGTAGCGGCCGAGAACCTCCCGTCGATCGCCGCAGCCCGACTGCTGCCGGCCGCCCATGTCCATGAACGCGACGCGTCCCGAGAAATCCGTGCTCCAGGGATTACGGGCGAGCAGCGCCGAGGTGTCCGGATCGATCTCCGTCACGAGGAAGGGTGCCGTCCGGGCGCGCTGGTTGCCGAGCACCCACTCCGCGTAATGGGTCACCGAGAGTCGCCGGATCCGTTTGGAATGATTGACGAGCTTCAGGCGCGATATCTTGATGGACCCCGACAGCGGCACGAACTGCTTGAGGTCGGACGCGATGTCGTGGGCGCGATGCTCGAAGCGGCTGTAGCCGAACCCGTGGCGCACGACGTAGGCTGCTTTGAGCTCGCGGATCGGCAGCGGCGTGGCGCTCCACAGGTCGCCGCTGTCGTCATCGCGGAGGTAGACCACCTCCGCCGGCGGGTTGGAGACCGGATCGTTGGACCACGGCGTCAATTGATTCTGCTGGGCGTTGAGGGACCAGGTGGCGCCGGTTCCGTCCGCCGAGACCAGGAATCCGAACTCCGGGTTTGCGATCACGTTCACCCAGGGAGCCGGCGTCCATTCGGAATCCTTGAGGAGCGTGACGTACTCCCGGGCCGCGGCGTCGAATCCCCCCAGGCCGTTGAAGAACTCCAGCGCCGGCAGGGCGCGCGGTGCGTGGGCCACCTCGCCGCGCATTCCGGCTGGGCCGGCGCCGGTGGCGCCCGCGGCGCGTGGGCTACCCGTGGGTCGCCGCGCAGTCCGGCGGGACTCGCCGATCCGGGACACCTGCTCGAGCAAGGACCCCGCCCGGCCGGCGAACAGGACGCGGGCGGCCGCCCGCAGGGCGTCGCGGGCGGGAGGACTCAGCTGCGCGTCCAGCAGCGCGAAGACTCTGCCGCGTGCACCCGCATCTTGTTGCCCGCGCGAGCGCGACGGGACCTGCTCGATCGCGCCCTGAAGCGCCGCCTGGACCGCGTCCGCCGCACGCGCCGTATTGATGAGCACCAGGTCGACGGCCAAGTGTTTCGACCGCCAGTACTCCTGGGCGCGCAGCAATTGCCGGGCGAGGCCGAGATGCTCCTCGAGCTCGATCTCGGCCAGCACCAGCGGCAGATCGCCGGAGATTCCGTGCGCCCAGAGCGCCGCCGGGCCCGACCGATTGCCTGCCAGGATCTCGGGCGGAGCGCGAAACGAGAGATCGGAATAGACGATCGCCGAGGCGATGTGCTGGAAGAGCCGCGCCTCCTCGGTACCAATCTCGAGATTCTTGTTGATGACCCGGGCACGGTCGGCGGCGGAGCGCTTGATCCGCTCGAACGAGGCGGCGTCCCGGTTCTTGTCGGCCAGCGCCAAGGCCTCGACGCGGCTTGCCGCCACGCCGTTCCAGTAGGTGACCCTCGCAGTCGCGCCCGGGATAACGCGCACCCGGCGTCGCAAGGCGACGATGGGATCGAGCACCGTCCCGACGGTGTCGGACAAGGGACGCGCGTCGACGATCGAGAGCGCCTTGCGCAGATCGCGCCCTCTGCCCAGAAAGCGGGCCCGATCGGTCTCGAATTGCAGCGTGGCCTTGGGCTCGCCCTCGACCACGCTGACATGGAACATCCACAGGCCGCGCTCCGTCGGCTCGCGGCTGCGGCGGGTGGCCAGCAAGGTGCCGCTCTCGGCATCGAACTCGGTCTGCACGAACATTTTCGAGAAGGCCGGATGAGCGGCGTCGGCGGCCGGCGTCGCCAGCACCACTTCGGCGTAGCTCGTCACCTCGATCTCCCGGGTGCTCTTGCCGGTGTTGGTGATCGATACGCGGCGCACTTCCGCGGCGTCGTTGGGCGCGACCAGGATCTCGGTCTCGGTGACGATCGGACCGTCCTGACGCAGGATCCGCGCATGGTCGTCGCCGAAGGAGACCTCGTATCGATCCGGCTCGCCGCCCACGGGCTGGTAGCCGGCCGACCAGACGGTGCCCGTCTCGACATCCCGCAGGAACACGAAGAACCCCAGCGCGTCCGCGGTCGGATCCTCGCGCCAGCGAGTGACCGCCAGGTCGCGCCAGCGGCTGTAGCCGGTGCCCGCCTCCGAGACGAGCACCGAATAGCTGTCGTTGGCGAGCAGCTGCGTGCTCGGCCCGCGGTTGCCGGGACCGCGGTTGCCCGGATCGAGCGTCATTGATTGAGGCGCCAGAGACTGAAATTCAAAGCCATCGCATAGCTCACCCACAGCCAGTAGGGCAGCAGCAGCCAGGCGGCCGCCCGCTGCACCGAATGGAACTCGCGGATGGTCCAGGCGACGGCGAGCCACAGGGCGACGACGTCGAGCAGACCGAATCCGACATTGCGCCCCGAGAAAAACAGCGGCGCCCAGGCGGCATTGAGCAGCAGCTGGATGGCGTAGGCGCCGAGAGCGACGTTCTGCCGCCGATGGTAGCGCTCCCGCGAGATCAGCCAGGCCCCGGCCGCCATCAGCACGTACAGCACCGCCCAGACCGGGGTGAACCAGCTGCTCGGCGCCACCCACGGCGGCTTGGCGAGGCCCGCATACCATGCGGCCACCGCCGCGGAGCGCGCCGGCGATACCAGCGCGGCGAGCGCGCCGGCCGCCAGAGCCACCGCGATGAATCCGAGCAACGCGAGCCAGTTCGGCCGCGCGTTGCGCCCCCGGTAGCTGGTGGTGCTGTCGACGGGAATTCTCATTTGGTCTGCCATCTCAACGATCGATACCAGGCGAGAAGGCCGGCCGCCGCGATGAGCTGGGCGAGCGCGAACCAGCGCAATTGCGTGGCGCCGACCAGCCAGACGGAGCCGGACAGCCACAGAACCGCGGCGGCGAGCGCGGCATCCCGCCGCCGGTCGGATTGCTTGAGCTCGCGGCGCAGCTCCGAGAGCCCCTGGTTGTCGACTTGCAGCCGAAGCCGCCCCTCGGAAGCCTCGCGCACCGCGCTCTGGAAGAGCCGGGGCAGCTCCTTCAACGCTTCGACGGTGTCGGGCAGCTGCGCGCGGGCGCGCTTCAGCAGCGCGCGCGGGCTCATACGCTCGCGCATCCATTGCTTGAGGATGGGCTGCGCGGTCTTCCACAGATCCAGCTCCGGGTACAGCTCGCGTCCCAATCCCTCGATGTTGAGCAAAGTCTTCTGCAGCAGGATGAGCTGCGGCTGGATCTGCATGTCGAAGCGCCGGGCGGTATCGAACAGCCGCAACAGCACCTGCGCGAAGGAGATCTCCTTCAGCGGCTTGTTGAAGATGGGCTCGCACACGGTTCGCACGGCGGACTCGAGCTCATCGACCCGCGTGGTCCGGGGCACCCAGCCGGATTCGAGGTGCAGGGCCGCGACCCGCGCGTAGTCGCGCTCGAAAAAGGCGAGGAAGTTCGAGGCGAGGTAGTGCTGGTCGCGTGGCTGCAAGGTGCCGACGATGCCGAAATCGATGGCGGCATAGCGCGGATTCTGCGGATCGTCGATCTGCACGAAAATGTTGCCCGGATGCATGTCGGCATGAAAGAAATTGTGCCGGAATACCTGGGTGAAGAAGATCTCCACGCCGTTCTCGGCGAGCCTTGCGATGTTGGTGCCGCGCGCCCGGAGCTCCTCGATGCGGCTGATGATGATGCCGTGGATCCGCTCCATCACCATGACGTTCGATCGGCAATAGTCCCAGTACACCGCGGGCACATAGAGGAGCGGCGAGCCTAAGAAATTGCGCTTCAGCTGCGCGGCATTGGCCGCCTCGCGCATGAGGTCGAGCTCGTCCAGGATGGTTTTTCGGTACTCGTCCACGAGCTCGGTCGGGCGCAGCCGGCGCGCTTCCGTCCAGTACTCATCGGCCAGCCGCGCGAGAGTCTGCAGCACCTCGAGATCGCCTTCGATGACCTCGTGCATCCCGGGCCGCAGCACCTTGACCACGACATCCTCGCCGCTCTTCAGACGCGCGGCGTGAACCTGCGCGATCGATGCCGCGGCGAGCGGGGTCTCGTCGAAGCTTTCGAACAGCTCGCTCACGCGGCGTCCGAGCGCCATCTCGACGATCGACACCGCGATCGCGCTCGGAAAGGGCGGTACGCGGTCCTGGAGCTTCTCCAGCTCGTCGGCGATATCGGCGGGGATGAGGTCGCGCCGCGTCGATACCGCCTGACCGAACTTGACGAAGATCGGTCCGAGCTCCTCGAGCGCGAGGCGCAAGCGCTCGCCGCGTGTCACCCCTGCGCTGCGCTGGAACCAGGTCCACGGAGACAGGTAGAACAGGAAGCGGAACGGGCGATACAGGTGAGTCGCGCGAATGAAGTCGTCCAGGCCGTGGCGCACCAGCGCGCGCTGAATCTGCAGGAGGCGGGCCGCCGTGCGCACCCGCATCACATCGTGCCCTTCAACCGCGCCTCGATATGCGCGAGCCGCGCCTCCACGCGCCCGGCCGTGTCGCGCAGCCGGTCGACGCCCTGAACGAATTCCTCGAGCTCATACCTGCCGACCACGTCGCGGCTTTCCTCCTGCAGGTATTCGGCCAGGTTCTCGCCCGCGGTTTCCTTGAGCTTGCGCAGCCAGCCGAACGCGCCCTGCGCCGCCAGCGAGATGCGCCTCGCCGGCAGGTCGCCGACGAGGCGCGACAGCTCCTCCTCGAGGTCCGGGCGCGCCAGTGCGAACAGCTCACGGTAGCCGCCGGCAATTTCGGCGTCGCCACTCACCTGCACCGAGCCGGTACCCTGGATGAGTAGATTCAGGAGCGCGAACGGCGATCCCGAGATGACTGCATCCGCGCCGGGAACCAGGGCATCCGCGCCGGGAATCCGGGCGTCCGCACCGGGCTCGCCGCCGGCCGAGAGTGCGAGACGGTTCCCGCAGACCGCGGCGCGGATGCGCGCGAAGCCCTCGATGTGCAGATGCAAGGAGGTCCGGTCCAAACGGCGCGCCGCCGCTTCGGCCTTCAGCGAGCGGCCGACGCTGCGGTTCAAGACGGACTCGATGGCCGCCAGCCAGACAGGGGTGGCCGGCATGTCAGATTTTATACCCGCGGTGGACGGCGACGATGCCGCCCGTGAGATTGTGATAGCGCGTCTCTCCGAAGCCCGCATCTTTCAGCATGCCGAGCAGGGTCTCCTGGTCCGGATGCATCCGGATCGACTCGGCGAGGTAGCGGTAGCTTGCGGCATCGTTCGCCACCACCCGCCCCAGAAAGGGCAGCAGGTTGAACGAGTAGGCGTCGTACAGCGGCTTCAGGCCGGGCGCGACCGGCTTGGAGAATTCCAGCACCAGGAGCTGTCCACCCGGGCGCAGAACCCGGTGCATGGAGGAGAGCGCCGCCGCCTTGTCGGTCACGTTGCGCAGTCCGAAGCCGATGGTCACGCAATCGAAGCAGCCGGCGGGGAACGGCAGGCGCTCCGCGTCGGCGACCACGCACTGGACGTTGCCCACATACCCTGCGTCCAGCAAGCGGTCGCGACCCGCCTCGAGCATGCGCCGATTGATGTCCGACAGCACCACCCGGCCGGTCTTGCCCACCTGGCGCGCCAGCCCGCGCGTCAAATCGCCGGTACCGCCGGCGACATCGAGCGCCGCTTGACCGGGCCTCAAGCCGGTGAGCGAGAGGGTGAACCGCTTCCACAGGCGATGGACGCCGAACGACATGAGGTCGTTCATGACGTCGTATTTGCCGGCCACCGAGCTGAAAATCGCTCCGACGCGGCCGGCTTTTTCCGCCCGCGGGACCTTCTCGAAGCCGAAATCGGCCGTGCCTTCAGGGTCGTTCATCGCGTCCTCTCGAGTAGGCGCGTATTGTAGCCCTTCAGGCGCCCGGCTTGCGGTTGACTCCTGCTTCGGCGCAGCGCTCCAGGTAGCGCTTCCAGTTGGCCTCCCGGTGTCGGCCAAGCTCATGCAGCAGCGTCCAGGAGTAAAGGCCGGTGTTGTGGCCGTCGTCGAACTTCAGGCGCAGGGCGTAGTTGCCGATCGGCTCGACGCCGGAGATGCCGACGTTTTCCTTGCCGGTCTGCAGCACCCCCTCCCCGGCGCCGTGGCCGGTGACCTCCGCGGACGGCGAGAACACCCGCAGATACTCGAACGGCAGCTCGAAATGCGAGCCGTCGTCGAAGCGCACCTCCAGGATTCGCGATTGCGTGCGCAGCTTGATGTCGGTCGGTTGCGGCATCTATAGAATGTAGCGCGAAAGGTCCTGATCGCGGACCAGCTCGCCGAGATTGCCCTCGACGTAGCCGCGATCGATCACCACGCGTGCGCCGTTCTTGTCGGCGGCATCGAAGGAGACGCTCTCCAGCAGCCGCTCCATCACCGTGTGCAGGCGCCGCGCACCGATGTTCTCGGTCTTCTCGTTGACCTCGAAGGCAACCTCCGCCAGGCGCTGGACACCGGAATCCTCGAACTTGAGCTCGACGCCCTCGGTCGCCATGAGCGCCGCGTACTGGCGGCACAGCGATGCATCCGGCTCCGTGAGAATTCTCACGAAATCCTGGACGACGAGCGGCTCGAGCTCGACCCGGATGGGGAGCCGTCCCTGCAGCTCCGGGATGAGATCCGACGGCTTGGACATGTGGAAGGCGCCGGAGGCGATGAACAGCACATGGTCGGTCTTGACGGTGCCGTACTTGGTATTGACGGTACATCCCTCGACCAGCGGCAACAGGTCGCGCTGCACGCCCTCGCGCGACACGTCAGCGCCTTGGGTCTCCTGGCGGCGTGCGATCTTGTCGATCTCGTCGATGAACACGATGCCGTTCTGCTCGGCATTCTCGACCGCGCGCAGCTTGAGCTCCTCTTCGTTCACCATCTTCGAGGCTTCCTCGTCCACCAGGATCTTCAAGGCCTCGCGGATCTTGAGTTTGCGCGAGCGCGTTTTTCCGCCGCCGAGGCTCTGGAACATGCCCTGCAGTTGCTGCGTCATTTCCTCCATGCCGGGAGGCGCCATGATCTCGACCCCGACCGGCATGGCGCGAATCTCGATCTCGATCTCGCGCTCGTCCAGCTCATGTTCGCGGAGCATCTTGCGAAAGCGCTGACGGGTATCGTTGTCGCGCGGCGCACTGCCTTCGGCCAGAAATCCGGCCTGGGCGCGCGGCAGGAGGATGTCCAGGACGCGGTCCTCGGCGGCGTCGGCGGCCCGGGGGCGTACCTTGGCGATCTCCTCTTCGCGAGTCATTTTCACGGAGATCTCCACAAGATCTCGCACGATCGAATCAACTTCCCGTCCGACATAACCGACTTCGGTGAATTTGGTGGCCTCCACCTTGATGAACGGGGCCTTGGCGAGGCGCGCCAGGCGGCGCGCGATCTCGGTCTTGCCGACACCGGTCGGACCGATCATCAGGATGTTCTTCGGCGTGATCTCGGGGCGCAACAGCGCATCGACCTGACCGCGGCGCCAGCGGTTGCGAAGCGCGATCGCGACCGCTCTCTTGGCGGCCTTCTGGCCGACGATGTGCTTGTCCAGCTCCTCGACGATTTCCCGCGGTGTCATCTGCGACACGGTGCTAGAGCTCCTCGATGGTGAGATTGCGGTTGGTGTAAATGCAGATATCCGCGGCAATCTGCAGGGAGCGCTCGACGATGTCGCGGGCGGAGAGCTCGGTCGCGTCCATCAAGGCCTGAGCCGCGGCCTGCGCGTAGCCCCCCCCGGAGCCGATGGCGATCAGGTCGCGCTCCGGCTCGATCACATCGCCGTTGCCGGAGATCACATAGGTGCTCTCGGTGTCCGCCACGCAGAGCAGGGCCTCGAGCCGGCGCAGGCTCCGGTCGCTGCGCCAGTCCTTGGCGAGCTCGATGGCGGCGCGCGTGAGGTTGCCGAATTTCTCGAGTTTCCCCTCGAATCGTTCGAACAAGGTGAACGCATCGGCCGTGCCGCCGGCGAATCCCGCGAGCACCTTGCCGCCGAACAGGCGCCGCACCTTGCGCGCGTTGCCCTTCATCACGCTTTGTCCCAGAGTTACCTGTCCGTCGCCGCCCACCGCCACGCGGCCGTTGCGCCGCACCGCGAGAATGGTGGTGCCGTAGATCCGTCGGGGGTCGTGATGCGGGGTGGTTTGAGGCATGAACTCGCTTGCATGGGGGCTGCGGGGCGCCTTTCAAGCACTGCGCGGGCGGCGCCGTGCCCGCGGGTGGGCGGCATCGTAGACTTTGGCCAGGTGCTGGAAGTCCAGATGCGTATAAATCTGAGTGGTGCCGATATCCGCGTGACCGAGCAGTTCCTGCACCCCGCGCAAATCGCCGCTCGACTCGAGCAGGTGGCTCGCGAACGAATGACGGAACATGTGCGGATGCAGGTGGACACCGAGACCCTGGCGGCGCGCCCAGAGCTCGACGCGCAGCTGAACCGCCCGGGTGCTGAGCCGGCGCCCGCCACGGCCCACGAATACGGCGCCTGCCGCCTCGAGCGCGCGTCCGGGCCCGAGTAATGCGGAGCGTTCCTTGAGCCATCCACGCAGTGCCGTCAGCGCGAACCGGCCGATGGGCACCACCCGGGATTTGCTGCCCTTGCCGAGCACTCGCACCGTGCGGTCGGCGAGATCGAGAGCGGACAGGTCGAGGCCGACGAGCTCGGAGAGCCGCAGTCCCGAGGAATAGAACAGTTCCATCAGCGCCTTGTCGCGCGCGGACAGCGAATCCTCGGCGCGAAACTCGAGCAGCCGCGCCATCTGGTCGGCGTCGAGCGTCGTCGGCAGCCGCTTCTTGAGCTTCGGCGCACGCACGTCCCCCGCGGGGTTCGATGTGCAACCTCCCTCGCGCGACAAGAACTCATAGAACGTGCGCACCGCCGACAGGCGGCGCTGGATACTGCGTGGGGCGAGCCCGATGCGGTGTGCCGCGGCCGCGAAATCGCGCACCTGGGCATTGCCGAGCCCGCTCCACCGATCGATCTTGCGCGTGTCGCAAAATCGCTCCAGCTCTCGCAAATCGTGAAGGTACGCGGCCACGGTGTGGGCGCTCATGCGCCGCTCGTGCTTCAAGTAGGAGCTGAACCGTTCAATCCACCTACACTCCGACGAATTCACCGCGTCAGCGCGTAGGTCACGAGCTCCCCGATGCGCGACAGGAATTCTGTGCTCATGCCCGGATGGAATCGATCCACATCGCTCGCGCCGATCGCGAGGAGACCGAGCGCACCCTTGGGACCGAGCGGTGTGAGCGCCACCGAGCCGATCTCGACCGAGTCCTTGCCGAACAGGTAGTCGCGCTGCGCGTCGCGGACCTGGCCGCAGCGGGGCTTGCCGGATTGCAGCAGCGACTCGAAGCTCTTCATCTCGGGATCGGCCGGCTCGACCGGGCGCAGGAACCGGCCCTGGCCGTCCAAAGCGTGGGCAGCCTCCATGAACAGTATCATTACCGAATTGCGCGCGTCGAAATCCTCGCGCAGGCTGGTCTCGATGGCGCCGACCGTGTCGGGCAGCGCATGCGCGCGGATCAGGCGCTGAGTCAGCCGATGAATGCGCTCGGCCAGCCCATCGTTGGCGCGCGCCACGTCGACCAGCTCCTTCAGCTTGCGCTCGAGCGTCTGGTTGCGCTCGCGCAGCACCTCCACCTGGCGCTCGACCAGGCTCACGGTGGCGGCCGTGTCGCGCAGATGCGGCAGCCGCAATTTGGCGAGCAACGCGCCGTTGCGCTCGAAGAAGTCCGGATGGGTCTGCAGGTACTCCGCCACGCTCGCGTCATTGAGCGTGTCCTGTTTGATGCCGCGTGCGTGACTTTGTGTCATTGATCAACCCTCTATGAATTTCGTTGAGTCTAGATATCGACGATGCCCCTGAAGACCGTGGCGGCCGGACCGGTGAGCCACAGAGGCTCGCCGGGTCCGGGCCACGATACGTGGGCCGTGCCGCCGGGCAAGTCGACCCGCACGTCCTCTTCAAGCAATCCTTGCCGCCGTCCGACCGCCGCGGCCGCGCAGGCACCCGTTCCGCATGCCAGGGTTTCGCCGACGCCGCGCTCGAACACGCGCAAGCCGATCCGGCGCCGGTCCACGATCTGCATGAATCCGACGTTGGTGCGGCGGGGGAAGCGGCGGTGGCGCTCGATGCGCGGTCCCAGGCGCTCGACCGGCGCGCCGGTCAAGTCGGCGACCTGCAGCACCGCGTGCGGATTACCCATGGAGACTGCGCCGTAATCGACGGCCTCGCCATCGACCTCGAGCGAGTAGCGCAGCGCTTCGGCCGGTGCATCCATGGGGAGCGAGGCCGGATCGAAATTGGGGATGCCCATGTCGACGGAGACCATGCCATCCGCTCGCACGCGCGCACGCACGGTGCCCCCCGGGCTTCCCATCGAAAGCTCCGGTCCGAGCTCGGGCGCTCTGGAGTAAAGCAGCGCGGCGATACATCGCGCGCCGTTGCCGCATTGCTCGACCTCGCTGCCGTCGGCGTTGAATATCCGATAGCTCGCCCGGTGCCCCGAATCGCGCGCCGGCTCGAGCATCAGCGCCTGATCGAAGCCCACGCCGGTATGGCGATCGGCGAGCGCGCGTACCTTGTCGGGATCGAGCGGCGTGCCGGCGGCGGCCGGGGCCTCGAAGACGACGAAATCGTTGCCCAGACCCTGCATCTTCGTGAACTCGATGCGCATGGTGGGCGAGCATAGCCGATGCCGCTTGCAGCCGCGAGCCGGACGGGCCCTCGAGGTCGCGCACCGGCGGCACAATGCGCTAGGCTTGCGCCGGCTCAGGAACGACAGACTATAAATCACAAAAGCCGGGGGATTATGCGCCACGTGATGGTTCTCAATTCGAAGGGCGGTTGCGGCAAGAGCACGCTTGCCACGAACATCGCCGTGTTTTTCGCCCGGGATGGGCTCGAGGTCTCGATCGCGGACTACGATCCTCAGCGCACCAGTCTCGATTGGCTGGCGGGCCGTCCCGCCGATCTTCCCAGGATCGGCGGAGTGCCGGCCTACGAGGAGGGGCTGCGCAATGTCCCCCGTTCCACGGAGATTCTCGTCATCGATGCGCCGGCGCGCGTGCACGGCACCGAGCTCAACGAGCTGGTACGCCGTGCCGAGACCATCATCGTTCCCGTGCTTGCCTCCACGATCGACATCAAGGCTTGCGGTCACTTCATGGCCGAGCTGCTCGAGATCGGCAAGGTGTCGCGCAAGCAGGCACGCCTGGCGGTGGTCGCGAATCGCGTGCGCGAGCAGACGCTGATCTTCGAGGAGCTCGATCAGTATCTCACCAAGCTCAAGGTCCCCTATCTGGGGAGCCTGCGCGAGGCGCAGAATTACGTGCGAGCCTACGCGCGCGGCATGGGGGTTCAGGAGTTGCCGGAATACCTGGCATGGCCCGACTGGAAGCAATGGGAACCGATCATGAGCTGGTTGGGCAGCAAGCGCAGCCAGCCGTAGGTGCCGTGCGCGTCAAAGTCTCGAAGTCCGGACGCAGTTTCAAGGTCGATCGCAACCGGCCGGTGCTCGAGGGGGCGTTGCAGGCGGGACTGAATCTTCCGCACAGCTGCAAGGGCGGCAACTGCGGGTCCTGCCGCGCCCGGCTGCTCGAGGGCGAGATCCGTTATCCGAACGGCCGGCCGCTGGGACTTTCCGACGCAGAGGTCGAGGACGGACTCATTCTTTTGTGCCAGGCACAAGCCGAGAGCGATCTGTCGATCGAGACCTTCGAGGCTTCAGCGGCTGACGACACACCGATCAAGCGGCTGCCCGGCCGGATCGAGCGCATCGAGCGGCTGGCTCATGACGTGGCCGCGGTGTATCTGCGGCTGCCCGCGGCGGAACGGTTCGATTTCAAGCCCGGCCAGTACCTCGACATCCTGCTGTCGAAGGGCCGGCGCCGCAGTTTTTCGATCGCCTCGCCGCCGCACGATGCGCGCCCCGTCGAGCTGCACGTGCGGCTCGCTCCGGGCGGTGAATTCACCGAGTCGCTGTTCTCGGGCCGCATGGCCGGCGCTTTGCTCGACATCGAAGGCCCGCTCGGGCACTTCATCTATCGCGAGCCGCCGCCGCCGGGCGCGGGCCCGGGCGCGGCGGCTCCCATGCTGCTCGTGGGCGGTGGTACCGGCCTGGCTCCGCTCCTCAGCATCGTGAGGCACGTCACCGAGCGCGGCGCCGAGCGCGAGGCCGAGCGCGACATGACGCTCTACTGGGGCGTCCGCGCCGAGCGCGATCTGTACGCGCACGCTTCGCTCGAGAGCCTGGCACGGCGCACGCCGACCTTTCGCTACGTACCCGTTTTGTCGGAGGGCTCGGCGCAGTGGCGCGGTCGCCGCGGCTTCGTGCACGCGGCGGCGCTCGCGGAGCTTCAGGATCTCTCGCGTCATGAGGTGTACGCGAGCGGGCCACCGGCGATGATCGAGGCGCTGCGCCGGGATTTCAGCGCGCGTGGGGTCGATCCTGCGCGGCTCTGGTTCGATTCGTTCGACTATGCACCCGACACGCTGGAGCACCAGCGAACCAGCGCCGATACCAGGTCCTGATCCTCGGCCGAGGCCGCGCGCAGGATCGGTGCCGCCAGTCCGCGCTCGCGCAGCCCGTCGGCCACTCGCGCGCTCGGGACCAGCCAGTGCGCCGCGTCGAAATGCCGGCGCAGCACGGGAGTCGCGAGCGCCAGCAGGTTGCCGCCGACCTCCAGGCTGGTAGCGGTGATCACCTGGATCTGCAGCGTCTCGAAGCGCGATTCGAGGGCGCCGAGCTCGGCCGGCGTTGCGCTCGGACATTGCCGGCGATACACCTCGGCGGTGGTGACGAGGGCGCCGCGGCGGGCGAGCTCGCTCTCCAGCAGCTCCCGTCCGCCCTGCCCCTTGATCAGCAGGACCCGATTGCCGGCGACCCGGGTGAGCGTCGGGTGACGCAGCAGACTTTCGGAGTCGAAGCCCTCGACGGGTTGAACCGAGACGCGATAGCCCGCTTGATTCAGGGCACGCGCCGTCGCCGGGCCGATCGCGGCGAGCGGCAAGTCGCGCCGCTGCTGGAGCAGCGCCGCGCCGAACCTGACCGCATTGGCGCTCGCGAAAATGATGAGGTCGAATGTCGCGAGCTCGCCGAGCCGCGTCGCCCAGGTTCTGGGATCCGCGAGCGGCTGAAGTTCCAGGGCGGGAAACCGGGTCACGGCGGCGCCGGCTTCCTCGAGCTGCCGGCAGAGCGGCGCCGCTTGATGTGACGGGCGAGTGACCAGGACGCCGACGCCGTCGAGGGGCGACAGGTGCCGTCCTTGGTCTTCCATCGCTCAACCGTCCCTCAGTCGCTCGAGAAGCTCGCCGGCACCCGCCGCGAGCAAGCGCTCGGCCAGGCGCTCGCCGATCTCCTCCGCCTCCGCGGCCGGTCCCGCGAGGGAGTCCTTGATGACTCTCGAGCCGTCGGGCTCGGCCACCAGTCCGCGAAGCTCGAGCCGCTCTGCTGCGGGCCGCCCTGCTGCGGCGAACTCCGCAAAGGCGGCGATCGGCGATTGGCAGCTGCCGCCGAGCCGCCGGGCGAAGGCGCGTTCGGCGCTGACGGCCGCATGCGCTGCGGCGTCGTCGAGCACACGAACCGCCTTGCGTGCGGCGGCATCGTCACTGCGGCATTCGATGCCGATGACCCCCTGGCCGACGGCCGGCAACGAAACGCTCGGGTCGAGCAGCGCACTGATGCGTGATTCCAGCCCGAGGCGGGCGAGACCTGCCGCCGCGAGCACGATGGCGTCCAGGTCGCCCTCCTCGAGGCGTCTGAGCCGCGTGTCGACGTTGCCGCGCAAGGTCTGGATGTCGAGATCGGGACGCGAGGCGAGCAGCTGAGCCCTGCGCCGCAGGCTCGAGGTGCCGAGCCGCGCGCCCGGCGGCAGCTCGGCGAGCGAACACCCGCGGCGCGCGATCAGCGCATCGCGGGGATCGGCGCGCGTGAGCATGGCCGCGAGCATCATTCCGGGGGGCAGCTCGCTCGGCACATCCTTCATCGAATGCACGGCGAGGTCCGCGCGGCCATCATCGAGCGCCGCTTCCAGCTCCTTGATGAACAACCCCTTGCCGCCGATTGCGGCGAGACTGCGGTCCTGGATCTGATCGCCCTTGGTCGACATGGCCAGAAGCTCGACCTCGAGACCCGGATGGGCGGCGCGCAGGCCCGCGGCCACGTGTTCCGCTTGCCAGAGCGCCAGCTTGCTCTTGCGCGTGGCGATGACCAGCGAAGCCCGGGCGGTCATGAAAAGAGCTCAACCGGAGCGAGGGGGAAACAGCGTCGAGGCGAGGCGATAGATCGCCGAGATGTCCTCATCGCCGAATCCCTGAACGATCAATTGAGCGTATTGCTTGAGCGTCGACTCGACCACCGGCAGCTGCGCGCCGCGCCGTGCCGCCATGTCACGGCAAATCCGCAGATCCTTGGCATGCAGCCTCACCCGGAAGCCCGGCGGAAAACTGTTCCTAGCCATGTACGGCGCCCGGTTGACGAAGTACCAGCTCGACCCTGCCCCCTTGCCCAGGGTCTCGATCAGCCGGTCGAGCGGCAACCCTTCGGCGTGCGCGAAGGCCATCGCTTCGCCGACCGCCTGGATGATGCCGGCGCACATGATCTGATTGGTGGCCTTCGCCGCCTGACCCGAGCCGCTCGGGCCGAAGTAGGTCACGGTCTTGCCGAGCTTCTCGAGCACCGGCTGTGCCCGCTCGAAGTCCTGGCTCTCGCCCCCGGCCATGATCGCCAGCGTCGCCGCGCGCGCTCCTTCGATGCCGCCGCTCACCGGGCAATCGAGAAATCCCACGCCCAGCGGCGCGAGCCGCGCGTGCATGTCGCGAGCGGTCTCGGCACCGACGGTGGAGCAATCCATGACGATCATGCGCGGACTCAAGCCCGGCTCCAGGCCAGCGACCACCGCGCGCACGTCCTCATCGGCGGACACGCAGATCACCACAGCCTCGCAGTTGGCCGCGAGTTCGGTCAAATCCTTGAATGCGTGACAATGGAGCTCCGCCGCGAGCGCCGCCGCCTTCTCAGCCGTGCGGTTCCAGACGCCGTTCAACAGCCCCGCCCGATGCAGGCTTCGAGCCATGTGCGCGCCCATGGCGCCGAGTCCGACGAACCCCGTTTGCATGGCCGTTAGCCTAACCGAATTTCGCGGGGCTTGCGGCCCTTGCCGGGCGCCGGCAAGCGTCAGGTAGCGCTGTTGCAGGTCTCGTCGACGTCGCGCTTCGCGTTCAGACGCTCGGAGTCGATTTCTTCCGAGGTCAGGTACTGGCGTTCGCCATTCTCGCCGGTTTTGTACAGGCGCCGGCCTTCGATGAGCTTCTTGTAGCGCTCCTGCGCCTCCGCGCACTGCTTCTCCCGGGTCTGCGCCACGTCGCTGCTCACCGCCTTCTCACGATCCTTGTCCGTGGGGTCCGGCGAGGCCGGTTTCGGAGCGGAGGGTGAGGAACTGGGTGAGGCGCTGGTCGAGCGCGTGTTGTGAACGCCCAGCAGCTCGACGACCTCGGCGTGCACGCCGTCCGGAGGATTGTCGCCGTACTGAAGTTTCCCCTGCGCATCCACCCACTTGTACACGACCGCGGAGGCCATGGCCGACCAGCCCAGCAACAGCGCACACAGGAGAACGCGTTTCATTGAAGAATCCTCACTCCAGAACTACAGCGCCCGCGAACCCGCCTCTCCGGTCCGAATGCGCACCGCCTGCCCGAGATCCAGGACGAAAATCTTGCCGTCGCCGATCTTGCCCGTGCGCGCGGTCTCGATGATCGCTTCCTGCACCCGCTCGACCTGGTCATCGTCCACCGCCAGCTCCAGCTTGACCTTCGGCAGGAAATCCACGACGTACTCCGCGCCACGGTAAAGCTCAGTGTGGCCCTTTTGCCGGCCAAAACCCTTGACCTCTGTCACGGTAATGCCCTGTATACCCACTTCCGCCAGCGCGGACCGGACATCATCGAGCTTGAAGGGCTTGATGATGGCGATGACCATTTTCATACTGGAGACTCCTCTGTCGGCCAAGGATGCAGTCTAGCAGCGCAAAATGCACTATTGCTGCAGTGCGTCTTGGAGCGCTTCACAAAACTGATGTATAAGGCCAATGGCATCTTGCGCCGGCCGGAATTAAAAAGCGGTGCGGGCCCTTTGGGGACCCGCACCGGTGGGATTTCGCACCGACGGGGGAGTTGGCTGGCTTGCCGGCGCGAGATGCTCCAAAAAAATGCTTCGCTACAAAGGCCTAGATGGCGTCCGCCCCGGTCTCACCCGTGCGGACCCTCAGCGCCTGCTCGAGATCCAGGACCCACACCTTCCCGTCGCCCTTCTTCCCGGTCCTGGCCACGTTACAGACTGCCTCCATCACCTGTTCCGCAATCGCGTCATCCACCGCGAGCTCGATCTTGGCCTTCGGCAGGAAATCGATCCGTTGCCGTCCGTATCCGTGCCGTCCGTATCCGTGGACCTCCGTGACCGTCACACCCTGAATTCCAATGTCCACTACGGCTTGCCGAACCTCATCCAACTTGAAAGGCTTGATGACCGCGGTGATCAGCTTCATGCATTTATCCCCGCTCAGCGTACTATTGCGTCAAGCGATGCAGCTTCCATGCCAGGCGGCCGTCGATTGAAAATCAATGGCTTGCCAGGGCGGCAGCCGCAGGACTGCATCCCTATGGCGCGCATGCACCTCGGGCGTGCGTGATCGGAGTGCGAATCGGAGGGTGGCTGCGAATCGGAGGATGGCAATGAGCTTCATGAATTCCACGGGTTTGGATGATCTGGCGCGTCGCCTGGCGGACGCCGTACCGCCGTCGATCCGCAATCTGGGCCAGGATCTCGAGAGTAACTTCAAGGCCGTGCTGCAGGCGCAGCTCGCCAAGCTCGACCTGGTGAGCCGCACCGAATTCGACGTGCAGGCCGCGCTTCTGGCGCGCACCCAGTCCGCGCTCACGGCCATGGAGCAGCGCCTGAAGGAGATCGAGACGCGGCTCTCCACGCCCGACAACTAACTTTTCAGTTGAGTTCGATCCAAATGCCGCAACATGACCGCCTGACTCACGTGTGACGCGCTGATGACGCCCTCTTCATCGAGATCAGCGATCGTTCGTGCGAGCTTCAGAATTCTCTGGCGTGCGCGCGCCGTCAATCCGAGACGTTCCATTGAGAGTTCGAGAATGCGTTGGCCCTCTTTGTCGAGGATGCACACGCAATCCACCTGCGCGTCGGCGAGGCGGGCATTGCATACGGCCTGGCGAGTGAGCTGAATATCCCGCGCCCGGGTAACTCGGGCCGCTGCCGCGGCGCTATTCTCGCCGCGATCCGTCGCCTCTCTGAACTCATCTACCTCAACGCGCGGCACTTCCACGTGCATGTCCATGCGATCGAGCAAAGGTCCGGAGATTCGGGAGCGATAGCGCTGCACCTCTGCGGGCGTGCAGCTACAGTTCCCGGAGGGATCGCCTTGGCGGCCACAGGGACAAGGATTCATAGCGGCTATCAGTTGGAACACCGCGGGATACTTCGTCTGCAGCGCAGATCGTGAAACCAACACGACGCCGGCCTCCAGCGGTTCCCGCAGCGCTTCCAGGGTGCCTTTTTTGAATTCCGGCAGTTCATCCAGAAAGAGCACGCCGCGATGCGCGAGGCTGATCTCCCCCGGCCTCGCGCGAGCGCCTCCACCGACAAGGGCCGGCGCGGAAGCAGAGTGATGTGGGCTCCGAAAGGGCCGCCGCCCAAATTCGTTGGGATTGAAACCGGAAGCGCTCACCGACGCGATTGACGCCACCTCCAGCGCCTCGAGCTCTGTGAGCGGCGGAAGAAGCCCCGCAAGCCTTTGGGCGAGCATGCTCTTTCCAGACCCGGGCGGCCCGACCATCAACAAACTATGTTCGCCGGCAGCAGCGATGACGAGTGCACGCTTTGCGTGAAGTTGCCCTCGCACGTCGCGCAGGTCGAGGTCGCCGCCTACCGTGCCCGGCGGTCTGCTCCCGTTCGATGCGCGAGCGCGGCGCACGCCGCTCTTCGACAACACCGGCTCCCATGCCGGAGACGGCCGCGCCAGCGGAACCAGCAGTTCCCTGCCTTCGACATGCGCGCACACCTCCAGCAGATGATCGGCCGCTCTCACCGTCGTACGCGCCGCCACCAGCGCTTCCTGCGCGTTCGCGCGCGGCACGATCAGCTCATGACCATGGCGGCTTGCACACGCCGCGGCAAGTATAAGTCCGCGCGTAGGCCGAAGCTCACCTCCCAAACCCAACTCGCCGTAGAATTCGGTGGAGGAATCAATCGCCCCCGCCCGCGTCTTCGGCTTGACTTGTTGCGAGGCGATCAGGATGCCCAGCGCAATCGGTAGATCGAAGCGGCCGCCCTCTTTCGGCAGGTCGGCGGGCGCCAGATTCACTGTAATGCGGGCCGCCGGAAACTCGAAGTGGGAGTTCAGCAAAGCGGCGCGTACCCGCTCCTTGCTTTCCCTCACCACCATTTCGGGCAAGCCGACAATGCAAAACGTTGGCAACCCGCTTCCCAGGTTGACCTCCACCTGTACGAGGGGGGCGTCCAGCCCGATCTGTGCGCGGCAAGGGATCCGGGCGAGCGACAGGGCCTTCCCGTCGATCCGGAAAGTTTCGGAAGTCACTTCACCAGGTTACGCGCGAGGACACCACGCGAGCAGGGGGTGTTTGTGGCGCAAACCGCTCGATTTTCATGACGCGCCGGTGTGGCCATTGCCTTCGGAAACGGCGTACAATACCTGTATATATCATCAGTTCAAGAGACCCGATCATGGACGCCCCCCTTGCCCGCGGTACCCCCGCCCTGTCGATCCCGCAGTTGCGAGCGCAGATCACCGAGCTGGCCGGTCATCTCAATGCCGCCCAGCATCGCTGGTTGGTGCTGATTGCCGAATTGGACCGCCGGCAGGGGTGGTCGGATGGGGCGACGCAGTCCTGTGCCCACTGGCTCAACTGGCAATGCGGTCTGGATATGGGAGCGGCGCGAGAGAAGGTCCGCGTGGCGCGTGCGCTGGAGAAGCTGCCCAAGATCTCCGCCGCGATGGAGCGGGGGGCCTTGAGCTACTCGAAGCTGCGTGCCCTGAGCCGCGTCGCGAGCGAGGCGACGGAGGAGTATTTTCTGGACCTG
>DATAYO010000105.1:0-14676 GCA_036272515.1 Steroidobacteraceae bacterium | reverse complement strand
CGCATTCCCATCAAGGCCCGAGGCTCGAGTGCCTCACCGACAGGCCGAATATATGAATGCAACTGATCCTGCCCACCTCAGCCGCGCTTTCTTCTTGCAAAGCGGGGCGGACCATATAGGAAACGTCAGCGTGCCAACCCCGCCTTTTTCCGGCCGCCTTAGAGAATACCAAACTGCCGATTGTCAACAGTCTGCAATCGAGCTACATTATGCCATGGCCGCCCCCCTCTCCCACGCCCCCACCGCACTGCAGCTCGTGCAGTCGAATTCCCTCCCCTCCCTCGTGCAGATCGAGATCGAGCGCCTGATCCTGCGCGGCGAGCTCGCCGCCGGCCGGCGCATCAACGAGAGCGAGCTGGCCGCGCGGTTTCGTACCAGCCGCGGGCCCGTCCGCGAGGCGCTGCGGGCGCTCGAGGAGTCGCGCCTCGTGCGCTCGGAGAAAAACCGCGGCGTGTTCGTGCGCGAAATCTCCATCGCCGAGGCAGACGAGATTTACGACATCCGCGAAGCGCTCGATGAGCTGATTGGCCGGCGGGTCGCCGAGCGGGCCACACAAGATCAACTGCACGAGCTCACCGCATTGGTCGAGCAGATGGAGGAGGCGACCGGCAGCGGCAACGTCAGCCGATATCACGCCCTGAATCTGAAGTTCCACGATTTGCTGGTCGACTTCGCCGGCAACGCGCGCCTGACCGAAAGCTACCGGTTGCTCACCAAAGGGCTGCTGCTGTTCCGCCTGCGCGGGCTCCAGGACGGCGGCGGGTTCGCCGTCTCCAACACCGAGCACAAGGCCGTGGTCGCCGCGATCGTCGCGCGCGACCGCGCCCGGGCGGGCCGGCTCTTGAGGCAGCATGCCGCCCAAAGCCGCGCCCGCATGCACAAGGCCGCCGCCGCGTGAACCCATCGCCCCCCGTCACCGTCAACGGCCGCATCTACCGCTGGATGGACCGGCCGCTGGTCGTGGTCTGCGTCGACGGCTGTCAGTTCGAGTACATCACGGCCGCCGTGGCCGCGGGGTCCGCCCCCTTCCTCGGCCGATTGCTCGCCGGAGAGGGCGCCTCCTTCCTCGCCGACTGCGTCATGCCGAGCTTCACCAATCCAAACAATCTCTCGATCGTCACCGGCGCCCCGCCCGCGGTGCACGGGATCTGCGGAAACTACTTCTTCGACCCCGAGAGCGGCGAAGAAATCATGATGAACGACCCGCGCCATCTGCGCGCCGGCACCATCCTCGCGGCATTCTCCGACGCCGGCGCCAAGGTCGCCGTGATCACGGCCAAGGACAAGCTGCGCAAGCTCCTGGGCCACCGCATGCGGGGAATCTGCTTCTCCTCCGAAAAGGCCGACCAGGTAACCCTCGCCCAGAATGGCATCGAGAACGTGCTCGACCGCGTCGCCATGCCGATCCCCTCCGTGTACAGCGCCGCCCTGTCCGAGCTCGTGTTCGTGGCCGGCGTCAGCCTCATGGAGCGCGAGCGCCCCGATCTCATGTACCTCTCGACGACCGATTACGTCCAGCACAAGGCCGCCCCCGGCACACGCGCCGCGAATGATTTCTACGCCATGATGGACCGCCATCTCGCGCGCCTCGATGAGCTCGGCGCCACCGTGGTGATCACGGCCGATCACGGCATGAATGCCAAGCATGATGCCGCCGGACGCCCGAACGTCATTTATCTACAGGACGCCATCGACGGCTGGATCGGCGCAGGCCAGGCGCGAGTGATCCTGCCGATCACCGATCCGTACGTCGTGCATCACGGCGCGCTCGGCTCTTTCGCCCTGGTCTATGCCGCCGACGCCCACCGCGGCGCGCTCGCAAAACGAATCGCCGCGCTTCCCGGCATCGAGCTGGTGCTGAGCCGAAGCGAGGCCGCCGCGCGCTTCGAGCTGCCGGCGGATCGGATCGGCGATCTGGTGGTCGTGTCGAGGCTAGACACCGTGATCGGCACTGCGCGCGACCGCCACGACCTGTCCGGACTCGACGTGCCGCTGCGCTCGCACGGCGGCGTCTCGGAGCAGAAAGTGCCGCTGCTCATCAATCGGCGGGTCGGCGAGCAGCCGGCGAGCCGCCGCTGGCGCAATTTCGACGCCTTCGATCTCGGACTCAATCTCGCCGTGCGCGCTTCGTAAGTGCACCTCATGTCCGCCGATACGCATCCCTCGAGCTCGCACCAGGTATCGCACCGGCCCCCGCATCTGCCCATCCGAGAGTCCCTGCGCATCGCCGGCGAGAAAGTGCCGCGCGACCGGGTCATCGAGGTGCGCCACCCGTTCACCGGCGAGACGGTGGGCACCGTCCCCAAGGCCACGATCGAGGACGTGAAGCGCGCGCTCTCGATCGCGCGCGGCTTTCGCTCGAGGCTCACGCGCCACGAGCGCTATGGCGTCCTCATGAAGGCGGGTGCCCTCATCGCCTCGAAACGCGAGGACCTCGCGCGCCTGATCACCCTGGAGTCGGGCCTCTGCCTCAAGGACTCCCGCTACGAAGTCGGGCGCGCCTCCGACGTGCTGCTATTTGCCGCCAATCAGGCCTTGGTCGACGACGGCGAGGTGTTTTCATGCGATCTCACCGCGCACGGCAAGAGCCGCAAGGTCTACACCCTGAAGGAGCCGTTGCAGGGTGCGATCGCCGCCATCACGCCCTTCAATCATCCGTTGAATCAGGTGATCCACAAGGTCGCTCCGGCCGTGGCGACCAACAACCGCGTGGTACTGAAGCCCAGCGAGAAAACTCCATTCACCGCGTACGCTCTCGCGGATATTCTGTATGAGGCAGGTTTACCGCCGGAAATGCTCTCGGTACTGACCGGTGATCCCGCCGAGATCGCCGACGAGCTGGTGACCAGCGCCGACGTCGACCTGGTGACCTTCACCGGCGGTGTCGGCGTGGGCAAGTACATCGCCGCCAAGGCCGTCTACAAGCGCCAGGTGCTGGAGCTCGGCGGCAACGACCCCCTCATCGTGCTGGAGGACGCCGACCTCGACGAGGCGGCAGCGCTCGCCGCCAGGGGCTCCTATGCCAATTCCGGACAGCGCTGCACCGCGGTCAAGCGCATCCTCGTGCAGGAGGGCATCGCCGACCGCTTCGTGGAGCTCCTGGTGGAGAAGACCCGGGCCGTGAAGTTCGGAGATCCCTTCGATCCGTCGATGGACATGGGCACGGTCATCGACGAGCCCTCGGCGCGCCGCTTCGAGGACGTGGTGAACGAAGCCATGGCTGCCGGCGCCGAACTCAAGGTCGGCAACGTGCGGCGCGGCGCGCTGTACTCGCCCACCGTCATCGACCGCGTGACGCCGCAGATGCGCGTGGTGCGGCACGAGACCTTCGGCCCCGTTTCGCCTGTCATCCGCTTCGAGACCGTGGAGGAGGCCATCCGCATCGCGAACGGAACCGCTTATGGACTCTCCTCCTCGGTGTGCACCAACCGTCTCGACCTGATCACGCGCTTCATCCAGGAATTGAACGTCGGCAGCGTCAACGTGCGCGAGGTGCCGGGCTATCGCCTGGAGATGACGCCATTCGGTGGCATCAAGGACTCCGGGCTCGGATACAAGGAGGGTGTGATCGAGGCGATGAAGAGCTTCTGCAATACCAAGACCTATTCGTTGCCCTGGGAGGATCGCACATGAACGACCCCATCTTGCTGACACCGGGCCCGCTGACCACCTCGACGCAGACCAAGTCCGCCATGCTGTCGGACTTCGGCTCCTGGGACGATGCGTTCAATGCGCTGACGGCCTCGGTGTGCCGGGATCTCCTCGCCATCGTCGACGGGCAGAGCGATCATGTGTGCGTCCCCTTGCAGGGCAGCGGCACCTTCTCCGTCGAGGCCGCGCTCGGCACACTCGTTCCGAGGAGCGGCAAGGTGCTGGTGCCCGACAATGGCGCCTACTGCAAGCGCATCGTGCGCATCCTGGGTTATCTGGAGCGCGAGTGTGTGGTGCTGGCGCATGACGAGCAGGAGCCCGCCGATCCGGCGCGAATCGATGCAGCCCTCGCCGCCGACCCCTCGATCACCCACGTTGCCCAGGTGCATTGCGAGACCGGCACCGGCATCTTGAATCCGCTGCCGGAGATCGCAGCCGCGGTGGCCGCCCGCGGCCGCGCACTGATCATCGATGCCATGAGCTCCTACGGGGCCATTCCGATCGACGCGCGTGCCCTGCGTTTCGATGCGCTGATCGCCGCCTCCGGCAAGTGCCTCGAGGGCGTCCCGGGCATGGGATTCGTGATCGCGCGGCGCACCGCCCTCGAATCCTCCGCCGGCAATTCCCGCTCGCTCGCCATGGACCTGCTCGACCAGTGGCAGTACATGCAAAAGACCGGCCAATGGCGCTTCACCCCCCCGACGCAGGTGATGGCCGCACTGCGCACCGCCATCGACCAGTACCAGGCGCAGGGCGGGCTCGCGGCACGTCTGGCGCGATACCGGGATAACTGCGCCGCCCTGGTTTCAGGGATGCGCGACCTCGGCTTCGAGACCTTTCTACCTGACGCCGTGCAGGCGCCGATCATCGTGACGTTTCACGCGCCGCCCGACCCGGCCTACGATTTCAAGGCGTTCTATGCACGCGTGCGTGCCCGCGGATTCATTCTGTACCCGGGCAAACTGACCAAGGTCGACACCTTCCGGGTGGGCTGCATCGGTGCCATCGGCGCGGAGGACCTGCGGCACGCCGTGGCGGCCATCGCCGACACCCTGCGCGAGATGAACGTGCGCCGCATCGCCCCGGCCGCCCTCGGCCTCCGTGCGACGCCCGAGCGGGTCGCACTGTAGCGGGTCGCACTGTAGCGGGCTGCGCCGCCCGCGATGCCACGCGGGGGCGCGCCGTTGTCATCAATCGGTCATCTATTTCCGGCTTGATGCTCTCCTGATCGCATCGAACGGACACCCATGCCGCAGCCGCTCGCTTCCTGGCTCCGCAAATCCTCGCCCGCCGCCTTCACGATATTCGCCTCGCTGGCGGGCTTCGCCACCTACTTCTCGATGTACGCGTTCCGCAAGCCGTTCGCCGCCGCAGGCTTCGAGCACGTCCAGGGCTGGCATTTCGTTCTGGATTTCAAGGCCACCATCGTCATCGCACAGGTCATGGGCTATGCGGCCTCCAAGTTCATCGGCATCAAGGTCATCGCCGAAATGCGCTCCGCGGGGCGCGCGCGTGCCATCCTCGGGCTGATCGGCGTGTCCTGGATCGCGCTCGTGCTCTTCGCCGTCGCACCGGCCCCGGTCAAGGTGGCGGCCATGTTCGGCAACGGCCTGTGCCTGGGCATGATCTGGGGACTGGTGTTCTCGTACATGGAAGGCAGGCGCAGCTCCGAGGTTCTCGGCGCCGTGCTGTGCGCGAGCTTCATCGTCTCTTCGGGAGCGGTCAAGTCGGTGGGACTCCTGCTGATGTCCCATGTCCAGGTGCCGATGTTCTGGATGCCGGCCGCCACGGGACTCGCGTTCGCGCCGGTGCTGCTTCTCGGGGTATGGGGACTCTCGTCGCTTCCACCGCCGAGCGCCGATGACGAGCGCGCGCGCGCCAAGCGCGCCCCCATGACCGGACGCGAAGTCCGCTCCTTCCTGGCGGAGTATGGCGTCGGCGTCGCGCTCCTGGTCTCGACCTATGTCTTCGCCACGGCGCTGCGCGACTTTCGCGACAACTTCGCCGCCGAGCTGTGGGGAGCGCTGGGCTACTCCGATCCCGCCGCGGTATTCACCTCCGCCGAGCTGCCGGTGGCGGCCGTGGCGCTGTTCGCGATGGCCGTGGTCGTCAAGGTGCGCGACAACCGGCGGGCATTGGCGGTGATTCAGATCATGATTCTCGGGGGACTTTTCCTGCTGGGCGCGTCCACGCTCGCCTTCGAGGCCGGCTGGCTGGGACCGCTTGCTTGGATGATCGCGAGCGGCGCCGGCCTGTACGTGGTGTATACGCCCTTCAACGCGATGCTGTTCGACCGGCTCGTGGCCGTGAGCGGGCGCGTGGCGAATGCCGGATTCCTGATCTACGTTGCCGACTCGGCCGGTTACGCCGGCAGCTGCGCGCTCGTGATCTGGCGCAATCTCGGACTGAAGCAATTGCCATGGCTGAGCGTATTCAAGGATGCCATTTACGCCATGAGCCTCATGGGAGCGGCGCTCGTCATCCTGTCGCTGATCTATTTCAACGGCCGCGCCCGCAGCGCGGCGCTCAATTTGCCGTCAACGGCCGCCGAAGTTCCGGGTTCGCCGTGAGCCCGGTCCACCGTGAGCCCGGTCCGCCGTGAGCCCCGGGCTCGCCGTGAGGTTATGACGCGCTCACGAATCCCGTTCGCAGCGCCCGTACCCAATCCTGCCGCCCACGCTGCCCGGCGAGCCGAGCCGCCGCCTCCCAATCGTAAGTGACCGCAAAGAACTCGACCGCCCATCGGTTGCCGCGGCGTTCGGCGAGCGCATAGCGGGCGTGCGGCGCTCCCATCTCGACCCGGTGCGGGCCCGGATCATGGCCCTCGTAAGCTTGGATACCGACGCTTCCCGGATTGACGATCACCTGGCCGCTCGACAAGTGCACGAGCTTCGGGATGTGCGAGTGCCCGCAAAAAATCAGCGAGGCCTCGCAGCCTTTCGTGCGCTCCTCGATTCGCCGGATCGGCGCGGGACGCAATTCGCGCTCCACCAGATCCTCCAGGTAACAATCCACGTCGTTGTAGGGCGTTGCGTGACAGAGAAATACCTCGCCGCCCTCCAGGGGCAACACCGGCGGAAGTGCGCTCATCCAGCGGCGCTCCGCGTCTCCGAGAGCATCGAAGGCGTACCGGTCCGAGGCTCCCATCCGCGCGGGGTCGAGCGTCAATACCTGCCGCTCGTGGTTGCCCCGGATCGTCGGCAGGTCCAGTGCCATGAGCCGCTCGGCCGTCGCCCGCGGCTCGAGCGGACCGGAGACGATGTCGCCCAGATTGACCAGCAGATCGACGCCGCGGCGCTCGACGTCCAAAAGCACCGCATCGAGGGCGCGCAGGTTGCCGTGGATATCGGAGACGGCCGCGATTCTCATGCGCGGGACCGACGCAAAGCCGTTCTGAGCGCACCGTCCAGGGCCGCGATCTCGTAGGGCTTCTTCAACACCTCGATATGCTCCGAGCCGGGGCTGGCCAGCGCCGCGCCCGCAAAGCCGGTGGTGAGCAGGACCGGCACCCCCGGCCGCCGGCGCCGGATCTCTCGGGCGAGGTCCACCCCACTCATGGTTCCCGGCATCATCACGTCGGAGAAGACCAGGTCGAGCGCGCGATCGTCCGCCAGTGCCCCGAGAGCGGCCTGTGCACTGGCGACCCGCGTGACCTGGTAGCCGAGCTCACGCAGCATCTCCGTCACCAGAGCCGCGACCTCGTCATCGTCCTCTACCAGCAGAATGGACCCGGCAAGTGCGCGCCGACGCGCCGTCGTGTCGAGCTCCGGACCGCCGGGCGCCGCTTCCGCCGGAGGTGCGGCGGAGGAGCGCGGCAGAGACAAGGTCACCACCGTGCCGCTGCCCAGCCGGCTCTCGACCGTCACCGAGCCACCCGATTCTTTCGCAAACCCATAGACTTGCGCCAAGCCGAGGCCCGAGCCCTTGCCGATCTCCTTGGTGGTGAAAAACGGCTCGAAAATCCGTCCCAGCACCTCCGCGGACATCCCGGTTCCGGTATCGGACACCGTCATGACCACGAATTCTCCGAACAGGTCGCCCTCGCTCAGTTGCGCCGCATTGCTGGCCCCGATGGTGATCGCGCCGCCGCGCGGCATGGCGTCGCGCGCGTTCACGCAGAGGTTCAGAATCACGAGCTCGAGCTCCACCGGGTCCACCTCGATGGGCCAAAGATCGTCGGCCAGATCCGTCCGCACGTGCACGTCGCCGCGCAACGTCCGGTCGAGAAGGTCCCGCATGCGATCGATCAGCTGCCTGAGATCGACCGGCTCCGCCTTCAAGGGCTGACGCCTGGCAAAGGTGAGCAATTGGCGGCTCAAGGCCGCCCCGCGGTCTGCCGCCTGGCGCATTTGATCGATGATGCGTTGGGTGCGCGGCGTACCTTCGGCCCGCTGCAGCAGGCTCAGTCCACCGGATATCACCATGAGCAGGTTGTTGAAGTCGTGGGCGACGCCCCCGGTCAGCTGACCCAGCGCGTCGATCTTTTGGGTCTGACGGAGCTGCTTTTCGGCCTCCGCAAGGCGGATTTGATCGCGAATCCGATCGGAGATGTCGTAGACGAACTGGAAGGCGCCCAGCAGATTGCCGTTGCGGTCGCGCAGCGCGTTGAATTTCATCTCGTAGTATCTTCGCGAGCCCTCGAGGTCGACGAACTCGTCGGTCGCCGTGAACTCCTCACCGTGCAGCGCGCGGCCCCAATGTCGCTGTGCTTGGGCGCGGCGCTCGGGCAGATGGTCGAGAAGCGCGAGCAAATCGTCGCCGGTCTTCGGACGCACGCCGTACTGGCGCTCGAAGTCCGCAACGGTCGCGCGGTTGATCGCGAGAACTCTGAAATCGGTGTCGAGCACCAGCACTCGAGCATCGGTGGACTCGATGATATCCACGTACACCTTGCGCTCCGCCAGCGCCTCGGTCACACGCTGTTCGAGGCTGTCGTTCAGCTCCCGCAGCTGCGCCTCGGCGGCCTTGCGCGTACTGATGTCGATCGCTGTGCCGATGACGCGCACGCACCGGTCGCTGCGGAATACGCCCCGGCCTTTGGCAGCGACCCAGCGAATGAGCCCGTCCTCCTTGCCGATGGTACGGTATTCGACGTCATAGAGCGCGCGCCGCTCCGGATCGGCCGCCGCCGCGAATGCGGCACTGGTGCTGCCTTTGTCGTCCGGGTGCAGGCCGGCATAGAAGTCCGCCATGGAGACCGGCACGTCGGCGGAAATCCCGAACATCGCCTTGACGCGCGCCGGCCAATAGAGCGTATCGGTGATCAGATCCACGTCCCAGAGACCCACCTCCGCCGCGTCCGTGGCGAGACGCAATTGCTCCTCCCGGTCGCTCAGCGCGCGTGCGGCGACCCGCTGGTCGGTCACGTCGATACAGGAGCCGATGAATCCGACGAACTCTCCCTCGATCGTGCGCGGAACGCCGCTGGCATCGAGCATCCGCCATTCACCGTCGTATCGCCTGCGCCGATATTCCGTACGGTAAGGCTGGCGCTTCTCGAACGCCTCGTTGTACACCTTCACGCATCGATCGAGATCGTCCGGATGCACCCCGTCGATCCAACCATAGCCGACCTCTTCGGTGATCTTGCGGCCGGTGAAAGCGAGCCAGCGTGTATTGAACCAAATGCAGGTTCCGGTGGTGTCCGAGATCCAGATCAGCACCGGAGTGGCATCCGCAATGTCGCGGAAGCGCGCCTCGCTCTCGCGTAACGCCGCCTCGGCGAGCGCACGCGAGGTGGCATCGGCGCCCTCCACGAAAATCCCGGTCACCGCGCCGGTGGTGTCGCGGATAGGTTGATAGACGAAGTCCAGGTAGCGCGGGCTCGGCGAACCGGGAGCACCGGTGTGCAAGTCGTATTTGGCACCGGTGGCTATATAGGGCTCCCCACTGCGATATACCTGATCGAGGATCGCCACGTAGCCTTGCTCGGCGGCCTCCGGAAGCGCCTCCGCCACGGTGCGGCCGATGATGTCGCGATTTCCCACCAGCCGAAGATAGACGGGATTCGCGAGCTCGAAGCGATGCTCCGGGCCGCGCAGCATCGCCATGAAAGTGGGAGCCTGTTCGAAGAGCTCCGCGAGATGGCGGCGCTCGGTCGCCCCACGCGCGACCGACAGGACTTCCCGGGTCGTCTCGACGCAAATGACCAGCACACCGCCGATGCCGGTCGCCGCGGTCGAGTCGAAGAGCGGGTTATAACTGTAGGTCCAGCAGACTTCTTCCCGGCGGCCGTGGCGGGTGATGGGCACCAGCGCATTCTGGTGAGCGACCGAGCCGCGTCCGGACATGACGTGCTCGATCTGCGGGCCGATGACATCCCAGATCTCCTGCCATACCTGCCGCCCCGGTTGCCCGATCGAGCCGGGATGGCGCTCCGGTCCGATCGACTGGGCGTACGCATCGTTATAGAAGCAAATCAGCTCCGGTCCCCACCAGATAAACATCGGCTGGCTGGAACGAAGCAGCAGAGCCACGGTGGTGCGAAGCGCTTCGCTCCAGATCCCGGGCGCGCCGAGGGAGGTGGCGCTCCAGTCATGCGCGCGCATCCGGGCACCCATGTCCCCGCCGCCTTGCATGAAATCGAGCCCGGATACTTTATTCAAGTAAGACATCCCCTGCACGCTCCCAGCGCGAGCTGGCGGAGCCGGACGATGCTCGGCCGTTATTTTTCGATGGGAATCGTGGGCTCGGAACCCTCCAGATCCGGCGCGAGCGGGACGTGGTTCAGAAGCGCCACCATACCAACGCCTCCCAGGATATTTCCAAGCAACGTCGGTATCAAGAACCCGAGAAAGTATTTGCTCACGGAGGCGCCGCCATTGAATACCGCAAACGCACTGTCCACCGATCCGGCGACGATGTGCGAGAACCGGCCGATGCCGACGACGTAGGTGACGATGAGGATCACCAGAATCTTGGCCGTGCGGGCACTCGGCAGCAGCCAGACCATGAGCGCGATCATCCAGCCGGCCAGGATCGCCTTCACCAGGGTGGGCCAGAACGAGCCGCCGATGGCGTCGGACGCGGTTGAATTCAGGCTGGCCACGATGGCGTCCGGAAACACGCCGGGCAAGGAGATCAGCGCCGCAAAGAGCAGCGTCCCGACGAGATTGCAGGACAGCACGATCACCCAGAACCGCAGCGTCAACATCAGGGTTCTGCGGTCGCGGCGAACCAGAACGGGCAACACCGCGGTCAAGGTGCTTTCGGTGAACAGCGCTTGACGACCAAGGATCACCACCATGAAACCGATGGTGTACCCGAAGCTGTCGACCAGCCTCGTCCACGGTGCCGAAGGCAATCCGCTCTGGATCAGGGCAAGGGAGAGGAACGAAAAGCCCATCGACAGCCCCGCCGCGAACCCCGACCATGCGAGCGCCGCCGGCCGCCGTTTGAGCTCCTCCTCGCCCTCCAGGCGAAGGACCTCGTGAATGACCAGCGCACGGATGGCGGAATGTTCGGCCGCCTGGTTTTGCTCGTCCGCGTCCAGCGGGCCTTGCTGGCCCCCTTTGGGTACTTTGCCCTTGGAGCCCTTCGCGGTCGTCGACATGAGCGTCCCCTGATGACGCCGCTACGGTAGCAGCTTGGCGGATGTTATCGGGCGGCTAGGGCCGCCGGGCAGCGGCCAAACGAGAAGCAGCCCATCGCCGAGGTCCGGGTCGGCTGCTCGCGCGACCCCTGCGCGTTCGAGATCACGTAACCGAGGAAGAGCACATAAGTGAGTACCAGTCCGCCGACCAGGCCGGAGGTGATGTGGGCGAGAGTGCGGCGCATGCGGACCTCGTGAGTGGGGGTGCCAGTAAACCGCGAAACGGAGGCGATTCATAGACGTGTCTCGGCCGAGACGGATCGGACATCCGGCCCAAGTTGGATCGGACTTCTCGGTACCGTCTCTGGAGTGATCGTTCCGGATGCTCGTCATGGTCTGTCGGACGAGCGGGCACTCTTGGGCTCTGGCGCGGGCCCGCGCCGTTCCGCTCCCCGATAAGCCCGCGCCGTCAACGCCGCGATCACCCTGGCGCACGGTACCTCCGCCGGCAAGGACACGTATACCGCCGGTTTCCCAGTATCCCTGGATTTCCACCCGGCCATGTCCTTGGATTTGAGCACTCCATCCGAGATAAGCCGCTGAATCGAGGGTAGTTTGTGGATTATCTTCCATCGAGTGATCGTTCCGGATGCTCTGGATTCTTGCATCGCTCTTTTTTGTCTGGTGCGCCTACCGCGAGATCCTGTACAGCATCGTCGCGAAGCCGGGCTACGATCATCCGACGCCGGCCTCCAAATCCTACCTCGCGGTGGTACTGACCATCGCCGCGGCCCTGGCCTGGACACCCGTGCATCTATGGCATTTCGAGCGGTTCTTGTCCCTCAGGGCCACCGAGCTCGCGGACAATCATCGGGCGAGCGTCCACTGCAATTCGATCTTCGACACCATGGTGGACGCTGAAATGCTGGCCGCCGGTCACGCCGACCCGCGCACCGGCAAAATCGGCATCCAGCATCCCTGGTGCAATACACTGATGTCCTACCTGCGTCATCCCGACCGCGCGAACGAGCAGGAGCTGTGGAGCCTCGGGCTGTTCACGCACGAGAGCATGCACATCCGCGGCGAGATGAACGAAGCGCGCACCGAGTGCCAGGCCGTCCAGCGGAACTATCGTGCGGCCAAGCTGCTCGGCGTCCCGGACCCGATCGCGAAACAGAACGCGCTGGATTACTACAACAACAGTTACCGGCACCGCGGGGCGATGGGCATCATGCAGGCCGCCTACTATTCGGATCAATGTGCTCCCGGCAAATCGATGGACGAGCACCTGATCGATTCGACCTGGGCTCCTTGACGCTCGGGCACCGTGATCGCGGCGTAGCTCGCAGAGTGCCAATAGACAACTTCATGCCCAGGATAGGGGGATCATCGTGTGTAGGTTAGTTGGGTCTTTATCGCTTGCCGTCGCGTTGCTGTTCTCCTGTGAGCCTTCCTTCTGTGCGGATGCAGGACCGCTTGTGATCTCGGTGCCGCCGGGATTTGAGGGGCCGACCCGGGAGGATGCGAATGGAGGAGTCACCATCGCGTGGGTCGAGCGCCAGCCCGCGCCTGACGGTGGCACATTGTTGCAAGTCTCAGCGATCGATGTAGGGTCGTCGCTCGACGGAATCACCCAGGCGCAGCGCGTGGAAGGCGCGCGCCATTATCTCCTGGAGTTCGTACGCGCCGTTGGGCAGTCGCTCCAGAATTTCCGATTCAGCGAGTTCGAGCACGTGTCGCTCGCCGGACTGCCGGCTGAGCGAGTGCGATGGACTGCAACCACCTCCTCCGGCCATGCGGCGATTGGCGTCATCTATTGTGTACTGGTTGGGCACACCGTCGTCAGTCTGCAGACCCGCGATTCGGGGACTGAGATCACACCCGCGATGTATACGGCGATGAGTGCCATCGCGGGCGTTCGTGTCCGTTCAGGCTCGAGTAATTGACGCGGGCCAAGCGCGTATTTGATTTTGTAATAGTTCCCATACATCCGATTTGACTAAAGACAAAAGACTTCGCGCTGGCCGTAGCCAGCATCCATCAACTATGAGAGAGTGATGCCAAGAGCAGAATAGATAGGGATTTCGGTGTTACCTGCCACGCTCCTCCGGATTACCGCAGTTATCTTGATGGCCGTGTGCGCTGCAAGCTGTGGTGGCGGCGGCAGTGGCGCTGCCACCTCGACGCCACCCGCCTCGACCATCCTGGCCGCCTCGACGACCCCTGCCGGCTCGACCACCCCGCCGAGCACGACGACGGCTAGCCTATGGCTTGGCAATGTCAGCACTCTCGGGGCGACCGCAACGGTATCTCAACCCGCCCCGACGAGTTTCTATGACGCATCTGTGACGACCAATGCCGCTAACGGCACGACGTTCTACATCGCTGGCTCGTACACAAACAATGGCATTGCCTCAATTCAGGGATCCGCCACCAACGGCGCCGTCGGCTTTACGATAACGTTCAAGTCGCCCGCCTCGCTCGGTGTCGGTGTCTACACCGACAAGATCACGATGGAAGGGTGTTACGACAGCGCCTGTGCCAAGCAGATTCAAGGCAGTCCGCAGACCATCCAAGTTACTTACATCGTTCAAGCGGATCCGGTGACCTTGACCGGCATCAGCCCGAGCGCCGTTCTTGCGGGCTCGCCTGGTTTCACGCTGACCCTGACGGGGAGCAACTTCTCGAAGAACTCGATCGTGATTTTCAATCTCTCTCCTCAGCCAACGACGTTCGTATCGCCGACGCAATTAACGGCGAACGTTAGCGCCGCGATGCTCGTCACGCCGGAAGAAGGCAGTGTCACCGTCGAGAGTTCCAGCCAGGAGAATGCGCAGGTGTCGGCAGCCGCGACGCTCCTGGTTTTGGCGCCCGGGCCCGATCCGACGGTGACCGGTCTCGCGCCGAGCTCGGTGATCGTCGGATCGGCCGGATTCACGTTGACGGTCAATGGAGCGAACTTCACGAGTGGATCAGTGGTGCTGTGGGGAGGCTCGCCGCTCGCGACGACTTTTGTTTCACCGAATCAACTGACGGCCGCGATCGGTGCATCACAAGTCACGAGTATCGGTACGACGACCGTGTCGGTTCAAGCGTATTCGAACCCCAGTGCGCCCATCTCGAACGCGGTGAGCTTTACCGTCGCGCCCGTGCCACCCCTGACGCTGAATTCCGTATTTCCGAGCATCGTGGGCGCGGGCGGCGGCGATTTCACGCTGACCGCAGTTGGACTGTCGTTTGCGCCCAAGGCTGTGATCCAGTGGAACGGCACCGCCCTCGCGACGAGCCAGGTATCGAGCTCGGTGCTGCGCGCGACCGTGCCCGCGGCCTATATTGCAACTCCCGGGTCGGCCTCGATTACCGTGCTAAATTCGGGCGGCACCGCAGGCACTTCGGCAGCCTTGCCGGTCGTCATTCAGCATCCGGCACCGGATGCTGTCGCCTTGCAAATCACGCCTGACCATGCGGGCGCGATCAGCTTCCAGTCGATGAGC
>DATAYO010000104.1:0-87342 GCA_036272515.1 Steroidobacteraceae bacterium | reverse complement strand
GATTCAGAGATAGCCAGGGTCCTGCGGGAGATCGATGTCATCGAAGGTAGAGCTATCCAAAGGTGGCGCTCCTTACCACCGCCGACACAATCGGGGGTGCGCGCGGGCCCGAATCCGCCCGTCCTTCAGGGTACGGGAACTGAATCAATCGAGACGCTCGGCGAGCTCATGCTTTTCGACAAGAACATGTCGCCGGGCAGAAACGAAGCGTGCACGTCCTGCCATATGCCGTATGCCGGTTGGAGCGGGCCGATTCCGTCGGTGAACCTGACGATCATCGCCTATCCCGGAACGGCTCACTATCGCGCCGGCAAGCGGACGGCGCAGCGACACACGTACGCACCGTTCTTCCCTGTGTTGCAATATAACCAAGAACAGCAACTATTCTTTGGTGGAAATTTCTGGGATTCACGTGCGACCGGATACAGGCTGCGCGATCCCGACGCCGAACAGGCACAGGGTCCTCCGGTCGACACTCAAGAAATGGGCTTCCCTGACACGGCTTGCGTGGCGCTTCGGCTTTCGCGAGCTGTGTACAAACCTCTCTTCGAACTGATGTGGGGCGAGGACTCGCTCGATATTAATTTCCCAGCCGATTCTGAGAAGATCTGCGCAACTCCGGGAGGCGCCGCAGTGTTCGGCGGAGACCCCGAACCGATCAAGTTGACACCGCAAGAGCGCACAAAGGCACAGACGGTCTACGACCATTGGGGTGCCTCTATCGACGCGTACGAGCAGTCCGTGCAGGTCAGCAATTTCACGTCGAAATTCGACGCTTTCCTGAAGGGAAAGTACACGATGACTGCAGACGAGATGGCCGGTTTCCAGCTGTTCAACGGGAAAGGGAACTGCAACTCGTGTCATGTCGACGGCAGAGGAACGACTCTGCAGCCAGGCCAGGTGGACACCAGCGCAACCGCGACGGCGAACCCTCCTGTATTCACCTGCTTCGGCTCGGCCAATGAAGGTCTGCCTCTGAATCCAAGGAATGCTTTCTATTATCAGACCAAGCCGGATACCTTTGGGTTCGTCGGTAATCCTTACGGTTTCGGCTACAGAGACCTGGGCATGGGGACCTTTCTCAGAAGCGGTTTTGGTTCGGCCCCCAACCCAAATCGGAACTGGATTCCGTTGGCACCGATGGTTGACGGCCAATTCCAGGTGGCCACGATTCGCAATGTGGCGATGACGCCGCGGCAGTGTCCGACCACTGAAGCCGGCACAGGGAAGCCTTACTTCCAGAAGGAGTTCTTTCATAACGGTTACATCAAGAGCCTGAAGCAGCTCGTACATTTCTACAATACGCGCGACACCAGCTATGCCTACCCGGTCACTTCCGGACACTGCCCGCCGGGAACGATTGAGAGAGTGACTTGCTGGCCGATGAAAGAGGTGCCGAACAATCTCGACACGACGACGGGCATGCTCGGCTTGACGGATACGGAGGAGAACCAGATCGTCGCTTTCCTGGAAACGCTCAGCGATGGGTTCACGGCACCGTATCCCAACAGCGATACCTTCACGGGTAGTTGCATGACCTGTAACCCGGCCAAAGATCCCAATTGTTCGCCCTCGAGGCAAGGGAATGGCGAGCTTATTCCGACTCCGCCTCTGCCGCCCTGCTCATCGGCCATCTGCGGGGTTGCGCCCGTCCCGAACCCACCGATTCCGTAACGCTGACGCTAAACAGCTGAAGATCGAAACCATTCTCTGGCTCGTCCGTCTCGCAAAAATACGCGAGCGGACGAGCCGGAGCCGGAGATCGCGAATGGCGGTGTGAACATGAATAAGGTGCTTCCGACGTTGTCGATCATGGTCTTGAGCGGCAACCTGCTGGCTCAAGAAAGTCCAATCACTCCAAGAGCCGCGCGGGTACAGATCAGCGAAGGGCCGGAGGTCCCGTTGGTGGGTGGCTATTTGACGGTGATCCGATGGACGGTAAACAATCCCGGTGGCTTGCCGGTGCACTACGGGGTTGTGCACTATGGCACGGCTCCAAAAAATTTGAACCAAACCGCCAAAAACCCGATCAGGTTGAACCCTTACCATTCATCCACGGTGTTCCGCGTGAACCTATACGGCCTCCCGTCGAAGACGACCTACTACTATGCCGTGGAATCGATGGATTCCACCGGCAGGGCCGACGGAGTAACCAGCCCAATAAAAAAGTTCACCACAGAGTAGCTGGGAACTGCGTCTGAGTTTGATCCGTGCCGCCACAAGCATGCGTCTCGCGGCTTAGGACATGCCAGCTCCGCTCGCCTAGGCTTGCCGAATGTCCGACAAAGAAAATCTGACCCGCCACGGGTCGCTCTCGCCCTTTGCGGTCGGGGGTCGCCTTGCCGTGATTGGCGGGGTCCTATTGGTTTCAGCGCTTGCCTTCGCCTATGCGGGCGGATGGCTGACTCCAAATCGTCTGACCCCGACGCGTATGGTGGCGGCCCTGGCCGACCGCGGCGGGAATCCCCTCGGTCATCGTCGCAACCACTCCAAGGGCATGTGCTTCACCGGCGTGTTCGACGCCAACGGGGCCGGTTCGCGCTACTCGGTTGCCCCGATGCTGGTCGCAGGCCGCTATCCCGTGATCGGCCGGTTCGCCATAGCCGTCGGCGACCCGGATGCTTCCGATATCACGGGACGGGTCAAAAGCATGGCCATCCAAATCGTCTCGCCCAATGGTCAGGAATGGCGAAGCGGGATGAACGATATCCCATTCTTCGTCGTCTCCAATCCGCGCGACTTCTACGAACTGACGCTCGCCCAGGACATCGACCCGGCGACCGGCAAGCCGGATCCCGATGCCGTGAAACGCTTCTTTGCGACCCATCCGGACTCGGCGCCCTTTGCCGAATGGGCCCACACTGCACCCTGGACGAGCAGCTGGGTTGACCAGGACTATAACAGCCTCGACGCGTTTCGCCTTATCGACGCTAAGGGCGCCAGTCACCTGGTGCGCTGGTCGATGGAGTCCACCGTCGCACCGACACCGGTCCCGCATGCTGCATTAGCCTCCATGGGACCGGATTTTCTCGAGCACGACCTCGTCCGCCGTGTCGCTGATGGTCCCCTTGCCTGGCACCTGGTGATGACCTTCGCGGGACCGGGAGATCCTTCGAATGACGCCACGAAAGCCTGGCCACCCGACAGAAAGCGCGTGGATGTCGGAACGCTGATCGTGCAGAAGTCCGAAGACGAAGCCGACGGCCCGTGCCGCGATTACAACTACGATCCGACCATCCTGCCGACCGGCATCGCTGTATCCGATGATCCGCTGCTTGCCGCGCGGTCGGCGGCCTATGCGAAATCATTCGATCTCCGGGCGGCGGAGGCCGCTGACTATCCTCGGACTGCCCGGTCCACGGGAGATCGGCCATGAGAACATCGGCCATGAGAACCGCACCCGAGCGCTTCTCGGCTTTGCAGCGGGTCTTGCACTGGCTGATGGCGATCATGGTGCTCACCATGCTGTTCATCGGTGTGTCGATGGTCTCGACGGTCAAGCCGCGTTTCCTGACATTGATCTCGATCCACAAACCACTGGGGATTGCGATACTCGTACTGGTGCTGCTTCGCCTCGGCGTGCGTTGGAAGCTTGGCGCGCCCTCCTTGCCCGACGATCTGCCGCCGGCGCAGGCAATCGCCGCGAAGCTCTCCCATATCGTGCTCTATGCGCTCCTGATTGCCATGCCGCTGATCGGCTGGGGGATGCTCTCGGCCGGCGGCTATCCCATCGTGCTTTACGGGCCGCTCCACTTGCCGCATATACTGCCGCATAACGACAAGCTGCACGCGATCCTGCTGGCGATGCACATCGCCCTCGCCTATCTGTTCTTCGCCACCATCTTGCTGCATGTCGGCGCGGCGCTCTTTCATGCCTTGGTCCGTCGGGACGGAGTGTTTCGGGCCATGGCGGGGATCGGGCCTCGTTACCAATGTGGATTGCGCGTCAAGCCCGAGGGGTTGGATTTCGGCAACACGATGGACCGGTCAAATTTAACGTAGCCGCGTCAGGCCATTGCGGATCATCGAGGAAAAGGGCGAGGGGGTTCTCTGCACACTCCATGGCGATATCGTTATGTGCGGCATTCATGGCCTGTCCGCGCGATGCACTGGATCAACGTCACAGCCATCGTGATTTTACTGATGAGCGGCTTGCAGATATTCAATGCACATCCGGCGTTGTATCGGGGGAAAGCCTGCGGCCCCGGGTGAGGGCGCGCACGCAGTGCCGCAGAATCCGCGGCGGCACGATTAAAGATTCATAATTCGCCCGGACACCCTGCCCATTTATAATGAGGCCTCGCTCAAACAGAGCTTTGCCAAGGGGATACGCCGTGATCAGATCCAACGCAATGCATCTGGTGGCCGGGGGGATTTTGCTGGCCGCGTCCAGCACGATGGCTCATGCCGGTGTGCACGTCGGCATCGGTATCGGCCTGCCGGCAGTGGTACCTCCACCCGTCTACTATGGGCCCCCGCCCGCGTACTACAGCCCTCCCCCTCCCGTCTATTACGGACCTGGGGTGGTATACGGTGGAGGCGACTGGGATTGGGGCGGTGATCCCCGCTGGCGCGGACGTGGCTGGGCGCACGACCGTTGGCACGGCGACTGGCATGGCCATGATCATGGTCATGGTCATGATCATGGTCATGATGACCACGGGCACCGCTAGTCTCGTTCTCGACTGAATCGCCTCGATAGCTGCATATTCGGAGTAGTCCATTGAAAAACCCAGAACAGAAATTTCGGGCCCGCCGGTTGCTGGTCGCGAGCGCCATCCTCACCTCGGGCATCGCCTTCGGCAGCCTGCCCGGACTCGCGCGGGCGGCGGATACCGCCACGACCCGGGCCGGCACGGCGCAAACGGCGAAATCGAAAGCCCACGTCGGTGTCGACGCGCTCATCGCGCATCTGCATGACGAATTGAAGATCACGCCGGCCCAGGAAAGTCAGTTTCAGAAGCTCGCCGACGTGATGCGCGCGAATGCCGAGACCATGAGGACCATGGCGAAAAAGCGCGCGGAGGAAGCCGGCACCATGACCGCGGTGGACGATCTGAAGTCGTACGCCGAGATCTCCCGGGCACATGCCGAGGACAGCGAAAAGATGGTCCCCGTCTTCGAGGCGCTCTACGACAGCATGTCGGATGAGCAGAAAAAGCTGGCGGACCAGGAATTCAGAGAGCACTACGCGACGCACCATCATCACCATCACTCGACCTGAAGTGCGCATTGGACGCGAGCGCAGGCACGATTCGCATAGGGGTGGGCGGCTGGACCTTCGAGCCCTGGCGCGGCACGTTCTACCCGGCCGAGCTTCCGCAAAAGCGCGAGCTCGAATTTGCGAGCCGGCAGCTCACGTCGATCGAGATCAACGGCACTTTTTACGGTTCGCAGAAGCCGGAGACTTTCGCCAAGTGGCATGATGAGACGCCCGCGGATTTCGTCTTCTCGCTGAAGGCGCCGCGATTCGCGACCAACCGCAAGGTGCTGGCCGAGGCGGGCAAGAGCATCGAGCGCTTCCTGTCGAGCGGCATCTTGAACCTCAAGGACAAGCTGGGTCCGATCAACTGGCAGCTGCCACCCTACAAGAAATTCGAGGCCGAGGATTTCGGCGCATTCCTCGCCCTGTTACCCGCCGAGGTGCAGGGCCGCCCGCTCAGACACGTGGTCGAGGTACGCCACGACAGCTTCTGCTCTCCCGCGCTCGTTGCTTTGGCGCGCGAGCACGGCGTGGCCGTCGTGATCGCCGGGGATTCCGATTATCCGCAGATCGCGGATCTTACCGCCCCGTTCGTGTACGCCCGGATCATGGGAACTCGTCAGGACGCCGCCCTCGGCTATCCGGCCGACGCGCTCGAGCGTTGGGCCGCGCGGGCCAAGGCGTGGGCGGCGGGAGCGCAGGCCGACGGTCTCCGACACTGCTGCAGCGAGCCGCACTCGGACGTGCGGCCTCGCGACGTCTACCTGTATGTCATCAGCGGGTACAAGGTTCGAAATCCCGCCGCGGCGATGGCCTTGATCGAGCTCCTTCGCCCCGGTCATTCCGCCCGCTGATTCAACACCAGCCAATAAAGTCCGAGCTGGTGGGCGGCCTCCAGGAACTCGTTGAAATCCACAGGTTTCCTCACGAAACTGTTGGCGCCGAGATCATAGCTGGAGACGATGTCCTTCTCTTCGCTGCTCGAGGTCAATACCACCACCGGCGTGCGACGGGTGCGCTCGTCGGCTCTCATCCGCCGCAGCACTTCCAGACCGTCGATTTTGGGCAGCTTCAGATCCAGCAGCACCACTTCCGGCGAATCATCCGGGTGCCGGCCCTCGCGCGAGCCGCTTCGGACCAGAAAGTCGAGCGCCTCGACTCCGTCGCGAACGACCACGATCTCGTTGAGGACCTTGCTCTTGCGGAACGCCCGAAGCGTCAGTTCCACGTCGTCGGCGTTGTCTTCGACCAGCAGAATGTATTTGTTCCGGTTCATGAGCGCACGTACCCCATCACCAGGGGTTCGAGCCACTCCACCATGCGTTTGCCCTCCTGCGAAAGCCTCCGAATCACCGTGGGTACCTCCGCCGCCGGCGTCGGCCTTCCGAGATAAAACCCCTGTGCCTGGTCGCAGTTGATCACCCGCAGCATCGTCAGCTGCTGGGCGGTCTCCACACCTTCCGCCACCGTCTGCATATCGAAAGCCCGCGCCAGCGAGACGATGGTGGCGACGAGCGTCATCACATTGGGCGTGTCCGCGATGCTTTGGATGAAGGAGTGGTCGATCTTCAAGGTATCCACCGGCAGGCGGCTCAGCAACCGGAGCGACGAGTATCCGGTGCCGAAATCGTCGATGGCCACCCCGATGCCCGCCTCTCGAAGTTGCCAGAGCTTGCGGATGGAGAGCTCGATATCCTGCATCAACATGCTTTCGGTGATCTCGATGTCGAGCCCGGCGGCGGCCGTCGGCTCGAGCCCTCCGAGACGGGAGAGGACGGTGTCCACGAAGTCGCGCCTGCGCAGCTGCAGCGGCGATACGTTGACCGCGATCCGGACGGACTCGACACCTTGCGCATTCCAGCTCTGTATGTCGCTGACGGCCTGTTGCAGCACCCACTCGCCCACGTCCACGATCGCGCCCGACCTCTCGAGCAAGGGGACGAACAGCGAGGGCGGCACGAGACCGAGCTGGGTGTCCTGCCAGCGCAGCAACGCCTCGAATCCCGTGATGCGACCGGTTCCGATGTCGACCTTGGGCTGATAGTGCAGCAGGAACTCCTGATGGTCGAGCGCGGCGGTCAGTCTGGCCTCGAGCGCCACGGTCCCCGAGGTGGGACGCTGGGTGACGAGTCCGTACATCATGTACTTCTCGTTGTCCTCGCGGGCCGCCTTGAGAGCTGCCTCGGCATTCTGAACCAGGGCATCCGCGGTATCTCCGTCCTCCGGATGGAACGCCACACCGCAGCGGATGGCCGGTCGAAGCTCCTGCCCTCCTATCTGAAACGGTTCCGCGAACGGCTGTGCCGCGATTCCCTGCATGAGCCGGCCCGTGTTTTCCATGGTGTCGCCCTTGACGTGCGACAGCATCAGGGCGAAGGTGCCGCCGCCGAAATAAGCTGCACAATCGGAATGGCCGAATGCCTTCTTGATGCGCGCGGCGATCTCCTCGATCAGCCGGTCGCCGATGTAGCGGCCCAGCGAATCGTTGATCGCACCGAGCTTCTGCACGTCGAACACGACGACCGTGCGCACCGCGCTCTGGTGCTCGTGTGCATACAGAAACGGACCCAGGCGCTGGCAAAAGAGTTGCCGCTTGGCCAGCCCCGTGAGACTGTCGAAGTAGGCCAGAAAATGCAGCGCCTCATCCTTCTGCAAATACTGAAGCGCGAAGCAGAGGTTTGCGGTGAGCTCCATCAGCACGCCCATCTCGGCCTCGTCGAACACGTCGCGCTGCTTGCTGAAAAGCGTCATGGTGCCGATGGCCGTACCGTCGATGAGCAAAGGCAGCGCGGCTGCGGCCTGCCAGCCCTGGTCGATCCAGAGCTTCTCGCGGGGGGTGCGGCTCGGCTCCGCCGAAAGATCGTTTACCACCGTGGGGGCGCGCGTTTGAATCGCCCGCTCATCCAGAGTCATGGACTGCGGATCGGCGCCCAGCGTGGTGGTCGCATCGGCGGCGTGCAAACTTTTCGAATCCGCGCCCGCATACGCGTGCGGCGTGAGCACGGTCGCGTTCGAATCGATGAGGCTGATCACCACCCGGTCGTAGCCGGCCTGCTGATGTGCGATACGGCATACTTCATCGAGCAGCTCGGCCCGGTTGCGCAAGCGCAGGATCGCCGAGCTGGTATTGCTCAACATGCGGTAGGTTCGCGTGAGCCGTTGCAGCCTCACCTCCTGCTCCCGCCGCTGGCTCTCGGAGCGGCGCTGGTCCGCCTTGATCTCGGCCTCGCGCAATGCGCGCTCGACGGCGGAGCTGAGCCGGGTCAGATTGGTCTTCAGCACGTAGTCGGTGGCGCCCCTGCGAACGGCCTCGATCGCGCGCTCCTCGCCGATGGTTCCGGACACGAAAATGAACGGTACGTCGGGAGCGCGGTCTATCGCGATCTCGAGAGCACGCAAGCCATCGAACTGGGGCAATGAGAAATCGGAGATGATCAGATCGAATTCTTGCGCGTTCAGTGCGGAGAGCAGATCCGCTTCGGTCTGCACGCGGTCGATGGCGCAGTCGATGCGAGCCCTCGCCAGGTGGCGCGCGATGATCTCTGCGTCCGCGGTGTTATCTTCGACCAGAAGAAGCCGCAATTTTGCTGGCATGGCCATGCAGGGTTGTCGTCCGAAACGTCCTCAACCTGAAGCCGCAGCTGCGGATAATGTGAAATGCGGTCGGGAGACCGGAGTGGCTCCCGACCGATGCGCGATCATTCGCGCTTGGCCTGCTCCCAGGTCGATGTCACCGGCCCTCCGCGCGCTGGTTGCGCCTGCGAAGATGTCCACGACGAAATTCCTTTCTCCAATCAACACTCTTTGACCGAGACTGCACCTACCGCATTTGCATTGCAATAACTGACGGCCGGATGTTTGATTAACGTCTCACAAAATCCGCATGCCCACTACAAAAACGCGCAGGCATTCCCCTAAGCCGGTGCTCAGGCGGCCAAGCGGCCCTCTCGATAATCCGCGATGGCCTGCTCGATCTCCTCGCGAGTGTTCATGACGAACGGGCCGTATTGCACGACGGGCTCGCGGATGGGCTTTGCGGACAGCAGCAAAAAGCGCGCGCCTTCGGCCTTCGCCAGTACTCGCAGCGAGTCGCCATCCGACAGCACGCCGGCGGCGCGATGGGGAAGCGATCGCGCGGCCTCGACCGGGCCGACTTCCGCGCTACCCTCGTAGACGTAGAGGAAGGCGCTGTGGCCGAGCGGGACCGGGATCGTGAATTCCGCGCCGGCCGGAAGATGCACGTCGAGATACGAGGCATCCGTGGTGAGCTTCGCCCCTCGGCGGTTCACGGGACCCTCGGTGGTCACGCCGTCATGCTCGAACGCTCCTGCGATCACTTTGACGTTCGCTCCGCCGGGAAGCTCGATTACCGGAATCTCGCGCGCCGGAATATCGCGATAGTGCGCGGGCTTCATCTTCTCGTTCGACGGCAGATTCAGCCACAGCTGGAAGCCGCGCATGCGGCCTTGAGTTTGTTGCGGCATTTCGGAGTGAATGATGCCGCGGGCGGCCGTCATCCATTGCACATCGCCGGGGCCGAGGTCCCCGCGGTTGCCGAGGTGATCCTCGTGGCGCATGTGTCCGTCCAACATGTAGGTGACCGTCTCGAAACCCCGGTGCGGATGCGCCGGGAAGCCGGCGAGATAATCGTCCGGATCGTCCGAGTAGAACTCATCCAGCATCAGGAAGGGATCGACATACAGGCCGCGCTGGCCGCCGAGGCTGCGGCGCAGCTTCACGCCGGCACCGTCAGACGTGGGCGTCGATTCGATGATGCGGGTCAAACTTCGAATACTCATGCTGCTCTCCTTATCGAGCCTTTAAGCCGCATTTTCAGGCCGCGAGCTGCGCGATCTCGGCGGCCGCCCTGGCGAGGCCGGCTTCTCTGCTCTCGGGGCTTATCGCAAGGCCCTCGGCGTAGACGAATTGCACATCGTTCATGCCGAGAAACGCGAGAAAATCGCGAACGTAGCTCGTCTGGGTGTCGATGGGCGTACCGACGTACTGGCCGCCACGCGCCGCAAATACATAGACCTTCTTGCCGGTCAAACGTCCCACCGGTCCTTTCTCGGTATACGCGAAGGTGACGCCCGCCCGCGCAATGTGGTCGAAATACGCCTTCAGCTGCGACGGTACTCCGAAGTTGTACATGGGCAATCCGATGACGACAATGTCGGCGCGCTTGATCTCTTCGATCAACGTATCGGAATACGCGACCACCGCGTGCTGCTCCGCATTGCGTTCATGGGGCTTGGTGATGAAGGCGGCGAAGCGTTCCGAGGTCAGGTGCGGAACAGGCTCGGAGGCGGCCACGTCGCGCACCAGCACCGTGGCATCTGGGTGGCTCTTGCGAAAGGCCGCGACGAATTGGTTGGCGAGCTGACTCGACTGCCCGTTGTCTCTATTGATGCTGGCATTGATTTGCAGAAGCGTGGTCATGGCAAACTCCTTTGGGGGATTTACGAAAACTCCGGCTTCGTATTTAATATTGAATAATTAGATAAAACAGTAGAATATTTAGCCTAAATCTATAAGTTGAATATATCTATGGCACCCAATCCGCGTATTTCACTGGAGCAGTGGCGGGCCCTCCTGGCGGTGGTCGACATGGGCGGTTACGCCCAGGCAGCCGCCTTCTTGCACAAGAGTCAGTCCGCCGTGACCTATGCGGTGCAGAAAATGGATGCGCTGCTCGGCGTGAAGATTTTCGAGGTGGTCGGACGCAAAGCCCGTCTCACGCCGACCGGTGAAGTGCTGTACCGGCGCGCCAAGTCGCTGCTCGAGGAGGCCGGCGACCTCGAGAAGGCCGCCGGCACGCTCGCCGCGGGCTGGGAGCCCGAGCTGCGGCTCGCCGTCGAGATCATCTTTCCGACCTGGCTGCTGCTCGAGTGCTTCGCCCGGTTCGCGCAGGACCGGCCGGAAACCCGCATCGAGCTCTACGAGACGGTGCTCAGCGGCACGGAAGAAGCGCTAGTGGAGCGACGAGTGGATCTCGCCATCTGCTCCGAGGTGCCGCGCGGATTCGTCGGCGATTTTCTGATGCGATTGCGCTTCATTCCGGCCGCGCACCCGGAGCACCCGCTGCATCGGCTCGGCCGCGAGCTCACGCTTCAGGATCTGCGCAAGCATCGACACCTCGTGATCCGCGACACCGGCAGCCAGCGCCGCGGCGGGACCTGGCTCGGCGCCGAACAAGTCTGGACGATGAGCCACAAGGCCACCTCCATACATGCCGCGGTGATGGGCTTGGGTTTCGCCTGGTACCCCGAAGAGATGGTGCGCGGCGAGCTTGCCGGCGGCGCATTGAAAGCCTTGCCTCTGCGCGAGGGCGCTGAGCGCTGGGGCAATCTCTACCTGGTCTACTCCGACCGCGACTACGCGGGCCCCGGCACGCTGCGATTGGCGGAAATCATCCGCGAGGCGGCATCCCCCTGCCGCGAGTTTGAGCCCGAATCCAGTTTGCCGACCTCCATCGTGCCGCCCTCCATTTAACTTATCGCAATGTGAACTGCATAACACTTCATGGCCGGTACGATTAGGGTTGCACTGCAGCCATCCGGCAGGGGAAGCTGTCGCCATAAAGTGTTTTCGGGTTTCCCGGTCAAGAGAAAATCAGAGGTATTCGATGAACCGCAAAGCAAAGGTATTACTGGGATTGGGATTGCTGGCAGCCGCTCCGGCGAGCTTTGCGCAGTACACCTTGGACCTCACCGGCGTTGGCAACGGCAACGTCGCCGACGGCGTCTACGTGAGCCCGTACCAGGGCACCGTCGTGGGCGGGGGCATGAATTATTCCGGCTACTTGATCTGCGATGACTTCAATACCGAGTCGTATCTCAACACGCCCTGGAACGCCACGATGACTGCGGCGAACGCGCTCAGCGGCGGGCAGAAGTTCGGCGGCGTGACGTTCGACGGCCAAACATACACCGCCCAGCAGGCCTACAACGTGGCCGGATGGCTGGCGAATGGGTTGCTGATGAATCTCAGCAATTCGACCGCGCAGAACAACTACGCTTTCGCGATCTGGGATCTCTTCGATGGCCAGAGCACGGGCGGCGCCGGCACGGCGCAGCTCGAGACGGCGGCCTTCGCCGCGGTGACAGCGTCCAACGGCTACGTCGCGAACAACGTCAGCGTGTTCACGGCGAGTCCGAACAAGAACCAGAGCCAGGAATTTCTGATGGTGCGAGCCGCTCCCGAAATCGATCCGGCGACGGCCACGAGCGCCATGACGCTGCTCCTGGGCGGCGGACTCGTGCTGAGGGGCCGCCGCAAGCGCCAAGGCTGATAGGCTCGTTGGGCGGGCGCTAAACCGGCAGCCGCACCGTCGCGCGGCATCCCTGGCCGACCGCGCTCGCCAGTTTGAGCGCCCCGCCCGCTGCGCGAACCCGCTCGCGCAGCTGGGCGAGGCCAAAGCTGCCTTTTGACGCCAAGGGCGGGATCCGCGGGTCGAACCCGACACCGTCATCGCTCACGGTCACGGTCACCCAGCGATCGGTGACCTTCACCTCGATGGAGGCGGCCTTACGGCCGGAATGCTTGCAGGCGTTCATCAGCATTTCCCGAATGCATCGATACACCAGCTGAAGGCGGTCGCGGCCGACCGTGCCGCCGCCCAGGATCCGATGCTCGACGGTGAATCCAAAGCGGCTCTTGAACAGCTCCTCCAGCCACCGGAGGATTTCCTCGAGTGAAGCCTGCTCGAGTTCGGGCGGGCTCAAGTCCTGGATCATCAGCCGCAGTCCCTCCTGCGCTTCCCGCGAGGCCTCGATCGCCTCTTCGACCAGAGCTGCGAGCTTCGGCTGCGTGGCGTGCGCGCGCATGGCCGCAAGCGTCATGCTCTGTCCCGCCAGTACCTGGCCTATGCCGTCGTGCAAGTCCGCCGCCGTCGAGCGGCGCGCGGCTTCCTCGGCCGAATCGAGAGCCTGCGCGTACTGACGGAGCTGCTCATGCTCGCGAGCCAGCTCCGCGAGGAGCGCGCGCTGCTTGACCGTCATGAAGTTGACGAGCAGCGCACCCCCGCAGCCGATCAGCAGGAACACGTCGATCGAAATGACCATGTCGGACCAGGCGGGCACTCCCGAAGGTGAAAGCTGGCTTCCGCCGCGGTACTCAGCCAGCAGCGCGATCCCGGCCGCGACCACGGCCGTGGCGATGTTCGTGAGCCGCTGCGAGAATCGCAGGGCGAGCCACACCAGTGGAATGGTGAACAGCATCGGCTGGACGAGCACGTCGACGGCCGGCCAGGGCATGAGGGCCAGCCAAAGAAACAAGCCCAGCGCGAGGGCGCCGACGGCCAGACCCTCCCAGGGCTTGGCGACGGGCTTCGCATGCGGCGAGTACCCGAGCAGCATGCCGAAGATGGCCGGCGCCAAGGAGACGATCGCGAGCACCGCGGCAAGCCCCCAGAGGCCGAACTCCGCCGCCGAAAAGGATGTGCCGGCCTGGAGTGCCCAGGTTGCGCCACCCCACAGCGCCCCGGGCGCCACACCGACCAGCAGTGCGACGATCCATAGCGGCGAAATCACGACCCGGAAGCCGTCCTGGGTCTGCAGCAGTCCAAATCCCCGCGCGAGGGCGGCGGGTCCGCATGCGGTGAGGACGTTGGCAATCGCATACCCGAACAACACATAAAGGTCTCTGTGTGGAACCCCGCCGAGTCGGCTCAACGGCGTAATGACCACGAAATCGCAGCAAATCATCGCCAGCGCGACCCACGGCCAGCGGCGAACCGGGAGCAGCGCCAATACCGCGAAACTCAGCGCATGCGCAGGCCAGATCGCGGCGACACCGTACAGGGGTCTCGATAGATAGCCGACGGCGTAGAGCGCGCCATAGGCCAGCACCAGCCAGTGCACCCTGACGCGGATCAATTCGCGCCCGGAAGGTGTCGGCAGCGCTGCGCGAAGGAGGACCGGTCCGAGTCCGCATCCAATTCGATCGCCAGCCGGGCGATCAGCTCTTCCGCTCCCGCCGCCCGTCGCGCCTCGCGCCGTACCAGGAACTTCGCCAGCGGACCGATGTAGGAGGCCAGTTGAGCCTCGATATGCGCAAGCTGCATGGCACTCAAGCCGGTGTCGGCGCCAGGCGGCAGTGCAGCAGCGGCGACCGCGGTGCCCGAAACCGCGGCACTCGCCGGCGCAGGCGTCTCGAGCTGTGCGCGCAGATAGTCCGCTAACGTGCGGTAGTGAGCGTCGCGCGGCGGAGGGAACGCATCCATCCAGTGCTGCGCACTCAAGAAGAATTCCAGGCTTTTCGACGGCACGACGTTTTCGATGCGAAACGGCAGCACCGCGACGCCTTTGTGCACCGCCCTCTCAACCTCGCGGCGCACCTGCGGAGATTGGTTGCTGCTTGCCGAGAACACCAGGACCATGAAGCGCGCAGCGGAGATCGCGTCGATGATCTCAGCCGCCCAATCCGTCGAGGGGGAAATATCGCGCGGCGCGATCCAGCATCCGAGCCCTTGCGCCTCGAGCAGCGTCACCATTTCGTGGGCGCACTGCCGGTCCGCCTGAGAGTAGCTGATGAAGATCTGTCTCACTGCCCGAGAAGCCGCATCGCCTTGTCGAGGCTCGTGCGCATGCGATTGAACGAGCGAACCAGGGATGTGATCTCCCTGGGACCATGCGTCGGGAACTGCGCGGCAGACGGATCGCCCATGCTCAGACGATCGGCGGTGCTCGCAATCTGCCGCACCGGCCGCACCAGCAACACGTAGAGCAGTGCATTGAGCACCGCGAAGATCGTCACGAAGGTTGCCGCCAGCGAGATCAGGAACGCGCGGAACGCGCGTTCGGCGTTCGCGGTGGCGCTGCCAAACGGCACCGACACGACTTGTGCACCCACGACCTCGTGATCCTGCCAACCGAAGCCATTGTCCCGGCCGTATCGGGCGACCAGGCCGGCCGGCGCGGCCGAGGCCGCGCCATGACACTGCTGGCATTCGGCGGAGACGCGAATCGGGCGAGCCAGGTAGAGTGATCTTCCCATCGGCGTGTCGCGCTCGCCGACGGCTTCGGCCATGCCCGCATCGTTCCTGAAGCGCTGGATGATATCGGCTTCCCAGTCGGTCGCCCGGTCGCGCGGATTGGTGGGATTGAGCGTGGCCTCTTTGTACATGTATTCGGGGTGGCGCTGGCGAATCTTGAGGAAATTCTGCGTGGCGGCATAAAACGGGATGCCCTGCGGCAGGAACGAGTCGCGCATTGGTTGCTCGAGCAACGGCAGGATCTCGCCGGCGGTATACGACCGGATGGCCTCGGCACTGTCCAGCATCAGCCCGGCTTCGGCCAGCACTTCGCGGCGGGCGTTGCCCTCGAGAACGGTCCAGCACCAAAAAGCTGCGGCGCCCGCGACACACAGCGACAGCACGCCCAGAATCAGGTTGATTCGGACGAGCAAGCTCATCGTCGGACGGCCGGCCCGAGCATCTAAAATCCCCCGCAATTTTTATCGTCCGATTATATCATCGCGGGCAGCGGCCGCATGGCCCGCCGACCGAGAACAGCGAATGCCACCGTCCATCCGATCTCCGGAGAGAATCCGCGTCGCCGGCGTCGAAATCGACGCGGCTCTGCACGATTTCGTGAATCACGAAGCGATTCCCGGCACCGGAATCGCTGCGGGCAGTTTCTGGCGCGGCTTCGCCTCGATGGTGGGCCGCTTGAGCGGGCGCAACGCCGAGCTGCTCGCGGAACGGGACCGGCTCCAGTCGCAGATCGACGCCTGGCACCGGCAGAATCCGGGCGCCGGATTCGACCGTGGCCGGTATCGCGAGTTTTTGCAACAGATCGGGTATCTCGTGCCCGGCCGGGGCCCCTTTCGGGTCTCGACGCAAAATGTCGATGCCGAGATCGCGGTGATCGCAGGTCCGCAGCTCGTGGTCCCGGTCAACAATGCCCGTTACGCGCTGAATGCCGCCAACGCCCGCTGGGGAAGCCTCTACGACGCACTGTACGGAACCGACGCGATTCCGCGTGCCGCCGACGAGCGGCGCGGGGACTACGATCGACGGCGCGGCGCGCGGGTGATCGAGTATTCGCGCGAGTTCCTCGACCGCCATTTCGCGCTGCGCGACGCGAGTCATCGACAGTCGCGCGGTTACCGCATCACCTCACGGGGATTCGAGGCCTTGCTCGCGGACGGGGACGCCCGCGAGCTCGCCGACGTCGCGAGCCTTGCCGGCTACCAGGGAGATCCCGCGGACCCGACCGCCATCGTGCTCGTACATCATGGGCTGCACGTCGAGCTGAAGTTCGACCGGACGCATCACATCGGGCGCGAAGATCCCGCAGGCCTCAGCGACGTCGTGCTCGAGTCGGCGATCACGGCGATCCAGGACTGCGAGGACTCGGTCGCCGCCGTCACTGCGGCCGACAAGGTGGAGGTCTACCGCAACTGGCTCGGCTTGATGCGCGGCACCCTCGAAAGCGCCTTTGAGAAGGACGGCAAGGCGATGGTGAGACGCCTGAATCCGGATCGTCGCTATCGCACTCCATCGGGCTCGGATCTCGTGCTTCCCGGCCGCAGCCTCATGCTCGTGCGCAATGTCGGGCATCACATGCTGTCGGACGCCGTGACTCTGCACGGCGAGCCGATTCCGGAGACCTTCATCGATGCGGCCGTTACCTCGCTGATCGGGCTTCACGATCTGGTTGGTCCTTCGGCTCGGATGAATTCCCGCGCGGGCTCGATCTACATCGTCAAGCCCAAGATCCATGGGCCCGAGGAGGCCGCCTTCGCCGCGGAGCTGTTCGCCGAAGTCGAGGACGTGCTCGGATTACCGCGGTTCACGCTGAAGATCGGCCTCATGGACGAGGAGCGCCGGACCACGGTGAACCTGGCCGAATGCATTCGAGCCGTGCAAGAGCGGCTGGTTTTCATCAACACGGGCTTTTTGGACCGGACCGGAGACGAGATCCACACGTCCATGGAGGCGGCGGCGGTGCCCCGCAAGGCGGATCTCAAGAAGGCGGTATGGCTGGATGCTTACGAGCGCCGCAATGTCGAGGTGGGCATCGCCTGCGGTCTGCCCGGCCGCGCCCAGATCGGCAAGGGCATGTGGGCGATGCCGGATCTCATGGCGGAGATGATCAGGACCAAGATTGCCCACCCCATGGCGGGAGCGAGCACGGCATGGGTGCCCTCCCCCACGGCCGCGACGCTGCACGCGATCCATTACCATCAGGTCAACGTTTGCGCCGTACAGGCGGCGATCGCGGAGCGCGCCACGGCTGCGCCTCGCGGCGGGGCGCTCGGGGAGGACGTGCTCCGGGACATCTTGACGCCGCCGCTGGTGTCCTCGCAGGCGTGGACCCCTGCCGAGATACAGACCGAGCTCAACAACAACGCCCAGAGCATTCTCGGCTACGTGGTGCGCTGGATCGACTTCGGCATCGGCTGCTCCAAGGTCCCGGATTTTCACAACGTGGCGCTCATGGAGGATCGGGCGACCCTGCGGATCTCGGCCCAGCATGTTGCCAACTGGCTGCTGCACGGGGTTTGCACCCGGGAAGCGGTGCTCGATGCGCTGCGCCGGATGGCAGCGGTCGTGGACCGCCAGAACGCCGGCGACCCCGCGTACTCGCCCATGTGCCGCGAGCTCGAGACGAGCGTGGCTTTCCAGGCCGCGCGCGACCTCATTTTCAAGGGACGTACCGAGCCCAACGGATACACCGAGGCGATTCTCAACGCGCGGCGCAGGGAAAAGATGAGCCTCCGCTATCGGAAGCCTCCTACGTCCGGTTGAGGGCTTGACGCATGAGCGACGCTCGAGCGCCTGTGTATTGTGGCGACAGTTATGCACGCGGACACCTGAATTGCGATCCGTTGCCGGCGAGGAGCTGGAGGTGCGGCGCGATCAGCTGGAGGTCGCCCTCGCCACGATTGCGGATGCCGTCATCACGGTGGATGCTTCGGGCCGCGTAACTTACCTTAATCCCGCCGCCGAGTTGATCACCGCCTGGAGCTCGAGCGATGCGGTCGGGCTGCCGCTGTCGCGATGCTTTCGCGTCATTCACGACGGCACAGGCTCGGCGCTGGAGAGCGTGTTTGACGAGGTACGGCGTTCCGGCGAAAGAATCGATTATGCGCACCATACCGCCCTGGTCAATCGACGCGGAATCCTGGTGCCGATCGAGTGCGCGGCCGTGCCGATCCGCGACGATCAGAGCTCGTTCCAGGGTGCCGCCATCGTCTTTCGGGACATGGGCAGCCGGCGCGCCGCCGAACGCGCGCTGCAGTCGAGCGAGGAATCCCGGGTAGAGCACGCCGACGCGCTCTTCGAGGAGAAGGAACGCGCGCAGGTGACGCTCAATTCCATCGGCGATGCGGTGGTGAGCACGAATTTCTGGGGCCGGGTCACCTATCTCAACATCGTCGCCGAGCGGATGACCGGCTGGAGCCAGGCTCAGGCTTCCGGTCGTGCGGTGGACGACGTGTTCAAGTTGATCGACGTGGTGAGCCGCAGCCCGATCCCGACTCCCACGGCGCGCGCCATCATCGAGAACAGGACCGTCGGACTCGGCGCCGACTGCATGCTGGTGCGCGGAGACGGCGTCGAGCTCGCCGTGGAAAGTTCGGCGGCGCCGATCCACGACCGGCTCGGCGGGGTGATCGGGGCCGTCATGGTGGCGCACGACGTAACGGTCGCGCGCGAGCTCTCGAACAAGCTCGCAAGAATGGCCCTGCACGACAGCCTGACCGATGTTCCGAACCGGACATTGCTCAGCGATCGGCTGGACCAGGCGATGATGCGAGCGCACCGCGCCGGCAGCTCGGTCGCCGTGCTGTACATCGACCTGGATCGATTCAAGCACATCAACGACTCGCTGGGCCACGCCGTCGGAGACGAGCTGCTGAGATCGGTGGCGCAGCGGCTGCTCTCCTGCGTGCGCAGCTCCGACACGGTCAGCCGCCAGGGCGGTGACGAATTCCTGGTGCTGCTGCCGGACGTCGTCCATCCGCACGATGCCGCACTCTGCGCCGAGAAGATCATTGCCGCGCTCGAGGCGCCGTATCGTATTGCAGACCAGGACCTGCGAATCACGGCGAGCATCGGCATAGCCACCTTCCCCGGCGATGCGGCGGACGCCGAGAAACTGCTGCGTAACGCGGACTTCGCCATGTATCAGGCGAAGTACACGGGGCGCAACAACTACCAGTTCTTCAAGCCGGAGATGAATGCGAACGCGATCGAGCGTCAGACCATGGAGACCGATCTGCGTCAGGCGCTCGCGCGGCAGGAATTCGAGCTGAACTATCAGCCGAAGGTGAACTTGGTGACGGGCGCGGTGGTGGGTGTCGAGGCCTTGATTCGCTGGCGCCGTCCGCAGCACGGGATGATTCTGCCCGCCCGTTTCATCCCGATCGCCGAGGAGTCCGGACTCATTCTGCCGATCGGCCGGTGGACGCTCGATACCGCCTGCCGGCAGGCGCGAGCCTGGCGGGACAGGGGTCTGCGCCCGATCTCGGTCGCGATCAACGTGTCCGCGGTGGAGCTGCGTTCCAAGGATTTTCTCGACAACGTGTGCCAGATCCTGAAGCACTCGCGGCTCGAGCCGAGCTTTCTGGAGCTGGAGCTGACCGAGACGTTCATGATGCAGGACTGGAGATCGACTGCGGAAATTCTGCGGGCGCTGAAGGGCCTCGGGGTCAAGATCGCGCTCGACGATTTCGGCACCGGCTACTCGAGCTTGAGCTACATGAGGCGCTTCCCGATAGATGCGCTCAAGATCGACCAATCCTTCGTTCGCGACATGACCAGCGATTCGGACGATGCCAGCATCGTGAGCGCCGTCATCAACATGGGACGGAGCCTGAACATGCGCGTGATCGCCGAAGGCATACAGACGCGCGATCAGCTCGAGTTCCTCAAGGAGCGTCAGTGCCCGGAGGGACAGGGCTTTTATTTCGGGGCGCCGGTGCCCGCCGAGGAGCTGATCGAGTTGCTGAGCGGAGGCGTTCAGCCGCAGTTCGCGCGCTCGCTATGATGGATAGCGGCGCCGCAGCGCCGCAAGCCGCGCGTGCCAGGGCCGCTCGCGCTCGAGCCATGCGGAGAGCGAGATGAGCCGGGCGTCCTGCCCGAGGGGGGCCGCGAATTGCAGGCCGATCGGCAGGCCGTCTCGAGATTCGGCGAGCGGCAGCGAGATTGCCGGCTGCCCGGTCACGTTGAAAATCTCGGTATAAGGCGCGAATCCGTACGACTGCGCATTCCACCGATCGAGGTCGAAGGCCGGGGTGCGGCCGTCGATCTCGCCGATCCGGGGCGGGAAATCCGCGGTGGTCGGCAGCATCAGGAAATCGAAATCCGCGAACGCCGCCGCCATCTCGCGCGTGGCGCGACTGAGCGCGCGCCTCGCGCGTACATAGTCCACCGCGCTCGAGCGCTTGCCCAGCGCGAGGCCCGCGCGGCTGAGAGCCTCCAGCTCGTCGGGCGCCGGCGCACGGCCCAGCCGCTGCGTGTAGAACTCGATCTCTTCGGCGATCGCCGTCAGCCAGATGAGACCCGCCGCCTGCCCGATCTCCGCGCTATCGGGAAACGAGGTGCGCCTCAAGGAGTGTCCCGCCCGGGCGAGAAAGTCGGCCATCTCCTCCACGGCCGCTCCGATTTCGGCATTCGGCGCCGCGCCTCCCGGTGCGGTCAGCAACACGCCGATCTTGAGCGGCGGCAACGTGGCATCCAACGCCCGTCTGAACTCCCCGTCCAGGCGCGGCAGCGGAGCGCGCGCCAAACTGTCCGGCCCGGCGGTCAGATCCAGCATCATCGCCGTGTCGCGCACGGTGCGAGTCAGCACGTGCTCGCAGTCGAGACCGCCCGCCAGCTCGTCGAGATTCGGACCGACGGGTACCCAGCCGCGGCTCGGCTTCAATCCGACCAGCCCGCAGACCGCGGCCGGCACCCGGATCGAACCACCCGAATCGGTTCCATGCGCGATCGGTACCATCCCTGAGGCGACCGCCGCACCTGCTCCCCCGCTGGAGCCGCCCGGGCTCAACGCAACGTTCCAGGGATTTCGAGTCGCTCCGCGCCAGGTCGGCTCGGTGACGAACTCGCCCGCAAATTCCGGAGTGTTGGTGCGCCCGAGAATCGTGAGTCCCGCCGACCGCCAGCGTGCGGCGAGCGGAGAATCGGCGGCGGCAGGGGGCACCTGCTCGAGCCAGCGGCATGAGTACGTGAGCTGCGTACCCGCGATCTCGATATTCATGTCCTTGGCGAGAAACGGCACGCCGCATAACGGCGCAGCCGGATCCGCTCGCCTTGCCGCCTCGCGTGCGGTCGGGTAATAGCGCTGCACCAGCGCATTCAGCGACTTGTCGACCGACTCGATGCGAGCGATTGCGGCCTCTGCCACCCCGGCCGCCGTGATCTCGCCGCTGCGCACGAGCTCGGCGAGGCCGATACCGTCGAAGTCCATGTATTCATCGGAGCGCATGCGCGAACTCTATCAAGTCTCGCGCGCCTTCGGGATGGAATACGTCCCCACCGCGTGCGCGACCATCCCGTCCGAACCCTCCGAATACAGGCGCACCTCGCCGACCGCCTGCGCCTTGCCCACTTTGATGAGGTTGCACACGCCGACGATGCGCTTGTCGGCCGACGGTTTGCGCAGGAAATTGATGGTCAAATTGGTGGTGACGGCGAGCGGCACGATGCCGATCCGGCCGAGCAGCGCCACATACAGGGCGACGTCGGCCACGGTCATCAGGACAGGGCCTGAGACGGTTCCGCCCGGACGCAGCTCATCAGTGCCCACCTCGTGCGCGATCGTGGCCGAACCGTCGCCCACCTCGAGCACGCGGCACTTGCTCTGCGGGAATTCCCGGGCTAAAAATTCGACGATCTCGGCTTTGTTCGCCACGCCTCTCGACCCCCTTGCGTATCGCCCCGGTGCGACCTCGACACGCTTCGCGGTAATAATCGCCCCGCCCAAGCGGTCATCTTCAATGGCCCCCTCAACTTCAGGAGACTCCCGATGAAAACCCTGGCCGCCGCGGCACTCTCGATGACGTTCGCGCTGTTCGCCTCGCTCGCCCTGTGCGCCGAGGTGCCGTTCGATCAAGCGCAATTCGACGCGCTGCGCGCAGCGGGCAAGCCGGTGGCGGTGGTCTTTCATGCCGACTGGTGCCCGACCTGCCGCGCCCAGGCGCCGGTGCTCAAGGAAGTGATGGCGCAATCCGCCTTTCGCCCCTTGACCTTGTACGTTGCCGATTTCGATACCGAGAAAACGCTGAAGCGTTCGCTCGGCGTCACCCAGCAGAGCACCATCGTGGTGTTCAAGGACGGCAAGGAGGTTGCGCGCGCGACCGGCGAGACGCAAGAGAAGAGCCTGTCGGCGCTGCTGCACCAGGCCATATCTTGACGGGGCGATGACGAATGAATTTCGGACCCACCACGTATGGACTGGGACTTCTGGCGGGCACCCTGTCGACCCTGTCGCCCTGCGTGCTGCCGCTGGTGCCGGTGCTGATCGGCTCTGCCGTGAACGCGCATCGCCGCGGGCCCTGGGCGCTCGGCGCCGGTCTGGCCCTGTCGTTCACCCTCGTCGGCACGCTGCTGGCGGCGCTCGGCGCGAACGCGGGTCTCGATCCGGAGACGCTGCGCACCGCCGGTGGAGTGGTGCTCGCGGCGTTCGGGGTCATCCTGCTGCTGCCCAACCTGCAGGCGCTGTTCGCGCGGGCCACCGGCTCGCTGAGCGATACGGGCTCTCGGATACTGGCGCGCGTGACTCTCGACGGCATGGCGGGTCAGTTCCTGGTGGGTGCGCTGCTCGGCGTGGTGTGGAGCCCCTGCGTCGGACCGACGCTCGGCGCCGCCTCGACCTTGGCAAGCCAGGGAAAGGACCTCGGGCAGATCGGACTCCTGATGCTGCTGTTCGGCCTCGGAGCGGCGTTGCCGCTGGTGATCTTGGGCTCGCTGTCGCGCGCCACCATGAACAAGGTTCGCGGCCGGCTGCTGCGCACCGGACGCCTCGGCAAGTACGCGTTGGGCATCGTCATGCTGGGACTCGGAGTGCTCATCGCCACCGGCACCGACAGGCAGCTGGAGGCCTGGATTCTCGATAGAACGCCCGGGTGGCTCACCGCGCTGACCACGAGATACTGATTCGCCGCTGGACGATCTGCGATTCTTTGGGTACCATGCGCGCAGCCAAATGAGGGTCGGCAATCGGTCAGTGCCACCCTGGCTCGCGGTCCGTCTCCGACGCACTCGTACCTTCATCCCCCCTCGCTGCTGGCCGCCGTGAGCGCCCAGAGCGCCGTGGTGCGAGCCTACACGCTTTTCTCCAAGGACAGATTATGTCATTTTCCGATCTCGGGCTCCTGCCCGAATTGCTCCGTGCCGTTGCCGACAAGGGCTACGACGCGCCCTCTCCCATCCAGCTGCAGGCGATTCCCGCCGTGCTCGCCGGCCGCGACGTGCTGGCCGGGGCCCAAACCGGCACCGGCAAGACCGCGGGCTTCGTGCTGCCGATCCTGCAAACGCTTGCCGGCGGCAGCGCGGTGCGTGCACCGCGCGCGCTGGTGCTGACCCCGACCCGCGAGCTCGCCGCACAGGTCGCGCAGAGTGCGCGCGATTACGGCAAATACCTGCCGCTGCGGGTCCTGCAGGTGTTCGGCGGGGTCAACATCAATCCGCAGATCACGGGCCTCAGGAACGGCTGCGACATCCTGGTCGCGACCCCGGGACGCTTGCTCGACCTCGCACAGCAGCGCGCCGCGGACCTGTCCCAGGTCTCGGTGCTGGTGCTCGACGAGGCCGACCGCATGCTCGACATGGGGTTCATCCACGACATCCGCCGCGTGATCAAACTGTTGCCGGCGAAGCGGCAGAACCTGCTGTTCTCGGCGACCTACTCCGACGACATCCGTGCGCTCGCCGAGCGGCTGCTCAACGATCCGCTCTCGATCCAGGTGGCGCCCCGCAATGCGCCGATCGAGCTTGTGGATCAATGCGCCTACCGGGTGGCCAAGGACCAGAAGCGCCATTTGCTCGTGCATCTGATTCGAGACGGCGGCTGGCACCAGGTGCTCATCTTCACCCGCACCAAGCATGGTGCGAACCGGCTCACGCAGCAGATCGAGGGCGCCGGCATCCGCGCCGCCGCCATCCACGGCAACAAGAGCCAGGCGGCGCGCGTGAAGGCTCTCGATATGTTCAAGCGTGGACAAATCACCGCGCTGGTCGCCACCGAGGTCGCCGCCCGCGGGCTCGACATCAAGGAATTGCCACAGGTGGTGAACTACGAGCTGCCGAACGTTCCCGAGGATTATGTTCATCGCATCGGCCGCACCGGCCGTGCGGGCGCGCGCGGCCGGGCCGTGTCGCTGGTGTCGTCGGACGAGAACGCTTTTCTGCGCGACATCGAGCGGCTGTTGAAACGCACCATCCCGGTGCTGCAGACGCCCGCCTTCGAGGCGGCACCGAACGCCCCGGCGCCCGCCGCAGAGACCGGCGACTCGCGGGCTCCCGGCGAGACGGCGCACGGCACGCAGCGCCGCACCCAGGGAAGCCGCGGTGGGGAGCGGCGCGATGCGCGGCACCACTGGAATTCCAACGCGCGCCATCAAGGGCGCAGCCAGCGCCAGCGCTCGCGCTGAGCGGGGGGCCGAGCCGTGCCGGGTGCGCGGCTCGGCGCTCCTACAGCCTGCCCGCGAGGTCCTTGAGGTAAGCCGCGAAATCCCCGCCGAGACTCGGGTGCTTGAGACCGAATTCGACGGTCGCCTGCAGGTACCCCAGCTTGTCGCCGCAGTCGTAGCGCTTGCCCTCGAACTCGAACGCGTAGACGGGCTCGCGATGCATGAGCTGTGCAATGCCGTCGGTGAGCTGAATTTCCCCGCCCGCGCCTTTGCCGATCTTCACGAGGTCCTCGAACAGCGAAGGCGACAGCAGGTAGCGCCCGACCACCGCCAGGGTGGAGGGCGCCTTGTCGGGCTTCGGCTTCTCGACGATGTGCGACATCTTGCCGACACGCGGCGCGATGGGCTTCTCGAGCGACACGATGCCGTACTTGTCCGTGTGCTGCCGCGGCACGTTCTGCACGCCGAGCACGCTGCCGCCGTGCGCGGCGTGGACATCCACCATTTGCTTGAGACACGCGACTTCGCCGTCGATCAGATCGTCCGCCAAATGGACCATGAAGGGCGCATCGCCCACCACCGGCCGGGCGCACAGCACCGCATGGCCCAGCCCGAGCGGTGCCGGCTGGCGGATGTACACGCAAGAAGCCCAGCTCGGCAGGATGCCGTTGAGCAGCTGCAGCAGCTCTTGTTTGCCCTGCTGCTGGAGCACGGCCTCGAGCTCGGGATTGCTGTCGAAGTGATCTTCGATCGCCCGCTTCGAGCTTCCGGTGATGAACACCAGCGTATCGGCGCCTGCCGATAACGCCTCGTCGACCGCATATTGAATCAGCGGCTTGTCGACGATCGGAAGCATCTCCTTCGGACTTGCCTTGGTGACCGGCAGAAAACGCGTGCCGCGTCCCGCCACTGGGAAAACACAGGTTTTAACGGATTTGTTCGCCATGGATGCGATGATAGCGGATTTTCATCGCAGTTTGACCAGCGCATAGCTCTCGAAACTTTCCCAACACTGGCAGGCGGGACAGTGCCAATAAAAACCACGCCCCGAAAATCCGCACTCCGCGCACCGATAGCGCTCGGCGTGGGCGAGCAGCGCACCGAGCTCGCGCGCAACGTGCTCGAGATCCCCGCCGCCTGACCGCCACAACGCGCTGAGCGTCGGGTCCCGCTCGAACACCGTCTCGATTGCCGCGCGCAGCGGTGCCGCCGCGGCGAGACCCGCGCCGATGGCCGCAAATACCAGGCTCTTCAGCTCACCGACGCCGCGCGACTGGGCGGCCTTCGCCAGCGCGTCGAGCTCGGCGTCGCGCCGGTCTTCGCCGGCCAGCTCGAGCAGATGCGGCAGCTCTTCCTGCAGAAGCGCCGGCGATTGATCGAGCGCCGAGCGCATCAAGCGCAACGCGAGATCGGGCTGCGACTGGCGCTCCGCGATCTCGGCGCGCAGCAGCGCCGCCCGGGGGAACGGCATCGCCTCGCGCCGCGCCGCGCGTAGGAAATTTCTGGCGGCGACTATGTCGTCGCGCTCGATGGCGAGCGCGGCAAGCTCGCACAGATAATGCGCGGCCACCGACGGCGGCGGTGCCGCCCTGACACGCGCCAGCTCGCGATAGACGGTGAGCGCTTGCTGCCACTCGTGCTGGCGCTCGTATACGCCTCTGAGCGCAGCGAGGGCACTTGCCCGCAGACGCGGCACCTCGCTCACCTGCTGCAACAATCCTTCCGCACGATCGAGCAGTCCTGCGCGCAGATAATCCTGGGCGAGCGCGAGCAGTGCCTGCTCGCGATGCTCCCGCGGAAGCGTCTCGCGTGCGAGCAGGTTCTGATGGATGCGGATGGCCCGCTCGACCTCGCCCCGCCTGCGATACAGCGCCCCGAGAGCGAAGTGAGTTTCGATGGTGTCCGAGTTGGCATCCATCAAACGCAGAAACATGTCGAGCGCGCGGTCGGGCTGCTCGGAGACGAGGTAGTCCAGACCCGCCAGATAATCGGGGTGCAATTTGCCGAAGGGCCGCGTCCAGCGCTTGCCCCAGCCGAAATGGCCGGCGAGGATGCCGAGCACCAGCGCGGCCACGACAATGAGCGCCCAGGTCGACCACGCCAACGAGGGAAGGTCAGGCATGCGTCCGCGGACTCAAGCGCTCAAGTCCGGGCCGCGCCAGCCACGGGAAGGGAGCCCCCTAATCCCGGATCGGCTGGTCCGCGCCGTCGTTGACGCGCTCGCGCAGGTCCTTGCCCGGCTTGAAGTGCGGTACGTGTTTGCCGGCGAGGGCCACCGCCTCGCCGGTCTTCGGATTGCGTCCCTGCCGCGGCGGCCGGAAATGCAGTGAGAAACTGCCGAAGCCTCGAATCTCGATGCGTTCCCCGGTCGCCAGCGCATCGCTCATGATCTCCAGCAACTGCTTCACGGCGAGCTCGACGTCCTTCGCCGGTAGATGCTTCTGCTTTGCCGAAATGATCTCAATCAGTTCCGATTTCGTCATTATCGATCCATGAGCTTCGCTGGACATGGGGAGCGCTGGCCCGGGTGCCGCAACCGCCGCTGCGTGGCCTCGATTCAATCCTGCCCGGAGATTTGCTCTTTGAGCAGATCTCCCAGGCTCGTTCCGGTGGGCGAATCGGTGCGGTAGTTCTGCATGGCCTCTTGTTCCTCGTGAATGTCCTTGGCCTTGATCGACAACGAAATGCTGCGGCCCTTGCGATCGACGTTGGTGAACTTAGCCTCGACTTCCTCGCCGACCTTCAGCAGAAGCCGCGCGTCCTCGACGCGATCGCGCGACAGCTCCGAAGCGCGCAGCTGGCCGTCCACGCCGTTCCCCAGATCGATGATCGCTCCCTTGGCATCGACTTCGCGCACGATGCCGCGAACGATGCTGCCCTTCGGATGCTCCGCGATATAGGCGGAGAACGGGTCCTTGGCAAGCTGCTTGACGCCCAGGCTGATGCGCTCGCGCTCCGGATCGATCGACAGCACCATGGCGTCCACTTGCTGGCCCTTCTGGTAGCTGCGCACCGCCTCTTCGCCCGGCATGTCCCAGGAAATGTCGGAGAGATGCACCAGGCCGTCGATGCCGCCGGCGAGTCCGATGAAGATGCCGAAATCGGTGATCGACTTGATCTGTCCCGAGACCTTGTCGCCGCGGTTGTAGTTCTCGGCGAACTCCTTCCAGGGATTGGTCTTGCACTGCTTGATGCCCAGACTGATGCGACGGCGCTCCTCGTCGATGTCGAGCACCATGACCTCGACTTCCTGGCCGACGTGCACCACCTTCGCGGGATTCACGTTCTTGTTGGTCCAGTCCATCTCACTGACGTGCACCAAGCCCTCGACCCCTTCCTCGATTTCCACGAAGCAGCCGTAATCGGCGATGTTCGTCACCTTGCCGAACAGGCGGGTGTTCGCCGGGTAGCGGCGGGCGATGTTCTGCCAGGGATCGGCACCGAGCTGTTTCAGGCCGAGCGAGACGCGCTGACGCTCGCGATCGAATTTCAAGATTCGGACGTCGATTTCCTCGCCCACCTTCACCACTTCGGAAGGATGCTTGACGCGCTTCCACGCCATGTCGGTGATGTGCAGGAGGCCGTCGATGCCGCCCAGGTCGACGAACGCCCCGTAATCGGTGAGGTTCTTGACCACGCCCTTGACGGCGGCGCCTTCCTGCAGATTGTCGAGCAGTGCGGAGCGCTCCGCGCTGTACTCCTGCTCGACCACGGCGCGGCGCGACACCACGACGTTGTTGCGCTTCTGGTCGAGCTTGATGACCTTGAATTCCAGGGGCTTGTTCTCGAGGTACGACGGATCGCGTACCGGCCGCACGTCGACCAGCGAGCCGGGCAGGAATGCGCGCACGTTGTCGATTTCGACCGTGAAGCCGCCCTTGACGCGGCCCGTGATGGTGCCGACGACCACTTCCTGCTTTTCGAATGCGCTTTCGAGGCGAGTCCAGGTGCGTGCGCGCTTGGCCTTCTCGCGCGACAGGCGGGTCTCTCCCGAGCCGTCCTCGACACTGTCGAGCGCGACCTCGACGGTCTGGCCCACCGAGACCTCGATCTCACCTTTCTCGTTCTTGAACTGGTCGGAGGGGATGACCGCTTCGGACTTCAAGCCGACGTTGACGATGACGTAATCTTGGCCGACCTCGACGATGAGGCCGTTGAGAATGGTGCCGGGACGAATCCGCTGGCTGGCAATGCTCTGTTCGAACAGTTCCGCAAAACTTTCTGTCATGTGTTCTCGATACGTTGCCCTGGCACGATTCCCGTGTGCGTCAGGGGTTGATAATGAACCGCGGCGATCGTTCCTTGATCGGCCGCAACCAAATCTTCAATCCTCATGCATCAATCGCTAGCCGCACGCGCGTGATGTTGAGCACACGCTCGACCACCGCGCTGACCGGCATTCCCGTCGTGTCCAGCACGACTGCGTCCGCGCTTGCGACAAGAGGCGAAGCGGAGCGCGAAGTGTCGCGCTCGTCACGCTCGGCTATCTCCAGCGAAAGGGCGGCAAGGTTAGCAGTAACCCCCTTTTCTTTCAACTGGTTATGACGCCTGAGGGCCCGTTCGTCAAGGCTTGCGGTGAGAAAAATCTTCACGTTCGCGTCCGGAAACACGACCGTGCCCATGTCCCGGCCGTCGGCCACCAGACCCGGGGGGCGCGCGAAGGCCCTTTGCCGGCCCAGCAAGGCGGTCCGTACCGCAGGGATGGCCGCCACCTTGGAGGCATCGTTCCCGGCGGTCTCCGTGCGGATCTCCCGGGTCGCGTCCGCCCCATCCAGCCAGACGACCTCCCGGCCCTGGGGGCCGGAGTCGAAGCGTATGTCGAGATGCTCTGCCAAGCGGCTCAAGGCCGCCGCATCCTCCAGGGAGAGGCCCCGGCGGCGCGCCGCAAGGGCCACCAGCCGATATAGAGCCCCGCTGTCGAGCAGACCCCACTTAAGGGCGGCGGCCACGGCGCGGCTGACGGTGCCCTTGCCGGAGCCCGACGGGCCGTCGATGGTCAGAACGGGCACCTCGCTCATGGGCTATCCTCCGACTCGGTGATCTTGAGTCCCGCCGAGCGTGCGAGTTCGACGAAGCCGGGAAACGAAGTGGCGACATTGGCGGTATCCCGCACCGCAATGGGTCCCGACGCGCGCAGGCTCGCCATGGTGAACGCCATCGCGATCCGATGGTCGCCGCGGCTGTCGATCACCCCCGCATGAAACACCGGTCCATCGGCCCGACCGCGAATGTGCATGCCGTCGGGGGTCACGCTGTGCTCCACGCCGAGCGCGGCGAAACCGGCGCCCATGGCGGCGATCCGGTCGCTTTCCTTGACCCGCAATTCCTCCGCTCCGGTCACCACAGTTTCACCCTCCGCACAGGCCGCGGCAATGAACAGCACCGGAAACTCATCGATCGCGAGGGGCACCAGCGGCTCGGGCACGGCCACCCCCTCGAGCGCGGAGCGATGCACGCGCAGATCGCCGACCGGCTCGGCCCCACTCATGCGCGGATTCTCGATCTCGATCCGCCCGCCCATGGCGCGGAGGATATCGAGCAAGCCGGTGCGGGTGGGATTGAGTCCCACGTTCTCGAGCACCAGCCCTTCGGTGGGCGCCGCAAGCAGCCCGGCGACCATGAAGAAAGCGGCCGAGGAGAAATCCCCGGGGACCGCCAGGCTCTGGCTTTCCAGCCGCTCGGGCGGCTCGATCCGGGTCGTAAGACCCTCGCTCGAGATCTTGACCCCCGCGCTCTGGAGCATCCGCTCGCTGTGGTCGCGGCACACGGCCGGGGAGCTCACGGTGGTCGCTCCCTCGGCATAGAGCGCCGCGAGCAGGATCGCCGACCTCACCTGGGCACTGGCCACGGTCATCCGATAATCGATCCCACGCAGCCGCCGGGCGCCGCGGATGTCGATCGGGGGCGTGCCGTCATGGGTGCGAACGTCGGCGCCCATCTCGCGAAGCGGCTTCGCCACCCGCTCCATCGGGCGCCTCATCAAAGACTCATCGCCGATCAGCCGCGAATCGAAGCGTTGCGCCGACAAAAGGCCGGTGAACAGCCGCATAGCCGTGCCGGCGTTGCCCATGTCGAGATCGTGCGCGGCCGCCGCGAGACCGCGCAAACCGGCACCCCGCACGCGAACCCACGTCGGACCGGGCCGGTCGATCGCCACCCCCATGGCGCGCATGGCCTGAAGGCTCGCCAGGCAATCCTCGCTCGCGAGAAAGCCGTGCACCTCGCTGGTACCGCTCGCGAGCGCCGACAACAGGATCGCGCGGTGGGAAATGGATTTGTCGCCGGGCACCGCCACTCTTCCCCCGACTTGCGAGGCGGGTTGCGCGTGGATGGCGCGCCGCCGGTGCGGCAACGGCGAGGCGGATGGCGGCGCCATCAGAGCACCGCTCGGGGATACGATCCGAGGATCTTGAACAGCGATGCGTGCGTCTGCAGAGACGCCAGCGCCTTGGCAAGCGCCGGGTCGCTCACGTGGCCCTCCACGTCGATGAAGAACACATAGTCCCATTTGCGCTTGCGCGACGGCCGCGATTCGATCCGCGTCATGTTGACGCGATGCTCGGCGAACGGCTTCAACAGCCTGAACAGCGCACCCGCATCGTCCGTCCCGCTCGCCGACACCAGCAGCGTGGTGCGATCGGCGCCGCTGCGGCTGAACAGATTGCGTCCGATCACGAGAAAGCGCGTGGTGTTGTCCGGCCGGTCCTCGATCTCATCGGCGAGCAAGGTCAGCCCGTAGATCTCCGCCGCCGCATGGCTGGCGATGGCGGCGCTGCCGCGCTCGTCGCGCGCGCGGCGGGCGCCCTCCGCATTGCTCGAGGCGGGAATGCGCTCGGCATCGGGCAGATGCTCGTCGAGCCAGCCCCGGCACTGAGCGAGCGCCTGCGGATGGGCGCAAACGCGCCGTACATCGGCGAGCCGGCTCATGCGCCCCATCAGGTGATGATGAATGCGCAGCTCCACTTCGCCGCAGATCTTGAGCGCCGAGGCGAGAAACATGTCGAGCGTGTGATTGACCGTGCCCTCGCTCGAGTTCTCGATGGGCACCACGCCGAAATCCGCGATGCCCCCCTCCACCTCGTGAAACACCTCGTCGATCGCCGGCAGCGGCAACGCCCGCACGGAGGAGCCGAAATGCTTGAGCACCGCCGCCTGGGTGAAAGTGCCTTCGGGGCCGAGGAATGCCACCTTGAGCGGCTCCTGCTGAGCCAGGCAGGCGGACATGATCTCGCGGAACAGGCGCGCGATCTCCTCGTTCTTGAGCGGGCCCTGATTGCGCTCCAATGCCTTGCGCAACACCTCGGCCTCGCGCTCCGGGCGGTAGAAATCGACCGCCTTGCCGCCGGCGGATTTCGAGATGCCGACCTGCTGAGCGAAGCGCGCACGCTCGTTGAGGAGCTCGTGAATCCTCGTGTCGATGGCGTCGATGCGCTCGCGGATGCTGCCGAGATCCGCGGCTGCGGGGGTGGCACCCGGCACCGCCGCGTTTTTTCGGCTGCGCGATTTGCGCTCAGTATCGGCCATTCGATCCCTCCTCATGCATGCCTGCGCTCGAATTCGCGCATGAAGGCGATCAGCGCCTCGACACCCGCGAGCGGCATTGCATTGTAGAGGCTGGCGCGCATACCGCCCAACACCCGATGTCCCTTCAGATTATGCAGCCCCGCCTGCGCCGCTTCGTCGAGAAATCGCGACTCGAGCCCGGGCTTCTCCAGGGTGAAGGTGACGTTCATCCGGGAGCGGGAGTCGGCTGCCACCCGGTTCCGGTAGAGCGAGGAACGATCGATCGCCCCATACAATGCGCGCGCCTTGGCCTCGTTCGTCCTGCCGATGGCGGCGACGCCGCCGTTGCGCTTCAGCCATTTGAACACGAGCCCCGCGACATACCAGGCGAAGGTCGGCGGGGTGTTGAGCAAGGACCCCTGATCCGCCACCGCCCGGTAATCGAACACCGACGGCGTCGCGGCGCGAGCCAGGCCGAGCAGATCCTCCCGTACGATCACCAGCGTCAGGCCGGAGGGTCCGATGTTTTTCTGGGCGCCCGCATAGATCAACGCGAAACGCGACACATCGATCGGACGGGACAGGATGCTGGAGGACATGTCGGCGACGAGCGGCACGCGCCCGACCTCCGGGACGTACTGAAACTCGACGCCGCTGATGGTCTCGTTCGGCGTGTAATGCACATACGCCGCCCCGCCTTGGAGATCGAGCTCGCTTTGCGGCGGCACGCGCATGGCCTGCCCATCCGCCTCGGCGGCAATGTGCACCGTGCAGTAGCGCCTCGCCTCCGCGATCGCCCTCCTCGACCAGTGCCCGGTATCGATATAGTCGGTGATCGAATCCGGGCGCGTGAGGTTCATGGGAATGAGCGCGAACTGCGCGGTGGCCCCGCCCTGCAGGAACAGGACCTTGTAGTCGGGCGGGATCGACATCAGCTCGCGCAGGTCCGCTTCCGCCTCGGCCGCGACGCGCATGAACGCCTTGCCGCGATGGCTGACCTCCATCACCGACATGCCGCTTGCATTCCAGTCCGGCAGTTGTGCGCCCACCTCCTCCAGCACCTCGGTCGGCAGCATCGCCGGCCCGGGAGAAAAATTGTAGGCCCGCATCGTCAGCGAATCCGCGCCGATAGGCGCGCTACGGATCGCCGGCCGGCGGGCCGGAGCCGTCCGTCGCCGCTCCACCGGACTCGCTGGCGGAGTCCGCTGCCCCCGCCGCCCCATCGTCCGGTGCCCCATCGTCTGGTGCACCATCGTCCGGGGCACCGTCGCCCGGTGCGCCATCGCCCGGCTCGCCGAGGCCTGCGATGCGCTCGAGGCCGGAGAGTTCATCGCCCTCTTCCAGCCGGATGAGGCGCACACCCTGGGTATTGCGGCCGACCACCGAGATGTCCTTCACCGGAGTGCGCACAAGGGCGCCACTCTGGCTCATCAGCATGACTTCATCGTCCAGGGTGACCTGGAGCGCACCGACCATCCGGCCGTTGCGGTCGGTGACCTGCTGCGCGATGACGCCCTGACCGCCGCGGCCGTGGGTCGGGAATTCCTCGAGCGGCGTGAGCTTGCCGAAGCCGTTCGCGGACGCGGTGAGAATGTATCCCTGGTCGGCCACGATCAGGGCGTTGACGCTCTGGTCCTCGGCCAGCTTCACGCCGCGCACGCCGCCGGCCTCTCTGCCCATGGGGCGCACTTCATCCTCGATGAAGCGTATGGCCTTGCCGCCGGTCGTGAACAGCAGAATGTCCTTGGTGCCGTCGGTGATCGCGACTCCCACCAGCTTGTCGCCCGGATCCAGGCCGACCGCGATGATGCCGCTCGCGCGCGGGCGCGAGAACAGCGCGAGCGAGGTCTTCTTGACCGTGCCCATGCTGGTTGCCATGAACACGAACTTGCCTTCCTCGAAATCCTTGATCGCCAGCATGGCGCTGATGCGCTCGCCCTCCTGCAGCGGCAACAGGTTCACGATCGGCTTGCCGCGCGACCCTCTGCTGGCCTGGGGTAGCTGGTAGACCTTGAGCCAGTAGAGCTTGCCGCGATCGGAGAAGCAAAGCAGCGTGTCGTGCGTGTTGGCGACGAACAAATTGTCGATGAAATCCTCGTCCTTGACCGTGGTCGCCGCCTTGCCCCGGCCACCGCGGCGCTGCGCCTGGTAGGCGGACACGGGCTGGGCCTTGGCGTAGCCGCCGTGCGAGAGCGTCACCACCACATCCTCGGGGGATATCAGATCCTCGATCGTGAGGTCCTCGTGATTGGTGATGATCTCGGTACGGCGCTTGTCGGCGAACATCTCGCGGATGCTCTCGAGCTCGCCGCGGATGACGGCGAGGAGCCTCTCGGGTCGCGCCAGGACGTCGCTCAAGTCGCGAATGAGCGTCAGGAGCTCCTGGAATTCCGCGACGATCTTGTCCTGCTCGAGGCCGGTCAACCGATTGAGGCGCATATCGAGGATGGCCTGCGCCTGCACCTCGGTGAGCCGATAGCCTCCGGCGACCAGGCCGAGGGGCAGCGTCTCGCCGTCGGGACGGGTGTTGATCGCGCCCGCCCGCGCGAGCATCTCCGGCACCGCGCCCGAAAGCCAGACCTTAGAGATCAGGGCCGACTTCGCCTCGGCGGGAGAGGGCGACGCCTTGATGGTTGCGATCATCTCGTCGATGTTCGCGAGCGCGATCGCCAGGCCCTCGAGGATGTGTGCGCGCTCGCGCGCCTTGCGCAGATCGTACACGGTGCGGCGCGTCACCACCTCGCGCCGGTGGCGCAGGAACGCCTCGAGCATCTCCTTCAGACTGAGCAATCGCGGCTGGCCGTCGACCAGCGCGACCATGTTGATGCCGAACACCTGTTCCATCGGCGTTTGCGCGAACAGGTTGTTCAGCAGGATCTCGGGCACCTCGCCACGCTTGAGCTCGATCACCACGCGCATTCCGTCCTTGTCGGACTCATCGCGCAGGCCGTCCGAGGCGATGCCCTCGATCAGCTTGTCGCGCACCAGATCCGCGATGCGCTCGATCAGCTTCGCCTTGTTGACCTGATAGGGAAGCTCGGTGATGACGATGGCCTGGCGGTCGCCGCGGCCCACGTCCTCGACGTGGGTGCGCGCCCGCACGTGCAGGCGGCCGCGCCCGGTCTTGTAGGCGGCGACGATTTCTTGCGCGCCGTTGATCAGGCCGGCCGTGGGAAAATCCGGGCCCGGCACGATCTGCATGAGCTCGCCGAGCGTCAAGTCCGGGTTCTCGATGAGCGCGATGCAGGCCGAGACGATCTCGCCCAGGTTGTGCGGCGGTATGTTGGTGGCCATGCCCACCGCGATGCCGGAAGATCCGTTCACCAGAAGATTCGGTACGCGCGCGGGCAGTACCGCAGGCTCACTCTCCGACTCGTCGTAGTTCGGATTGAAATCGACCGTTTCCTTGTCGATGTCCGCCAGCAGCTCGCCGGCGAGGCGCGACATGCGCACCTCGGTGTAGCGCATGGCCGCCGGCGGATCGCCGTCCACCGAGCCGAAATTACCCTGCCCGTCGACCAGCAGATAGCGCATGGAGAAGGGTTGCGCCATGCGCACGATGGCGTCGTACACCGAGGCGTCGCCGTGCGGATGGTACTTGCCGATCACGTCGCCGACCACGCGGGCGGATTTCTTGTACGGGCGGTTCCAGTCGTTGCCGAGCTCGCGCATCGCGTACAGCACGCGCCGGTGCACCGGCTTCAATCCATCGCGCACGTCCGGAAGAGCCCGCCCCACGATGACGCTCATGGCATAATCCAAATAGGATTTGCGCATCTCGTCCTCGAGATTTACGGGCAAAATTTCGCGTGCGATCTCCGCCATGTGCGAGAGTCCGGATGAGCCTTAATGAGCCCTTGGGGGCTGCGGATTAAGAGGATTTAAAGGAGGCGAGACGTGGTCTCAACATCCGAACATTCTAGCACAGATCCCGCTGGGTCTTAAGCCCCGAAGAGCCTTCGGCCCCATCCGTCGATATACTTGCGGACATGCTCACCATCCCCTCGGACATGAACATCAAGGTGCGCTGGTTGGCCCCGATGCGGGTCGACGGCGAGCTGCTCGAGCATCACACGCTGGTGATCCGCGACGGCCGAATCCTCGATGTCCTGCCGCACGCCGCCGCCGCGGAACGCTACGCACCGAGCGTCGTGCTCGAGCGGCCGACGCACCTCGCGCTGCCCGGCTTGGTGAATGCCCGCACCCGCATCGCTCCCCTGCCGGGGACCCTCGCCGCCGGGTTCTGGGCCGACGGCGCCCTGCTCAGCATCGCCAACATGCTGCGAGCGGGCATCAGCTGCTTCTGCGAGGTCGGCTGCTTTCCGCGCGAGGTCGCGACCTTGGCTCTCGCGCAGGGAATGCGCGCCGTGATCGGGTTGCCGGTCGCCGAGCACGCGAGCGCGTGGGCGCATCGCTCGAGCGAATATTTCACCCGCGCCATCCAGCTGCGGGACGAGTACAAGGGCCACCCCTCCATCTCGACGCGATTTGCGCCGCTTCGAACCAGCTCGCTCGGCGACGAGACTCTCGGGCGGCTCGGCACGCTCGCCGCCGAGCTCGACGCCGGCATCCTCGCCGCGCTGCACGAGTCGCGCGAGGACGTGGAGGAGTCGGTTCGCCGGAGCGGCAAGCGCCCGCTCGAGCGCTTTCACGAGCTCGGTCTGCTGACCCCCGGATTGACCGCCGCGCACATGACGCAGCTCGGCTCCGCCGATCGGGAGCTCGTGCAGCGCTCGGGTGCCGCGCTCACCTGGTGCCTTTCGTCCGGATTGATGCGCGGCCACGGCGTGCCGGCGACTTCTGCGCTGAGCGGGCTGCGCGTCAGTCTCGGAACCGACGGTGAACATTGCGGGCCGGCGCAAGATCTCTGGTCGGAGATCCGGCTTCTGGCGCTGCACTGGGCGCCGGAAGGCGACAGGCCTGCGGAAAGCTCACCGCCGAATCCGTGGCGCGTGCTCGGCGCGGCGACGCGCGGAGGTGCTGAAGCGCTCGGCCTCGAATCCGAGATCGGCACCCTGGAGCCCGGCAAATCGGCCGACGTGTGCTGCGTCGATCTGGCGGCACCCGCCGTGCAACCGCTGGACGATCCGATGCGCCGGCTGGTTTTCGCGGGCGGACGCGACTTGGTGAGCGATGTGTGGGTGGCCGGGCGCCACCTGCTCATCGAGGGCCGGCTCACCCGCGTGGATTGGCCGGAGCTCGCCTCGCGGCTCGGCGCCGTCGCTCCGCCCGCGAAGCCCTCTACACTGCTGCAATCCATCGAGGAGATTCGCGCATGAATGAATCCAGCCTCAATGCTGAATCCGCCGTCAATGTCGACCCCGCGGAGCTCGCCAAATTCTCCGGGCTGGCCGAGCGATGGTGGGACCCCAAGGGGCCGTCGCGGCCGTTGCATGACCTCAATCCCCTGCGCCTGCAATATGTCGAGCGCGCGGCGCCTCTGCCCGGCCGCAACGTCGTCGACGTGGGTTGCGGCGGCGGGATCCTTGCGGAGTCCATGGCTCGCCGCGGCGCCCGGGTGCTCGGCATCGATCTCGCCGGGGCGGTCCTCGACGTGGCCGAGCTGCACGCGCTGCAGACCGGCATCTCGGTCGAATATCGGGCAATCGCCGCCGAAGATCTGGCGCAGCAGCGGCCCGGCGAATTCGATCTCGCCACCTGCATGGAAATGCTCGAGCACGTGCCCGAGCCTGCGGCCACGCTCGCAGCGCTGCACGGGCTGGTTCGGCCCGGCGGCGACATCGTGGTGTCGACTCTCAATCGCTCGCCGCGGGCCTTCGCGGTCGCGATCCTCGGAGCCGAATACGTCGCGCGGGTATTGCCCCGGGGAACCCACGAGTACCTGAAGTTCATCCGGCCATCGGAGCTCGCGCGCTGGGGCCGCGCCGCCGGTCTCGAGCTGTGCGATCTCGCTGGGATCGGTTACAACCCGCTGACCCGCTCGTTCCGCCTGTCGTCGGATACCGGGGTCAACTACCTTGCTCACTTCCGCCGGCCCGCCTGACGTGGATCATCCGCTGCTCGCGGTATTGTTCGACCTCGACGGCACGCTGCTCGACACCGCCCCCGACATGGTCGGTGCGCTCGACATTTTGCGCCGCGAGAACGCCCTCGCACCGCTGCCGTTCGACGAGGCGCGTGCCTCGGTGAGCCACGGCTCGGCGCGTCTGGTCCGGCTCGGCTTTCCCGATGCGGGGGTCGAGCGGCTGGCCGCGTTGCAGCGCCGCTACCTCGAGATCTACAGCGATCACCTCGCCGCCGGAACGCGGCTGTTTCCCGGAATGGACGCGGTGCTCGAGCAGCTGACCGCACGCCGCCTCGCGCTCGGCATCGTCACCAACAAGCCCGGCTGGCTCACCGAGCCGCTGCTGGAGCAGCTCGGGTTGCGCGCACGGTTCGCCTGCGTGGTGAGCGGCGACTCCTTGAGCGAGCGCAAGCCCCATCCGCTGCCATTGCTGCACGCCGCCGAGCTCGCGGGCGTTCCCCCGCAGTCGTGCGTGTACGTGGGCGATGCGGAGCGCGACATGCAAGCGGCGCGGGCCGCCGGCATGCGTTCGCTGGTCGCGACCTACGGCTATCTCGCCGACGGAGAGAATTGGCGTGCCTGGGGCGGTGACGGCGCCATCTCGGCGCCCGCCGAGCTGCTCGGCTGGCTCGCGCACGGCGGGGACGGCACATGAGCGCCGGCTGGCTCGCGCTCATCGCGGCCGCCGGGGGCTGTCTGCTGGGCATTCTGCTCGCGCTTGTGTGGCGCATGCGACGCGAGCAGACGCTCCGCGTCGAGCTCGAGGTGCTGCGTGCCCGCCTCCGATCGGACGAGAGCGCCGCCGCCGAGCGGGAAGCGGTGCTCGCACGCATGCGCGAGCAGCTGCAAGCAGTGTTCGGCGAGCTGGCGCGCGACACGCTGAAGAGCAACAGCGAGGTCTTTCTGCAGCTCGCCCGCGAGCGGATGTTGCGGCAGGCGGCCGACGCGACCGCCTCGCTCAAGGAGCGCGAGACCGCGATCGAGTCCTTGGTGCAGCCGATCCGCGAAACCCTGGCCCGCACCGAGGCCCAGATTCAACACATCGAGCGCGAGCGCATCGATTCCTTCGCCACCATCAAGAGCCAGATGGAGATACTCGCGAGCGGACAGAATCTTCTGTCGCGCGAGACGCGCAATCTCGTGACCGCCCTGCGCCGGCCCGACGTGCGCGGCCGCTGGGGCGAGATCACGCTCAAGCGGCTGGTCGAGCTGTCCGGCATGAGCGCGCACGTGGACTTCACCGAGCAGCATCGGCAATCGACCGACGAGGGGTCCATCCGGCCCGACATGATCGTGCACATGCCGGAGCGGCGCGACATCGTGGTGGACGTGAAGACGCCGCTGGAGGCTTACCTGGCGGCCGTGGAGGCGCAGAGCGACGAGGAGCGCGCGCGCGAGCTCAAGCGCCACGCCCAGCTGGTCGCCGCGCGCGTGCGCGAGCTGTCCTCGAAGAGCTACTGGGCGCAATTCGAGCACAGCCCCGACTTCGTGGTGCTGTTCCTGCCGGGGGATCAATTCCTCTCCGCGGCTCTTCAGGAGAACACCGCGCTGATCGACGAGTCGTTGAGCCAGAACGTCATGCTGGCGACGCCGACCAGCCTGGTCGCGCTGTTGAAGGCGGTTGCCTATGGCTGGAAGCAGACCGCGCTCGCCGATAATGCCGCCGAAGTGCGCCGCCTGGGCGAGGATCTGTACAAGCGGCTCGCCGTGTTCGGCGAACATCTGGCCCGGCTCGGCAAGGCGCTCGGCGGCGGGGTCGAGGCCTTCAACCGCGCGGTGGGCTCGCTCGAGCAGCAAGTGCTGCCCGCCGCACGGCGTTTCCCCGAGCTCGGCCTGCGGGTCAATCGGGTGATGGAGCCCCTCGATCCGATCGAGGCGCTGACGCGCACGCCGCGCGGCGCGGTGCCCTCCGAGGTGCCCTCCGAGGTGCCCTCCGAGGCGCTCTCCGAGGCGCCCTCAGAATCCGCCGCGGATGGGACCGCTTCTGACACCCCTTGAGGACCCGTACCGGAGCCGCGCCGCGCCGCCGGCGAGCGCTCGATACTGGAGCTGGCTGTTCGCCGCGCCGGAGTCGCGCGATCCACTGATCGGCGTGTATGCGCTCACCGCCGAGTGGCGCGCTCTGATCGATCCGGCCACCGAGCCGCAGGCCGCCGCCATCAAGCTTGCGTGGTGGGAGCAGGAGATTGCACGGCTGGTCGCGGCCGCCCCGCTCCACCCCATCACCCGCTTCCTGTCGGGCCTGCCGTGCGCAGGCTGCGTCGACTTCTCGCCGCTGCACGCCTCGCTCGAGGCGGCAGCCCGGCAGCTGGCGGGCGCTCCCTTGGAGCGCGGCGCGGAGCTCGAGGCGCACGGGGCCGCGCTCTGGGCCACTCCTCTGATGGCGGCCGCGCATCTCGCGCGCGAGCTCACGGGCGAATCCGCGCGAGCGCTGCAGCGCTCGGTGTCGGCGCTCGGCGCGGCACAGTACCTCGAGGACTCGATCGCCGATTACCGCCGCAGCGCCCTGCACGGCCGTGTAATATTCCCGGTCGATGAGCTGCTCGCGGCCGGCATCGAGGATTCGGACCTGACCGCCTCGCCCGCGCCGGAGCGATTGAGATCGTATCTGGACAGGTTGCGCAGCCGGGCCGCGGCGCTCTATCGCGGCGCTGCGGACCAGATGCCCGGCTCCGAGCGCGCTTCGCTGCGCCATCTGCTGGTTCTCGCCACTCTCGGGGCCGAACACTCGGAGCGGCGCACGCGATCGGCCGGCGCATTCCGGCCGGCGGATTTATTCAAGGCCTGGTCCGCGGCGCGGCGCGCCACGCGCCATTCACCGAAGCACTGAAGGACGCCATGTCGCTGCCCAAACATCTCGAACCCGATCCCGCCCTGCTCGCGGGACGCGCCATCATGATCACCGGAGCGAGCGGCGGCCTGGGCCGTGCGCTCTCGCTCGCCTGCGCCCGCGCCGGTGCGAACGTCATTCTGGCGGGCCGGCACGGGCCGAAGCTCGATCGGCTGTACGACGAGATCGAGGCGCTCGGCGCGCCCCAGCCCGCCATCGCCATCCTCGATCTGGCGACCGCCACGGCCGCCGATTACGACCGCCTCGCCGAGACCATCGGCCGGGAATTCGGCAAGCTGGACGGACTGGTACATGCGGCCTCGCTGCTCGGCGACCGCACCCCGCTCGAGCAATACGACGTACCGACCTGGTGCCGGGTGCTGCACGTCAATTTGACGGCGCCGTTCATCCTCACGCAGATCCTGTTGCCGAATCTGCGCAGGTCCACCGACGCATCGATCATCTTCGTGAGCTCGGGCGTCGTGCACAATCCGCGCGCCTATTGGGGCGCATACGCGGTGTCCAAGACCGGCCTCGAGGCGGTTCGCACGCTCTTCGCCCAGGAGCTCGAGCGCGACGCGAACATCCGCTTCAACAGCATCAATCCGGGCCGGATGCGCACCCCCATGCGCGCGGCGGCGTACCCGGCGGAGGATCCGAGCACCGTGCCGGCCCCGGACTCTGTCACGGCCCCGTTCCTGTACCTCCTGAGCGCACGGGGACGCGAGATCGACGGCGAGTACTTCGACGCGCAATGATTCCAAAGGAGCGAGCTGCGATGGTGAAATCTCGTCTGGCCGCGGCCGCATGCCTTGCATTCGGGTGGTTTCTGCCGGCGCCGCCGGCGGCGCCCGCGGACGCGCCGTCCGCCTCCGCGCCGAAATCCGCGGAGGGCGAATACGTCCTTCCCGATTTCCGATTCGCCTCTGGCGAGGCCCTGCCGGAGCTGCGCATCCACTACATCACCCTCGGCAAGCCCCGGCACGACGAGCACGGCCGCGTCAGCAATGCGGTGCTGATCCTGCACGGTATGGGCGGGAGCGGCCGCAATTTCCTCGTGGATCGGTTCGCTGGCGTACTGTTCGGCAAGGGCCAGCTGCTCGACGCCAGCCGCTACTACATCATATTGCCCGACGCCATAGGCCACGGCGCATCGAGCAAGCCGAGCGACGGGCTGCACTCGCGCTTCCCGCAGTACACCTATGCCGACATGGTCGGCGCCGAGAACGCGTTGCTGACCCAGGGCCTGCACGTGGATCACCTGCGACTGCTGATGGGCGCCTCGATGGGCTGCATGCACACCTGGATGTGGACGGAGCGATACCCTGCGTTCATGGATGCCGCGATGCCGCTCGCGTGCCTGCCGGCGCAGATCGCGGGGCGCGACCGGCTGTGGCGCGATCTCATCATCGATTCGATACGCACCGATCCTCAATGGCTGCAAGGCGAGTATCGCGCCGAGCCGATGCAGGCGCTGCGCGCGGCCGCCGGTTACCTGCTGCTCGCGGGCAGCGCTCCCATCCAGATGGAGAATGCGCTCCCCACGCGCGCCGCCGCCGACGAGTTTCTGAGCGTGTACATGGAGCGGGAGCTTCCCGGGCTCGATGCAAACGATCTCCTATACCAGGTCAGCGCCTCGCGCGACTACGACCCCTCGGGAAGCCTCGACAAGATTCAGACCCGCATCATGTCGATCAACACGGCCGACGATTTCGTCGATCCGCCGGAGCTCGGCATCGCGGAGCGTGAGATCAAGAAGATCAGGAACGCGCGCTTCGTGCTGATTCCCGCCTCGGATCAAACCCACGGGCACGGGACCGCCACCTGGGCCGCGGTCTGGCAGCAATATCTGGCCGAGCTGCTCGATGCCGGCGAGCCTGCGAAGGGCGCCGGCGCTCCGGTCAAGAACGGCAGCTAGCCCGCGCCTGTCCGGTTCGCCTCCTCCAGGTCCGCCGGCTCGGCGGCGGCCTGCGCGGCATCGATCTCGTGCACCAGCGCGCTGCGCTCGCCCGCGGTCATCGCGCGCGAATGGCCGCGCGGCAATTCTCGGGAGAGGTGCACGGGACCGAACCGCACCCGCATCAGCCGGCTGACGATGATGCCGCGCGCCGCCCACCAATGCCGCACCGGGGCCGAGCGCGTGGCGCGCACCGTGACGTTGAGCCAGTGGTTGAGGCCCTCGCCGTATTGCGCGTCCGCCTTGAGGATGCAGAGCGGCTCGCCCTCGCTCATCGTCGCTGCTCTGAACTCCTCGATCAAATGGTCATCGAGCGGCCCGCGCACGCGCAGCACATAATCGACGGTGAGGGCGTGAGCGCCTCTCGACACGCGATGCGCCCATGAGCCGTCGTCGGTGAGGATCTCCAGGCCGCCGTCCACCGGAGGCATGGCCTGGATGGCGAGCCATCGGCCTGCGGTACGCCCTCCTTTCGAGTGCTCGGCCGCGCGCGAGGCAGCCGCTTTGAGGTCGAGCGCAACGCCGGGAGAGCGATGAAACAGCAATACCTGCGGCTCCCCCGTCTTCGCGGCAGCGCGCAGCCGTACCGGCCGGCCGTCCAGCGTGATGCGATCCCGAGCGGCGGGTCGCGCGCCAAGCGCCGGTACCTCGCCGTTGATACGCAGCCGCCCCTCCCGGATCCAGCGCTCGACTTCGCGGCGAGAGCCGATCCCCGCGGCAGACAGAAGCTTCTGCACGCGTACCGACGAATCTGACGCAGCGGATTTGCCGGCGTTACGTCCGGGCGGCCTCTCGCCTGGCCGGCGCCGGCGCATCAATCGGCGTCGTCGACGGCACCGCGGGCGACGAGGCCCTGCGTCCGCGGCTCGGAATCGGCCGCCTCGAGCTCGTCGTCCTCCGACGCCGAATCGCCCGTCGCTTCCGCGCCATCGCCCGCCCCGCTCCCCTCGTCCGTCCCGCTCGCTTCGACCGCCGCCTCTGCGCCGGGCAAGGACAGCTGGACGCGCAGTTCCTCGAGCTCCTTGAGCTGGCCCAAGGTCGGCAGATCATCGAGCTTCTTCAAGCCAAAATAGTCGAGGAAATCGCGAGTGGTGCCCAGGAGCTCCGGTTTGCCCGGCACGTCCCGGTGCCCGACCACCCGGATCCAGTTGCGCTCCAGCAGCGTCTTGGTGATGTTCGGATTCACGGCGACGCCGCGGATCTGCTCGATCTCGCCACGGGTGATCGGCTGGCGATACGCCACCAGCGCCAGCGTCTCGAGCAGCGCACGCGAGTATTTCGCGGGCCGCTCCTGCCAAAGGCGCGAAACCGGCGGTGCCACCGAAGCGCGCACCTGGATCCTGAAGCCGCCGGCGACCTCGATGAGCTCGATCCCGCGCTGTTCGTAGTCGCTGCACAAAGCGGCCAGCGCGGTCTGCACCGCCTCGGCGCCCGAGCCGTCCCGCTCATCGAACAGGCTCACCATCTCGTCGACGTTCAGGGGACGGCCGGAAGCCAGCAGCGCGGCCTCGATCACATTGCGTACGTATTGGTCGTTCATGGGTCTCCCAGGTCATCTTCCGGGGGGGGGTTCGCTCACGGTGGCGTCATTCGCGGCGGCGGCCATGGCATCATCGGCCACGAGCGTCAGGCGCCTGGCAGGATTGCCGAGACGCACGTGCAAGGGGCCGTAGGTCTCGGTCTGCACGATATCGATCAATCCTTCCTTGAGGAGCTCGAGGATCGCGACGAAGGTGACGGTGACGCCTCGGCGTCCTTCCTCCGGCCGGAACAGCCGGACGAAATCCATGAAGGAGCTGCCGTTCAGCGCCGACAGCACGTCGGTCATACGCTGGCGAACCGACAGCGGCTCGCGCTGCACGTGATGATGCGCGAACATATCGCTTCGCGACAAGACCTCCTGAAAGGCAAGCAGCATTTCCTGCAGCGTGACTTGCGGCGGAATGCGCACCACCTTGCGGTCCGCGAGCTCGGCGCTTGCCACCCAGGTGTCGCGCTCCATGCGGGGAATGCGGTCGATGCCCTCCGCCGCGCGCTTGAATCGCTCGTACTCCTGCAGGCGGCGCACCAGCTCCGCCCGGGGATCGCCCTCCTCGGTGTCCGGGGAATGCACTCGCGGCAGCAACATCCGCGATTTGACCTCGGCCAGGGTCGCGGCCATGAGCAGATATTCGCCGGCGAGCTCGAGCTGCAGGACCTGCATCAGCTCGATGTAGCGTGTGTACTGGCGGGTGATCTCCGCGATGGGAATGTCGAGGATGTCGAGGTTCTGCCGCCGGATCAAATAGAGCAGCAAATCGAGCGGTCCCTCGAAGGCCTCGAGGAAGACCTCGAGCGCCTGAGGCGGAATGTACAGATCGCGAGGCAGCTCCGTGATCGGCTGGCCCTCGACCACGGCGAACGGCATTTCCGACTGCTGTTGAAGCGAGGCCGCGGCGGGCTGCGCGGGGGCGGCCGCTTTCGGCACGAGCGTGAGGTCTGGTCTCATCGGGCCTCCGGGGCGCTTCAACGATAGTTCAAGGCCATGGCCTGCCGGACGGCATCCATGGTCTCACGCGCCGCAGCCCGCGCGCGTTCGCAGCCTTCGGCAATGATACCTCGGACCAGCTCGGGATTCTCCTCGAACTCCACGGCCCGCTTGCTGATGGCGGAGATCTCCTCGACGATCTTCTCGATGAGCGGCGCCTTGCACTCGAGGCATCCGATACCCGCCGAGCGGCAGCCCTGCTGTACCCAGGCCTGGGTGTCGGCATTCGAATACACCTTGTGCAGATCCCACACCGGGCATTTGTCAGGATCGCCGGGATCCGTCCGGCGGACCCGCGCAGGATCGGTCTGCATCGCCTTGAGCTTCTTGGCGACCGAATCCACGGGCTCGCGCAGCCCGATGGTGTTGTTGTAGGACTTCGACATCTTGCGCCCGTCCAGACCCGGCACCTTCGGAGTGGCCGTGAGCAGCGCCTCCGGCTCCGGCAATATTGCGATACCGCTGCCCTCGAGGTAGCCGAACAATCGATCCCGGTCGGCGACGGTGAGCCGCGCATTCGACTCGACCAGCGCCCGCGCTCGCGACAGCGCCTCGGCATCGCCCTTCTCCTGATAATCCTTGCGCAGCGCCCGGTACATCGCGGAGTTGCGCGTGCCGAGGCTCTTGATGGCTTTCTCCGCTTTTTGCTGGAACTCCGGCTCGCGCCCATAGATATGATTGAAGCGACGCGCGATTTCGCGCGTGATCTCCACGTGCGCCACCTGATCTTCGCCCACCGGCACGTATTGCGCGCTATAGAGCAGGATGTCGGCGGATTGCAGCAGCGGATAGCCCAGAAATCCGTAGGTGGTCAAGTCGCGGTCGGCGAGCTGCGTCTGCTGGTCCTTGTAGGAGGGAACGCGCTCCAGCCAGCCGAGCGGAGTGATCATGGACAAGAGCAAGTGCAGCTCGGCGTGCTCGGGCACCCGCGACTGGATGAACAAGGTCGCCACGCCGGGGTTCAAGCCGGCGGCCAGCCAGTCGATCGCCATCGTCCAGACGTGCTCTTCGAGGTGCGAGGTGTCCTCGTATCCCGTGGTGAGCGCATGCCAGTCGGCGATGAAGTAGTAGCATTCGTACTGGTATTGAAGCTCGATCCAGTTCTTGAGCGCCCCATGATAATTCCCGAGGTGCAGCATGCCGGTAGGCCGCATGCCCGACAGCACGCGCCGATTTTGGATGGGTCCGCTCATACCGGTGCGCTCACCAGCAGATTGATGACGCGTCCGACCACGCGGAAGGCCGGATCGAACAGCCATCCCAGCATCCCGAGCACGGAAAGCCCCAGCACGAAGAACAGTCCCACCGGCTCGATCTTCTCGATCCGCCCGCTCCATTGCGGCGGCAGCAGCGCAACCAGCACGCGCCCGCCATCGAGCGGAGGAATGGGCAGCAGGTTGAAGACCGCCAGCACGACATTCATAAGGATTCCCGCTTGCGCCATCAGCACGACCCAGCGGACCCAGGTTTCGTTGCCGCTCAAATGCACCACCCCTCCGAGGATCAAGCCCCAGACGAGTGCCATGAGCAGGTTCGCCGCGGGGCCGGCGATGGCAACGACCACCGTGGCGAGCCGCGCACTACGCAGCGCCTTGGTCGCGACCGGCACGGGCTTCGCCCACCCGAAAGGAGGACCACCGAATGCCAGCAGGATCCCTGGAACCAGCACGGTGCCGATGAGGTCAATGTGGCGCAAGGGGTTCAGGCTCAGCCGTCCGAGGAGCTCGGCGGTGCGGTCGCCGAAGTAGCGGGCAGTCCACCCGTGGGCGACCTCGTGCAGGCTGATGGCGAAAAGCACTGGAATTGCCCAGATCGATATCTTGTAGAAAAACTGAGATAAATCCAATGCTTGCACTCGTTATTTAATGAAAACACGAGCACCGCCGCCCGCATTGTGTGACATTATACGGGGAGCGCGCCACCAAAGGGGGCGACGTCGCCCCGGCCGACACGCATCACTTCGGCGCCGTCTCCCGACAGATCGATGACCGAAGTGGGCACCAAGCCGCAGTTACCGCCATCGAGCACCATGTCGACCCGCCGTTCCAGATGCTCGTAGATGTCCCGCGCATCGGTTCGGGGCAGCCCCTCTCCGGGCAGCAGCAACGTCGAGCTCATGATGGGCTCGCCGAGCTCGGCCAGCAGCATCTGCGGCACCGGATGATCCGGAACGCGCAATCCGATGGTGCCGCGCCGCTCGTGCTTCAGCCGGCGCGGCGTCTCGCGCGAGGCCTTCAGCAGGAACGTATAAGGGCCGGGAGTGTGCGCGCGCAACAACCGATATTGCCAATTCTCGACGATGGCGTACTTGCCGACCTCCGCCAGATCGCGGCACACCAGAGTGAAATGATGATGACGGTCGGTCTCGCGGATCGCACGGATTCGCTCCAGCGCCGTCTTGTCGCCGATGTGGCAACCGAGGGCGTAGCAGGAATCCGTGGGATAGACGACGACCCCGCCGTCGCGCAGACAGGCAGCGGCCTGCCGGATGAAACGCTGCTGCGGCGATACGGGATGAAGTTGCAAATAGATGCTCATGAGTCAAAGGTATGATACGCGCATGAATCAGCTCCTCGAATGGTCTCCCCTCATCGTTTTCTTCGTGGTTTTCGAGCTCGCCGGCATCTACTGGGCCACCGCGGCTCTGATGTTGGTATACACCGCGGTGCTCATCGCCCATCGGTTGCGTACCGGAAGCTTCAAGCCCATGCACGTGATCACCGCGCTGATACTGCTGGTGCTCGGCGGCGCGACGCTCTTGCTGCACGACAAGCGCTTCATTCAATGGAAGCCGACGGTGCTGCTCGCGCTCACCGCCGCTGCGTTTCTCGGCAGCCTGGTCATCGGCGAGAGGCCGCTCGCGCAGCGAATGCTCGAGGGCGTGTTCGAGGAGCCCGTGAAGATTCCGCCGCGGGCCTGGCTGCTCGTGAATCTGGCCTGGGCCGGTTGGTTCGCGGCGCTCGCGGCTGCGAATATCTACGTGGCGCAAAACTACCCCGAGGGGCTGTGGGTCAAATTCAAAGTGTTCGGCATTCCCGCCGCGATGCTGGTGTTCATGATTCCGCAGGTCATCTGGCTGAACGGCAAAGTGAAACCGGCGTCGTCGGAGGCCGCACCACCATGAACCGCGAGTCCCGCGCGCTTCGCTTGCGTCAAAGGCTGATCGCCGAGTTTCGTCCGCTCGAGCTCCAGGTCGAGGATGAGAGCCATCTGCATGCCGGTCACGCCGGAGCCGCAGGCGGCGCGAGTCACTTTCGGATACGCATCGTGGCCGAGGCGTTTCGCGGCAAACCTGCCGTGGCACGCCACCGCTTGATCTACGCCGCGCTGGGCGATCTCATGGCAAGCGAGATCCATGCTCTGGCGATCGATGCCTCGCCGCCGCCCGGCGGATCGGGCCCAAACGCCTGAGATCGTTGATTTTTAGCATCGGCAAAGAATTTATCTTAAACTGCCGCACCCGGCGCGTCGGCCATGTCGGCCAAAGTCGCTGATTGTGTAAAGGATCCCAATGAGAGCATTTTTTCGAACACCGGCGATCGCGGTATCGATCGCGGTCGCGCTGGCCTCGCTGGTCGCGTGCAACAAGACGCAGCAAGCGGCCGCCCCCCAATCGACGGCGGCATCGGCAGGCCCCGCCGTCGCCACCGTCGACGGGTCGCCGATATCGCGCGCCGAGTATGATCTCTACGTCAAGAACCTTCTTCAGGGCAAGCAGCAGGAGTTGACGGCCGAGCAGAAGGGCCAGGTCCTGGACGATCTCATCAACATGCAGGTCCTCGCCGAGCAGGCCGAGAAGGATGGACTGCAGAACGATCCGGACACGGTCGCGCAGCTGCATGTGTTGCACCAGCGGGTCCTGGCGGACGCCGAGTCGCAGAAATTCATCAAGTCGTTCCAGCCCTCCGATGCGGATTTGCACGCGGAATACGAGATGGCCGTTGCCTCGATGGACAAGAACGAATACAAAGCGAGACATATCCTCGTGCCGACCAAGGAAGAGGGCGAGAAGGTCATCAAGAAGCTCAAGAGCGGCGCGAAGTTCGAGGATCTGGCGAAAGCGGAGTCGACCGATACGGGCTCGAAGAACAACGGCGGAGAGCTCGGCTGGTTCACCACCTCTCGGATGGTGAAGCCGTTCGCCGACGCCGTGACAGGACTGAAGAAGGGCGAGATCACGCCGGAGCCGGTGCAAACGCAATTCGGATGGCACGTGATCCAGCTCGAGGACACGCGTGAAAAAGCTCCGCCGCCGTTCGAGCAGGTCAAGGCGCAGGTCAGCAATCAGCTGATCCGTAAAAAGCTGCAGGCGTACGTGGCGGACCTGAAGAAAAACGACAAGATCGAGAAGAAGACGCTCTGATCCCGTAGTCCGGCAAAATAGTTTTCCCCCATTCCTGCGCCGGAGGTGGGGGGTGAGGGTATCTCATCCAATTTTTTGAAATCCCAAAAAAATTGGATGAGATACCCTCACCCTCCACCTCCGGCGCTCCCCAGTGCGGAAAGACGGATCTGTCGGACCGCTGGGCTAGGCTGGGCGGCTTTCATTCCTTCATCAGATCGAGGAACGCCGCCTCATCGAGCACGGTGACGTTGAGATCGCGCGCCTTCGCCAGCTTGGACCCGGGATCGTCGCCGGCGACCAGATAGTCGGTCTTCTTCGAGACGCTGCCGCTGACCTTGCCGCCGCGTTGCACGATCGCATCCCGGGCGGCGTCCCGACTGAGTCCGGCGAGCGTACCCGTCAGCACGAAGCTCTTGCCGGCAATGCGTCCGGCCGAGGCGGGACGCTCGGGGACCGGCCAGCGTATCCCGCTCGCCTCAAGACGGTGCAGCAGGGCGCGATTCTCGGCGCTGTCGAAGTACGCCCGGATATTGCGGGCAACCACCGGACCCACGTCGGGGACCTCGAGGATTGCCTCCTCCGAGGCATCCCGGAGCGTCTCCGCAGCACCGAAATGCCGGGCCAACGCAAGCGCCGTCGCTTCACCCACGTCGCGTATCCCGAGGGCATAGAGGAATCGCGGCAGCGTGGTCGTCTTGGCCGCCTCGATCGCCGCGTGCAGCTTCTGCGCCGATTTTTCGCCCATCCGCTCCAAGCTCTCGAGCTGCGCGGGCTCGAGATCGAACAGATCGGCGGGCGTCTTCACCCAGTCGCGCTCCACCAGCTGGTCGACGAGCTTGTCACCCAGTCCTTGAATGTCGAGTGCCCGCCGGGAGGCGAAATGCCTGATCTCCTCCTTGCGCTGCGCCGGACAGCTGCGGCCGCCGGTGCAGCGCGCGACCGCTTGATCGGATTCGCGCACCACGGGCGAACCGCAAACCGGACAGCGCGCCGGCAAAGCCACCAGCTCGGCGCCCGCGACCCGGCGTTCGGGAAGCGAGCGCACCACCTCCGGTATCACGTCGCCGGCACGGCGGATCACCACGGTATCCCCGGGCCGCACGTCCTTGCGTTCCATCTCATCCATGTTATGCAGGGTGGCATTGCTCACCGTCACACCGCCGACGAACACCGGCTCGAGCCGCGCCACCGGAGTCAGCGCGCCGGTGCGCCCGACCTGAAACTCGATGCCGCGAACGGTGGTAAGCGCCTCCTCCGCCGGAAATTTATGGGCAATCGCCCAGCGCGGCGCACGCGACACGAACCCGAGGCGGCGCTGCAGGCCGATATCGTCGACCTTGTAGACGACGCCGTCGATCTGGTAGGTCAGCTTCGCGCGCGCGGCGCCGATCTCGGCGTAATACTCGAGGCATCCCTCGATCGAATCGACGGTGCGCGATTGCGGACAGATCTTGAAGCCCCAGCGGCGCAAAGCTTTGAGCATCTCGCTGTGCCGCGCCGGCAGCTCCGCGCCTTCGACGTAGCCGACGCCGTAGACGAACATGTCGAGCGGGCGCGTCGCCGTCACGCGCGGATCGAGCTGCCGGAGGCTGCCCGCGGCGGCGTTCCGCGGGTTGATCAGGGCCTTGTCGCCCCGGGCCAGCGCTTCCTTGTTGAAGCGCTCGAAACCGGCAAGCGGCATGAACACTTCGCCTCGAACCTCGAGCTCGGTCGGTACGTCGGCGCCTCTCAATTTGAGCGGCAGCGCGGGAATGGTGCGCAAATTCCGGGTGATGTCCTCACCCGTCTCCCCGTCGCCGCGCGTCGCGCCCTGGACGAAGGAGCCAAGCCGGTAGATCGCGCTGACGGCCAGCCCGTCCAGCTTCGGCTCGGTGGAATAGCGAATCGACTTGCTCTCGGGCAGGCGTTCGCGGATGCGCCGATCGAATTCCCGAACCTCCTGCTCGCTGAAGGCATTGTCCAGCGACAGCATCGGAACCCGATGCTTGACCGCGCCGAATGCGGCGACCGGCGCGGCCCCCACCCGCTGCGTCGGCGAATCGGGCGTGACCAGCTCCGGATGCTCGGCTTCGATGCCGCGCAGCTCGATCATGAGCCGGTCGTACTCGGCGTCCGGCACTTCCGGGTCATCGAGCGCGTGATATCGGTAGTTGTATCGATCGAGGAGCTCACGCAGCTCCTCGGCGCGCGCGGCCGCGGCTCGCTTGGATTTCCCCGCTTGCCTTGACGAGCTCACGAATTCAGCACGGACTGAAAGCGCGCCACATCCTCCCGTAGCGCGGCCACGCGTTGCGGCGAGAAGGGCATGCCCTTGGCGTCCTGCACGGTTCCGGTCAGCTCCCGTGCCAGTTCCCGCGCCGTCGCAAGCAAGGCATCGATGGCTTGCAGCGGCTCGAGCGGCCCGGGCAAGACGGCAAACATGCTGACGCCCCGATACTCCTCCTCGACCATGCGGGCAGGATCGAACGTTCCCGGCTCGATCAGGCTCGCGACAAAAAAGATGCTGCGACCGTCCGCGTGCCTGCGGTGATACACCTGATAGCGGCCGTAGGCCAGGCCCTGGCCTTCGAGCGCCGCGATCAAGCTCTTGCCGGGCCAGCGAGAATCGCCCACCGCGCAGACACGCACCGTGATGATTTTCTGCTGCTCGCTCACGTTGGCCGGCGGCGGCTCCGGCGCGGGACGATCGCCGGGCGATGCGTTCGGAGCCGGCGACGGCGGCGGTGGTGCGGCTCGCGGCGGCGGACTCTGCGCCACCACCGGCTGCAGATCCTCGGCCGGCACGGTGGGCTCCTCGACCATCATCGGCAGGTCGAGCACGGGCACACGATCGAATTCACCGGTGCGGATGCTCAACGGCTCGAGCGGCGCTATCCTGCGCTCGTGGAACTCCGCCGGCTCGGGATGATCTGGGGACTCCCGGGACTCCCGGTGGTCGCGCTCGCGACCGTCCGAGCCCGGGAAACTCTGCAGCGGGACCACCGTCGATTCGCGCAGCTCCGCATTTCCCGGTGCCTGTGCCCGGCCGGATCGGCGCGTCGACCACCACCAGATGGCGGCGATCATCACCGCACCGAGACCCGACAATATCCAACGCAGCTCCGCCAACTGATAGTCCTTGGCCGACTACATCGCGGCCATGCGCACCGCCTCGTCGACGTCGACCGCGACCAGGCGCGAAACGCCCGGCTCGTTCTGTGTGACGCCCACCAATTGCGAGGCCATCTCCATGGTGGTCTTGTTGTGCGTGATGAAGATGAACTGCACGTTGCGCGACATCTCGCGCACGATGTCGCAGAAGCGCCCGATGTTGTTGTCGTCGAGCGGCGCGTCCACCTCGTCCAGCAGACAGAATGGCGCCGGATTCAGGTCGAAGATCGAGAACACCAGCGCGACGGCGGTGAGCGCCTTCTCGCCTCCCGACAGCTGGCTGATGGTGCTGTTGCGCTTGCCGGGCGGACGGGCCATGACGGACACCCCGGCCGCCTCCGCGTCCTCCCCGGTCAGCTCGAGATAGGCATGACCGCCGCCGAACAGGCGGGGAAACTTCTCCTTGAGCCCGGCGTTTACGCGGTCGAACGTGTCCTGAAAACGCGAGCGCGTCTCCCGCTCGATCTTGCGCATCGCCGACTCGAGGGTCTCCAAGGCATCGGTGAGATCCTTGCACTGGCGGTCCAGGTACTCCTTGCGCTCCGATTGCTCCTTGAATTCGCCGATCGCCGCCAGGTTGACCTGCCCCAGACGCTCGATCTTGCCCTTGGTTTCCACGAGCCGATCTTCCCACGCCTCGACATTGGCCTCCGGCCCGAGTCCGGCGAGCAGAGCGGGCAGCTCGAACGTGGTGGCCGCCAGTTGCTCGGCGATGCTCTCGCGACGCACTCGCACCTGCTGGCCCGCCAGGCGCGCCTCGTCCAGCGCCGCACGCGCCGACCCGACCTCCAGGTCGACCGAGGCCCGCCTCGTGTCGCGCTCCCGAAGCAGCGCATCGAGCTCTTCGCTCGCGACGCGTGCCGCCTGCAGCTCCGCCTCGACCTGCGCACGCACCGTCAATGCGCGCTCCAGGTCCGCCGCCAGCGCGGCCAGGGGCTCCTCGCCGTCCTTCAGCTGCTTCACCAGATCGTCGCGGCGCTGCGCGAGCTCCTGAAGCTGCTTCTCCAGACGGGAAATCGTGGTCGCGAGGGACGCGTGCGCGCTGCGCCGCGACTCCACTTGCACGGCCAGCTCGCGGGCGCGCTGCTGCGCGCCCTGCGTGGCCGCCCGGGCGGCGGCGAGCTCCGCCCGCATGCGTTCGCGCTCCTGCTCGAGCTCCACGCGCTGCGGCTCGAGCGCCGCCAGCGCATCGATCGCCGTCTCCATCCGCGCGCGGGCGGCGCGCAATTCGGACTCGGTACGCTCGAGCTCGGCCCGCACATCGGCGAGGCCGGTCTCCAGCTGATGCAGCCGCCGGGCGGTATCCGCCCTGCGCGCCTCCGCCGAATCGTGCTCGGCCCGACGATCGACGTACTCGCGATGCAGGCGGTTCACGTCGGCCTGGAATCGATCGCGCCGGTCTTCGTATTCCCGCACGCGCTCCCAGCCGGCCTCGAGCTGGCGCTCCCCGTCCTTGACCTCGGCCTCGAGCCGGCTCACTTCGGCGCGCAGCGTGCGCAGCGACTCCTCGCGCTCGATCACGCCGCTATGCGGCTCGCGGTCGCGTGACAGCCGCAGCCAGTCGGGCCCCAGCCAGATCCCGTCGCGCGTCACCACGGATTGCCCCGCACCCAACCGGTAGCGCTGTTGAAGCGCCTCGGCGAGGCTCTCGGCCGTGAACACCGAGCCCAGCACCGACTGCAAGTAGATACCGCCCTGCACCTTGGCCTGCAGGCTCTCGAGGCCCGCCGCGGCCTGGGGCTGCACAGGCATCGCATGCGCCACGGCCGTGCTCACCACGGCGAGATGTCCGCCATCGAAGCTGCCCAGAACATCGGCAATCGTGTCGAGCCCATCCACGCATACGGCCTCGAGATAGGAGCCGAGCACGGTCTCGACGGCCTTTTCCCAGCCGCGCTCGACGCGCAGCTGCTGCGCGACGCGCGGATTGAGATCGAGCGCCTGCGACTTGAGCCACTGCGTCACCTTGCCCGACACCTTGCCGAGCGCCGCCTGCTGCAGAGCTTCGGTGGAAACCTGCCGTCCGAGCGCCTCCTGCCAGCGCGCTCGCAACGCATTCAGTCCCTCGGTTTGCTCGCGCTCCTTTTCACGCGCCGCGGTCAGCTCAGCGAGCAGCTCGGCGAGCTCCGCGGCGGCTCTTTCCCCGGCATCGCGTGCGAGTGCAGCCTGCTCCGCCAGCGTTTCCAGCGACACCGCGGGCTGCGCTTGCGCGAGGGCGGTACGCTCCGTCTCCTGCCGATCGCGCTGGTGCAGCAGCCGATGCTGCTGGCTTTCGAGTTGTTCGATGCGTGCGCGCTCGACCTGCGTCTCGCGCTGTCCGGCCGCGACTTCCCGGGCATGCGCATCGGATGCCGCCTGCCAGGTGGCGAGCGCCTGCTCGCAGCGCTCGAGTGCCGCCGCCGCCGCGCTCTCCTCCCCATGAGCCGTATCCAAGCCCGGTATCATGGTGGCGAGCTCGCGGGCGAGCGACTCGAGCTGCGCGCGGTCCCGTCCGACGACGCCGGTCAGCTCCTGCACCTGAGCCTGCGCCTGCTCCGAATCCGCACGTTGGCGTTGCTGCAGATCGCGCGAATACTGGATGCTTTGCTCGGTCCGCGACACGTCGGACCCGGCCGTATAGAACCGCTCCTGGATGACGCCGAGCGCATCCGCCTTTGAGGACTGATCGACCCGGATCCTGTCGATTTCCGATTCGACCTCGCGCAGGTCCGCAATCGCGCCCTGCATCGCGGTCTCGCAGCGTTCTGTGGCCGTATCGCGCACGCCGGCCTCCACGTCGAGTCCCTGCAGGCGCAGCGCGAACACTTCCGCCTGCAGCTTCCTCTCCTCCTCCTTCAGCACCTGGTAGCGGCGGGCCGTGGCGGCCTGGCGCTGCAGATGGCGGATCTGCTTGTCCACTTCCTCGCGCAGATCGTTCAGGCGGTCAAGGTTTTCGCGGGTCTCCGAAATGCGGCTCTCGGTTTCCCGGCGCCGCTCCTTGTAACGCGAAATGCCGGCCGCCTCCTCGAGGAATGCGCGCAAATCGTCCGGCCGCGCCTCGATGATGCGCGATATCATTCCCTGCTCGATGATCGCGTAGCTGCGCGAGCCCAATCCGGTGCCCAGAAAAAGCTGCGTGATGTCCTTGCGCCGGACCTTGGTCCCGTTGATGAAGTAGTCAGACGTGCCGTCACGGCTCACCGAACGGCGCAGCGCCACCTCGTTGTAGGTTGCATAGGCCCCGCCGATCTTGCCCTCGGAATTGTCGAACACCAATTCCACCGAGGCACTCCCGAGCGGCTTGCGCGCCGAGGAGCCGTTGAAGATCACGTCCGCCATCGACTCGCCGCGCAAATGCTTGGCCGAGATTTCGCCCATGACCCAGCGCACGGAGTCGATGATGTTCGACTTGCCGCAGCCGTTCGGGCCGACGACCCCCGTCAAGCTGCTCGGGAAAGTGACGGTGGTCGGGTCGACGAACGACTTGAAGCCTGCAATCTTGAGTTTGGTAAGGCGCATCGGTTATGACCAGCCTCGATTCTCTGGGTGAGTGAAGCGGCACCGGTCGGGCCGTGCCGTCGATGTGGCGCGTAGTGTAAAGTAAACGCCACATTCGTAAACCCCTGCAGCGTGATGAGCACATCCCTCGAGACCTTCGCAAACCCGACTCCCGAACGCGACTACACCATTCGGATGAGCATCCCGGAGTTCACCTGTCTTTGTCCCAAGACCGGCCAACCGGACTTCGCCACCCTGAAGCTCGAATACGTTCCGGATCGGCGCTGCATCGAGCTCAAATCCTTGAAGCTGTACATCTGGTCATTTCGCAGCCGCGGGGCATTTCATGAAGCGGTGACCAACGAGATTCTCGGCGAGCTGGTAGGCGCCACCGAGCCCCGCTTCATGCGCCTCGAAGCGCAGTTCAACGTCCGCGGAGGCATCTACACCACGATCGTCGCGGAACACCGCCGGCCGGGCTGGGCAGCCGCCGCACCGGTGGCGTTGCCCTGAAGCTCCCGGGTACCCCGAATCGCTCCCAGAATTGGCCCCGCGCCCGCCCGCGGCCGGGGACCGCCTCCGGAGGGCACGCCGGGGCCCGGGACGAGCGCCGGATCCCTTGATTAATCAGAGGTTTATATTCTCCGAAAGATGGGCCGTTGCCACTCTGTACAGGCCGCAATGCGTCGGTATAATCGCGCGCTCTCTCTTTGGAGGCGGAGACCCAAATGCCCTCGAAAAAACCAATTAAAGCGGCTAAGAAGCCAGGAAAGGCGATACCCAAGAAAGCTGTGCGCAAGACAGCCGTGGCCAAAAAGGCAACGCGACCGCCACCCAGCCCTAAGCCCATCATATCGAAGGTACCAGTGAAACCGCAGAAACCAGCATCCAAAGCGCCGGCGGCAAAACCTGCCGTCGCGCAGACGAATCACACCGTGCATCGCCCCAAGCCGCAGCCCGCGGCAAGACCGCCGGCCCCCTCGGAGAATCCGGGGCTATCGGAAAGAGCCGCTCCGATCAAGTTCGATCCCCGCCCCCTGGTAATGCCGACGCGCGCGGCGCCTCCCGGCGACGAGGATGCCGACGCCGAGCCGAGCGGCTCGGCAAGCCTGCTTGCGGGTCCGCGCAATGTGAAGCCGTACATTGCCCGCCGCGGCGAGCAGTACATGAACAAGGAGCAGCTGGACCACTTCGCGCGCATCCTGCAGACCTGGAAGCGCGATCTGATGGTGGAGGTCGACCGCACGGTGCTGCATATGAAAGACGAGGCGGCCAACTTCCCCGATCCGAACGACCGCGCCACCCAGGAGGAGGAATTCAGCCTCGAGCTGCGTACGCGGGATCGCGAACGCAAGTTGATCCGCAAGATCGACGAGGCGCTGAAGCGGATCGAGGACGGTTCCTACGGGTACTGCCTCGAGACGGGCGAGGAAATCGGCATCAAGCGGCTCGAGGCACGGCCGGTGGCGACCCTCTCGGTCGAGGCCCAGGAACGGCGCGAGCGCCGCGAAAAGCAGTACGGCGACCGCGACGACAGATACCGCTAGGAGCGCGGGTGGCGCTCCGGGCAGGGCCGGCGCGGGGTATGTCGGCCGATTCGCGCCCTCGCCCACGGGCGAACTCCACCTGGGCTCGCTGTATACCGCGGCGGCGAGCTACCTCGACGCGTACGTGCATGGCGGACGCTGGCTGATCCGCATGGAGGATGTCGATCGCTCGCGGGAGATTCCCGGAGCGGCGGCAGGCATCCTACGCACGCTCGAGGCGTTCGGATTTCGCTGGGACGGCGAGGTCGTGCGTCAATCCGAGCGAGGCGAGCAATATGCGGCCGCCATCGAGCGGCTGCGCGTATCCGGGCTTACGTTCGAGTGTTCCTGCAGCCGACGGGATCTGGCCGATGAGGAGCGCTACCCCGGGTACTGCCGAGGCGGTCCGAGGAGCCGCGGCACGCCGACTGCCATTCGGCTGCGCATCGAGTCACAAACGGTGGCGTTCGTCGATCGCCTCCAAGGCGCATACCAGCAGGATGTGGCCGCTGTCGTGGGCGATCCCATCTTGAAGCGACGCGACGGATTCTTCTCGTACCTGCTGGCGGTCGTCATCGACGATGCTGCTCAGGATGTGACGGACGTGGTGCGCGGAGCAGATTTGCTGGACAACACTCCGCGTCAAATATATCTCCAGCGGGCGCTGGGGCTGCCCGCGCAGCGCTATGCACATGTGCCCGTCCTTACGGAAGCGGACGGATCCAAGCTCGCCAAGTCGGCGCGCGCCCTACGGGCGCATCAGACGACGCCTCGTTTTCAGCTGTTCCGCGTCCTACAGCTGCTGGAATTGCAGCCTCCAAGCGTCCTTGCGGGAGCGGAAATCGATGAGCTTTGGGCCTGGGCCCGGCAAAATTACAGCCTAAAACGCCTCTCCAGCCGCCGGACGCTGCCCTTGGAGCGATAGAACGGTCCCGGCATTTTTTGGGAAATCCCAGCTTGCCTTAGCGCTGCGTTGCGCTATCCTTGAATCTCTCAGTTTCCCAACAACTGGTCATGGTTCAGGCACGAACCGGCATTTTCCGGTAACGCGTCGGCACCAACACGAGCGAGGAGCCTTATGAGCGATCCGCGAGTGATCAAAAAATATCCCAACCGTCGGCTTTACGATACGGTGGAGAGCCGGTATATCACGCTGGCGGACGTGAGGCGGTTAGTAGTCGAGAAGATCGACTTCGTTGTCGTGGACAAGAAGAACAACGCAGACATCACCCGCAGCATCTTGCTGCAGGTGATTGCCGAGCAGGAGCATCTCCCCGAGCCGATATTGACGCAGGATTTCATGGTCAATGTCATCCGCTCGTATGGAGGCGGCGTGCAAAGCGCGGTGAGCGGACACCTGGAACAGACCTTGCGGCAGTTCCTGGCTCAGAACAATGTCCCGCGCGAGCGACTCAAGCCGTTCTCGGGTACCGATGCCTCGCTGCCTCGGCCACGTGCGGACGACGGCTACAAACCGCTCGCGCCGGTTCGAATGCGCGATAACGAGAAAGAGCGGGAGGACTCTAACCTCATCAAGTGATGCAGGATCTTACAAGGCCCCGCCTCACCGGATGACGCAGCGGCTCTCGCCGACCATGGGTCCAGGACCCATCGCGCCCGTCCAAGATGTGCCACCCGTTGCGGGGGTGCCGCCGGAACAGCAGCGCCGCGTTGCGCGGCGCTGCTCGAACGGTTCGAGAGCGCCTGCGGCCCTCAGGCCGCGTCGACATTCCGCATGGAGAGCCGCACACGGCCTTGGCGGTCGACCTCGAGCACCTTGACGCGTACCACGTCGCCTTCCTTCAGCTTGTCGCCCACCCGCTCCACCCGCTCCTCGGAGATCTGCGAGATGTGCACCAGGCCGTCCCGGCCGGGCAGAATGGTCACGAAGGCACCGAAGTCCATGAGGCGCGCGACCCGGCCCTCGTACACCCGTCCGACTTCGACGTCGGCGGTGATCAATTCGATCCGGCGCTGCGCTTCGCGGCCGGCGGCTCCCTGCACCGAGGCGATCTTCACCGTGCCGTCGTTCTCGATGTCGATCGAGGTGCCGGTCTCCTCGGTGATCTGGCGGATCACCGCGCCGCCCTTGCCGATCACGTCGCGGATCTTCTCCGGGTCGATCTTCAAGGTGATGATGGTGGGCGCCCACTCGGACATGTTTTCGCGCGGCTTGGAGAGAACTTTGTTCATCTCGCCGAGGATGTGCAGACGGCCGGCACGCGCCTGGTCGAGCGCGACCTTCATGATCTCGCGCGTAATGCTCGTGATCTTGATGTCCATCTGAAGCGCAGTGATGCCATTGTTGGTTCCGGCGACCTTGAAATCCATGTCGCCGAGGTGATCCTCGTCGCCCAGAATGTCGGTGAGAACCTGGAAGCGCTCGCCCTCCTTCACCAGGCCCATCGCGACGCCGGCCACGGGTGCGCTGATCGGCACGCCCGCATCCATCAGCGCGAGACTCGTGCCGCACACCGAGGCCATTGAGCTCGAGCCGTTGGACTCCAGGATCTCGGAGACCACGCGGATCACGTATGGAAATTTCTCGAGGTCCGGCATGACCGCTTTCACGCCGCGCTTGGCGAGGTTGCCATGACCAATCTCGCGGCGCTTGGGTGAACCCATCATGCCGGTCTCGCCGACGCTGAACGGCGGAAAGTTGTAATGAAGCATGAACGGCTCTTTGCGCTCGCCGGTCAGCCCGTCGATGATCTGCGCGTCGCGCCCGGTGCCCAAGGTGGTGACCACCAGCGCCTGGGTCTCGCCGCGCGTGAACAGGGCCGAGCCATGGGTGCGTGCCATCACCCCGGTGCGGATGTTGATGGGGCGCACGGTCTTCGTGTCGCGCCCGTCGATGCGCGGTTGACCCTCGAGGATCCGCTCACGCACCAGACGATATTCCAAGTTGAAGAATTCGGTTCCGACCTGATCGGCGGTGAATTTCGGATTCTCGCCGCCGGCCAGCTTCGCGAGCGTCGCGGCCTTGATCTCACCGATCTTCGCGTAACGCTGCTGCTTCTCCGTGATGGCGTAAGCCGCGGCCAGATCCTTCTCGGCGAACGAGCTCACGGCCGACTTCAATTCGGCGTTGCCCGCGGGAGCCGTCCAGTTCCACTTCGGCTTGCCCGCCTCGGCGGCGAGCTCGTTGATGGCCTTGATCGCCACCTGCATTTGCTCGTGTCCGAACATCACGGCGCCGAGCATGGTCTGCTCATCCAGACCTTTGGCCTCGGATTCGACCATGAGCACGCCCTCGGCGGTGCCCGCGACCACGAGGTCGAGCTTCGAGTCGGCGAGTTGCGTGGCCGTCGGATTCAAGAGGTACTTGCCGTCGCGATAGCCCACGCGCGCCGCGCCGATCGGGCCCAGAAACGGCATGCCCGAGATCGCGAGCGCCGCCGAGGCGCCGATCAGCGCGGCGATGTCCGGGTCCACTTCGGCATTGACGGACAGCACCGAAGCGACCACCTGCACATCATTCGTGAAACCTTCCGGGAACAGCGGTCGAATCGGCCGATCGATCAATCGGGAGGTGAGCGTCTCCTTTTCGGTGGGCCGGCCTTCGCGCTTGAAGAAGCCGCCGGGAATGCGGCCCGCTGCGTAGGTCTTTTCCTGATAGTTGACCGTCAGGGGGAAAAAATCACGGCCCGGCGCCGGTTTCTTCATGCCCACCGCGGTCACCAGCACCACCGTGTCGCTCATCGACACGAGCACCGCGCCGTCGGCTTGACGCGCCAGCTCTCCGGTCTCGATCGTTACGGTGTGGTCCCCATACTGAAAACTCTTCTTGGAATGGCTCACGTAGGCCCCTTCTATCAAAAGTAATTAACACGCGCCGCCAGTGGCGCCGCGCCGATCAGTCCGCGCAATGTCGCGCTATCGACGCAGACCCAACTGCTCGACCAACTGCGTATATTTGTCCGGAGTGCGGCTCTTCAGGTAGTCGAGGAGCTTGCGGCGCTGATTGACCATCTTCAGCAATCCGCGGCGCGACGCATGGTCGGCCTTGTGCGTGGTGAAATGCTGACTCAAGCCGTTGATGCGCTCGGACAGCAGGGCAATTTGAACCTCGGGAGAGCCGGTGTCGCGCACACTGCGCTGAAATTTACCGACGACTCCACTCTTTTCTTCGCGAGTAAGTGGCATGGAAATCAAACCTCAATCAATAACTTAGACCCTTTAGGAAGGCGCGCATTGTACGCGCCGCAGGACTTGCTCTCAAGCTCGATTCGTGGCCGCCGAAATCAGGCGCAACGGCACCAGCCGGCCGGCCGCCTGCACGGCGCCCAGGCCCAAAAATCCCTGGTCCGGCGCATAGATGCGTACCTTTCCCGGAATCCCCTGTACCGGAATGGCGCGGCCCTGGCGAAATGCCTCGGCCCCGTCTGCCGCCAGATCGAGTCTCGGCCACTCGGCGAGCGCCGCATCGACGGGCAGGAGCAGCGCCGAGCGCTGCTCGCCGGACATGGCATCGAGGGCGTCCAAGGCCCACAGCGGTGCATCGGCGAACGGCGCCACGCCGAGGCGGCGCAATCCGACCAAATGGCCGATGGTGTCGAGCCGCGCCGCAAGATCCTCCGCCAGCACGCGGATATAGGCGCCTTTCGTGCACTGCACATCGAACGACAGATCCGGGGAGTGCCAATCGATCATGCGCATGGCGCGAATGACGATGAGCCGTGGCGCCCGCTCCCGGACTTCACCGGCGCGCGCATATTCGTAGAGTGGTTTGCCGTCCTGCTTGAGGGCCGAATGCATCGGGGGAATCTGCAGGTAGTCTCGCGGAAATTCCTCGAGTGCGCGCTCCATCCGCGCGGCGGACATGACCGGGAGATCCCGACGCTCGATCACGGCGGTTTCGAGATCTGCACTGGGCGTACGCTCGCCCAGGCGGACCGTGACCCGGTAGGTCTTATCGGCATCCAGCATCAGCGCCCCGAACTTGGTCGCTTCGCCGAAGCAGATCGGCAGCATTCCCGATGCCAACGGATCCAGCGAGCCGGTATGTCCGGCCTTGCGCGCATTGAACAGATATTTGAGGCGCGCCACGGCGCCGGCGGAGCTCAGCCCCAAGGGCTTGTCGAGCAGGAGAATCCCATGCACGTCCGCCCGCATCAGGTCGAGCCGTCGCCGTCGCGCTTGTTGACCGAGTCGATCAACTGGGTCAAGCGCACGCCGTGCTCGATGGAGGTGTCGAGCTCGAAGGTGAGCGTCGGCGTATAGCGGATCATCAGCGACTTGGACAATGCGTTGCGCAAGAATCCGGCGGCGCTGGTGAGCCCGCGCTGCACCGCCGGGTCGGGCCCTTGCTTGCCGAAGATCAAGTAGTGGACCTTCGCGCTGCGAAGGTCACCGGCCACATCGACCGCCGTGATGGTGACGTTGCCGATGCGCGCGTCCTTCACCTCGCGCCGCAGAAGCTCGGTGAGCTCCCGTTGGATCTCGGCACCGAGCCGGCGCGCCCGCGGATTTTCCCTGTTCGCCATATCTTCTTTCCGCCCCCGCTCGCAGCGAGCGCTAAAGGTCGGGGTCGCTTCGACCCCGTTAATCCGGCGCATCGCGCCTTATACAATCCGGGGTCGCTTCGACCCCGTAAATCCGGCGCGCAGCGCCTCACAAAGTGCGCGCCACTTCCACGCGCGAATAGCACTCGATCTGATCGCCCTCGCGCACGTCGTTGTAGTTCTTGACGCCTATGCCGCACTCGGTTCCGGCGCGCACCTCGTTCACGTCGTCCTTGAAACGCTTCAGCGATTCCAGCGCGCCCTCGAAGATCACCACATTGTCGCGCAGCACCCGGATCGGGAAGTTGCGGCGCACGTAGCCGTCGATCACCATGCAGCCCGCCACGGTGCCGAACTTGCTCGAGCGGAACACGTTGCGGACCTCGGCGAGACCCACGATCTGCTCCTTGACCTCCGGCGCCAGCATGCCCGTGAGCACCGCGCGTATATCGTCGATGGCCTCGTAGATGATGCTGTAGTAGCGCACGTCGACGCCGTGATCCTTGATCGCGGTCCGAGCCGCAGCATCGCCGCGCACGTTGAAGGCGATGATGCGCGCCTTGGAGGCAGCCGCCAAGGTCACGTCGGACTCGGTCAGTCCGCCGACGCCCGAGGCCACGATGTTCACCGCCACCTCTTCGGTGGAGAGGCCCTTGAGGGCATCGCGCAACGCCTCGACGCTGCCCTGCACATCCGCCTTGACCAGGATCTGCACGGTGTTGGGCTTGGTCTCGCCCATGGCGGAGAACACGTCCTGCATGTTCGCGCTCTTCTGCGCGAGCTTCACGTCGCGAGATTTCGCCTGGCGATGAGTCGCGACCTCGCGAGCCTTGCGCTCGCTCTCCACCACCAGGAGCTCGTCGCCCGCGTTGGGCGAACCGGACAGACCGAGCACCACCACCGGAATCGACGGACCGGCGTATTCCACCGGCTTGCCCGCCTCGTCGAACAAGGCGCGCACCCGACCGAACTCCTGGCCGATCAAGATCGGATCGCCGAGCTTCAAGGTGCCGCGCAGCACCAGCACGGTCGCGACGGCGCCGCGGCCCTTCTCGAGGCTCGACTCGATCACATAGCCCGCCGCGAGTCCCGCGGTCGGCGCCTTGAGCTCGAGCACCTCTGCCTGCAGCAGCACGCTCTCGAGCAGCTGATCGACGCCCTGGCCGGTACGTGCGGAGACGTTCACGAAGATATTCTCGCCGCCCCACTCTTCGGGAATGACGCCGAACTTGGTGAGCTCCTGCTTGACCTTCTCCGGATCCGCCTCGGGCTTGTCGACCTTGTTGAGCGCCACGACGATCGGCACCTTCGCTGCCTGCGCGTGCTGAATGGCTTCGATGGTCTGCGGCATGACGCCGTCGTCGGCGCCGACCACCAGGATCACGATGTCGGTCACCTGAGCACCGCGGGCGCGCATCGAGGTGAATGCCGCATGGCCGGGCGTGTCGAGGAAGGTCACCATGCCGCGCGCGGTCTGCACGTGGTAGGCGCCGATGTGCTGGGTGATGCCGCCGGCTTCCCCGGCAGCCACCTTGGTTCGCCGGATATAGTCCAGGAGCGAGGTCTTGCCGTGGTCGACGTGGCCCATGACCGTGACCACGGGCGGCCGCGACAGCACCTCGAGGCCCGGATCGGTTTCGCCCTGCAAGTCCTCCTCGATGACGTTGTCCTTGCGCAGCACCGCGGTGTGGCCCATCTCCTCCACCACCAGCACGGCGGTGTCCTGCTCGATGGTCTGGTTGATGGTCGCCATCACACCCATGTTCATCATCACCTTGATGACTTCGGTCGCCTTGACCGCCATCTTCTGCGCGAGCTCGCCCACCGTCATGGCCTCGCCGACCGCCACCTCACGCACCACGCGCGCGGTAGGCATCTCGAAGCCGTGCTTGGCATCCGCATCGTTGCCGACCGTGCGGCGGCGCCCGTCGCGGGATTTCTTCTTCTTATGGCGCGAGCTCACGTCGCCGACGATGTGCAGCTCCTGCCGCCCGTAACGGGTGGCCGCCGCCTTGTCATCCACCTCGCGCGCAGCCTTGCCGGGCTTCGCCGCCGCGGCGGTCGCGGCCTTGCGTTCCTTCTCGGCTTGTTCGCGTGCCTGGGTCTCCGCCTGACGGCGAGCCTCTTCCTCCGCGGTGCGCTTGCGATTTTCCTCATCGCTCCGGCGCCGGTTCTCCTCCTCCTGCCGCTCCCGATCGAGACGCTCTTTCTCGAGCCGCTCGTGCTCGGCACGCTCGAGTGCGGCCTTCGCCTGCTCCTCGCTCTCGCGCTGACGATCGATTTCCTCCTGCTGGTGGCGCGCCTGATCCTCGAGCACCTCGCGCTTGACGTAGGTGCGCTTGCTGCGCACTTCGACGTTGACCGTGCGCGCGCGCCCCTGCGAGCTCGCGAGCTTCAGCTCCGACTGGGACTTGCGCCGCAGCGTGATCTTCCGGGGCGACGCATCGGCCTGCGCCCCGTCGCGGCCATGAGCGCGGCGCAGGTGCGTCAGCAGCTCGTGCTTCGCATCCTCGCTGATCATGTCCTCGGCGCCGTCAACCTTGATCCCGGCCTGATCGAGCTGCTGGAGCAGCCGGTCGACCGGCACTTTCAGAACCTCGGCGAACTGCGCGACTGTTACATCTGCCATGCAAGACTCCTAGGCCTTTTCGGCCTTCTCCGCTTTGTCCTGTTCCGCGAACCAGTGCTTGCGCGCATCCATGATCAGTTCCGCGGCTTTCTTCTCGTCGATCCCGCCCATCTCGACCAGCTCGTCGACCGCGAGGTCGGCGAGGTCGTCCCGTGTACGGACTCCCTTGCGCGCCACCGTCTTCGCCAGGGTTTCACCCGCGAGCTCCACCAGATCGGCGGAGGGCTCCGTGCCGTCCATCGATTCCTCGCTGGCGATGGCCTGGGTCAGGAGTACGTCGCGGGCTCGCGTACGCAGCTCCTTGACGATCTCCTCGTCGAACTCCTCGATGGCATTGAGCTCGCTCGCCGGCACGTAGGCGATCTCCTCGATGGTGGAGAATCCCTCCTGCACCAGGATGCTCGCCACATCGGCATCCACGTCGAGCTGCTGCATGAAGGTCTCGCGCAGTGCGAGCGATTCACTCTCGCTCTTCGCCTCCGCCTGGGACTCGCTCATGACGTTCAATTCCCAGCCGGTGAGCTCGCTCGCGAGCCGGATGTTCTGGCCGCCGCGGCCGATGGCCTGCGAGAGCTTGTCCTCCGACACGGCGATGTCCATCGAGTGCGAGTCCTCGTCCACCACGATCGAGGTGACTTCCGCCGGCGCCATGGCATTGATGACGAATTGCGCGTTGTTCTCGTCGAACGGAATGATGTCCACGCGCTCGCCGGCGATCTCGTTCGAGACCGCCTGCACGCGCGAGCCGCGCATGCCGACGCAGGCGCCCACCGGATCGACGCGCGGATCGTTGCTGCGCACGGCGATCTTGGCCCGCACCCCCGCGTCGCGGGCGGCCGCCAGGATATTGATCAGGCCCTGGCCGACTTCGGGTACCTCGAGCTTGAAGAGCTCGATCAGGAACTCGGGCGCGGTGCGCGACAAAAACAGCTGCGGGCCGCGCGGCTCGGAGCGCACCTCCTTCAAGAACGCCTTGATGCGGTCCTGCGAGCGCACCGGCTCGCGCGGGATCATCTCCTCGCGCGGGATATAGCCCTCGGCATTCGAGCCGAGGTCGACGTAGACGCCGTTGCGGTCGACGCGCTTGACGATGCCGCTCACCAGGGTACCGGCGCGGTCCTTGTAGGCATCGACCACTTGCGCGCGCTCGGCCTCGCGCACCTTCTGCACGATCACCTGCTTCGCGGTCTGCGCGAGGATGCGGCCGAACGGCACCGATTCCATCGGCTCCTCGACGTAACCGCCCACTTCCACGTCCTTGTCGATTTCGCGCGCATCGTCCAGGCGCAGCTCGCGCTCCGGAACCTCGAGCTCGCTCGAATCGTCGGCGAACACCTTCCAGCGGCGGAACGTGTCGTAAGCGCCGGTCTTGCGATTGATGGACACGCGCACGTCGAGTTCCTCGCCGTGTTTCTTGCGCGTCGCGGAGGCAAGCGCCGCCTCGAGCGCGTCAAAGATGATTTCCTTATCGACGCCCTTCTCGTTCGACACCGCATCGACCGCCATCAAAATTTCTTTGTTCATAGCCTTTAGGCTCCTGTCATTCCGGCCGCAATCTCGCCTTCTGTATCCGTTCGAGCGGCAGCTCGTGCGCGCGCCCGTCGACTTCCACCACAATTGCCTCGCCGAGCACCGATTTCAACGTCCCGGCAAATCGACGCCGCCCCTCGATCGGCAGCTTCAGCTCGACGAATACACGCTCCCCCACGAACCTCTCGAAGTGCACCCGCTTGCGCAGCACCCGATCCACACCGGGCGATGAGACCTCCAAGGTGTAATGCCCCTTGATCGGGTCCTCCGCGTCCAGGATCCGGCTCACGACGTGGCTCACCGCAGCACAATCATCCACCGAGATCCCGCCCTGACTCGGCGACGCTTGAGTCGGCGAATCCTGGATCTGCGAATCCTCGATCCGCAAATCCTGGATCCGCACTTCGTCGCCGTCGTCGCCGACGCGCTCGTGGTCCCCGAGGCGGTCAATATAAATCCGCAACGTCGCCCCGCGCCCCGCCTGCGCGAACTCGAGCTCGACCAATTCAAAGCCCAGCGCCTCGATCGGCGGCTCTAACAAGCGCATCAAGGCATCACGCATGGCTCGAAACCCTTCGCAAAGGCGCATCGTCGGCTCAAAAGGCGCGCTCAAACAAAAAAGGGGACCATCGGCCCCCTTGTCTCTCAACGAAAAAGCCCCTCCGAGGGGCTCTTCGATTCAGCGATACTTTCCGAACGTTCCCTCAAGAACCGTTCGCTCTGGAATCGAGACGCCTCGATCCCGTGCCGAGGGCGGCGATTATAGGCAAATCGACGTCGACCGTAAACCCTCAAAACAACTGGGGCCGCATCGCTGCGGCCCCAGTACTTGGTCTATCTAGCGCCTGTTACCAGCGCTTCGGACCCCGCGACCCACCGCCGCCGCCACCGCCGCCACCGCCGGTGCGCTCCTGGGCCTCGTTCACCTTCAACGCCCGACCTTCGACGTCGTGGCCGTTCAAGGCCTGCATGGCACGCGCCGCATCGGCGCTCGCCATTTCAACGAAGCCGAAGCCACGAGGCCGACCGGTGTCGCGATCGTTGATCAGCGCGACCGACTGCACCGGACCGTGCTTCTCGAACAGCGCGCGAACCGCGGACTCGTCCATCGAGAACGGGAGATTGCCAACATACATTTTCGTCATGTGAAGAATACCTACTACAAAAGAAACAATCGGCGGGTCAAAAAGTCCGGATTAAGGACGATATGCCAGCCACCTGGATCGACGACACCTGCTTTGTGGGTTGTGGCCAAAGTGACGCCGGAGCGGCGCGCTGGCCAGAAACGGACCAAGTAGTTATTCACGAACCGCCGCGGAGCATACAGCAAATCCCTGATTAATACGAATTTTATTACGGCGAACCCCACAGCATGTCCGAAGCCGGTCGCGGCTGCGGTCTCGGCCCGTAATCGACGGATTGGGGTCGCCGGGCCCGCTTCGACCTACGCAGCATGCTGCGTCGCACCATCATGCGGAGCCCCATGGGTCGGCGGCATCCGCGGCCGTTCGAGCGGACCTCACCCCCCGGCGGGGCGGCGTACGGCCGCTCGGTGGAGCGACGCCACCCGCCGTATCAAGGCGGGAGGATCCAACGGCTTGACTATGTGGTCCTGGAAGCCTGCCGCCAGCGCAGCGCTTCTGTCCTCCGTGCGCGCAAACGCCGTGAGTGCGATCGCCGGCAACGTGTCGGGACCGTACCCCAAGGCGCGCAGACGACGCAAGAGCTGATAGCCGTCTTCCTGCGCCATCCCGATGTCGCTGATGAGCACGTTCGGCTTGCCGGCGGTGATGCGCTCGAGCGCCTCCTCCGCGCTCGCAGCCTCGATCACCGTCGCACCGACGTCCGTCAGGATGCGCCGCGTCAGCTCGCGCGCGTCGTCGTCATCCTCGACCACCAACGCCACGATCCCGGAGAAATCCAGAGTACGCACGCTCTGGCTGTAGCTGAGCGAGGGCTCGGGCTCCTTGTGGCTCAGGGGAATATCGAGGGTAAAGGTGGTTCCCAGGTTTTTGCCGCTGCTGTGCACGCGGATGTTGCCGCCATGCACTTCGCTCAGCTGCTTGACAATCGCCATACCGAGTCCGAGTCCACCATGGCTTCGGGTGGTGGTGGCGTCTTGCTGGCTGAAGCGCTCGAAGATCCGCGGCAGGAACTCCGGGGCGATGCCCTGCCCGTAGTCCCGTACCACCAAGCGAAACGCATCGCCGTGCCGACCTGCCGTGACCTCGACCGAGCTGCCGCGCGAGGAGAACTTGAACGCGTTGGTGAGCAGATTCCAGACGATCTGCTGCAAGCGCGCAGCGTCGGCCTCGATCCGCACGGCTTCCTCGCCGAACGTGGCCTGGACCGCGACCCCCGCGGCAAGCGCCGCATCGGCGAGGCTCTCGATCGTGGCCTTCACGACCGGATACGGATCGATGGTTTCAACCACCAGCCGCACTTTGCCGAAAGTGATGCCGGCATAATCGAGCAGGTCGGAGATCATGCGCGCCTGGATGCGCGAATTGCGCTCGATCGCCTGGAGCCCATGGCTGACCGATTCCGGCAAGCCCTGCTTGCGGCTCAGCACCGTAGCCCAGCCCAGAATGGCATTCAGCGGATTGCGCAATTCATGCGACAGCGTCGCCAGAAACTCCTCCTTGAGCCGGTTGCTGCGCTCGGCTTCGGCGCGGGCGGCCCGTTCGCTGCTCAGCAGGCTTTCGCGGGAGCGCTCCGCCTCGAGCCGCAGGCTCACGTCCTCGGCGACCAGGATGCGTGCGCCCAGCTCGCTCTCCCGGGCGATCTGCCATGCGACGTCGGCGAGGCCGCCATCCTTGCGCCTGAAGGTGAAATGCCCGGAATCACGGGGGTGCGTTCCGGATCGAGCCACCGCAAGCTCCCTGGCATTCTCGGGCTCGTCGATCAAGCAGGTCTCCAACGGCCTGCCGACCAGCTCCTCCGCCGAATAGCCGGTGAGGGCGCAGTACGCCGGATTGACGCTCTCGAGCTTCAGCGCGTCGTCCAAAATGGCGATCGCCACCGGCGCCAGATCGAATACGGTGCGGAAGCGGGCGTCGCTGCGGCGTCTGATCAAATCCGCGTGCCGCGCGAACAGGAGCGTGCGCACGGTCGCGATCAGCACCGGCGACTCCACCGGCCGCGTCAGATAGCTGTCCGCCCCCGCCTCGAAGCCCTGGGTGTAGTCGGCGGCGTTGGTGAAGGTCGCCGACAAGTGCAGCACGGGCAGCTGTCTGGTCTGCGGGTTCGCACGAATGCGGCGGCAAACCTCGAACCCGTCCATGTCCGGCAAATTGATGTCGAGCACGACCAAATCGGCCCGCGGCGCGGCCTCCAGTCCCGCCGCTCCGGTCGCCGCTTCCAGCACCTCGTAGCCGGCTGAGCGCAGGACCCGGCTGGTGGCATAGAGCGCCGCGGGGTTGTCGTCGACCACCAGCACGCGAATCGGCCTGGACTTCGTGGTGATTTCTCGCTGATCGATCACGTGGGCGTCACTTCCGCATAGCGGCTCGGGATCAGCAGGGAGAAGCGCGACCCCTTGCCGATCTCGCTTTCGACGGCGACCCGGCCGCCGAGCAGCTCGGCGAACTTCCTGGCGAGCGACAACCCGAGCCCGGTGCCCCGCAGGCGCTTTTGCAGGCGGGTGTCGAGCTGTACGAAATCCGAGAACAACGCGGGCAGATGCTCCTTCGCGATACCGATGCCGGTATCGGTCACCGCAAATTCGATGGTGCCGTCGCCGATCATCCTGGCGCTCACCCTGACCTCTCCTTCGGCCGTGAACTTCAGGGCGTTGGAGATGAAATTTCGCAGGATCTGCGCCAGCTTCTTGTCGTCGGTATAGATCGAGGGCACGTTCCGCGGCTCCTCGAAGATCAGCGACACCGAGCCTGCGCCGACGATCGGCCGGAACATGCCGCGCAGTGCCGAGAACAGGTCCACCATCTCGAACCATTCGGGGGAAATGGATATGCGTCCCGCCTCCACCTTGGCGAGATCCAGCAGATCGTCGACCATCTCGGACAGCTCGCGCACGCTCCCCTGCACGAACCTCAATTGCCGCTCCTGCTCTTGATTCAGCGGCCCATCCATGTGCGCCAGCAGGATATCCGACACGCTGATGATCGAAGCGAGGGGCGTGCGAAACTCGTGGCTCATGTAAGAGAGGAACCGGCTCTTCAGGTTCGCGGCCTCGCGAAGCTGCAGCGCGTTCTGATCCAGCTCGGCATAGAGTGCCAGTACCCCTTTATTGGTCTCAGCCAGCTCCGCCTGCAGGCCGACGAGCTCCATCTGCTGGTGGCGAATTTGCTGCTTGAGGGACTCGACCTCGTTCATGGCCGCTGACGTGCCACCAGCACCGTTGCATCGTCGTGCTTGCGCGCGTGGTCGCGGAACAGCACGCCCGCGATGACTGCCGGGTGCCGTCGATGCAGACCGGGGTAGTCGCCCAGATGCCAGCGCGCCGACAGACCGTCGGAATGCATGATCACCACACCGTCCGGAGGACATTCGTAATCGAACTGCCGGCAGCGCACGGACGGCGTGCCGAGAGTACCGTTGAAGGACACCAGGCCTCGCGAGGCGCTCGGCTGCGAGATGACGCCCGAAATGTTACCCACTCCCGCATATTCGAGCTTTCCGGGCGCGGGATGCAACTGCGCACATGCTGCGACCGCGCCGCGCCCGCCGCTCAAGCGGCGATTGAGATTTTGCACGACCGATAGCGGGTCATCGAAGGGCCGCTCCTCAAAGGCTTCGGCGGCCGCGCGCGCCGCGGTGGCGGCCAGCGGCCCATGCCCCAATCCGTCGGCGACCAGCAGCGAAACCGTCGACCCATCATCGGCGATGCACCAGCAGTCACCGCACTCGATTTCGCCGGCCAGCGCAATGCATATCGCACCGAACTCCAGGCGGGTCGCCGCAGCCTCGGGGGCTCCGAGGGACGCGCGCGAGCCGGCATCGGAGGCCCGTGCCACTCTCGACAGGACGATAGTGCCCTTGTCGGGCGTCGAGAATACATCAAACACCGCCGAGAGCCGCGACACGGCACCCAGGCCCGTGCCGGGCGTTCCGGCGCTGGAGTAGCCGTCGCGCAGGCATTCGCCCACATCGCGCATGCCGGGTCCGCGATCCATGACCATCATTTCGAGCTGCGGAACCACACCGTCCTCCAGCACCTGAAGCAGCATCTCCCCGCCCCCTCCATGGCGAACGAGATTGGTGGCAAGCTCGGTGGCGACGATGCAAACCCTGCCCACGTCTTGCTCGTCGAACCCGCGTGTTTGCGCCAACCTCTTCGCCATCCGACGGCATTCGCCGATATCGCTCTGGTCGCGGACCTCGGAACGCCACTGCGAGCCGGCATGAATGAGACGTGTGCTCATTTCCAGCGGGTGATGGTCACCCGGGTCCCGACTCCCACCGTCGACTGCAATTCGAATTCGTTCACCAGGCGGCGCGCGCCGCTGAGTCCGAGGCCCAGCCCGGTTCCCGAACTCCAGCCGTCGGTCATGGCCCGGTCCGCATCGGCAATCCCCGGTCCATGATCCTCGAAGCACAGCCGAACCCCGCGCCGCGCCCCGTCGGTCAAGGTCTGCCATTTCAGATCCCCGCCTCCGGCGTAGATCAGCGCATTGCGGGCGAGCTCACTGGCAGCCGTCACGATCTTCGTCTGATCGACCAGCGAAAAGCCCGCCTCCTGGGCGAGCCGGCGCACCATCTGCCGCCCGAGCACGATATCGTGCTCATTGCGCAGCGGGTGTTCACCGCTGCGGCTGATCGTGATCATCGCTCAGTACGCGTTTCAACAGTCGCATGCCACGCTCGACGTTCAGCGCCGTATCGATGCCGGGCAGCGATAATCCAAGCTCCACCAGGGTGATCGCGACCGCCGGCTGCATTCCGACCAGCACCGTGCGAGCATCCAGAATTCGCGCCATTCCCGACATCTCGGAGATCATGCGCCCCATGAACGAATCCACCATCTCGAGCGCCGAGATGTCGATGAGCACGCCCTTGGCCCCTTTCGCCTGAATCGCATTGGTCAGGTCGTCCTGCAGCCGCAGGGCCAGCTGATCATGCATGTCGACCTGAATCGTGACCAGGAGGAATTCCCCCATCCGCAGTATCGGTATGCGGTCCATCGATTTATTGCCGCACGAAAGACACGCCGATGCGCCTCAAGGCCAAGGCCAGTGCGTCCGCCAGACTGGCCTTGGTGGCGACCCCCTGCAGATCGACGCCCAGGTGCACGATGGTCTGAGCGATCTGCGGTCGCACACCGCTGATGATGCACTCCGCTCCCATCAGCCGCAGAGCCGTCACGGTCTTCAATAGATGCTGCGCCACGAGCGTGTCGACGGTCGGTACGCCGGTGATGTCGAGAATGGCGATTTGCGATTCCGTCTCGGCTATTTTCTGCAGCAACGATTCCATCACGATCTGGGTGCGCGACGAATCGAGCGTGCCGATCATCGGCAATGCCAGGATGCCGTCCCAGAGCTTGACCACCGGCGTGGAGAGCTCCAGGAGCTCTTCCTGCTGGCGGTTGATGACCTCCTCGCGGGCCCGCTGATAAGCCTTGACCGTGTGTAGACCCAACATGTCCAGGAGGGCCGTCACAGCCCAGGCGTCGTCGGCGAATTGCCGGTGGTCGCCGCGACTGTCCTGCCTCAGCGCCTCGAACAGCGGTCGCTTCAGAGAGAAGACGAATGTGGCCGTTTCATGGGCGGCGAAGCCGGCGAGCGCGCGCCGCCGCGACAGATCATCGAGAAACGCGCGCACCTCCGCCCACTCGGGTATCTCGATGCTGTCCGTGCGCCCCCGGGCGATCGCTTCGCCGAGCACCTTCAGGAACTGATCGGCCTGGGCTTTGAGCTCATCGTTCGCAATGCGCCCGCTCGACGCTGCGGATGTCGTGGTCAACTGGTCCAGCCAGGCGGCCCTGATGTCGGCCCCGCGCTTCAGCATGACCATCGGAATCGACGCGATCGCGTTGCTCATCGGCTCTCCCTTTTTTGCCGGTTCCACGGGGACGGCATTATTCCGGCCAACTTAATCGCTTCCGATGCGGCTAAGCAACCAATCGCGATGCGTCGCCGCCCCGTGGCGGCGTAGGAATTATCCTACCTCGCGCCCTATAGCGGCGCCCGCAGCTCGGCGCGGTGTCTGGCCTTGAGGGCAGCTCCGTAGACGAGTCCGACGGCAAGCCAGCTCGTGCCCACCTTGACGGCGAGTCCGCTCATGCCCGAGAAAACCGCGAGCACCACCAGAAATCCGCAAATCGGCACGACCCAATGCGCCATCACGTTCCGGGAATGCTGCTTGATGGCGAATCGGACCAATACCGAGACGTGCAGAAGCAGGAACCCGCTGAGCGCTCCGAAGTTCACGATCGACGCCAGATCATCCAGCCGATTCGCCATGACCAGCGCAACGATGAGCGAGACGGCGGAGGTCGCCAGCATTGCGACGTAGGGAGTCCGATAACGCGGATGCACGCGCGCGAATGCGTGCGGCATCTGCCGGTCCCGCCCCATCGCGAACACCACTCGTGCCACCCCTACCTGCATCGGGAGCGCGTTCGACAATCCGACCACCACCGCATTGGTCCAGGCGAGCACCACGGCCGTCCACGGACCGGTCGCCCAGGCCGCGAGCTCGTAAGCGGCCGCCGCGGAATCCTTGATGGCGACCCCGGGCAAGAGATTGCCGAGCACCCAGGTGAGGGCTACGAAGAACGCCGCCGAGAGCATCAAGACCGCGATGATCGCCTTGCCCACGACGCGGCGGTCACCGCCCTTGACCTCCTCTGCGAGCGTCGAGACGGCGTCAAAGCCGAGGAATGACATGATGCAGATGGAGGTCGCCCCGAAAACCTGGCCGAGATGGAAGGAGCCGGGATCGTAGATCGGCTTCAAGGTGAGCGCTCCGTTGCCTTTGCCCGAATAGAGCGCCATCAGCGCGAGCACCACGAACCCCACCAGCACCAGGACCTGCAGCGCGACCGCCAAGAAATTCGCCCGCGCGGTCACACGGATGCCGAACCAGTTGACGCTCGTGGTAATGATGGCGAGGAGGACGATCCAAACCCAGCGCTCGACCCCGGGCACGAGCGTCTGCAGTGCAACAGTGACCAGGACGTAAACGAACGCGGGTATCAGCAGATAATCCAGCAGGATCATCCACCCGGCGACGAATCCCGGGAAGGTGCCGAGGCTGTGACGGGCAAAGCCGTAGACCGATCCTGCGGACGGCAACACCTCGGTCATCATGGCGTAGCTTCGCGCCGTGAAATACATGCACACACCGCCCAGCGCGTAGGCGAGCACGATCAGCCCGTTCGACTCCTTCCAGACGAAACCGAGCGTGGTGAGCGGCGCGAAAGGCGCGATATAGGCGAGTCCGTAGAGAACCAGGTCCCAATAGCCGAGCGATCGTCTGAGAGTGACCGTGCTCTCGATGGTCTCGACACTCATCCGGTAAGTGCTTCCACCATGACCTCGACGCTGTGCACTGCCGTGCTTTCGCCCATATCGCTCTTGCTTCCCGGGTTCAACGCATTGACGTTTGCGAGCGCCGCATCGTCGGTCAACCATCGCCCCTTGTGCGCGACGACGACCCCGCGCGGAATGTCGTGCGACAGCACGACCTCCAGATCGAGCCGTCCACAATCGTTGTGCACTCGCGCCGTATCGCCCTCGCCGAGGCCCCGCTCGGAGGCGTCCGCCGGGTGCAGCAGAATGCTCGCGCGGCCCAGCCGGGTGGCGATCTTGCGCACGTTGCCGAAGGTCGTGTTGAGCAGCCACGCGTGTGCCGGCGAGAGCAGTCTCAGGTGATTCCCCGACGGCCGCCGGTCGCTGCGGCACTCCGGCAAGCGCGGCAATCCGTCTCGAGCGGCGCGATCGCTGGCGACCTCGATGCGACCGCTGGGGGTGGCGAATACCCCGTCAGCGAACTGCACGGCCGGCTGCTTCGGAACCCAGATCATTCCCTTGGCCTTCAACGACTCGAAGCTTTCGCCGAGAGCGCTGCGTGCCATCAGGGTGTCGAGAATCTCGGCGTCGCTTTCGCGAAACTCCGGCTCCTCGAAACCCATGGCGCGCCCCAGGCGGCGAAAGATCTCGAGATTCGGCAATGCACGCCCCGGGGGCTCCATCACCTTGACCTGAGCGGAGAGACTCAAGTTGAAATAGGGTACGACGAGGTCGTCGAACTCCAGAAAGCTCGCCGCCGGCAGCACATAATCCGCCATCGCCGTCGAGTCGGTCGGAAACAGATCCACCGCCACCGTCAGCAGATCCTCCCGTTGCAGCGCGCGCCGCAATCGCGCCTGATTCGGGCAAGATGCCAGGGGATTCATGTTCCACACGAACAGCGCGCGCGAGCGCCCGGGATCCTCGAGCACGTCGGCAAGATCCATGTGGCTCACCGCGGGCGCGGGCTCCGAAGGCCCGGCCGGCAAGCCGGTCGAATGAGAGGCGGCCAAATGAGCGGAGGTCAAATGAGTGCCGGACAGATAGGCCTCGTCCATACCGCGCCGCGCGAGATTGCCGTTCAAGTACAAAACGCCCGCGCCCGGCTTGCAGAGATTACCGGTGAGCGCCGGCAGCAGCGCACAGGCGCGGACGACGTTCCCCCCCGCCGTCTGGCGCTGCAAGCCCTGGCCGAGCCACAGAAGCGATGGACCGCGCGCATAGAGGTGCGCGACTTCCTCGATCAGGGCGGGTGGAACGCCCGTCTCTGCGGCGAGTCGACCGAGATCGCAGGCGGCGATGAGCGGGCGGAGTTCCTCCCAACCGAACACATGCCGCTCGACGAACGATTCGTCGATCAGCCCGTCCCTGTGAATCACGTGCAGCAGCGCGAAGGCCAGCGCCGCATCGCTCCCGGGAAAGGGCTGCAAATGGATATCGGCCGCGGCCGCCGTCGGTGTGCGAATGGGATCGACGACGACGATCTTGCCGGGGGCTTCCGGCAACCAATGCTCGTAAGCGTGCGGTGCCGAGGCGTGAGGGTTGGCGCCCCAGACCACGATGCAGGCCGCATCCTTCGCGGTGCGCGGATCGAAGCCGTCGAGCGAGGTCCCATACACGTACCGAAGCGCCACATGGCCGGCCATGTTGCAAATCGTGTCGGGAGTCACCTCGGTGGCACCCAGACGATTGAAAAATCGCATCGGCGCGACGCCCGCGAGCAGCGAGATGGTACCGGTGTAATGCGCATTCAGGATCGAACGAGCGCCTTGCGCGTCCACGATCGAGGCGAGACGCGCGGATATCTCGGCGATCGCCCTGTCCCAACCGATGGGCTCGAAGCAGCCCGGATCGCGCGTCAGGTCGGCTCCTCCGCCGGCCGTTTTGGGGCGGATGCGCTTCAACGGCTCGGTCAAGCGTCGATGAGGATCCCGCCACTCGCGGTTGTAGGCGGTCGAGCACTTGCCGCACAAGGTACCGCGGCTCACCGGGTGATGCGGGTCGCCGCGGACCGCGGTAACGATGCCGTCGCGCTTGATGACGCTGACTCCGCAGGAATCGTAGCAATCCCGCGGGCAGGTCGTGGTGAGAATCTCCTCGCGCGGCGCCGGATCGGTCACGGCGGACCGGAGGCTTCAGCCTTGGACAACAGCTCGGTGCGCATACCCGCGGCCTCGAGACGCAACGGTCTCGCGCGCAACGGGCCTAGCTCGGCCGCGGTGAATGGCCGGAAATTCGACGGCAAGTGCTGCTTGTCGAAGCGCCACAGCATCCAATTTACCACTTCCGCGAGGTCCGCATCCGACAAAGGAGACGTCGCGACTCCGGGCACCCGCGCGAGGTATTCGCGCCCACCGGGAACCCACAAGAACTTTGCCACCGTACCGGCGAGGCTCGGCGCGGTCGTGTCCGACCCGGTGCCGTCCAAACGATGACATCCCTGGCAATTCAAGGTCCAGTTCTGCCACGCGAGCTGAACATTGGTGACGCCCGCGGGCGAATCGGCGGCCGGCTGTACGCGCGGCTGCGCCGCCGCACAGAGCAGCGCGCCGAGCACGGAGCCGAGCACCGCAAGGGAGCCAAGCACCGCTCCGTGTCGAACCCGCGGCGCCCTCATCTGCGCGGCCCGCCGATACGCAGATCCCCACGCATCGGCTTATTTCTTCTCGAGCGCGACGCCCAGGATCAGGGCGACGGTGCAGGTATACGACTGACTCTTGGTGCCGAAACACCAGGTCACCTCGTTATTGGTTTGTGGCCGCACGACCGGGCGGTCGCCGTTGTTGTTCTGGCAGGCACATCGGCCCCAGGGCACGCCGCCGCAGCAATCGTTGTAGGAGATGATGTAGTTGCGCTGATCCGCGGGGTTGCGGCAGGTCCCGATCCAGGTGATCGGCGACATTTCCGTGCCCGGGGGGCAGCTGGTCACGCTGCCGCCGTAGCAGGAACAGAGCGATCCATCGATGGCGCAATAGCGCCAATAGTCGCACTTGGTGCGATCACCCGGATCCTGCGGGTTGCCCGACAGTTGCGGCGACCGCTCTCCCGAGTTGGGGTCGTTCGGGTACTCGTCGCCGCCTTCGGCGCCCTTCGCCACCGGCAGCAGAGGCAAGCTGGCGGCTCCCGCCAGCAACCCGCCGAGGATGCCGAACACGCTGCGCCTCGAGGTCCTGCTCGCCATGCCGCGCAATACCTTTTCCGTCAATTGATCGAATTGAGCCACGCTATTCTCCCGAAGACACCCGCCGCTGGTCGCTAGACCTTAGGAATTGCTGAATATTGCCGACGCCTTGTTCCTTGGCCACGAACAGACTCTCCAAATGCTCCCGGGTGTTGACCAGTCCGGTGGCGGTGAGCTTTCCCGCTTCATCGATCAACACCGCATACGGCAGCTTTGCGACGCCGAAGGTGCGCCCCAAATGTTCGGAAATGACATATGGAAATTTGCCGAGGCCTTTCTCGCGCACGAACTCCCGGTGCTCGACCGGATCGCCATCGCTCGCGAGTACGATGTCGAGCCACTGACGCTCCGCTCCCTGGGCCGAGCGCACCGCCGGCAGCAGCGCCTCGCATACCGTGCAGTCCGGAGAGACGAACAGCACCAGCTGGCTGCGGCCGCCGCGCACCCCGCCGATCCTTACCGTCGCTCCGTCCAAACCGTTCAAGCTCATTTCCGGCGTCGGCTCACCGAGCTTCAGCGGCTGTCGCAGCGACAGCGCGCCGGCAGGCGCGATGCGCTGATGAAGCACGCCGATCTGGCGCGCGAGCGCGATGCAGATGACGCCGAGGACGAGCACGGCCAGCCAGAGCGCGATTTGCGAGGCGATCACGAAGCTCATGAACGTACGCCGTTCACAGCACGGCCCCCGTGCGCATGGGCTGCAACCCCATCAATTGATCGAGCGCCGCGTACGATGCCAGCAGTGCCGCCGCGCCCAGGATCTGCGATGCCGCGATGGGCGCCCCGCCACGTGCCGAAGCGACCGCCACCCATAGCGCCATGATCGCGAGCACCGCGTTGCGCGCCAGCTCGAACGTACCGAGCGCGTGCCGTGGCGCTCCGAAGCTGCATCCGCAGTCCACGTTGCGCCGGCCCGCCATCAGCGCGCGGACGATGAGCGCGAGGTACAGGGTCAAAACCGCCGCGGCGAGCAGCGCACCGAGCATGCGCTCCCCCGACGAGAACATGAGGCCAGCGGCCCCGCATTCGGCCAGGCCGGCCGCCAAGGCCGCTGCCGATGCGGCGGGCCGCGGAATACCGGCAAACTCGCGCGCCACTTCGACGGTATGCTCCCAGCGCAGCCACTTGTGGACGGCCGAGGCGGCGAGCAGCAGGGCAATGAAGGCCGCGAGCTGCGCAGTGAGAATCCGATCGACATCCTGCGCCGATACAGCCGCGGTGCCGGAAAGGACGGCCATCATCAGTGCAAGGTCTCGATCTGCATGCGGGTGCGGAATCCCGGCAGGTCGAGGCTCCGCACCAGGCTTCCGCCCTGTGGCTCGTACACATCGAGCCGCTCGCCCGCCTGAACCAGGACCAGCGGCTCCGCTCCATGCGTCAGCGCGATGGAGGATCCGGGCCGCACCAGCCGCATGCGCTTCACGCGGGTCTTGGTGGCCGGATTGAAGACCCACACTTCGGTGGCGGGATTTTTATGAGTTCCTTCTTCGGCGCCTGCCTGCATGAGCACGTACAGGAGCGACTTATCGTCGCTCGCGAGGACCTGCCAGCCGCTCGGCCGCCAGTTGGCGGCCTTCTCCGCCGGCGACACCAGCGACCAGTCCGGCAGCACCTTTACCTCTTCGGTCTTCATGTCGATCGGCTGGATGCGCCCGTGCAAGCTGGGGAAGTACCGGATGCCGTTCAGCATCGCGCTCGCCGTGAACAGAGGGTCGGTGTCGAGCGGATTGAATTGCTTCGATTCGTTGCGTCCCGCGACTTTACCGTTGGCGTCGAGCCGGATGCTGAGCAGCGTCCCGCTCGAACAGAGCGTGGAAAATCCGCGCGTACCGGACGGGTATACCAGCGAACATCCCGGAATATCGATCTCGCTCAACGGCTGACGCTTGACGAGATCGACCACGGTCACCGAGGCGGCCGGCGTGAAATTGAACACCAGCCCCATGCGCTGGTCATCCGTGAATGCGAACATCCCCTCCATGGCCGTGATCAAAGCGCGTTTGGTCCCCGGCAGAACGATCTCGCCCGCCACGTCCAAGGTCTGGGAGTCGTAGACGGTGATGAAGTCCGTTCGAGTGCCGCGCACACCGCGCGACCATACGGTATCGGCCACGTAGACCTCCGGTCTCTTGTCCGACACCAAAAGAGTGGCCGAGTCGCGCCCCGGCAATTCCGCCTTGACCTCGCGCGAATCGGATCCGACGTTACGCAGCTCGATGCGGTCGCTCGCGTAGTTGAGGAATGCCCAGCCCGTGGGGTACTTGGCGGGCAGCTTGTCGACCCGCAACGTCGGGTCCGGCGGCAGAGGAGCGGGGAATTCAGCGGCGCCGGCGATGCCTGCCGCCAACGTAGCGGAAAGGAGGGCCGGTGCACATAACAAAACAGGTGTCGCCCGTAAGAGAGTCATGGTCATTTCGTTAAGCCTCGTTGCGCGTGCGGGATACCGCCCATGTCGACCGGTGGGAAATCAGATCTGTGAGCGACGGCCGAAGGCCACGCCGCAGCGACGGCGCGCATCAAACCGCGCGCATCAAGGCGCGCATCGATGATTGTGCGAGCTCCCAATCAATCCCCCTCCGTCCTCGTGCCGCTCGTGCGGCAACTTTGCACCCCGGAAGCATGAGTGTACGTGAACGGCAGCAAGCTGAATACTCCGGCAGTGCTTACGGGTAAAATGGCGCATGAGCATCGAGCTACGCATCGCAACCCGTGCCGACATCCCGCGGCTCTCCGAGCTGATCGGGCGCTCCGCACGCGAGCTCAGCATCGGGGAGTACCGCGCGGAACAGATCGACGGCGCGCTCCGGGGCGCGTTCGGCATCGACTCTCAGCTGATCGAGGATGAGACCTACTTCGTGGCCGAGGAGAACGGCGAGCTGGCAGGCTGCGGCGGCTGGAGTTTCCGGTCTACGCTGTTCGGAGGTGACGCGCGCCTGGGGCGCGACGCATCGCTCCTCGACCCCGCGACGCAACCCGCCAAGATCCGCGCATTCTTCGTAGAGCCCGCCAAGGCGCGGCGCGGCGTCGGCACCGCGCTGCTCGAACGCTGCGAAACGGAGGCGCGCAAGCGCGGCTTCAGGCGCGCCGAGATGATGGCTACTCTCCCCGGCGTGAGGCTGTATGCGGCACGCGGTTACATCGGCGGCCCGATGGTGCGATACGATCTCGGCGCCGGAGAAAGCATCGAATTTGTTCCCATGAGTAAGGATTTGATATGACACAGTCGATTCCCGCCACATTGATTCCCGGAGACGGCATCGGTCCGGAGATCGTCGAATCCGCGCTCGCGGTGCTCGATGCGCTCGGCGCGCCTTTTCAGTGGGATCGTCAAGTGGCGGGGCTGGAGGGCGTCAAGAGCGCGGGCGATCCGCTTCCGGCGCAGACCATCGCGAGCATCCGGCGAACGCGGCTGGCATTGAAAGGCCCGCTCGAGACGCCTTCCGGCAACGGATACCGATCCTCCAACGTCCGGTTGCGCGAGGAATTCAAGCTCTACGCCAATCTTCGCCCGGCACGTACCCTGATTCCCGGCGGCCGCTTCGACAATGTCGATCTGGTCGTGGTACGCGAAAATCTAGAAGGCCTGTACATCGGCCACGAGCATTACATCCAAATCGACGACGACCCGCACGCCGTCGCCATGGCCACCGGGGTCAACACCCGGCAGGGCAGCCGCAGGGTCCTGGAATTCGCATTCGAGTACGCGATAGCGGCCGGCCGCAAGAGGGTCGCGATCGTCCACAAGGCCAATATCATGAAGGCGCTCACCGGCATCTTCCTCGAGACCGCACTCGATCTTTACGAGCGCAAATACAAGGGCCGCTTCATCCTCGACACCCTCATCGTCGATGCGTGCGCCATGAAGCTCGTGCTGAACCCCTGGCAATTCGACGTACTGGTGACCACCAACCTGTTCGGCGACATCCTGTCGGATCTGGCCGCCGGCCTGGTGGGCGGCCTCGGCATGACCCCCGGCGCAAACATCGGCGCCAATGCCGCCATCTTCGAAGCCGTGCACGGCTCTGCGCCCGACATCGCCGGCAAGGGCATCGCCAATCCGACGGCGCTGCTGCTGGCCTCCGCCATGATGCTCGATCACTGCCAGCTTCCGAAGATGGCGCAGAGGCTGCGCACCTCCATCGGCGAGACGCTGAATGCAGACCAGGTCAGAACGGGCGATGTCGGCGGCAAGGCGACGACCGCCGAGTTCACCGCCGCACTGATCAAGCGCATCGCGCACAGCTGATCGAGCGGGTTCCATCCGGATCGGATGCCCATGCCGGCCATCATCACCGTCGATAACGTCACGAAGTCCTATGCGTCGGGGGTGCACGCGCTCAAGCCCGTGAATCTCGAGATCCGCAAGGGCGAAATATTTGCGCTGCTCGGCCCGAACGGCGCAGGCAAGACGACGCTCATCAATATCATCTGCGGCATCGTCACCGCGACCAGCGGCCGCATCATCGCCGACGGTCACGATATCGTGCGCGACTATCGCGCGGCGCGCGCGAAGATCGGCTTGGTGCCCCAGGAGCTCACCACCGACTCCTTCGAGACGGTGTGGGCGACCGTCAGCTTCAGCCGCGGGCTGTTCGGCCGGCCGCCGAAGCCTGAATTCATCGCCGGGCTCCTGCATGATCTTTCGCTCACCGACAAGCGCGACAGCAAGATCATGGCCCTGTCGGGCGGCATGAAGCGGCGCGTGATGATCGCAAAGGCCCTCTCACACGAACCCGACATCCTGTTCCTCGACGAGCCGACGGCGGGTGTCGATGTCGAGCTGCGCCGAGACATGTGGAACCTGGTGCGGGCGCTGAAGGCACGAGGCGTCACCATCATTCTCACCACCCATTACATCGAAGAGGCCGAGGAGATGGCCGACCGGGTCGGCGTGATCAACAAGGGCTCCCTCATCCTGGTGGAGCAAAAGGAAGCGCTGATGAAGCGCTTCGGCAAGAAGCAGCTCACCTTGCATCTGAAATCCCCCCTGAGCCGCGTGCCCGCGGAGCTCGCCGCGTGGGGGCTCGAACTCAGGAACGACGGCCAGGAGCTCGTGTGCACCTTCGATGGGAACAGCGCGTTCGACATTCCCACCCTGCTCCAGCGAGTGAATCAGCTCGCAATTCCGATCGGCGACCTGCAGACCCATCAGAGCTCGCTCGAGGATATTTTCGTGAGCCTGGTGAGCGAGCGCAAACGATGATCAATCGTCACGGCATCTGGGCCATCTACAAGTTCGAGACGGCGCGCGCGCTGCGCACCCTGGTCCAAAGCCTGGTAACTCCCGTCATCACCACCTCGCTGTACTTCGTCGTGTTCGGCGCCGCGATCGGGCCGCGCATGTCGGCCATGAGTGGTGTGCCCTACGGTGCATTCATCGTGCCGGGCCTGATCATGCTCGCCTTATTCACCGAGAGTCTCTCCAACGCCTCGTTCGGAATCTTCTTTCCGAAATTCATCGGCACCATCTACGAGATACTGTCCGCGCCCATTTCATATGCAGAGATCGTAGTCGCCTACGTGGGCGCCGCCGCCTCCAAGTCCGTGGTGCTCGGCCTCGTGATCCTGACGACCGCGTCGATGTTCGTGCCCATCAGGATCGAGCACCCGATACTGATGGTGTGCTTCTTGCTGATGACCGCCGTCAACTTCAGCCTGTTCGGCTTCATCCTCGGGCTGTGGGCCAAAGGCTGGGAGCAATTGCAGCTGATCCCTACGCTGGTCGTCACGCCGCTCACCTTTCTCGGCGGCGCGTTCTACTCGATCCGCATGCTGCCCCCCGCCTGGCGCTATTTCAGCCTGTTCAATCCGGTCGTGTACCTCATCAGCGGATTCCGCTGGTGCTTCTACGGCACGGCCGACGTGAACGTCGTGGTCAGCTTCAGCATGGCCCTGGCATTTTTCGCCGTCTGCCTCTGCATCATCGGGTGGATCTTCAAGACCGGATACCGGCTGAAGAACTAAGACGGGCGCGCGGAACACCCGGCCGCTGCTCGGTCACCCGTCCGTTCTATCCAGCGGGCTGGTGGCGCCCGGGGATGCCTCATGCCGTGGAACTTCACATATCGACGGATCCAGTGCAAATACGCCTTCTCCGTCCGAAAAGCCAAGTGCCGGGTGCGGATCCTGTCTCGAACCACCGCGAATAAGCCACGCCCTTTCATCGTATAATTGCATGCCAGGGACTTATGCGTCAGTCCGCGCCTCGGACACCTAGCAAATCAAAGGCCATGTCAAATTTGCGCCGGATAAATAACTGTTAGAACGTCTCCTCACAATGATTCCCAGTAGATGGCTCAAAATCAGGCGTTGGCGCATTTTCGGAGCACCGATCTACGTCCATTCCTACGTATTGCTGGGCTTATGCCTGTTTGCCGTAGTCGCTTTGAGACACCCAGTAGCTGCAGCCGCAGCGACGCTGTCGTACCTTGCCATAATATTTGTGCACGAGCTTGGACATGCGGCGGTTGCGCACAGGCTCGGCTACGAAGTGATGGCCTTACGGGTCGGCCTTTTTCATGGTCGTTGCGAATATAGCCATCCTGACAATGAATGGGACGCTGTTCTGGTAAGTTGGGGAGGTGCCGCGGCACAGCTTATGGCGGCGACCGCCGTTTTCTCGCTCGCGGCAATACCGAGGAGTGCGGACGTGCCGTATTTTGGCGTGGTCGTGATTTTCCTCGGCTACCTGAACATCGTTATCGCCGCAATGAATATTGCGCCGGTCGCAGGATTGGATGGCGCCTTGGCGTGGCGCATCTTTCCCGCGATGCTGCGCCAGATACGTGGACGTGCAATCGTAAGAGGCAGCATTCGGCGTGCCTCTCAGCGCCGGCGTTCTAACTGAGCGTTGGAGCGGACACGCGGCGTCGTCTTCGTTGATAGTCGAAGGAAATCGAAGAGCAGGGATAAAAGTAGCTTCGGTTGTCTCAGCGCCGCCACGTGCCGCTCAACTCGGACGTTGGGCGTGTCGAAGAACCTAGAGTCACCCGGATTTGGGACCTGCGCCCGCATCCCGGAATTCTTGTTCTAAGTAGCTCGCGCAATACCCAGCGTCAGCGTCGAAATGAGGGTGCTAATTGCCCCGCGCGATCTTCAGCGTCAGCGTCGCGTCCAACCCGTTGTTGGAGCGGACGGGCGAAGGCCGTCGTTTCAGGTCGCGGTGGATCGGCAATTTGGATAAAGTGTCATCTCAAAGGTTGCTGCGTTGTCAGCCGAGGAGCAGGGAATGCCGAATGTCGACCTCGCCCACAGGGCGGTCTTCCAGACGCCCGCCGCTCAACCCAGACGTTAGACGATATGAAGATATGAAGCACAAGCGTCGCGTTCTCAATATCGTAGGCGCGATTGTCGTGGTAGCGGTGTTCACGCCCACGCTCTTGACCGCCATCTGGCGGGTATCGCAAGGGCGAGGCTCGGAGGTCTACCAGAACGTCTATGGTCTGCAGATCCACTGGATTTCGGTTATCGTCTTCGTTCTATCCATCGTCTGCGCACGTTGCATGGCGCTGATTGCTCGCGCGATTTACAAATTGCGGGAACGTCACGACGAAACGACTCTGCGACGGCAGGTAGCTGCTCGCCGAGATCGGGCGAGTTAAGCAAGGCCAGAGTTTTTTGTCTCGCGCCGCGTCTAACTCGCGTTGGAGCGGGCACGCGGCGTAGCTTCGTTGATCATCGGAGGCAATCGATGACCCTGGATAAATCTGCGCCGGATGGGACACTGCAGCCACATGCCGCTCAACTCGGACGTTAGGTCGCACACAAGCGTGAAGGTTCGGGATGTTATCAAGCTAGTCGAGAATGACGGGTGGTGCCATGTCAGGACAAAGGGCAGTCACCGTCAATTTCAGCATTCTATGAAGCCGGGTACCGTCACAATTGCCGGAAAGCTCGG
>DATAYO010000103.1:0-1766 GCA_036272515.1 Steroidobacteraceae bacterium | reverse complement strand
AGGTCAGTCAGGTCCAGCGGAATGGCGCTGATCGGTCCCGGCGCGCGGAATAAGTCGCTCCGTGCCTGCGATTTTCCCGCCGGCACGCCGCTCCACGAATTCTTCCGCTGGAACGAGGCGCGATGGATACAGGATCGGCGCTACACGGTTGCCCGCGACCTTTACCATCTATACAGCCGTTTCAATGCGGATGGCGCCGGAGAGATGGTCTGCATTTCACATCTCGCGATTCGTCCCGTCATTCGGTGGCGCATTCGGTCGCGCATGTCCGTCTCGTTGCCTGCTCTCGAGAAAACGGCGGGCTCACTGACGGGCTCAAGCAACTTGCCGGCCGTCATGACCGCGCGACGGCTCGTCGAAAGCCTGCTGGCGAGCATCGGTGCGAACGACCTGGAGAAGCACGCGGCGGTGTTTAAAGCTTTCGAGGAGTTATCAGATTTTGTCGATCTTGAGGCTCTGGCGGCGCGCCGGCCGCTCCGAATCACGACCCGACCGCCGCTGCGGCGTAAGATACTCGTAATCAAGTTGAGTGCGCTCGGTGACTTCGTCCAAGCGCTTGGACCCGCAACGGCCATCCGGCGGCACCATGCGCGGGACGAGATTACCTTGCTGACGACCCGCGCTTTCGTCGAACTCGCCCACCAGAGCGGTTTATTCGACAGGATCGCCATCGACCGCCGGCCGAAGCTGTTTGACGTCGCCGCGTGGCTCGCGCTGCGCCGTATTTTTCGGAGCGGTTGCTTTGACCGCGTCTACGATCTTCAGACCTCGGACCGATCGAGCTTATACGCTTGGCTCTTCCTGCCCGCCCATCCCCCCGAGTGGTCTGGGATTGCTTGGCGCTGCTCGCACCCGCACGCCAATTTGGGACGCTATCCACAGCACACGATCGACAAGCAGGCGGAACAGCTGTTGATGGCCGGGATTCATCCCACACCTTTGCCAGCCTGCCCGGCATCGTCCCGGCCCCTTCCGGCTAAGCTGCGGCAGCGCGCGTTCTTTCTGCTGATTCCAGGATCCTCGCCGCGTCACGCGATAAAGCGTTGGCCCGCGAGGTCCTACGGCGAGTTGGCGCAGCGGCTCCTCGACGCAACCGGAAATCTCCCGGTCATCATCGGGGCACCGGGCGAGAACAAATTGGCAGTAGACATCCGTGCCGCTTGTCCCGCCGCGGTCGACCTCGTCGGCCGCACGGAGCTCACCACTCTTGTGGATCTTGCAGGCGCGGCGGCGTTCACCGTCGGGAACGATACCGGCGCCACCCATATAGCGGCAGCCGGAGGTCATCCGGTCATAGTCCTTTTTTCACGCGCTTCGGATCCGAGCCGGTGCGCGCCGCGCGGCCGCTAGGTTCATGTCTTAACCAGCCCCCGCTTGAAAGATCTTCCGGTCGACCGGGTCTTTATGCAGGTGATGCACGCGACGGGGCATTCCGAAACATTCTCAACTTCATCCGCGATCACGCTCTCGACGTAGCTGTGCCCGGCCTGATGACGAGGTATCTCCCCGATCTGGCGGATCTCGTTGGGCTCGCCACGACTTGGCTTTTGGCCATCATCTTGATATTGGGGGGGGCTACGCTCATCGGCCGGCGCGCACCCCCCGAAGTTCAGATCGGCGCTGGTTGGGGCGCGCTTTGCGTCCTGCTGACAGTCTGGGGCGTGCTGGTCCCGCTCAGCCTAGCCCTCCCGGCAATGGGCTTCATCTTGATTGCGCTTTCAGTGCTGGGTTTCCGCAGCCGCCGGCCTAGCTCCGGCGCGTGGAAG
>DATAYO010000102.1:0-1578 GCA_036272515.1 Steroidobacteraceae bacterium | reverse complement strand
GGCCTCGGGGCATGAACATAGATCCCTCGGGAAATTTTCTTTATGTTGCCAACCAAAACACGGACAACATTGCTGCCTTTCGCATAGACCCCCGTGACGGAAACCTCAAGTTTAGCTCCCTCATCAACACGCCGACGCCGGTGGATGTGGAGTTCGGACCGGCAGCCTAGTTGCTGTCTCCGGGCGAGAGATCGTGGCCTCTGCAGACGATGTGCTAGAACGACAACTCATCTCATACGACGAGCGGATGCTTTTTGTCGGTACCGGCGGCACGTTCCCATTCGCGCGCGATCTGAAACAGGGTCGCCTCGGCGCAGTTGCGGCCGACGAATTGCACCGATAGCGGCAGACCGCTCGACGAAATTCCCGCGATCATCGCAAGCGCGCGATGCAGGGTGACGTTGAAAGGTGTGCGTGCCTGCCGCGGGTAGGTGCGCTCGACCTCCTTCGCCTCGTCGATGCGGCTTGGCGGGTCCATTGCGCTGGCGCAGAGCAGCACATCAACTGGCGTAATACATCCTCAACAGCTGCAATCATCGCGAGGCGTCGGCGCGAGGCATGCACATAGTCGCCTCCACTCATGAACGCACCCGCCATCAGGCGGCGCCGGGCCAATTGGCCGTAGTCGCCGGGTCTCTCCCGTAGCCAAGCGCCGTGAATCGCCCACGCCTCGCTCTGCAGGATGACCCGATTGACGGCCGCGAACTCCTCAAGGGACGGCAGGCCAACATCGCGAATGTCGGCGCCGAGCGTCTGCAGGGTTTCGATGACCTGCTCCAGCGCGGCCTTCACCTCGGGGTCAGCCGGCATGTCGGTCTCGTGAAACTGTCGGACGAGCCCGATACGCAACCCGCGTATCCCGCGTGCCAGCCCGGACGCATAGTGCCCGGCGGGCGCCGCAGCGCTACCGGGATCGAGCGGATCATGTTCGGCGATGACGTCGAGCATCAGCGCATTGTCGGCAACGGTGCGCGTCAGCAGTCGGACGTGGCCGAGCGTGAAGGAGAGCGGGAAAACGCCACGACGCGAAATCAGGCCGTAAGTCGGCTTGAGTCCGACGATGCCGCAAGCGCCGGCCGGGTTACGCACCTACCGCCTGTGTCGCTGCCCGGCGCCATCGGGAACAGGCCGGCAGCAACGCCAGCCCCTGATCCCGAGGACGAGCCGCCCGGATGATGATCCGTATTCCACGGGTTGCGTGCCGGTGGCCATGGGAGATCGAAGCTAGGGCCGCCGATCGCAAATTCGTGGGTGGAGAGCTATGACGCGGGTCGCGCCATCGGCGCGGAGCGGCCGGAGGTGCTCGCTCTTCATTGTCCTCGATTCGTCAGCGGCGCGATTTCTTCGTCGTCAGCCGGGAGAGCGGCATGGCTTTCCGTAGCCTCGGCCTTTGAGACTCCTGCGACGCCGGGGCGTCAGGCCGAGGAACGCCAGCGGGTCCCGCAGCTACGACTTGGACTCCTCCCGGTTCACGCTCAGGGCGAAGCCCTCGTATCCATTGACGGCGACCACGGCGCAGGTCTCGCGGTAGCGAGCCATCCCGCCGGCATACGGCATGAAGACCCGCGGCTTCCCGGG
>DATAYO010000101.1:0-1589 GCA_036272515.1 Steroidobacteraceae bacterium | reverse complement strand
CACTCGGAGCCGGGCGTTTTCACGCAGCGCGACGAGCGGATCGTGGCCGGCATTGCAGCACAAGCAGCAATCGCGATCGATAATGCGCGGCTCTATGAAGCGAGCCAGCGGGAGCTGGCGGCGCGCCGGTACGCCGAACAGGAGCTGCAGCGAATTAACGAGACGCTCGAGGAACGCGTCGCCGAGGAGGTCAAAGAGCGGCGGCAAATGGAAGACGCGTTGCGTCAGGCGCAGAAAATGGAGGCTATCGGGCAGCTCACCGGCGGTATTGCCCACGACTTCAACAACTTGCTGACGGTCATCATGGGCAATATCGAGACCATGCAGCGGCGCCTTCCGCCGGACCACGGATTTCATCGCTTGATCGCGGCCGCCCTGAGGGGCGCTTTCCGCGGCGCTGAACTGACTCAGCGTCTGCTCGTCTTTGCGCGGCGCCAGCCGCTCGCGCCGGAGGTGGTCTCGCCCAACAAGCTGGTTACGGGCATGTCCGATCTGCTGCGGCGAGCACTCGGAGAATCTGTCGCGATCGAAACCGTTTTGGCGGGCGGGCTTTGGAACATCTTTGCCGATGCAAACCAGCTCGAAAACGCGCTGATAAACCTTGCCGTCAATGCGCGCGACGCGATGGCGAATGGCGGAAAATTAACCATCGAAACCGCCAACTGCTATCTCGACGACGCCTATGGCTCGATGCACGCCGACGTCACTCCCGGTCAGTACGTCGGCATATTCGTGACGGACACTGGAGAGGGGATGTCCCAGGATGTCGTCGAGAAGGCGTTCGAGCCCTTTTTTACGACAAAAGAAATCGGCCAGGGTACCGGATTGGGCCTCTCCCAAGTCTACGGTTTAGTAAAGCAGTCCGGCGGGCATGTGAAAATCTACAGCGAGGTGGGAGAGGGCACCTGCGTGAAGCTCTATCTGCCCCGGCACCATGGGGTTGGGGCGTTTCTGGAGCCGTCATCGGAGCCGCTCGTTCCTCCCCGGGCCCGGCAGGGCGAAACCGTGCTGGTCGTCGAAGACGATCCGGATGTGCGGAGCTACACGGTCGAGATGGTGAGCGATCTCGGATACCAGGTCATAAGCGCTCCCGACGGTTTCGCGGCTCTCCAAGTGCTGGACGGTCACCCCGAGCTTCGTCTTCTGTTCACCGACGTGGGGCTACCGGGCGGCATGAACGGCCGCCAGCTCGGTGACGAGGCGATCCGGCGGCGGCCGGGCATCAAAGTCCTGTTCACGACGGGATATGCCCGCAATGCCATCGTACATCACGGGCGGCTCGATCCCGGCGTCGAGGTGATCTTCAAGCCATTCACCTACTCGGATCTGGCCGCCAAGCTTAGAAAGGCTTTCGAGAGCTGATCTGCCGTTCCCCGGCTGGCACCGGCCCTTCGGTTGCGCGTTGACAAAGAAGCTTCCAGAGGCTACCTCATCACGGATGAAAACCGTCGGGCTCAAGGTTCTCAAGAACAAACTCAGCGAATACGTTCGTCTAGCGGCGGCGGGGGAAACAATCGTTATCACCGACCGCAACCGCATCGTCGCGGAGATCGTGCCTCCGCGGCGGCATGATCAAGAGAGCTTTATAG